>NZ_JBFAOI010000019.1:0-61457 GCF_040675155.1 Micromonospora sp. NPDC049645
GTCAGTCGGTGGCGAGGACGGCCAGGATCTGCTCGCCGTACTTGGCGAGTTTGTTCTCGCCGACCCCGCTGATCCGGGACAGCTCGGCGAGGGTGCCCGGCGCGTCGCTGGCGATCTGTCGGAGAGTGGCGTCGTGGAAGATCACGTACGCCGGGACGCCCTGCTCCTTGGCGGTGGCCGCGCGCCAGCCGCGCAGCCGCTCGAACAGCGACGCGGCGGCCGGGGTCAGCTCGGCCACGACGGTGGACGAGCCGCGCGGCTTCGACGAGCGACTCGATGCCGGCTTCTCCGGCTCGCGCCGCATGGTGACCGTGCGGCGGCGGCCGAGGACGTCGGCGCTCGCCTCGGTCAGCGCCAGGGTGCCGTAGTCGCCTTCGACGGCGAGCAGCCCTTCGGCGAGTAGCTGCCGGACGACGCCCCGCCACTCCGCCTCGGTCAGCTCGGGGCCGATGCCGAAGACGGTCAGCGAGTCGTGACCGTACTGGCTGATCTTGTCGGTCTGCTTGCCGAGCAGGATGTCGATGCAGTGCCCGGCACCGAACCGCTGGTTGCGTTCACGGTCGAGCCGGAAGACGGTGGACAGCAGCTTCTGGGCGGCGACGGTGCCGTCCCAGGACTCCGGTGGGGTGAGGCAGGTGTCGCAGTTGCCGCACGCGGCCGTCGTCGTCTCGCCGAAGTATTCGAGCAGCTGGACCCGCCGGCAGCGCACCGTCTCGCAGAGGGCGAGCATCGCGTCCAGGTGCGCGGCGAGGTTGCGGCGGTGGGCGAGGTCACCGTCCGACGTCTCGATCATCTTGCGTTGCTGGACGACGTCCTGCAGCCCGTACGCCAGCCAGGCGGTGGACGGCAGGCCGTCGCGGCCGGCGCGCCCGGTTTCCTGGTAGTAGCCCTCGACGGACTTGGGTAGGTCGAGGTGGGCGACGAAGCGCACGTCGGGCTTGTCGATGCCCATGCCGAAGGCGATGGTGGCCACCATGACCAGGCCGTCTTCCCGCAGGAAGCGCTGCTGGTTGGCGGCGCGGGTGCCCGCGTCCAACCCGGCGTGGTACGGCAGGGCGGCGACCCCGTTGGCGGTGAGGAACTCCGCCGTCTTGTCGACCGAGGCCCGGGACAGGCAGTAGACGATGCCGGCGTCGCCGGGGTGCTCGTCGCGCAGCAGGGTCAGCAGCTGCTTGCGCGGCTCCCGCTTGGGCACGATCCGGTACTGGATGTTGGGTCGGTCGAAGCTGGCCACGAAGTGCCGGGCGTCGTCGAGCTTGAGCCGGGTCGCGATCTCGGTGCGGGTGGCGCTGGTCGCGGTGGCGGTCAGGGCGATGCGGGGCACCTGCGGCCAGCGTTCGTGCAGCATCGACAGCGCGAGATAGTCGGGGCGGAAGTCGTGCCCCCACTGGGACACGCAGTGCGCCTCGTCGATCGCGAACAGGGAGATGCGCCCCCGGTCCAGCAGGGCGAGGGTGGACCGGACGCCGAGCGCCTCCGGGGCGAGGTAGAGCAGGTCCAACTCGCCGGCGACGAAGGCCGCCTCCACCCGGCGCCGGGCGTCCAGGGTCTGGGTCGAGTTGAGGAACCCGGCGCGTACGCCGACGGCGGTGAGGGCGTCCACCTGGTCCTGCATGAGCGCGATCAGCGGGGACACGACGACCGCGACCCCGTCGCGGACCAGAGCCGGGATCTGGTAGCACAGGGACTTGCCGCCACCGGTGGGCATCAACACCAGCGCGTCGCCGCCGGCGACCACATGGTCGATCACGTCCTGCTGGAAACCACGGAAGGCGTCGTAGCCGAACACCCGGCGCAGCACCGGCAGCGCGCCCTCGGTCCGCAGGTCGGTGGGAGAAGCCATCCGGGGAGTCTACGAGCCGACGCCGACAGCGCCCGCCCGGCGCACCCGGGCGGGGGCGCCGGGTGCCGCGGTCAGCCGGGTTGGTTGGACCGGTTGGCGAGGCCGCGCGGCGGGGCCTTCATCCCGACCACGATGTCGACGATTTCGATGTAGCGGGCCTTGTTGCCCATTCGGAAGGCGGTGGCCGCTGCGTTGATCTCTTCGAGGGTGTCGGCCTCGACCATGGTGACCTGGTCGTACCTGCCGTTCACGCCGGTGCAGACGACGTGGGTGAGCTGCTTGGCGAAGCGGCCCAGGTCGCGGGCGTGCTCGGCGGAGACCTCGTGGATGCCCTCGCGGCCGAGGGCGAAATACTCGGGACTGATCCGCATGAACAGGAAACCGACGTACTTGTTCTTGTCCGCCAGGTCGTGCATCGCGCCTCCAGATGTCGGTTTGACCTGCGACGATCACGCTGAGCATATTGACGATTACTGATCGTCATCAAGTGCGCGCGCTGTCGGGAGGGCGACCGTCGAGCGGCCCGCGGACGCCGCCCGGCCACGGGTGCCGGGACTCGACCCGGTGGCGGGATAGAGTCGCTGATTGACCAATCGCGGCCGAGGGCGGCCGCGGCGCCACGGCTTGGGGGTACGGGTGAGCGAGGCGCGCACAGCCGGTGACCGGATCGACGGCCCGGATGCCGATGACGAGCAGGTGGCGGCCGAGTCGGAGACCACGCTCGTGGTGGTCACCGGCGTCTCCGGTGGTGGCCGCAGCACGGTGGCCCGGGCGTTGGAGAACGTCGGCTACTACGTCGTCGACAACCTGCCGCAGGCACTGATGCTGGACATGGCCGAGCTGGCGTTCAAGGCGGGGGGCGCGGCCAGGCGTACCGCGATGGTGCTGGACGTGCGGTCCCGGGCCTTCTCCACCGACCTGGCCGGGGCGATCCGGGAGCTCAAGGAGCGCGGCTTCTCGCCCCGGGTGGTCTTCGTCGACGCCGACGACGAGGTGCTGATCCGGCGGTTCGAGAGTGTTCGCCGGTCGCACCCGTTGCAGGGTGACGGGCGGCTGGCCGACGGCATCGCCGTCGAGCGTGGCCTGCTGGAGGAGGCGCGCGACCAGGCCGACGTGATCATCGACACCAGCCACCTGAACGTCAACCAGCTCCGGCGGCGCATCGAGGAGCTGTTCGGCGGCGAGGACGCCCGCCGGCTGCGGGTCACCGTGCTGTCGTTCGGCTTCAAGTACGGCCTGCCGCCGGACGCCGACTTCGTGCTGGACGCCCGCTTCCTGCCCAACCCGTACTGGGTGCCGGAGCTGCGGGAGCACACCGGGCGGGAGGAGGCGGTCAGCGCGTACGTGCTGGGTCAGGAGGGCGCGGACGCCTTCGTCGCGTCGTACGCCGACCTGGTCAACGCCACCACGACCGGCTTCGAGCGGGAAGGCAAGCGGTACCTCACCGTCGCCGTGGGCTGCACCGGCGGCAAGCACCGCAGCGTGGCCATCGCCGAGGAGTTGGCCAGCCGACTGCGCCACTCCGGGCTCGCCGCCAACGCCCAGCACCGCGACCTGGGGCGGGAATGACGGCCCGGCGGGTGGTGGCGTTCGGCGGCGGGCACGGCCTCTCCGCCTCGCTGCGCGCGCTGCGTCACTGCGCTCCCGAACTCGACCTCGACATCACCGCGGTAGTCACGGTGGGTGACGATGGCGGCTCCAGTGGTCGGCTGCGCGCCGAGCGCGGTGGCCTGCCCCCGGGGGACCTGCGTCAGGCGCTGGTGGCGTTGGCCGGGGACCACCCGGCCACCCGGCGCAGCGCCGGGCTGTTCCAGCACCGCTTCGCCGCCCTGCCGGTGGGCGTACCCCGGTCCGCCGACGCCGACCCGGGCGCGACCGCGGGCGACGACCCGGACCGGGACGGCGCCGCCCACCGCGGCGCCGCCCACCGCGGCGGCGACGGAGCGTCGGCCGGGACCGACACCAGCTGGGCCGGGACCGACACCACCTGGGCCGGGGCCGACGGGGCGGCGACCGGCGGCGACGGCCTGGCCGGGCACGCGGTGGGCAACCTGGTGCTCTGCGGTCTCATGGAGCTGCTCGGCGACCCGGTGGCCGCGCTGGAGCACGCCGGCGCGATGCTCGGCGCGGTCGGCCGGGTGTTGCCGATGTCCCGCCAACCGGTCGGGATCGAGGCACGGGTACGCGGGGTCGACCCCGCCGCCCCGGACGAGGTGCGGACGGTGAGCGGCCAGCACCAGGTGGCCGTCACCACCGGGCGGGTCGAGTCGCTGCGCCTCACCCCGGGCGCCCCACCGGCCTGCGCCGAGGCGATCGAGGCGATCCGGGCCGCCGATTGGTTGATCTTCGGGCCGGGCAGCTGGTACACCAGCGTGCTTCCGCACCTGCTGGTGCCGCAGTTGGCCGACGCGATCGTCTCCACCTCGGCCCGGCGCCTGGTCACGCTGAACCTCGCCGCGGAGAAGGAGACCCTCGGGCTCTCCGTCGCCGACCACCTCGCGGCTCTGCACTGGTACCTGCCCGAGCTCAAGGCGGATTTCGTGCTCGCCGACGCCAAGGCGGTGGGTGACCCCGAACCGGTCGAACGTGCGGCAGAATCGCTGGGTGCCCGCCTGGTCCTCGCCCCCGTCGCCGTCACCGACGGCACTCCCCGCCATGATCCGGCTGCCCTGGGCGCCGCGCTGGTGCCTGTCCTGGGCGCCGATCGTTAGACACGTACGTAATCTCCGGCGACACGCCGGAACAGGTCCGTGAGGGGACGCACAATGGCGATGACGGCCGCGGTCAAGGACGAGCTGAGTCGGGTCGACGTGCCCAAGCCCTGCTGTCGGCGGGCGGAGATGGCCGCGCTGCTGCGCTTCGCCGGCGGGCTGCACATCGTCTCCGGCCGCGTGGTGGTGGAGGCTGAACTGGACACCGGGGCGGTGGCCCGGCGACTGCGCCGGGAGATCGCCGAGGTCTACGGGTACCCCAGCGAGATCCACGTGCTGGCCTCCGGTGGGCTGCGCAAGGGCAGCCACTTCATCGTGCGGGTGGTCAAGGACGGCGAGGCCCTCGCCCGGCAGACCGGCCTGCTCGACGTGCGGGGCCGCCCGGTGCGAGGGTTGCCCCCGCACGTGGTGGCGGCGAACGTCTGCTGCGCGGTCTCCGCCTGGCGGGGCGCGTTCATGGCGCACGGCTCGCTCACCGAGCCCGGCCGATCCAGCGCCCTGGAGATCACCTGCCCGGGGCCGGAGTCGGCGCTGGCACTGGTCGGCGCGGCCCGCCGCATCGGCATCACCGCGAAGAACCGCGAGGTACGCGGGGTGGATCGGGTGGTCGTCAAGGACGGTGACGCGATCGCCGCGCTGCTCACCCGGATCGGCGCGCACTCCAGCGTGCTGGCCTGGGAGGAGCGTCGGGTACGCCGCGAGGTGCGGGCCACCGCGAACCGGCTCGCCAACTTCGACGACGCCAACCTGCGCCGTTCGGCGCGGGCGGCGGTCGCCGCCGCCGCCCGGGTCACCCGTGCCCTGGAGATCCTCGCCGACGAGGCGCCCAACCACCTGACCGACGCCGGGCGGCTGCGCCTGGAGCACCGGCAGGCCTCGCTGGAGGAGCTGGGCGCGCTGGCCGACCCCCCGCTGACCAAGGACGCCATCGCCGGGCGAATCCGCCGGCTCCTGGCGCTGGCCGACAAGCGGGCCCGCGACCTCGGCATCCCGGATACGGAAGCAGCCGTCACGCCCGACATGCTCGTGGTCTGATAGGACGGTGGGGCCGCACGGTGCGCCCGGGAGCACGACCCGGCGCAGCGTGGTCTCGCACGCTCGGATATGGTCGCTGAGTACGGCAAGGGGGCCGACACCGGCACTTCTCGTCGTGCCCACCGCCTCGGGCGGTCAGGTCCTCAGACCGCGCGGCGGGGTGGCCGAGATGAACCGTCGACGGCCGGCTCCAACGGTCGGCGCACACCATTCCCGCCGGCCCGTTGTCTGTAGCCGGCGGACCAGAACGCGAGGAGATGGGACCTGTGACCATCCGGGTTGGCATCAACGGCTTTGGCCGAATCGGCCGTAACTTCTTCCGGGCAGTGCTGGCGTCTGACGCCGACATCGAGGTCGTGGCGGTGAACGACCTGACCGACAACGGCACGCTTGCCCACCTGCTCAAGTACGACAGCATCCTCGGCCGCCTGCCGTACGAGGTCAAGGCCACCGCCGACGAGATCACCGTCGGTGGCAAGACCATCAAGGCGTACGCCGAGAAGGACCCGTCGAAGCTGCCGTGGGGCGAGGTCGGCGCCGACGTCGTCATCGAGTCGACCGGCTTCTTCACCGACGCCACGAAGGCCAAGGCGCACGTCGACGGCGGGGCCAAGAAGGTCATCATCTCCGCCCCGGCGAAGAACGAGGACGTCACCGTCGTCATGGGTGTCAACCACGACACCTACGACCCGGCGAAGCACACCATCATCTCCAACGCCTCGTGCACCACCAACTGCCTCGCCCCGATGGCGAAGGTGCTGCACGACACGTTCGGCATCCAGCACGGTCTGATGACCACGATCCACGCGTACACCCAGGACCAGAACCTCCAGGACGCACCGCACTCGGACCTGCGTCGGGCCCGGGCCGCCGCGCTGAACATCGTGCCGACCTCCACCGGCGCCGCCAAGGCGATCGGCCTGGTCCTGCCGGACCTCAAGGGCAAGCTCGACGGGTACGCCCTGCGGGTGCCGATCCCGACCGGTTCGGTCACCGACCTCACCGTCAACGTGGGTCGCGAGACCACCGTCGACGAGGTCAACGCCGCGCTGAAGGCCGCCGCGGACGGCCCGCTCAAGGGCATCCTGGTCTACAACGAGGACCCGATCGTCTCCACCGACATCGTGACCGACCCGGCGTCGTGCATTTTCGACGCGCCGCTGACCAAGGTCGTCGGCAACCAGGTCAAGGTCGTCGGCTGGTACGACAACGAGTGGGGCTACTCCAACCGGCTCGTCGACCTCGTCAAGCTGGTCGGTTCGTCGCTGTGAGCATCCGGACCCTCGACGACCTGCTCGCCGAGGGGGTGTCGGGTCGGCGCGTGCTGGTGCGCGCCGACCTGAACGTCCCGCTCGACAAGCAGACCGGCGCCATCACTGATGACGGGCGGATCCGGGCGGTGCTGCCGACCCTCGGCGCGCTGGTCGAGGCCGGCGCGAAGGTGGTCGTCTGCTCGCACCTGGGCCGCCCGAAGGGCGCCCCGGACCCGCAGTTCAGCCTCGGCCCGGTCGCCGGGCGGCTCGGTGAGCTGCTCGGCGCGCCGGTGCACTTCGCCACCGACACCGTCGGTGACTCCGCCCGCTCCACCGTCGCGGACCTGGCCGACGGCCAGGTCGCCCTCCTGGAGAACCTGCGTTTCAACGCCGGTGAGACCAGCAAGGACGACGCCGAGCGGGGCGCCTTCGCCGACCAGCTCGCCGCGTTCGGCGACGCGTACGTGGACGACGCGTTCGGCGCCGTGCACCGCAAGCACGCAAGTGTCTTCGACGTGCCGGCCCGGTTGCCGCACGTCGCGGGCCGGCTGGTGCTGCGTGAGGTCGAGGTCCTCTCCAAGCTCACCGGTGACCCCGAGCGCCCGTACGTGGTGGTGCTCGGTGGGTCGAAGGTGTCCGACAAGCTCGCGGTGATCGAGGCCCTGCTGCCCACGGTCGACCGGCTGCTCATCGGTGGCGGGATGTGCTTCACCTTCCTCAAGGCCCAGGGCCTGGAGGTGGGCACCTCCCTGCTGGAGAAGGACATGGTCGAGACCTGCCGCAACCTGCTGGAGCGCTCCGGCGGCAAGATCATGCTCCCGGTCGACGTGGTGGTCGCGGACGCGTTCGCCCCGGACGCCGCGCACGACACGGTGCGGGTCGACGGCATCCCGAGTCACCGGCTCGGCCTGGACGTCGGGCCGGAGACGGTGGCCGGCTTCAGCGCCGCGCTGTCCCAGGCGAAGACGATCTTCTGGAACGGTCCGATGGGCGTGTTCGAGATGCCGGCCTTCGCGGCGGGCACCCGGGGGATCGCCGAGGCGATCACCAAGGCCGACGCGTTCAGCGTCGTCGGCGGCGGTGACTCGGCGGCGGCGGTCCGCGCGTTGGGGCTGGACGAGTCGTCCTTCGGGCACATCTCCACCGGTGGTGGCGCCTCCCTGGAATACCTCGAGGGCAAGACCCTCCCCGGCATCGCGGCCCTGGAGAACTGAATGTCGAGCACCACCCGCCGGCCGTTGATGGCCGGCAACTGGAAGATGAACCTCAACCACCTCGAGGCCAACCTGCTGGTGCAGAAGCTGGCGGCGAGCCTCACCGAGAAACAGCTCACCGACGTCGAGACGGTGGTGCTGCCGCCGTTCACCGATCTGCGAACCGTGCAGACCGCGGTGGACGGGGACAAGCTGCTGATCGGCTACGGCGGGCAGGATCTGTCGCCGCACGCGTCCGGCGCGTACACCGGGGACATCTCCGGGCCGATGCTGGCCAAGCTCGGCTGCACCTACGTGGTGGTCGGGCACTCCGAGCGGCGGGCCTACCACAACGAGGACGACGCCCTGGTCAACGCCAAGGTCAAGGCGGCGTTAACGCACGGCCTGACGCCGATCCTCTGCGTGGGGGAGGGGCTGGACATCCGCGAGCAGGGCACCCATGTGGCGCACTGCTCCGAGCAGCTCGACGGGGGCCTCGCCGGGCTCACCCCCGAGCAGGTGCGGCAGGTCGTGATCGCGTACGAGCCGGTCTGGGCGATCGGCACGGGCAAGACCGCCACCCCGGAGGACGCTCAGGAGGTCTGCGGGGCGGTGCGTCAGCGGCTGGCGGAGCGCTACGACCAGGAGACCGCCGACCAGGTTCGGGTCCTCTACGGCGGCTCGGTCAAGGCGTCCAACATCGCCTCGATCATGGGCCAGCCGGACGTGGACGGGGGCCTGGTGGGGGGCGCCAGCCTGGACGCGGAGGAATTCGCTCAGATCTGCCGGTTCCCGGAGCACCTTGCTCGCTGATCGCTCGGTATCCTGGACACCGCCCGTCCGACGGTCGGTGCCGCCGTGCCCGATCAGACCGGGCGAGGATCGCTACGAGAGGAACTGACCCCAGCCATGCCGATCTGGTTCGCATACACGTTGATCGTGTTGCTGGTCATCACGAGCATTCTGCTCACCATGCTGATCCTGCTGCACCGCGGCAAGGGCGGTGGTCTGTCGAGCATGTTCGGCGGTGGCGTCAGCTCCAGCCTTGCCGGCTCCTCGGTGGCGGAGAAAAACCTGGACCGCTACACCGTTCTGGTGAGTGTCGTCTGGTTCGCCGCCATCGTCGGGCTCGGGCTCTGGCTGCGCCTCCAACTGAACAGCGGCGCCTGAGCAGGCTCAGTAAGTCGTACAATCTGCGCGCGGTTCGTCACTCGACGGGCCGCGCGCAGGCTTTTCTCCGCTGCACCGCGTCGCCCGCCGCTGCACCCCCGAAGACGGCGGGTCCCCTCCGACGACAGGAGCGAGCAGCCGTGCCGAGTGGCAACGTTATCCGGGGAGCCCGGGTCGGGTCCGCACCCATGCGCCCGGACGAGCGGCACCAACCCGCCCCCCGACAGGACGTCACCTACTGGTGCCGTAACGACCATCAGGTCGACATCCGGATCGCCGCGGACGTCGAGCCCCCTCCCGTGTGGGACTGCCCCCGCTGCGGCCTGCCCGCCGGCCGGGACGCGCAGAACCCGCCGGGGCGGGTCCGCGCCGAGCCGTACAAGAGCCACCTGGCGTACGTGAAGGAGCGGCGCACCGCCGAGGAGGGCGAGGCCCTGCTGAACGAGGCGCTCGCCGCGCTGCGCCGCCGACGCGGCGAGTAGTGGGTCTGCGCCGCCGACGCGACGGGTGACGGGTCTGCGCCGCCGACGCGACGGGTGACGGCTCCGCGCTTAGCGCAGGCTGCGCAGCCGCGCGGGCACGTCGGCTGCCGCCGCCCGGTCCAGCAGCCAGCGGGTGCGGTCCACGCCGCGTACCCCGGCGGCCGGCAACTGCACCGGCCCGGCGCCGGCCAACGCCATCCCCACCGCGTGAGCCTTGTCGGCGCCGCCGGCCACCAGCCAGACCTCTTCGGCGGTGTTGATCGCCGGCAGGGTGAGGGTGGTCCGCACCGGCGGCGGCTTGGGGCTGCCCCGCACCGCGCTGACCGGACGGGTCTCGTAGCTCACCGGGTGCTCGGGGAAGACCGAGGCCACGTGGCCGTCCTCGCCGACGCCCAGCATCAGCACGTCGAAGTGCGGCAGCGTGGCGTGCCCGGGCCGGGCGGCGCGCGCCAGCTCCTGCGCGTACGCCGCTGCCGCCGCCTCCGGGTCGTTGCCGGCCGGGCCGTCCGAGGCCGGCATGGCGTGCACCCGGGCCGGGTTCAGCGGAACCACGTCCAGCAGGGCAGCTCGGGCCTGGGTCTCGTTGCGGTCGGGGTCACCGGCGGGCAGGAACCGTTCGTCACCCCACCACACGTCGACCCGGGACCAGTCCACCGCGTCGCGGGCCGGCAGCGTCGCCACCGCCCGGTACACGGCCGCGGCGATCCGACCTCCGGTCAGCACCACCGAGGCCTCACCCCGGTCGGCCTGGGCGTCGAGCAGTTTCACCAGCAACCGGGCCGCCACGGCCTGCGCCAGCAGGTCGGCGTCGGCGTGGACGGCGACACTCGCCTCACTCATGGGTTGCGCCTTCGTTTCCCGACCGCGAGGCGGTCGCTGTCGCGTCGTTGCCCGGGCCGTTGTGACCGAGGTGGGGTGTTTCGGGGCAGGGCCGGTGCGTACCGACCCCGCCCCAACGTCGTACCCGGCTGGGCTCAGCCCTGGCTGCTCGTGCCGGTGTGTGCGGTGACCCCGGCCTCGGCGCGCTGCGCGGTGGCCGGATCCTTCCAGACGTGGACCCGCTGCGCGGGACGCTGCTCCAGCCCGCGTAGGCCGACCGTCGCGCCCAGCGCCTCCGCGTACACCTGGTCGGCGTCCAGACGGCGCAGCTCCTCGGCCAGCTCGTCACCGAGCGGACGACGGACCAGCGGCAGAGCCCGATCGTCCTGGCCGGTACGCCGGAACACGGCCATGCTGTCCTCGCGGGTCAGCGTCAGCTGGTCGCCGTTGGCGCAGCTGAGCTGCACCTCCCGCATCCGGGGGAACTCGTCGCTGTCCACCCGGCGCGGGGTGATGCCGAGCCGGCTGGACAGCCAACCGGCCATCAGAGTCGCCGTCGGGTCGGTGGGCGGCGCGACGATGGTCGCCTCGGTGACCTGGGCGCTGGTGGTGTCGAACGCTCCGGCGACCAGGGTCCGCCACGGGGTGATCCGGGTCCACGCCAGGTCGGTGTCACCGGGGGCGTAATCCCGGGCACGCTGCCGTAGCGCCTCCACCGGGTCGGCGGCCTGCGCGGAGTCGGTGATCCGCCGGTCGGCCACCACCCCGAGGAAGTCGGTGGCGATCTCCGCCGGCGGCTCGCCGTGCCACCAGGTGACCACCGGTACGTCGGGAACGAGCAGCGGCATCACGACCGACTCGGCGTGCAGGGCCAGCCGGCCGTACATCCGGGTGACCACCGCCTCGCAGGGACCGAGCCGGCCACCGACCACGATCTCCGCGTCCAATCGGTTGCGGTCCCGCTCGATCTCCGAGCGCACCACCACCACCAACCGGCACGGGTGCGCGGCGGCGGCGATGGTCGCCGCGGCCTCCGCCTCCCGGACCCGCTTCTCGTCGACCACCACGATCAGGGTGAGCGCCATTCCGCTGGCCACCCCGCCGGCGCTGCGCCGCTCGGCGGCGAGCGCCTTGACCACCTCGTTGCCGGTGGTGTCCCACAGCCCGATCATGCTCGTCTCCAAGCGCGACCCTCACGGGCCAACATCTCGTCGGAGGCCCGGGGGCCCCACTCACCGGCTCGGTACGGCTCCGGGGTGGTGCCCGCCCAGGCGTGCTCCAGCGGGTCGATCACCTGCCAGCTCTGCTCGACCTCGGCCGCGTCCGGGAACAGGGTGCGGTCGCCGATCAACACGTCCAGCACCAGACGCTCGTACGCCTCGGGGCTGGACTCGGTGAACGCCTCGCCGTACTGGAAGTCCATCGCGATGTCGCGGACCTCCATGGTGGTGCCCGGCACCTTCGAGCCGAACTTGAGCACCACGCCCTCATCCGGTTGCACCCGGATGACCAGCTGGTTGTTGCCCAGCGACTCCATGTCGGCGTCGTTGAACGGCAGGTGCGGCGCCTTCTTGAACATGATGGCCACCTCGGTGACCCGCCGGGGCAGTCGCTTGCCGGCTCGGATGTAGAACGGCACCTCCGCCCAGCGGCGGTTCTGGATGCCCAACCGCACCGCCACGTACGTCTCCGTGGTGGAGTCGGGGGGGACGTCCCGCTCGTCCCGGTAGCCGACCGCGCGTTCGCCGCCGACCCAACCGGGCAGGTACTGACCACGGACGGTGTCCCGGGTGACGTCCTTGGGCAGCGTGATGGCCTTGAGCACCTTCAGCTTCTCGGCGCGGATCTCGTCGGCGTCGAAGCTGGTCGGCTCCTCCATCGCCACCAGGGCGAGGAGTTGGAGGAGGTGGTTCTGCAGCACGTCGCGGGCGGTGCCGACGGTGTCGTAGAAGCCGGCCCGGGTGCCGATGCCGACGTCCTCGGCCATGGTGATCTGCACCGAGTCGACGTACTTGGAGTTCCACAGCGGCTCGAACAGGTTGTTGGCGAACCGCAGGGCGAGGATGTTCTGAACCGTCTCCTTGCCCAGGTAGTGGTCGATCCGGAAGACGTCCTGCCGGGTGAACACGTCGTCGACGAGGTCGTTGAGCGCCTTCGCCGAGGGCAGGTCGTTGCCGAACGGCTTCTCCACCACGACCCGGCGCCAACCACCGGACTTCTCGTTGTCGGCCATCCCGGTGCGGGCCAGCTGCTTGAGTACGACGGGGAACGCGGCCGGCGGGATGGAGAAGTAGAACGCCGCGTTGCCGGCGATGCCGTGGGTCTGGCGCAGATCGTCAAGCGTCGTCGCAAGCTGGTCGAAGGCCGCGTCGTCGTCGAAGGAACCGCCGACGAACTTGATGTTGCCAGCCAGCCGCGCCCACACCTCCTCCCGCCAGGGGGTGCGGGCGTGCTTGCGGGCAGCCTCACAGGCCAATGTCTCGAAGTCGCCGTCACCCCAGTCGCGACGCGCGAAACCGAGCACCACGAAACCGGGCGGCAGCAACCCCCGGTTGGCCAGGTCGTAAACCGCGGGGAGCAGCTTCTTGCGGGCCAGGTCGCCGGTCACCCCGAAGATCACCAGAGCGCAGGGCTCGGGGATCCGGGGCAACCGGCGGTCCTGCGGGTCGCGCAGCGGGTTCACCGAGCCACCTCCTCGCTCCGCTTCAGTCACGTCGTCCATCCTCACGCCCGCAGATCACCGGCCGCGTCCAGTAGTTGGGCGACACCGGCGGCCCGGTCGGTCAGGTGCAACCGCAGCAGCGGCCGCTGCCGACCGGCGAGGGCCTGCCGGTCCCCGGCGGCCTGCGCCGCCTGCAACTCACCGAAGGTGTACGGCTTGCCCGGCACCGCCAGGTCCTCGGCGACCGCGCCGGTCACCTGGAGGTAGCTGCCCACCTGCGGACCGCCCTTGTGGTACTGACCGGTCGAGTGCAGGAACCGGGGACCCCAGCCGAAGGTGACCGGCCGGCCACTCGCCTGGGCCAGCAGCGCCCGCAGCCGGGCCGCGTCGGCGTCGGCGAACCGGTCGAGGTACGCCATCACCGCGAGGTAACCGTCGTCGCCCAGCCCGTCGAGCAGCCAGCGCAGCACACCCGCCAGGTCACCGGGGGCGCCCTGCGGGGCGTACACCTCGATCGCGCCCTCGGTGAACGACGGCGTCTCCGCCGGCAGGCCCGAGGCCAAAATCTTGTTGGTGTTCTCCTTGGACTCGGTGACGTTCGGCTGGTTGAACGGGTCGATGCCGAGCACCACGCCGGCCACCGCGGTGGCGTACTCCCAGGCCAGGAACTGCGCGCCCAGCGGACCGTTGACGGCCACGTCCGGGGCCGCGCCGCCGCCCGGCACGTCACCGGGAGCCAACGCGCCGCCGTAGCTGACGGTCAAGACGTCCGCGCCGGTGGCGCCGGGGCTCTGCGGGGACTCCACGACCACCGGGAGGATGCCCACCCCGGCCTTGCCGGTCGACTCGGCGATCAGCTGCTCGGCCCAGTCGCCGAGCCCGTCGATGCCGGTGCCGTCGGAGACCAGGGCGACCTTGTCGCGGGCCAACGTGGCCGCCGCGCCCAGGGCGGCGCCCAGCGCCAGCGCCGGGTTGTTCTGATCCGCGCCGAGCGACGTGGCCAACGCGTCGGCCTGGTCGAGCAGTTCCGCGACCTCGACCCCGGCCAGCGCCGAGGGCACCAGGCCGAACGCGGTCAGCGCCGAATACCGGCCGCCGACGTTCGGGTCGGCGAGCACGGTGAACGCGCCCATCTCGGTCGCGGTGGCCTCCAACGGCGAACCCGGGTCGGTGACGATGACGAAGTGCCGCCCGGCCTCCGCCTCGGTCATCCCGGCGTCCAGGAACGCCTGCCAGTAGGCACGGCGGTGGCTGTCGGTCTCCACCGTCGACCCGGACTTGCTGGCCACCACCACGACGGTGCGCTCCAGCCGGTCACCGAGGGCCGCCCGGACCTGGCCCGGGTCGGTGGTGTCCAGCACGGTCAGCGGGCGACCCAACGTCTGGGTGATCACCTCGGGGGCGAGCGACGAGCCGCCCATGCCGGCGAGCACCACGTGGTCCAGGTCGGCCAGCTCCGCGGTCAGCTCGGCCAGCTGCACGAGCAGCTCACGGCTACGCCGGTGGGTGTCCACCCAGCCCAGCCGGATCTTCGCCTCGGCCTCGGCGTCCGGACCCCACAGGCTCGCGTCCTTGCCCGCCAGCTTGCCCGGGACGCCGGCCTTGACCAGCGCGTCCCGGGTCGAGGCCGGCGCGGACTTGTCGATCGCGTCCGCGCCGTACACGGCGAGCCCGGCGGCTGCCTCCACCGGCCCGGCAAGCAGGTCACTCATGCCGTCACTCCGCTTCGCTGCGTGCCGTCATGAGGCACCTCGGCACTGAGCCTGCTGATTCGCTCGCTTCGCTCGCTCATGCCGTCACTCCGCTTCGCTGCGTGCCGTCATGAGGCACTTCGGCACTGAGCCTGCTGATTCGCTCGCTCATGCGCCGCCCGCCTTCTCGGCGGCGTTGGCGTTGCCCTTGGCCGCCTTGTTCGGCGAGCCCTTACCGCTGCCCGCCGCCCCCAGGGACTTGCGGACGCCGTCGAGCAGCTCCTGCCAGCTGGCTTCGAACTTCTCCACGCCCTCGCGCTCCAGGGTGGCGATCACGTCGGCCATGTCCACCCCGACCGACTCCAGGTCGGCGAAGACCTTCCGGGCCGCGTCGTACGCGCCGGTGATGGTGTCGCCGCGGGTCTCGCCGTGATCGGCGTACGCGTGGATGACCGACTCCGGCATGGTGTTGACCGTGCCGGGGGCGATCAGCTCCTCGACGTAGATGACGTCCCGGTAGTCCGGGTTCTTCGTCGAGGTGGACGCCCACAGCGGCCGCTGCGGGTGCGCGCCGGCGGCGGCGAGCGCCTTCCAGCGGTCCGAGGAGAACACCTCGGTGTAGCGCTCGTACGCCAGCTGGGCGTTGGCGACGGCGGCCTTGCCCCGCAGCGCCTTGGCCTGGTCCGAGCCGACCTTCTCCAGCCGCTTGTCGACCTCGGAGTCGACCCGGGAGACGAAGAACGACGCCACCGAGCCGATCTTCGACAGGTCGTGACCGTTGGCCTTGGCCTGCTCCAGACCGGCCAGGAACGCCTCCATGACCGCCGAGTAGCGGTCCAGACCGAAGATCAGCGTGACGTTGACGCTGATCCCCTCGGCGAGGGTGTCGGTGATCGCCGACAGGCCCTCCTCGGTGGCCGGGATCTTGATGAAGAGGTTGGGCCGGTCGACCAGCCACCACAGCGCCTTGGCCTCGGCGACGGTCTTGTCCGCGTCGTGCGCGCTGCGCGGGTCCACCTCGATCGAGACGCGGCCGTCGACACCGTCGCTGCCGTCGTACGACGGGCGCATCACGTCGCAGGCCCACCGCACGTCGTACGTGGTGAGCATCCGCACGGCCTCTTCCACGTCCACCCCACGGGTGGCGAGGTCGTGCAGCTGCCAGTTGTACTCGTCGGCGTCGCTCAGCGCCTTCGCGAAGATCGTCGGGTTGGTGGTGACGCCGGCCACGTGCTTCTCGCGGCGCAGCTGGTCCAGCCCGCCGGAGCTCAACCGCACCCGGGAAAGGTCGTCGAGCCAGACCGCCACACCCGCGGCGGTGAGCTCATTCAGCTTGTCCGTCATGCCGTCCACGCTCCCTCAGTTGCCGGTCGTGAAACCGGTGATGTCGCCCACCCGGGCCAGCGAGGCGTGTGCCGCCGCCACGATCCGGTCGGGGGTGAACCCGAACTGCTCGAAGAGCACGGTGTGCGGGGCGCTCGCTCCGTAGTGCTCCAGGCTGACGCTCTCGCCGTGGTCACCGACGATTCCGCGCCAGGACATCGCGATGCCCGCCTCCACGCTCACCCGTGCCTTTACCCCGCGTGGCAGAACCGACTCCCGGTACGCCTCATCCTGCTCCTGGAACCACTCTTGGCAGGGCATCGAGACCACCCGGGTCGGGGTGCCGTCGGCCTCCAGCCGCTCCCGGGCGGTCAGGCAGAGCTGCACCTCGGAACCGGTGCCGATGATGATCACCTGAGGCTTGCCGTTGGACGCCTCGGCCAGTACGTAGCCGCCCTTGGCCACGCCCTCCGCGCTGCCCAGGACGTCGCGGTCCATGGTCGGCAGCGGCTGACGGCTCAGCGCCAGCGCGGTGGGCCGGTCGGTGTGCTCCAGCGCCTGCCGCCAGGCCCAGGCCGTCTCGTTGGCGTCCGCCGGCCGGACCACGTCCAGGCCCGGGATGGCCCGCAGCGCGGTCAGGTGCTCCACCGGCTGGTGGGTCGGGCCGTCCTCGCCGAGACCGATCGAGTCGTGCGTCCACACGTACGTCACCGGGAGCTTCATCAGCGCGGCCAGCCGCACCGACGGACGCATGTAGTCGCTGAACACGAGGAACGTGCCGCCGTACGGGCGGGTGCCACCGTGCAGGGCGATGCCGTTGAGGATCGCGCCCATGGCGTGCTCACGGATGCCGAAGTGCAGCGTGCGGCCGTACTCGTGTCCGGGGAAGTCCTTGGTGGCGTGCGCGGCCGGAATGAACGACGGCTCGCCCTTCATGGTGGTGTTGTTGCTCTCGGCCAGGTCGGCCGAGCCGCCCCACAGCTCCGGGAGCACCGGCGCGAGCGCCTCCAGCACCTTGCCGGAGGCGGCCCGGGTGGCCACCCCCTTGGCGTCCGCGGGGAACACCGGCAACGCGTCGGCCCAGCCCTCGGGGAGTACGCGGCCAGCCAGCCGCTCGTAGAGCGCGGTCCGCTCCGGGTTGGCCTTCTTCCAGGCGTCGAACGCGGCGGTCCACTCCTGCTCGGCCTTGTCGCCGCGACCCATCACCGTGCGGGCGTGGCCGAGCACCTCCTCGTCGACCTGGAAGGTCTGCTCCGGGTCGAAGCCGAGGATCCGCTTGGTGGCCTTCACCTCGTCGGCGCCGAGCGCCGAACCGTGGATCTTGCCGGTGTTCTGCTTGTTGGGCGCGGGCCAGCCGATGATGGTGCGCAACGCGATGAAGGAGGGACGGGCGGTGTCCGCCTTGGCGGCCAGCAGCGCCGCGTACAGCGCCTCGACGTTCTCCTGGTAGTCGCCCTGGTCGGCGTCACCGCTGCGCCAGTCGACGGTCTGCACGTGCCAGCCGTACGCCTCGTAGCGGGCGGCCACGTCCTCGCTCTTGGCGATCCGGGTGTCGTCCTCGATGGAGATCTCGTTGTCGTCGTAGATCACCGTGAGGTTGCCCAGCTGCTGGTGCCCGGCGAGGGCGCTGGCCTCGTGGCTGATGCCCTCCTCGATGTCACCGTCGGAGACGATGCACCAGATGTCGTGGTCGAAGACGGACGCGCCGGGCTCGGCCTCGGGGTCGAACAGGCCGCGCTCGCGGCGGGCCGCCATGGCCATGCCGACCGCGTTGCCCAGACCCTGCCCGAGCGGGCCGGTGGTGGTCTCCACACCCGGCGTGTGCCCGTGCTCGGGGTGCCCCGGCGTCTGCGAGCCCCACTGCCGCAGCGACTTCAGGTCGCCCAGGCTCAGCGGGTAGCCGGAGAGGAACAGCTGGATGTAGAGCGTCAGGCTGGAGTGCCCGGCGGAGAGGACGAACCGGTCGCGGCCGGGCCAGTTCGGGTCGGCCGGGTTGTGTCGCATGACGCGGTTGAAGAGGAGGTACGCCGCGGGCGCGAGGCTCATCGCGGTGCCCGGGTGGCCGTTGCCGGATTTCTCTACGGCGTCCATGGCCAGCACGCGGACGGTGTCTACGGCCCGGCGATCGAGGTCGGACCAGTTCAGTGCGGAGTGCTCGGGTCGTTTAACAGCCACGATGGTTGTGCTCCTCGGCAGATGGGCGGAACCCTCACCGATGACCTTATCGAGCGTCCCTAAACGTGCGCCCGGGGATCTGTGCATGGTGTGCGCTACGTGACCATCCGGATGCGCGGTTCAACCCGGTGGTGTGACGGCCCGCACCGTTGTCGGGTCGGCCGGGCAGCCAAAACGACGACGCGTAGTGTGTGGGGCGGTATGTGGACCCGCAGTGGTCCCGGCCGATCCGACTCTCCCCGTGCCCGATGCCGGAAGGTGGCAATCCGTGAGCATGATCACCGAGCGCCCCGCGAGCAACCCGGCCGGGCAACGTCCGGCGCGGGCGGCCGAGGGCCCGGTGGCCCGGCGGGACGTACGCGCGGTCCTCTCGGCGTACGTGGCGCTCACCAAGCCGCGGATCGTCGAGTTGCTGCTGGTCACGACCATCCCGGCGATGATGCTCGCCGAGGGCGGGCTGCCGTCGCTGTGGCTGATGGCCGTCGTGCTGATCGGCGGCTCGCTCGCCGCCGGCGCGGCCAGCGTGCTCAACTGCTACATCGACCGGGACATCGATCAGTTGATGCGGCGTACCAAGCGTCGGCCGCTGCCGGCGCACACCGTGTCACCGCGAAGCGCACTGATCTTCGGCCTGGTGCTGGCGGCGGTGTCGGTGGCGCTGATGGCGGCGTTCACCAATCTGCTGGCCGCCGGGCTGACCCTCGCCGCGATCGCCTACTACGACCTCGTCTACACCCTGTGGCTCAAGCGCTCCACTCCGGCGAACACCTTCTGGGGCGGCGCCTGCGGTGCGGCCCCGGTGCTGATCGGGTGGGCGGCGGTGACCGGCTCGCTGGCGCCGGCCGCGTGGGGGCTCTTCGCGGTGGTGTTCTTCTGGCAGATGCCGCACTTCTACCCGCTCGCGATGAAGTACAAGGACGACTACGCCCGGGCTGGCATCCCGATGCTGCCGGTGGTCGCCTCGATCCGGCGGGTGAACGCCGAGATTCTGATCTTCGCGTGGCTCACCGTGCTCACCTCCCTGGCCGTCTGGCCGCTGGGGCTGAGCGCGATCTACGGGGTGCCGACGCTGGTGGTGGGCGCCATCTTCGTGGTCGAGGCGCACCGGCTCTGTCGGCGCGCCACCCGCGGCGAGGCGGTCAAGCCGATGCGACTGTTCCACTGGTCGACGACGTACCTGACGATCGTCTTCGTGGCCGTCGCGCTCGACGCGTTGATCTGACCCGTTCCGCACGGCGGCTCGGAGCGGGGTGCCCGTCAAGATCTGACGACTAATCATGGACGTGGATGAGTTGTCCGGGTTTAACGTCACATCAGAGTAACTTTCGGCATGAGTCGGATCGGCTCAACTCGGGGCGGCTGCGAGGCGCTTTGTCAACGTGTTCTGAGCACAAAAGTCCTGATATAAACGGACAGCAAACCTGTGGTCGTCCTTAAACCTGTAGGTAATTGGCATCACAAAAGGTTCATGGTTCTCGCCCGACGGGGTGCGAGTCTGCTTAGGCTTCGCGTCATGGCAGATGGTTCCGATACGACGCTGACGGCCGAGCAGACCGCCGACGAGCAGGCGCACCACGGCCTGGTCGCGGGCCTCAAGGCGTTCGCCGCCGGGCACGGCGGCGCGAAGGCGGTCATCGAGTACGTCGGCAAGCGTGGCGCGCGAATCGTGCTGGTGGGTTCGGACGGTGAGTGGGGCGACCAGTTCGCCGAGGACACCGTCACCGCCCGGGAGGCGTGCGCCCAGGCGGGAGTCACCGTCGAGAACGCCTGGGAGCGTGAACTGATGGACCAGATGCGTCCGAGCAACGACCTGTGGCGGTCGATGGCCCGGCGCACGATGGCCCGCTGAAATAGACACCTGAATTGACCACTCATCACCAGTCGACCCGGGGGAAACCCCGGGTCGCTCTCGTCACCTGTGCCGACCTGGTCGACCTCGACCCGGACGATCGGCTGGTCCTCGCCCCGCTCGCCGCCCGCGGCGTCGCCGTCGCCACGGTGGTCTGGGACGATCCCGACGTCGACTGGTCGTCCTACGACCTGGTCGTGCTCCGCTCACCCTGGGACTACGCGCTGCGCCGCGACGAGTTCGTGGCCTGGGCGGCCACCGTTCCGGCGCTGGTCAACCCGGCCGACGTGGTCCGCTGGAACACCGACAAGCGCTACCTCGCCGAGCTGAGCGCCGCCGGGGTGCCGACCGTGCCGACGTCGTGGATCGAACCGGGGGAGAGCTGGCAACCGCCCGCCGAGACCGGCGAGTACGTGCTCAAGCCCGCCGTCAGCGCCGGCAGCCAGGACACCGGCCGGTACGACCTGGCCGACCCGGAACACCGGGACCTGGCCGCCGCACACGTTCGCCGGCTCGCCGCGGCCGGCCGGGTGACCATGGTTCAGCCGTACCTGCGTGCCGTCGACACCGAGGGCGAGACGGCACTGCTCTTCCTGGCCGGCCCGGACGGGCTCACGTTCAGCCACGCGATCCGCAAGGGCCCGATGCTGACCGGGCCGGACCTCGGCCCCGACGGGCTCTACAAGGCCGAAGAGATCACCGCCCGTACCGCCCGACCCGAACAACTGGCGGTGGCCGAGCGGACCCTCGCGATGGTGCCCGGCGGCACCCGGCAGCTGCTCTACGCCCGAGTCGACCTCATCCCCGGCCCGGACGGCGAGCCGGTCCTGGTCGAGCTGGAGCTGACCGAACCGTCGCTCTTCATCGGGTACGCCGACGGCGCCCCCGAACGCCTCGCCACCGCGATCACCACCCACCTGGCCCGCAACGCCTGACCCACCACGAGCGCCCCTCCAGGGCCGCCCGCCCGAGCTGCCAGCCGTGCGGTCTGCTGGGCGTGTCCGCGGCACCGGGAAGATCGCGCAACATCCTGGTTGAAGTGGCTTCCCGGCGCTTAGTGGCCACTAGATCCTGGTTTGAGCGCGATCTTGGCGCGTCTCGCGCCTGTCGGAGGCAGCAACATCGGGGAAGTCGCTCGGATGTGGGGCGCGGGGGCGGCTCGTTGGTCGAGCGGTCAGGCGGTGACTGGTACCGGGGTGGCGGCGTCGGTCGGGGCGGCCGTAGCTGACGGCGTGACCGGGCGGCGTTCCCGGGTGGACCACTGCACCGCCAGGGTGGCCAGCAGCACCAGGCAGGAGCCGAGCATGTGCGCGCCGACGAGGAGCGCCGGCAGGTGGGTGAGGTACTGCACGAAGCCGATCAGGCCCTGGCTCAGCTCCACGGCGACCAGGACGATCGCGGCGCGGGTCGCCCGCTGCGCGCCGACGGACCGGAACGCGAAGATGAGCGCCACCGAGAGGCCGATCAGCAGGAAGACGGCGTCGGCGTGCACCTGGGAGATCGACTCCGGGTCCAGATTGTTGCGGGCCGCGCCCTGATCGCCTGCGTGTGGGCCGCTGCCGGTGACCCAGGTGCCGATGACCAGCACGGCGACGCTGACCACGGTGGTGATGCGGGCCAGCGCGCGCAGCGGTGCGGGCACCACGGCAACGGCCGGGCCGTCGGGGTCGCCGATGCGCCGCCAGAGGGCGTACGCGGCGGCGATCACCGCCATCGAGGCGAGGAAGTGCAGCCCGACCACCCACGGGTTGAGGTTGGTCAGCACGGTGATGCCACCGATCACCGCCTGGGCGGGGATGCCCAGGAACACGGCGACGGCCAGCGCGAGGATCCCGGGCCGGCGGGGCCGGTGGGCCAGTACGGCCAGCACGGTGGCCAGCGCGATCAGGCCCACCGCGAAGGTCAGCATCCGGTTGCCGAACTCGATCACCCCGTAGATGCCCATCTCGGGGGTGGTGACGTACGAATCGTCGGTGCACCGGGGCCAGGTGGGGCAGCCGAGGCCCGATGCGGTCAACCGGACGGCCCCGCCGGTGACGACGATGCCCACGTTCGCGATGATCGAGGCGAGCGCGAGGCGGCGCAGCAGGATGCCGGAGACCGGACGGACGATTCGGTTCACGGCGCAAATCCTACGCACCGTAGTGATCGAGGTTTGTCCGACTCCGTCGGCTCGGTGGTTCGGATCACCGGGGCCCGGGTTTGCGACCCTCCGGGTAATTACGTAACGTTGGCGTTGTGAAAAACGCGGCGGCGCTCTCCGGGCACCAGTCGGCGGCCGTCCCGGCCGTCGGTGCGTCCGCGTCCGCGCCCGTCGTGGCCACGCCGGCGACCCTTGCCGGCGCGGCGGCGGCAGAGGTCTCCACCCGGGACCGGGTCACTCAGCTGCTGCTTGAGCAGGGTGCGACCACCGCCGCTCAGCTTGGCGCGGCTCTCGGGCTCAGCCCGGCGGCGATCCGCCGGCACCTGGACGCGATGCTCGCGGACGGTGACGTCTACGCCCGCGAGCAGACCGTGCAGGGCAGCCGTGGTCGGGGGCGCCCGGCCAAGGTGTTCCTGCTGACCGAGGCCGCTCGGGTGCGCTGTGGCACACACCACTACGACAATATGGCGACCGCCGCGTTGCGCTGGATCGCCCGCAGTGGCGGCTCGGACGCGGTCGAGGCGTTCGCCACCGAGCAGGTGTCCGCCCTCGAGTCCCGTTGTCGGACGGCCATGGAGGACGCCGGCGACGACCCTCTCGCCCGAGCCGAGGCACTCGCCGCGGCGCTCACGGCCGAGGGTTACGCTGCCAACGCGACCACGATCGCCTCCGGCGGCCAGCTCTGTCAGCACCACTGCCCGGTGGCGCACGTGGCCGCCGAGTTTCCCCAGCTGTGCGAGGCCGAGACCGCGGTTATCTCCCGTTTGGTCGGCACCCACGTGCAGCGTCTGGCCACCATCGCGCACGGCGACGGGGTGTGCACCACGCACATTCCGACCCAGCCGGTCCGCGCTCAATCCGGTAATCCCGTCACCACTGTGAGGACAGATAGATGACCGAGCAGATCGTCCAGCCCCTGACCCAGGAAGAGCAGCTCGCCGCCCTGGGCCGGTACGAGTACGGCTGGTCCGACCCGGACGCCGCCGGGGCGGTCGCCCAGCGCGGCATCAACGAGGCGGTGGTGCGGGACATCTCGGCCAAGAAGAACGAGCCGGCGTGGATGCTCGACCTGCGGCTGAAGGGCCTGCGGCTGTTCGGCCGTAAGCCGATGCCGGCCTGGGGCGCGGACCTCACCGGGATCGACTTCGACAACATCAAGTACTTCGTGCGGTCCACCGAGAAGCAGGCCACCAGCTGGGAGGACCTGCCCGAGGACATCAAGAACACCTACGACCGGCTGGGCATCCCGGAGGCGGAGAAGCAGCGTCTGGTCGCCGGTGTCGCGGCGCAGTACGAGTCGGAGGTCGTCTACCACAAGATCCGCGAGGATCTTGAGGAGCAGGGCGTCCTCTTCCTGGACACCGACACGGCGCTGCGCGAGCACGAGGACGTCTTCAAGGAGTACTTCGGCACGGTGATCCCGGTCGGCGACAACAAGTTCGCCGCCCTGAACACCTCCGTGTGGTCCGGTGGCTCGTTCATCTACGTGCCGAAGGGCGTGCACGTGGAGATCCCGTTGCAGGCCTACTTCCGGATCAACACGGAGAACATGGGCCAGTTCGAGCGGACGCTGATCATCGTCGACGAGGGTGCGTACGTGCACTACGTCGAGGGCTGCACCGCGCCGCTCTACTCCTCCGACTCGCTGCACAGCGCGGTCGTGGAGATCATCGTCAAGAAGAACGCGCGC
Source organism: Micromonospora sp. NPDC049645 (assembly GCF_040675155.1). Classification (NCBI taxonomy): domain Bacteria; kingdom Bacillati; phylum Actinomycetota; class Actinomycetes; order Micromonosporales; family Micromonosporaceae; genus Micromonospora; species Micromonospora sp. NPDC049645. The sequence continues at coordinate 24,040 of NZ_JBFAOI010000019.1, forward strand.
TGCCGTTACACGACCATCCAGAACTGGTCGAACAACGTCTACAACCTGGTCACCAAGCGTGCCGTCTGCCACGAGGGCGCGACCATGGAGTGGGTCGACGGCAACATCGGCTCCAAGGTGACCATGAAGTACCCGGCGGTCTACATGACCGGCGAGCACGCCAAGGGCGAGGTGCTCTCGGTGGCGATGGCCGGCGAGGGTCAGCACCAGGACGCCGGCGCCAAGATGGTGCACGCCGCGCCGCACACCTCCTCGACCATCGTGTCGAAGTCGATCGCCCGTGGCGGCGGCCGCACCTCGTACCGGGGTCTGGTGCAGGTGCTGGAGGGTTCGCACCACAGCCGGAGCACGGTCAAGTGCGACGCGCTGCTGGTCGACACCATCTCCCGCTCGGACACCTACCCGTACGTCGACATCCGCGAGGACGACGTGTCGATGGGGCACGAGGCGACCGTCTCCAAGATCAGCGACGACCAGCTCTTCTACCTGATGAGCCGGGGGCTGAGCGAGGACGAGGCGATGGCCATGATCGTGCGCGGCTTCATCGAGCCGATCGCCAAGGAGCTCCCGATGGAGTACGCCCTGGAGCTCAACCGCCTGATCGAGCTTCAGATGGAGGGCGCGGTCGGCTGACGCCGCCGCTCCCAGGTGGCGGGCCGGAACGCCGGTCCGCCACACCAGCCCCAACCTCGTCGTCACGGAACAGACAGACCAAGGAAGAAATGACTACCCAGGCTTCCGCGCCGCCCAGCACCAAGTCGCAGGCGCTGCGCTCGTACGACGTCGCCGACTTCCCGGCCCTCACCGGCCTGGAGGAGGAGTGGCGTTTCACCCCACTCAAGCGCCTCCGCGGCCTGACCGGTGACGTGCCGGCCAGCACCGGCGCGGTCCGGCACGAGTACGGCGACCTGCCCGAGGGCGTGGCCATCACCCGGATCGGCCGCGACGACGAGCGGCTCGGCAGTGTGCTGACCCCGGTCGACCGGGTCAGCGCGCTGGCGTACGGCGCCGCCGCCGACGCCCTGCTGGTGCGGGTGGCGTCCGACGCGGTGGTCGGCGAGGCTGTGCGCCTGCGCGTGGTCGGTACGGGAGCCGGGCAGCCGGCGTTCGGTCACACCTTCGTCGAGGTGGGTCGGTTCGCCGAGACGACCCTGGTCCTGGAGCACGTCGGGTCGGCCACGTTGGCCGACAACGTCGAGGTGGCCGTGGCCGACGGCGCGAAGCTGACGCTGGTCACCATCGCCGACTGGGCCGACGACGCGGTCCAGGCTCAGCACCTGAAGATCAAGCTGGGCCGGGACGCCAAGGTCATCCACATCCAGGTGTCCCTGGGTGGCGACCTGGTCCGGCAGTTCACCAGCGTGGAATACACCGGTCGGGGTGGCGAGGCCGAGCTGTACGGCGTCTACTTCGCCGACTCCGGGCAGCACCTGGAGCATCGGCAGCTGGTCGACCACTCCGTGTCGGACTGCCGCAGCTACGTCGGTTACCGGGGCGCCCTGCAGGGCGAGAGCGCGCACACCGTCTGGGTGGGCGACGTGCTGATCCGGGCCGAGGCGACCGGCACCGACACGTACGAGATCAACCGGAACCTGCTGCTCACCGACGGCGCGCGGGCGGACTCCGTACCCAATCTGGAGATCGAGACCGGCGAGATCGCCGGCGCCGGCCACGCCAGCGCGACCGGCCGCTTCGACGACGAGCAGCTGTTCTACCTGATGGCCCGGGGCATTCCGGAGAGTGAGGCCCGCCGGCTGGTGGTCCGCGGTTTCTTCGCCGAGCTGATCAACAAGATCCCGGTGGAGGCGCTGCGTGAGCGCCTCGGCGACGCGATCGAGGCCCGGCTGACCAAGGCGGGCGCCTGATGATCCGACTCTGCTCCACCGAGGACGTGCCGAAGGGCACCGCGATCAGCGCGGACGTCGACGGCACTCCGATCGCCCTGGTGCACGGCGAGGACGGCAACTTCTACGCCGCGTACGACGAGTGCTCGCACGCCTCGGTCGCGCTCTCCGAGGGGGAGGTCGACGGCTGCACGCTCGAGTGTTGGCTGCACGGCTCGCGCTTCGACCTGCGCACCGGTGAGCCGACCGGGCTGCCCGCCACCGAACCCGTTCCCGTTTACCCCGTCGAAGTCCGCGACGGCGACATCTACCTCAGCCTGACGCCGAGTAATGGAGTGACCCGATAATGAGCACCCTGGAGATCCGCGACCTGAAGGTGTCGGTCAAGCTGCCCGAGGGTGAGCTCAAGCCGATCCTGGCCGGCGTCGACCTGACCGTGAAGTCGGGCGAGACCCACGCGATCATGGGCCCGAACGGTTCCGGCAAGTCCACCCTGGCGTACTCGATCGCCGGTCACCCCAAGTACGAGATCACCGGCGGCACGGTGACCCTCGACGGCGAGGACGTGCTGGCCATGACGGTCGACGAGCGCGCCCGCGCCGGCCTCTTCCTGGCCATGCAGTACCCGGTCGAGGTGCCCGGCGTCTCGGTGGCGAACTTCCTGCGTACCGCGAAGACCGCCATCGACGGCGAGGCGCCGAAGCTGCGCACCTGGGGCGGCGAGCTGCGCGGCGCGATGGAGCGCCTCCAGATGGACCCGGCGTTCGCCCAGCGCAACGTCAACGAGGGCTTCTCCGGCGGCGAGAAGAAGCGGCACGAGATCGTCCAGCTGGAGCTGCTCAAGCCGAAGATCGCCATCCTCGACGAGACCGACTCCGGCCTCGACGTGGACGCGCTGCGCGTGGTCAGCGAGGGCGTCAACCGGGTCCGCGACACCGGTGACACCGGCGTGCTGCTGATCACCCACTACACCCGGATCCTGCGTTACATCAAGCCGGACTTCGTGCACGTCTTCGTGGCCGGCCGGATCGTCGAGCAGGGCGGCCCGGAGCTGGCCGACAAGCTTGAGGCCGAGGGCTACGAGCGGTACGCCGCCGGAGCCGGCACGGCCCGGGCCTGACCGAGAGAGGCGCTGCCGAGATGACCAGCATCGCGATCCCCTCGGGGATGCCGCAGTACGACGACGTGCCGCGTTTCGACGTGGCCCGGGTGCGCGCCGACTTCCCGATCCTCGATCGGGAGATCAACGGGCACCCGCTGGTCTACCTCGACAGCGCCAACACCTCGCACAAGCCCCGGCAGGTGCTCGACGTGCTCGACGAGCACTACGCGCGGCACAACGCCAACGTGTCGCGCTCGGTGCACACCCTGGGCACCGAGGCCACCGAGGCGTACGAGGGGGCGCGGGCGAAGGTCGCCGCGTTCATCAACGCGCCGAGCGTCGACGAGGTGGTGTTCACGAAGAACTCCACCGAGGCGATCAACATCGTGGCGTACGCCTTCTCGAACGCCTCGCTGCGTCCGGACGCCGACCCCCGGTTCCGGCTCGGCCCCGGCGACGAGGTGGTGATCTCCGAAATGGAGCACCACTCGAACATCGTCCCGTGGCAGTTGCTCTGCGAGCGGACCGGCGCGACCCTGCGCTGGTTCCCGGTCACCGACCAGGGGCGGCTGGACGAGTCGGGCCTGGAGGATCTGGTCACCGAACGGACGAAGATCGTCTCGCTGGTGCACATGTCCAACATCCTCGGCACGGTCAACGCCACCTCCCGGATCACCGCGCGGGCCCGCGAGGTGGGCGCGCTGCTGCTGCTGGACTGCTCGCAGTCGGTGCCGCACCTGCCCATCGACGTGGTCGACCTGGACGCCGACTACATCGTGTTCACCGGGCACAAGATGTGCGGCCCGACCGGCATCGGTGTGCTCTGGGGCCGGGGCGAGCTGCTGGCGGCCATGCCGCCGGTCTTCGGCGGCGGCTCGATGATCGAGACGGTCACCATGGCCCGCTCGACGTTCGCCGCGCCCCCGGCCCGGTTCGAGGCGGGCACCCCGCCGATCGCCGAGGCGGTCGCGCTCGGCGCGGCGGTCGACTACCTGACCGGCATCGGGATGCGGGCCGTCCAGTGGCACGAGAAGGAGCTGACGGCGTACGCGCTGGACGCCCTCGGCTCGGTGCCCGACCTGCGGATCTTCGGCCCGACCGTGCCCGTCGGCCGTGGCGGCACCATCTCGTTCGCGCTGGGTGACGTACACCCGCACGACGTGGGTCAGGTGCTCGACTCGCTCGGCGTGCAGGTGCGGGTGGGCCACCACTGTGCCAAGCCGGTGTGCAGCCGGTTCGGCGTCCCGGCCATGACCCGGGCCTCGTTCTACCTCTACACCACCACGGAGGAGATCGACGCTCTGGTGGCCGGTCTGGAGCAGGTGCGGAAGGTGTTCGACTGATGGTGCAACTCGACCAGCTCTACCAGGAGATCATCCTGGACCACTACAAGCGCCCGCACGGGCGTGGCCTACGCGACGCCGACGACCCGGGCGACCAGGTCGCGGAGGCGCACCACGTCAACCCCACCTGCGGTGACGAGGTCACCGTCCGGGTGGCCACCGACGGCACCGTGCTGCACGACATCTCGTACGACGGGATGGGCTGTTCGATCAGCCAGGCCTCGGCGAGCGTGCTGCACGAGTTGCTGCGCGGTCGGGGCGCCGGGGAAGCATTCGAGGTGCACGAGGCGTTCGTGGAGTTGATGTCCGGACGTGGCCAGGTCACGCCGGACGAGGACGTGCTCGGTGACGGGGTTGCTTTCGCGGGTGTGGCCCGTTACCCCGCCCGGGTGAAGTGCGCGCTGCTGCCGTGGATGGCGTTCAAGGACGCCGCGGCACGCGCCGGGGTGGGCGTGAGCCCGGAGGTGAAGGCGTGAGCGTGCGTCAGCGAGCGAATGACACCGTGGTGCCTGGTGGCATCACGAAGCGATGCGGAGGGACGGCATGAGCGAGCGTCAGCGAGTGAATCAGTGGTTCAACGCGTTGGTGCCTCATGGCGTCACGGAGCGAAGCGGAGGGACGGCATGAGCGAGAACACCGCTACCGAGGCGACGCCGGAGGCCGGTGACACCACCGCGGTGCCGCAGACCGACGCCGCGACGACCGATGGCGCCGGTGACGCCGCCGCCCCTGCGGGCGGCGTCAGCAAGGCGATGATCGCCGACATCGAGGAGGCGATGAAGGACGTCGTCGACCCGGAGCTCGGCATCAACGTGGTCGACCTGGGTCTCGTGTACGGCGTGCACGTCGACGACGAGAACGTCGCCACCCTGGACATGACGCTCACCTCGGCGGCCTGCCCGCTGACCGACGTGATCGAGGACCAGACCCGGCAGGCGCTCACCACCGGCCCCGGTGGTGGCCTGGTGAACGACATCCGGATCAACTGGGTGTGGCTCCCGCCGTGGGGTCCGGACAAGATCACCGACGAGGGGCGGGACCAGCTCCGTTCCCTCGGCTTCAACGTCTGACCCGATCCCGGTTCGTCGAGCGCGGTGCCCGTTCGGGCGCCGCGCTCGATCTGTTGTACGTCCTGTTGAACGTTGACGTGAATCAGTGGTGGAACGGATCGTTCCGGTCTGCTAGTCTGGTTGCAGAACGGAGCGGAACATTCCGTTTCACGAGTGGGTGGAGTCGCTCATTCGACCGGGTCGGCGGAGAGGGTCGCGACAATGAGCGAGATGGCAGCCGGGCAGTGGCGGATCGTGCTCGACGAGGCGCACACTGCGCTCCGGACGACCGCCGAGGCAATCCCGTCCGACGGCTGGGACCTGCCCACCCCGTGCGACCGGTGGACCGTCACCCAGGTCCTCCAGCACGCGACCGGCGACCAGATCGCCTTCACGGCGGCGATCGTCGGCGGGGCAGGCCCGCAGGAGGACCCGTTCGCACCCTCCGGTCGGATCGACGGTGACAAGCTGATCGGCCTGCGCGCCGCCCTCGACGCGTCCGCCCGCGCCTGGGCGGGCGTCGCCGACGACGACCCGCAGGTGCGTACGCCGCTGCCCCTGGGTGCGCTGTCGGCGCAGGTGGCAGCGGTCGCGTGCGCCCTCGACGCGGCGGTGCACGCCTGGGACATCGCGGTGGCCACCGGGCAACCGTCCCCGCTGCACGACCTGGCCCGCCCTCTGCTGGAGGTCGCCCGACGGATCGTCGAACCGTTGCGCGACTACGGCGCGTACGCCCCGGCGCTCGACGCCGGCGCGGAGGCCGACGACGTCAGTGCCCTGCTCTCCTACCTCGGTCGCGACCCCCAGTGGTCCGGAGCGCGGTCCTGACCGGCCGACCGACCCCCGCACCACCCAAGATCGCGCTCGATCATTGATGTAGTGGCCTCGATGCGTCGCCGAGGCCACTACATCATTGTTCGAGCACGATCTTGGCGCGGGGCGCGGGAAATTCGGTGGCGGGGGCGAGGTTCGGCGCGCAGGATGCGCGGGTGATTGAGGCGTACCCGATGCAGGTCCCTGTCCGTGCGGCGACTGCCGTGCGCCGACAGCGGCCGATTCGTGGACGCGCCTCGACCCGGCACCGACGACCGTGAGCGGGGCGTTTCTCGCCGGCCTGGTCGCCGGCTACGGCGTCGCCATTCCGGTCGGAGCGATCGCCATCCTCATTCTCGGGCTCAGTGCCCGTACCTCGTTCCGGGTCGGTGCGGCCGCGGCGCTCGCCGTTGCCACGGCCGACGGGCTCTACGCCGCGGTCGCCGCGCTCGGCGGGGCTGGCCTCGCCGATGTCATCGCGCCGGCCGCCGGGCCGCTGCGGGTGGCCGCTGCCGTGGTCCTGTTGGGGCTTGCCGGCCACGGCCTCTGGCGGACCTGGTCCGCGCACCGCTCGCAGCTGCCGCCGACGACCCGGACCGGGCAGGGCATGGGCACTCCGGCGCGGGCTTACGCGGCGCTGCTCGGGTTGACCCTGCTGAACCCGACGACGGTGCTGTACTTCACCGCGCTGGTGCTCGGCCGCCGGGACACGGCGGATCCGGGCGCGGTTCCGGTGGCGCTGTTCGTGGCCGGGGTGTTCCTGGCGTCGGCGAGCTGGCAGCTGCTCATCGCCGGGGGAGGCACGGTCGTCGGTCGAGCGCTGACCGGACCGCGTGGTCGGCTGGTCACCGGCCTGGTCTCCAGCGCGCTCATCGCCGCGCTGGCGGTGGTCGCGCTGCTGCCGGGCTGAGCGGCCACCACCCGGACGGGTCCGAGCGGCCGCGCGGTGCCGCCGGGCGACCCGAGCCGGCCCGGGTGCCGCCCGGCGGCCCCCGAGCCGGCCCGGAGTGCCGCCCGGCGGCGTCAAGGCGGTCCGGGATGCGGCGCGGCGCCCCAGGTCGGTCCGGGATGCTGCCCGGCGGCCCCAGGTCGGCCCGGGAGGCTGCCCGGGGGCCCGAGTCGGCCCGCCGTGCCGTACGGTCGGGCGGTGACCAGTCGACCCGCAGCCGGCGGAGGGCGGTGGGTCGAGGTCGACCCGGCCCGCGTCGGCCGCTGGGTCGAGGGTTTCGCCGACCGGCATGGCCCGCCCACCACCAGCGCGCGGGAGGACGGCCTGTTGCTGGCCGCCCCGGACGGGGCAACCGCCGAGCTGTACGCCCCACCCGGTGCGCCGGCCGGCACGGACGTGGCCGGGTTCGTGGCCGCCGCCGTGCTGCCCCGCCGAATCGGCCTGCTGCTGGCCCGCAAGGGCGCGGTGGCTCTCGGGGTGGCCGAGGGCGCCGATCTCGTGGTCTCCAAGGTGGACACCCGGTACGTGCAGGGGCGCACCGCCGCGGGGGGATGGTCGCAGCACCGGTTCGCCCGCCGACGCGACAACCAGGCGAAGGCAGCCCTGGGTGATGCGGCGGACCTGGCCGTACGGCTGCTGTTGCCGGAGGCGGCGACGATGGCCGCGCTGGTCTGCGGTGGTGACCGGCGGGCGGTGGACGGGGTGCTGGCCGACCGGCGGTTGGCCCCGCTCGTGCCGTTGCGGGCGCAGCGGTTGCTCGACGTGCCGGAGCCCCGGCACGCGGTGCTGGTCGCGGCGGTGAGCGCCGCCCGCGCGGTACGGATCCTGGTGCGCGACCCCGACTGACCTCGGCGGTCCCGGCGTGGTCGGCGGGGTCGGCGGGGAGACGACCGCCACCCGAAACGGGGTTCCCGGCCTGTTGCCCCGCCGGTGGTCGGAGGATGGGCACGTGGAGTTTCTGGTGGACATGGTGACGACGGTGCCGCCGGGCACGTCGGAGGACGAGGTCGCCGACATGCGCGCGCGTGAGGCGGCGCGCTCGGCCGAGCTGACGGCGCAGGGCAGTCTGCTGCGGCTGTGGCGGCCGCCGCTGGCGCCGGGGGAGTGGCGTACCTGGGGGCTGTTCCAGGCCGACGGCGCCGATGAGTTGGACGCCGTCCTCGCGTCGATGCCGCTGCGCGGATGGCGGCGCGAGAGCGTGACACCGTTGACGCCGCACCCGAACGACCCGGGTCAGCCGCCTCGTTGAGCCCGGAAGGACCCGCCGTCAGCAAGGAGATCGTCATGTCCGAGGCGCAGATTCTGCGTACCGTCCTCGACCGGTGGAAGTCGGCGGTCGACGCCCACGAACCCGATCGGGTCGCGGCGTGCTTCACCGACGACGCGATCTTCCAGGGGTTGCAGCCGTACACCGTCGGTCGTGCCGGTGTGGCCGCGTACTACGCCCACCAGCCGCTCGGCCTGACCGCCGCGTACGACATCCGGGAGATCCGCCGTCTCGCGGACGACCTGGTCCTCGGCTACCTGGAGGTGGAGTTCGGCTTCACCGACCGGCCGGCCCTGATGGTCAACCTCGGCGTCCTGCTGCGGCGGATCGACGACGACTGGCTGATCGGCCACTACCAGGTCTCGCGGCTCGCCTGACCCGTCCGCCCCGCTCGCCCCGGGCGGTACGGATGGCGACGGTGGCGGGAAGGGCACCTCACGAAGCACGTCGTGGCAGGCCCGCCGAGGGGCCTGCCACGATCGTTCACGACGTCAGAGCTGGTCGGTGCCGAAGGTGTCGCAGGTCTTCGGGTCACCGCCGCCGTAGCCCTGGGTGAACCAGCGCTTGCGCTGCTCGGACGTACCGTGGGTGAACTGGTCCGGGTTGACCTGCCCGCCGGAGCGTTCCTGGATGCTGTCGTCGCCGATCGCCTCGGCGGCCTGCACGGCCTCGCTGATGTCGGTCTGGGTGATCGACTTGAACAGCGGCTCCTGACCGGTCTTGTCCTTGCTCTCGGTGGCGTGCTTGGCCCAGGCGCCGGCGTAGCAGTCGGCCTGCAACTCCAGTCGTACGGACGCCGAGCGGGGGCCGCTCTGATCGCCCTGGCCGGCCTTCGCGTTGGTGCCGAGCAGGTTCTGGATGTGGTGGCCGTACTCGTGGGCGAGCACGTACGGCTGGGCGAACTCGCCCTTCGCCCCGAACCGGGACGCCAGCTCGTCGTAGAAGCTCAGGTCGATGTACACCTGCTTGTCGGCGGGGCAGTAGAACGGCCCGACACCCGAGTCGGCCTGGCCACAACCGGTGTTCACGGCGGCCTGGAAGAAGTTGGTGTCGGTCGGCTCGTACTTCCCGTCGCCCAGCTCCGGGTACGCCTTCTGCCAGTATCCCTGGATGCTGTTGACGTAGAGCAGGTTGCGGCAGCGCGCGTCGTCGAGCCGGTCGGGGTTCGCGGTGGAGCACAGCTGCTCCAGGTCGGTGCCCCCGGCCTGCCCGCCCTCGTCGCCGTTGGTCATGGCGTTGAGGCCGAACCCGCCGCCCAGCAGGGCGACGAGGACGGCGACCACGATGCCGATGATGCCGCCTCGGCCGCCACCGCCGGGGATGGGGATGCCCATGCCGCCGCCGCCCGATCCGCCGCCCCGACCCAGGTCGTTGGCCTGGGAGGTGTCGAGCTCGGCCCGCTCGTTGAGTTCCATGCTGACCCCGATCGCCGTATGCCGGTGTGAATGTCGTCTGTGTGTCGGTTCGTCGCGTAGTTGCCGGAGGGGGTCCGGACAGCCGTTCGGTACCCGATGATCTTGATCGGTAATCCGGGCGGACCGTCCGGAGGCGCCCGGTACACTTGTCGGGTGCTGCGCTGCGAAGGCTGAACCGCCCCGCGCCGTCGGGCCCCTCGAGCCCGCCGGCCGTTTCGCGTGCCCCGAGTCAGCCTTCCAGACCCCGAGAGCGAGCCCGCCAACATGATCACTGCCACCGGCCTGGAACTGCGTGCCGGTTCCCGCATCCTGCTGTCCGACACCACTCTGCGCGTCCAGCCCGGTGACCGGATCGGCCTGGTCGGTCGCAACGGCGCCGGCAAGACCACCACGCTGAAGGTGCTTGCCGGCGAGGGGCAGCCGTACGGCGGCCAGATCGACCAGCGCAGCGCCATCGGCTACCTGCCGCAGGACCCGCGCACCGGCGACCTTGAGGTGACCGGACGCGACCGGGTGCTCTCCGCCCGCGGCCTGGACGTCCTGATGGCGCAGATGCAGGAGATCGAGGCGCGCCTCGCCGAGGACACCGACGAGAAGCTGGTCCGTCGCTACGGCGCCCTGGAGGACCAGTTCGCCGCCCTGGGCGGGTACGCGGCCGAGGCCGAGGCAGCGCGCATCTGCGCCAACCTCGGTTTACCGGACCGGGCGCTCGCGCAGACCATCGGCACCCTCTCCGGTGGTCAGCGTCGGCGCATCGAGCTGGCCCGGATCCTGTTCCGCGACGCGGGCGAGAACGGCGGCGGCATCCTGCTGCTCGACGAGCCGACGAACCACCTGGACGCCGACTCGATCACCTGGCTGCGCGGCTTCCTCGCCAACCACAAGGGCGGCCTGATCGTGATCTCCCACGACGGCGCGCTGTTGGAGTCGGTGGTCAACAAGGTCTGGTTCCTCGACGCCACCCGTTCCGTGATCGACGTGTACAACCTGGGCTGGAAGGCGTACCTGGAGGCCCGCGAGACCGACGAGCGACGCCGTCGCCGGGAGCGGGCCAACGCGGAGAAGAAGGCCGGCGCGTTGATGGCGCAGGCCGACAAGATGCGGGCCAAGGCCACCAAGACCGTGGCCGCGCAGAACATGGCCCGTCGTGCCGAGAAGCTGATCTCCGGCCTGGAGGAGGTACGGGTCGCCGACCGGGTTGCCAAGGTCCGCTTCCCCAGCCCCGCGCCGTGCGGCAAGACCCCGCTCACGGCGACCGGCCTGTCCAAGTCGTACGGCTCACTGGAGATCTTCACCGACGTCAACGTGGCGGTCGACCGGGGCTCCCGGGTGGCCATCCTCGGTCTCAACGGCGCGGGCAAGACGACCCTGCTGCGGATGCTCGGCGGGCTGCTCACCCCGGACACCGGCGAGGTGCACGCCGGTCACGGCCTGCGGCTGGGCTACTACGCCCAGGAGCACGAGACGCTGGACGTGGAGCGGACCGTGCTGGAGAACATGCGGGCCGCCGCCGTCGAGCAGTCCGACACCGACCTGCGCAAGATCCTGGGCGCGTTCCTCTTCTCCGGTGACGACGTGAACAAGCCGGCCGGTGTGCTCTCCGGTGGTGAGAAGACCCGGCTGGCCCTGTCCACCCTGGTCTGTTCCGGCGCCAACGTGCTGCTGCTCGACGAGCCGACGAACAACCTCGACCCGGTCAGCCGGGAGCAGGTCCTCGACGCGATCGCCAACTACCCCGGTGCGATCGTCCTGGTCACCCACGACCCGGGTGCCGTGCTGGCGCTCAAGCCGGACCGGGCCATCCTGTTGCCCGACGGCGACGAGGACGCCTGGAGCGACGACCTGCTCGAGCTGGTCGAGCTGGCCTGACCGAGTCCGGTTCGGTTCAAGCTGGCCTGACCGAGTCCGGTTCGGGCTCGCCCGCCGGTCTCGGCCTGCGTTCAGCCGAGCAGGTCGACCAGTCGGCCGAGCACGCCGGAGCTGACCAGGATCACCACGCCGATGGCGATGAAGATCGCCGGCACCAGCCAGGCGCCGGCGCGCTCGACCAGCCGGACCACCCTCCGGTGCCCGCCCAGCCATGCCCCGACGGCGCACCACAGCGCGATCAGCAGCACGAAGACCAGCAGGAACACCGCGCTGTCGGCCACACCGAGGGCCCGGAATACGGGTACGTAGACGGCCACGTTGTCGGCGCCGTTCGCGATCGTCACCCCGGCCACGCCCAGCGCTCCGGTGACGACCGCCGGGGCCTCCTCCTCACCCGAGCCGCGCAGCGCGCGTACGCCCAGCGCGATCGGCAGCAGGCCGAGCAGCCCGGTCCACGGGTCCGGCACCACCAGGAGTCCGCCCGCTATCACCGCACTCGCTAACGCGAGCGCGCCGATGCCGAGGTATTGTCCGGCGACAATTTCCCAGGTGCGGGGTCGGCCAGCGGTGCGGGCCGCGACGAAGAACAGCGTCAGGATGACGATGTCGTCGATGTCGGTGGCGGCGAAGACCACGGCCGCCGCAGCTCCGGTGCTCAGCAGGTCGATCACGACCGAAGGCTACGGGTCGGCAGCCCGCGAGCGCCGAGCGGTGGTACGCCCGGACGCCACGACGGGGCCCGATCGTCAGGATCACTCTATCGGGAAACTGACATTGCATAGCGTGTCGGTTGGCGAAGAGTTGATATCTGGCGCATGATCGTTCGAGGCGGTCTAATAGGTGGGACCGTATCCGAACCGCACAGTCTGGGACGTGAGGACACAGCATGGCAGCCACTGGCACAGCCACCAGCACTGAGAAGGGTCGCCGGATCGTCGGAGCCGAGCGTCAGACGCTCGCCAAGGACCTGGTAAAGCGGTACACCTCGGGGGAGAGCATCCGCGCGTTGGCGGCCTCGACCGGCCGTTCCTACGGGTTCATCCATCGAGTGCTCACCGAGTCCGGGGTGCAGCTGCGTCAGCGCGGTGGTGCCCGGCGCCGCAAGAAGGCGTGACCCGCCCCTCAGCGTCGTGCACCAGCTCCGCTCCCCGGGACGTCCGGTGACCACCGAGGCGACCGGGGTTCGGCTGACTTGCGACGGGCCGGTCGCCACGGTGACGTTGTGCCGGCCCGACGTGCTCAACGCCCAGACGCCCGCGATGTGGCGAGCGATGAGCGACTTCTCCCGTGACCTTCCCGGCGACGTGCGGGTGGTGGTGGTCCGCGGTGAGGGCCGCGCGTTCTCCGCCGGCCTCGATCTCGCGGTGGCTGGCGCCTCCGGCCCGGGGTCGTTCGCCGAGTTGGCCACGCTGCCCGAGCAGGAGTGCGCCGAGCGCATCGCGGAGTTCCAGGCCGGTTTCACCTGGCTGCACCGGCCGGATGTGGTCTCGGTGGCGGCGGTGCAGGGCCACGCGATCGGGGCCGGCTTCCAGCTCGCGCTCGCCTGTGACCTGCGGGTGTTGTCCACGGACGCGAAGCTGTCGATGGCCGAGGTGACCCTCGGCCTGGTGCCCGACCTGGCCGGCACGAAGCGTCTCGTCGAGCTAATCGGCTACTCGCGGGCGCTGGAGATCTGTGCCACCGGCCGCCGGTTGGACGCCGCCGAGGCGGACCGGATCGGGCTGGCCACCCTGGTCGTGCCGCCGGCCGAGTTGGACGGCGCGGTCCGGGATCTGACCGCCGGTCTGCTCTCCGGGGCCCGCGACGCGGTGGTGGAGATCAAGGCTTTGCTTGCCGGTGCGGCCGGCCGGTCGCACGCCGACCAGCAGCGTGCCGAGCGGGAGGCGCAGACCCGTCGGCTGCGCGACCTCGCCGGCAGCGGAGAATAGGTAAGGACCGCACGGGAAGATCCGGGTTACGACTGAGGTTGTCACACTCGTCGGGAGAATTGGCCTGACGGTGCGGTCTGCCCGACAACCCGGAGGTGAGCGATGTCCAACCCGATGTCCGGCGGTGGCATGGCCGGGTGGAGCATGCTCCGGTCGATGCGCAACCGCGACGAGGTCTCCACCCACCGGCTCAAGCGCGGCGTGGCCCGCCGCATCGTCGCCTTCGCGCAGCCCTACCGGCGCGACATCGTCGTCTTCCTGGCCACCGTGGTGTTGGCCGCCGTCATCGGCGTGGCCACCCCGGTGCTCGCCGGCGACGTGATCAACGCGATCAACCGGGGCGGCACCGAGGCCGGCCGACTCGTGGTGCGGCTGGCCCTGTTCATCGCCGCGCTGGCGGTCGCCGACGCGCTGCTCTCGCTGGCCCAGCGGTGGTATTCCGCCCGCATCGGCGAGGGCATCATCTTCAACCTGCGCACCCGGGTCTACGACCACGTGCAGCGGATGCCGTTGCAGTTCTTCACCCGTACCCAGACCGGCGCGCTGGTCAGCCGGCTCAACAACGACGTGCTCGGCGCCCAGCGGGCGTTCACCTCGACCCTGTCCGGTGTGGTCAGCAACGTCATCCAGTTGGTGCTCACCGCGGCGGTGATGTTCACCCTCTCCTGGCAGATCACCGCGCTCTCCCTGGTGCTGCTGCCGATCTTCATCATTCCGGCCCGCCGGGTCGGTCGACGGCTGGCGGACATCACCCGCGAGGCGTACAACCTCGACGCCAAGATGAACGCCACCATGACCGAGCGGTTCGGGGTGGCCGGCGCGCTGCTGGTGAAGCTCTTCGGCCAGCCCGAGATCGAGGCACGCCGGTTCGCCGGCCGGGCCGAGCGGGTCCGCGACATCGGCATCCAGTCCGCGATGTACTCCCGCACGTTCTTCGTGGCGATGCTGCTGGTCGCCTCACTGGCGCAGGCGCTCACCTACGGCCTCGGCGGCTGGCTCGCGGTGACCGGCGGCGTCAGCGCCGGCACCGTGGTGACGCTGGCGCTGCTGCTCACCCGCCTGTACGGGCCGCTCACCGCGCTCTCGAACGTCCGGGTGGACGTGATGAGCGCGCTGGTCTCCTTCGACCGCGTCTTCGAGGTGCTCGACCTGACGCCGGGCATCGTGGAGAAGCCCGACGCGGTGCCGGTGCCCCGGAACGCCGGTCGGGTCGACTTCCGCGACGTGCGATTCCGCTACCCGAGCGCCGCCGAGGTCTCCCTCGCCTCGCTGGAAGAGGTCGCCACCCTCGACCGGACGGTCAACGAGCCGGTGCTCAAGGGAGTGTCGTTCAGCGTCGAGCCGGGGCAGATGGTCGCGTTGGTCGGCCCGTCCGGCGCGGGCAAGTCGACCCTGTCGATGCTCATCTCCCGGATCTACGACGTCAGCGACGGTCAGGTCCTCGTCGGCGGGGTGGACGTGCGCGACGCGACGCTCGCCTCCCTGCGGGACGAGATCGGTGTGGTCACCCAGGATTCGCACCTGTTCCACGAGACGATCGCCGAGAATCTCCGCTACGCCAAGCCGGACGCCACCGACGACGAGATCTGGGCCGCACTGGCCGGGGCGCAGGTGGCCGACCTGGTGCGGGCGCTGCCCGACGGTCTGGACACCACGGTGGGGGAGCGCGGCTACCGGTTCTCCGGTGGCGAGAAACAGCGCATCGCCATCGCACGCCTGCTGCTCAAGGCCCCGTCGATCGTGATCCTCGACGAGGCGACCGCACACCTGGATTCGGAGAGCGAGGCGGCGGTGCAGCGGGCGCTGTCGGTGGCGCTGGCCGGGCGTACCGCCCTGGTGATCGCGCACCGGCTCTCCACCGTGCGCGACGCCGACCAGATCCTCGTGCTCGACGACGGGCGGATCGTCGAGCGGGGGCGGCACGACGAGCTGGTCGCGGTCGGTGGGCTCTACGCCGAGCTGTACCGGACCCAGTTCGCGGTCGCCGACTCGCCCACCCCGTTCGTCGACGCGACCGGGCCCGAGCCGGTGGTCATGCCGTTGGGCACCTACCGCGCCGACGAGGTGCTGCCGCCCGCCGCCGCCAACTGACGGCCACGCGGGTTGATCGACTCGGGTTCCTGAAAGTCGCTGTGTCATGGTCACGTTGACAGCCCGACTTCCTGGAAGCCGAGTCGATCATCGGTCGGATGGTCCGACGGTTCGACGGTCCGGCAGATCGGTCGCCGCCCGCAGTTCGGCGAAGGCCAGGCCCAGGGCGACCGGGGTGAAATGCGCGTTCAGGCCGCTCGGGTTGGGCAGCACCCACAGCCGGGCGCCGGCCAGCGACTCCGGCTGCGGCCCGAAGGTGGCTTTCGGCCGCTGAAAACCGATCCGGTACGCGGTCACCCCCACCACGGCCACCCAGCGCGGCCGGTACCGGGCTACCTTGTCGGTCAAAATCGCCGCGCCGTCGAGGAATTCCTCGGTGCTCAGCTCATCCGCGCGGGCGCTGGCCCGGGCGGCCATGTTGGTGATGCCGAGCCCGAGCGCCGGCAACTCGTCCTGCTCGCTGGGGTGCAGCAGCCGCGGGGTGAACCCGCCCCGGTGCAGGGCGGGCCAGAACCGGTTGCCGGGCCGGGCGAAGTGCCATCCGGTAGCGGCCGACCACAGGCCCGGGTTGATTCCGACGAAGAGCACCGCCAGCCCTGGCGCGAGCACATCGGGGATGGTCCGGTCCACAGCCGCCGCCAGCTCCGCCCGGCTCGGCCGCGCTGTTCTGTCCGTGCGGGCCAGTCCGGCTGGGCCCGGTTCGTTCGGCCGGGCCGGTCCGTTCGCGCGGGCCGGTCCGTTCGCGCGGGCTGGTCTGTCCGCGCGGGCTGGTCTGTCCGCGCGGGCTGGTCTGTCCGCGCGGGCTGGCCCGTCCGCCAGGGCCGGTCCGTCCCGCCGGGTCGGTTTGTCCGCGCGGGCTGGTCCGTCCGCGCGGGCTGGTCCGTCCGGTCGGGTCGGTTTGTCCGCGCGGGCTGGTCCGTCCGGCCGGGTCGGTTTGTCCGCGCGGGCCGGTCCGTCCGGCCGGGTCGGTTTGTCCGCGCGGGCTGGTCCGTCCGGTCGGGTCGGTTTGTCCGCGCGGGCTGGTCTGTCCGCGCGGGCTGGTCCGTCCGGCCGGGTCGGTTTGTCCGCGCGGGTCGGTTCGTCCGCGCGGGTCGGTTCGTCCGGCCGGGCCGTGCTGTCCGCGCGGGCCGGTCCGTCCCGCCGGGTCGGCCGGGTCGGCGCGGGACGCCGCGCCCTGATCGACTCGGGTTCCTGGAAGTCGGGGTGTCCTGGGCGCGTCGACAGCCCGACTTTCTTGATGTCGAGTCGATCAACGGCCGGGGAGTCGGCCCCGGCCGGCTCGGGCGGCGTCACCGCGTGGGCGGGTCGGGGGTCATGGGGCGTCGCCGCGCGGGCGGATCGTCGGCGCTCGTCGGGGGTCACAGCCCGCGCAGCGCGCCGCCGTCGACCGGCAGCGTGATCCCGGTGAGGTAGCTGGCGGCGGGGGAGAGCACGAACGCGGCCACCCGGCCGAACTCGGCGGGGTCGCCGAGGCGGCGCAGCGGGATGCTGGCCTCCGCGTCGGTGCGGGCGCGGTCCGGGTCGCCGGTGGCGGCGAAGAGTTCCCGGTTGCGGTCGGTCAGGATCCGGCCGGGCAGCAGCCCGACCACCCGGACCCCGCGCGGGCCGTAGTCGTCGGCGATGTCCTTGGCCGCGCCGACCAGACCGGGCCGCAGACCGTTGGAGATGCCCAGGCCGGGCACCGGGCCGCGGGCCGAGGTGGAGAGCACCAGCCCGATCGCGCCGCCCTCGCCCAGCACGCCGGCGATCGTGCGGACCGCGCGGATGGTGCCCAGGAAGACGGTTTCGAAGGAGAGCCGCCACTGCTCGTCCGTGATCGCCGCGGCGTTGCCCGCCGGTGGACCGCCGACCGAGATCAGCGCGCCGTCGAGCCGGCCGAAGTGTTCCTGGGCGGCGGCGACGAGCTGCCCCGGGGTCTCCGGGTCGGCCAGGTCGGCGGTCAGCCCGACGGCGTGCTCCGGGCCGCCCAGTCGCTGCGCGGCGGCGGCCACCGCGTCCTGGTCCCGGGCGGAGAGCACCACCCGTGCGCCGTCGGCGACCAGGCTCTGCGCGGTCGCGTAACCCAGGCCGCGGGAGGCGCCGGTGAGGACGTAGACGCGGTCGCTCAGTCCGAGATCCATAACGGCGATCCTGCCGCATCGGGTGTGCCGTCGCCAGCAGAGGTGGGTGGTGCCGGTGGACGTGGGGCGGGGCGCAGCAGGCGTACCCGACCGGCGATCTGGACCGCCACGGCGCCGGCGGCGCGGCCCACCGCCGGCAACCGGCGCGGACGCGGCGCCCGACGCCCGTCGTAGCGCAGGCGTGCCTCCCGGACGGCCAGCTCCTCGGCGGCGGCCGGGGGGAGCGCCCGCCGGTCGTGCAGCGCGCGGGCCAGGTCCCAGCCGTCGCGCAGCGACCCGGCGGTGGGTCTCCGAGCGGCCCAGTCGGCGAAGGTCCTCGACCACCCGGCACCGAGACCGGCGGCGAGCAGTGGCCATTGTCGGGCCACCTCACTGGCCCGCTTGCGCAGCAGGGCCGCCCGGGTGGCGGCGAGCGGGCCCGGGGCGAACCCCGCCGGTGGCGCACCCCCGGCGACAAGCGCCGCGACCAGTTCGGCCTGCCGCTCGGCGAGCCCGCCGCGCGGCGCGGGCCCGGCGTGTGGCGCGGGCCCGGCGTGTGGCGCGGGCCCGGCGTGTGGCGCGGGCCCGGCGTGTGGCGCGAGCCCGCCGTGAGGCGCGGGCCCGGCGTGTGGCGCGGGCACGGCGTGGCGCTCGGCTGCGCCAGTCATGTCACGGCCGGGAAGCCCGCGGCGGCGGCCAGGGCGTCCAGTTCGGCGCGGAGTTCGGCGGCCGGCGGGTAGTGCCCGTCGCGTTCCAGCAGCAGAGCCGGTGGTCGCCGTCGGGCACAGAGCGCGCCGACCAGCTCCAGCACCGCTTTCGGCACCGGGTCGGTGTGGGTGTCGTGGTAGAAACCGCCGTGTTCCGCGCCACCCGCCACGTGGGCGTACGCGATCCGTTCCAGCGGCAGGCGGTCCAGCAACGCGAGCGGGTCGGCGCCCCGGTTACGGGCGTTGGCGTGCACGTTCGCCACGTCCAGCAGCAGCAGAGCCCCGGTCCGGTCGAGGATCTCGGTGAGGAAGTCCGCCTCGTCCAGCTCGTCGTCGGGCCAGTCGAGCAGCGCGGCGATCGGTTCCAGCGCGATCGGCACCGGAAGTTCGGCCTGTGCCCGTGCCACGTTGGCGCAGACCGCGTCCACGGCCTCCCGGCTGCGCGGCAGCGGCAGCAGGTGGCCGGCCTCCAGGCCGCCGGCCCGGACGAACGCGATGTGCTCGCTGACCAGCGGTGCGTCCAGGCGTTGCGCCACGGTGGCCAGGTGGGCGACCCGGGCCGATTCGACCGGCTCGGCGCCGCCGAGGTTGAGCCGCACCCCGTGGGGTACCACCGTCACCGCGCGTTCGCGCAGCTGCGCCAGACCGAGCGGCAGCGGCCCGGACGCGGGCACTCCCTCGGCGACCACCTCGACGAAGCGCAGGCCGGGTAGTTCGGCCACGAACCCGGTGATCTCCGGACGCCAGCCGATGCCCACGCCGGACGGGCCGGTCATCCGCCGCACCCCCCGCCGCCGCAACCGCCTCCGCCGCCGCAGGAGCTGCCGCCGCCGTCTCCACCGGAGCTGTCGCCGCCACCGGACGAACCGTCGGAGCCGCCCGTCCAGCCGCCGCTGCTGGAGATCGCCTGGCGCTGGATCTCGGCCTGCTCGGCGAAGCCCGGGTCGAGCGCCCAGAGCGCGGCGGTGCCGTACAGGGCCACGCCCATCGCCGCGCCGGCAGCCCCGTAGGTGGCGTACGCGGGCGCGGAGGCCGGGGCGAGGTGGGCGTGTTCGCGGCGGACACCGCGCAGCGCCGCCCGCCCGGCCCGGGTGCGTACGGGTGCCCGGCCCATCAGCAGCGCGATGCACAGGAGCACGGCCAGGGTGAGCAGCAGGTAGCCCACCGGGTGGCCGTTCGCCAAGCCGAAGAACAGCCGGAGCACGCCGAGGCCCAGCAGGGCGATCAGCACCTTGTTCCAGAACCGGGCGCGGGCGCGCTGCGAGTCGTTCGTCAACAGCCCGCGCTGCTCCAGGCCGTTGCGGATCTGGTGCAACGCGACGCGTACCCGGTCGTCCTTCGGCAGGTCCCGGACGCGAGCGTGCTGGTGAGCGGCCCAGTGGATGGCCTGGTCCAACGGGGTGAGCCCGGACGGCGCGGCGCCGACTGTGGTCAGCCGGCGGTCCGGTCGTACGCCGACCGTGCCGCTGCCACGCAGCCCGCCGAGCGCGGCGTGTACGGCGAGTTGGGGGCCACCATTGAGGTACGCCACCTGCTGCGGCCCGAGCGGGTCGGCGGTCATGGCAGCGTTCGACCCGGCCGCCATCCGGACTCGCTCGTACACCGCGAAGGTCAGCACCACCGCGGCGGCCACGAGGTAGAACCGAAGGAAGGTCGGGCCGGGGATGCCCCAGGTGTCGCCGGACGCGGTGTAGACGATCATCGACTGCTCCTGTCACCGGAGGGGATCGGCGGCCCCATTGTGGAGCAGCCCCGCCACGGTTGATCGACCGGCGTCCCGGTGGTCAGTGGCGGCGGACCGCCTCCTCGACCAGGTCGAGCACCGGGCCCAGGTCACCGGCGGGTCGGCCCATGGCCAGGTGCAGCACCAGGCCGTCGTAGGCCAGTTCCAGGAACTGGGCCAGCACGTCGATCGGGACGTCCTCGCGCAGCACCCCGGCGTCGCGCTGGCGGGCCAGCCGGTCCCGGGTCGCCTCGGCGATCGCGGCGGACCGTTCCGCCCACCGTTTGGCGAACGCCGGGTCGGTGCGCAGCCGCCGGGAGACCTCCAGTTGGCTGCCCAGCCAGCCGGTGGTGTCCGGGGAGACGGCGCGGGCGAGCAGGTCCCGCATCACCTGCACCAGACCGTTGCGGGCCACCGTCTCGACCATCGCCGCGGCGTCGTCCTCGGCGACGGCCAGGAAGAGCGAGTCCTTGTCGCGGAAGTGGTGGAAGATCGCGCCACGGGACAGGCCGGTGGCCTCCTCGAGGCGGCGTACGGTCGCCCCCTCGTAGCCGAGCCGGGCGAAACACGCCCGGGCCGCGGCGAGGATCTCCTGCCGGCGCGCGTCGAGCTGGTCCTGGCTTACTCTGGGCACACGTCGATCGTCGCAGGTCACCCCGGGGCATGCAAACCGTACGTACGGCTTGGGACCTGGCCGTTTACCATCGCCCGGTGACTCCGCCCCGCACCCTGCCCAGCTCGCCGTTGACCGTGGCCACCGTTCAGGCCACCCCCACGCCCGGCGACGTCGCCGGCAACGCGGTCGCCGGGGCCGACCTGGTCCGTCGAGCCGGTGAGCAGGGCGCCCGGGTGGTCGTCCTGCCGGAGCTGTTCCTCTGCGCGTACCACCCGCCAACCCTCGCCGCCGACCCGGCCGGCACGGACGTCGCGGCCGATCCGGCCGGGATGGTCGCGGATCCCCGGCTCGACCCGCTGCGGGCCGCCGCGCGCGAGGCTGGCGTCACCGCGCTGGTCGGCGCCGCCGCCCGGCACCCGGACGGCCGGCGGACCATCGCCGCCCTGGTCATCGACCGGTCCGGGGAGGTCCGGGTCGGGTACGACAAGCAGCAGCTGTGGGGCGACGAGCGCGACCTGTTCACCCCCGGCGATCGGGGTGCCACCCTGCTCGTCGACGACTGGCGGCTCGGGTTGGGCATCTGCTATGACGGCTGTTTCCCCGAGCACGGCCGGGCCGCGGCCCTCGACGGCGCACACGGTTACCTGTGCCCCAGCGGCTACCTGACCGGCTCCGAGCACCGTCGGGATCTCTACTACGCGGCGCGGGCCCTGGACAACACGATGTTCGTGGTCTTCGCCAACGCGGTCGGGGGCGTCGACCCGTGGCGCTTCAACGGCGGCGCGGCCGTCTACGACCCCGAGGGGCGGGTGCTGGCCCGCGGCGCCGACGACGGTACGGCGGTGCTCGTGGCGACGCTGGATCCCGCCGTGCTCGCGAGCACCCGGGCGGCCCACTCGATGCTCGCCGATCGGTTGCCGGACCAGGGCGGCCCTCGGGCGTCGATGCCTGGCTGAGCCCGTCGTCAGCCCGATACCCGCTGGATCTGTTGGCGGACACGTCGGTCCCGTAGGGTGCCCGAGTGCCACTGCTCCTGCTGGACCTGGACAACACCCTGCTGGATCGGGCTGGGCCGTTCCGCCGCTGGGGTGAGCGCTTCCTGGACAGCATCGGCGCCCCCCACACCGACATCGACTGGCTTGTCTCGATCGACGCCGACGGGCTGACCGACCGCTGGGACCTCGCCGACGCCATCCGGGACCGCTACGAGCTGCGCATCCCCTCGATCGACCTGGTCGAGGAGCTGCACGACGGAGTGGTGGCGCAGACCAGGCTCGACCCACTGACCGCCTGCGCGCTGCGGATCGCCGACGACGCCGGGTGGGTGCCGGTGGTGGTCTGCAACGGCACGGTACGCGTCGAGGACGCCAAGATCCGCCGGACCGGGCTGGACCAGTACGTCGCGGACTGGGTGATCTCCGAAGAGGCCGGCGTGAGCAAACCCAACCCGAGGATCTTCGCGCTGGCCGCCCAGCGGGTCCGGATGCCACTACGCGGCGCGTGGGTGATCGGCGACAGCCCGGAGGCGGACATCGGCGGCGCCGCCGCCGTCGGGCTGCCCAGCGTCTGGTTGCACCGGGGGCGCACCTGGTCGGACGTCCGGTTCGCGCCGAGCCGCACCGCGGACGGGTTGATCGCCGCGGTCGCCACCGTGCTCGCCCGCTGAGGTTCACCGCGTCGGCTGTCGCCCGCGGGCGGTGGTGCGGTTATTCGGTTGACCGGCAGCCGTGCGGCCACCAACATTGTCCGCGCA
This sequence comes from Micromonospora sp. NPDC049645, assembly GCF_040675155.1. Taxonomy (NCBI): domain Bacteria; kingdom Bacillati; phylum Actinomycetota; class Actinomycetes; order Micromonosporales; family Micromonosporaceae; genus Micromonospora; species Micromonospora sp. NPDC049645. Next base: position 46,608 of record NZ_JBFAOI010000019.1, read on the forward strand.
TCGTGCATCCGGGCGTGCGCCCGGTCGAGGAGAGGAGGTCGGTCATGGCCGTCTTCGCAGGTCGCTTCCAGCTGCCTATCTCAGCCTCGACCAAGGGAACCTCACCACAGTGCGCGATCACGACCTTCCGGCGCTGGAGCGCCGGAGCCGCGGCAAGAGCCGCTTCGACGACGACGAACCGCGGTTTCTGAAGCGCGGGCGGCCCACCGAGCCGCTCGCAGACCCGGACAGCGAACCCGACCCGGACACCGGCGAGCGCTGGTCGTCCTGGGACGACGCCGAGCACGGGCCGCAGCCGCACCCGGCCTGGCTGATCACCGAGTTGGCCGCCAAGGACACCGAGCTGGGTGTGCTGAAGACCGGCAAGGAGGCGGACGTCCACCTGGTCCGGCGGGCCGTGCCCGACACCGACCGGTCCTGCCTGCTCGCGGTGAAGCGCTACCGCGACCCCGAGCACCGGCTGTTCCACCGGGATGCCGGCTACCTGGAGGGCCGTCGGGTGCGCCGGTCCCGGGAGAACCGGGCGATGGCCAGCCGGACGGCGTTCGGCCGGCAGATGATCGCCGGGCAGTGGGCCGCAGCGGAGTTCGCCGCCCTGGCCCGGCTCTGGGAGATCGGCGCCGGACACGACCGGATCGCCGTGCCGTACCCGGTGCAGTTGCGGGGCACCGAGCTGATGCTGGAGTTCGTCGGTGACGCCGAGTCGGGGGAGGCGGCACCCCGGCTGGCCCAGCTGCGGCCCGACCCGACCGAGCTGCGGGACCTGTGGGCCCAACTGGTGGAGGCGCTACGGGTGCTGGCTCGGGCCGGCTACGCGCACGGCGACCTGTCGCCGTACAACCTGCTCGTGCACCAGGGCCGGCTGGTCGTGATCGACCTGCCGCAGGTGGTCGACGTGGTGGCGAACCCGCAGGGGCCGGAGTTTCTGGCCCGCGACGTGCGGGTGGTCGGGACCTGGTTCGCGGCTCGTGGTCTGCCTCCCGAGCAGGTCGACCCGGCCACGTTGACCGCCGAGCTGCTGCGCGAGGCGGGCATCCGCTGAGCGGAGCGGGTCGGGCGGAGAACCGCCCGACCCGCTGCGCCGGCTATTGCAGGTAACGCTCCACCTCGGGCTTGGGGCGCTCACCCTGGGCGTCCGGGTCGCCGTGGGTCTCCCGGGCGGCCCGGCGGCGGCGTAGCAGGTCCCAGCACTGGTCGAGGGACTCCTCCAGGGCGCGCAGTCGCTCGCTGGCCTCGCCCTCGGTGCCCGACTCGTGGGCCTGGGCCTCGGCCCGCAGCTTGTGTTCCTCGTCGACCAGCTCGGAGATCCGGTTCAGGATGGTCTTGTCGTCCATGCCGTAGAGCCTGGCACAGGGTGCCGGGCATCGCCCGGATTCGGGGGTACCGGTGCGTTCCCGGTCACCGGAGGGCGCCGGTTGGTCCGACGTCGCCGATCGGTGGACCTGTCGGCCGCCCCGCCCCGCCCGGCGATGCCGGGCCGTTCGCCGGCACCGCGCCCTCGCCCGGTCGACGGTGCCTTGTCTGACTATCCATTCAGGAATTGCTTGCACCGGGACATTGATGCAGGTGCGTGAATGTGGATGGAAATTGCACCGTCCGCAAGTCTGGAGGTGCCCCGCGTTTGGTGAGATGCTTCCGTCTGCCCAGAAGGTGAAAGTTTCATCAACCTGCCCGACCGAAGTGGATCGCTACGGTCGCCGGGACGACGAGGAGACGTGGTTCGATGTCGCAGGTGTTCGAGGCAGGCCCCGCCACCGTCAGCACCGAACCCCGGACGATCCCCCTGCGGCGCGCTCTGCCCGCGCTCGTCCGCGATCCGCTCGGTGCGCTCGTCGACTTCGCGCAGGCCGCCGACGGCGAGGTCATCCGGCTGAACCTCGGCTCGTTCCGCCCCTATCTCGTCAGCCATCCCGAGCACCTGCAACGCGTGCTCAGGGACAACGTTGCCAACTACACCCGCGACGGCGACGGCTTGCTCTGGCGACCGGTTCGTCGGATCGTCGGTGACGCCATCCTGGTCGCCGAAGGCGCGATCTGGGAGTCCAGCCGCGGCGCCCTGCAACCGTTGTTCACCGCCAAGCGGGCCGAGACGCTCGTCGACAAGATGGCCGAGGCGATCAACGAGGCGGTCGACGAGTGGCTCGAACCGGTCCGCGAGGGTCGCCCGATCGACGGCGGCGCCGAGCTGACCCAGATCGTCCTGCGGACCACCATGCGGGTGCTCTTCGCCGACCGCATCTCGGTGCCCGACGCCCTGCGGATCAGCGCCGCGCTGGACACCGTCACCACCGCGATGCTCCCACGGCTGCTGATGCCCGCCGTGCCGTACGCGGTGCCGATGCCCGGCGACCGGCGCTTCCGCGAGGCGGTGCGCACCATCGACGAGGTGGTGCTGCCGATCATCCGGGAGGCCCGGGCCCGCCCCACCGACGGCGACGACATCATCTCCACCCTCTGCCGACCGCGCGCCGACGGCAGCGAACCCGACGAGTACGCGATCCGCGGCGACGTGGTCGCGATGTTCTCCACCGCCACCGAGACCACCATCGCCCTGCTCTCCTGGCTCTGGCCGGTGCTGGCGTCCCGGCCCGACGTGGCCGAGCGGATGACCGACGAGATCGAGCGGGTGGTCGGCGGCGAACGGGTCGGTCGTGAGCACCTGCCCCAGCTGCGCTACGGGCGGATGGTGCTCGACGAGATGCTGCGGCTCTACCCGGCCGGCTGGATGATCCCCCGCACGGCGGTCGGCGACGACGTGCTGGGCGGGGTGCGGATCAAGGCCGGCGGCACGGTGCTGGTCAGCCCGTACGTCACCCAGCGGATGTCGATGTTCTGGGACGACCCGGCGCTCTTCGACCCGGAGCGGTTCGCGCCGGAGGCGCCCCGGCGGCGCTACCGCTACTCGTACTTCCCGTTCGGTGGAGGCCCGCACCAGTGCCTCGGGCAGTACCTGTTCCTGCTGGAGGCCCAGCTCATCGTCAGCACCGTGTTGAGCCGTTACCGCTTCCGGCTCCGCGAACCGGCCGACCTCACCCCCCGGGTGGGCGCCTCGCTGCAACCCAAGCAGCGCTCCGAGCTCATCCTCACCCCGGTCGAGCGTCCGGTCGCGTCGTGACCGAGACCCCGCGACCGGCGCGGGCCGGTCAGGACGCGGTCGCCGAGCAGGGTCGGGTGTGCGCACTCGCCGTGCGCGGCGTACGCGACCTGCAGAAGGTCACCGCCGCCCACCCCGAGCTGTTCGACGCCGCGCCGTTCGACCCGGCTCTGCTCAGCTCGGTGGCCACCGCGATCGCCTTCACCGCGCCGTGGCACACCGCCGCGGAGCTGCGGGTCACCACCCGTACCCTGCTCTGGGTCTTCGCGGCGGACTGGCAGGTCGACTACCTCGCGCGGTCGGTCGACGACGTCCGGGAGGTGGTGGCCGACTGCCTCGCGGTGGCCGACGGCGCCGCGCCGCCACCGGGGCGACACCTGGCCCGGCTGCTGGCCGACCTGCGTGACGAACTGGCGACCGTGCCGGCGTTCGCCCGGTTGCGGCCGATCTGGCGCGACGAGTTGGCCCGGATGCTCGCCGCCGTGGCCCGGGAGTGGGACTGGAAGAACCTGCCGACCGATCCGACCACCGGGCGGCGTCTGCCGGACCTGGACCGCTACCTGGACAACGCCGACAACCTCGCCTGCTCCTTCGTCAACGTCACCCACTGGATCGCCACCGGGGACGACCGGACGCTCGCCCAGCTGACCGACCTGCTCGACGCCGGCCGGGGCGTGCAACGCGTGCTGCGGCTGGTCAACGACCTGGCCACGCACGGCCGGGACACCGAATGGGGTGACCTGAACGCCCTGTCGCTGGTCGACGACCCGGCGCAGGTGCACGACCGGCTGGCCGAACTGACCGCCCGGTCCCGGGGGGACCTGGCCGCCCTCGCCGAACGGTGCCCCCGGCAGGCGGACTACCTCAACCGGCAGATCTCCTTCACCGGCGGCTTCTACCAACTGTCGGACTTCTGGGGGGAGCGTGATGAGTGACGGCGCCACGCGGGTGCTCGCCGACACGGAGACCACCGGCGACCCGACCGCCGACGCCGCCCGCGAGCTGATCGCCGGCCTTGCCCTACGGCCGTGGGGGCAGGTCGCCGCATCGGTGTACGAGACCGGGCGGCTGGTCGCCGACGCCCCCTGGCTGGACGGGCACCACCAACGGATCGCGTTCCTGCTGCGCGGCCAGCGCCCGGACGGGGCGTGGGGCCCGCCCGAGGGGTACGCGCTGGTGCCGACGTTGAGCGCCACCGAAGCGTTGCTCGCCGCGCTGGCCGACGGGGAGCCCCGGACGGCTCTGCTCGCCCCGGTGGCCCGTGGACTCGACGCTCTCGTCGGCACTCTGCTCCGCACCGACGCGCGGACGCTGCCGGACACCCCCGCGCTGGACCTCATCGTCCCGGCGTTGGTCGACCGGATCAACGGCCGGCTCGCCGGCCTGGGGCGGGCCACCGCCGACCGGCTGCCCCGCCCGCCGTTGCCGCTACCCGTCGGGCTCACCGTAGACCGGCTGCGCGCGGTGCGCGCCGCGGTGGCCGCCGGGGCGGCGCTGCCGCCGAAACTGACCCACTTCTACGAGATCCTGGACGCGACACCCCCGGACGCGGGTCCGACGCTCACCGCGGTCGGCGCCTCGCCCGCCGCGACGGCGGCCTGGCTGAGCGCGGCCGGTCCGGCCGCCGGTCCCACCGCGTACGCCTTCCTGCAGACGTTGGTGCGCGAGGGCGGCGGCCCGGTGCCCTGCCCGGCCCCGATCACCGTCTTCGAGCGGGCCTGGGTGCTGAGCGGCCTGCACCGGGCCGGGATCGCGGTCAACCCGCCGAACTCCGTCCTGGAAAGCCTGACCGCCGCCACCACCGGCCAGGGCATCGCCACCGGCGACGGCCTACCGACGGACGCCGACACCACGTCGGTGTCACTCGACGCGCTGGCCCGGCTCGGCCGCCCGGCCGACCCCGGCAGCCTGTGGGCGTACGAGACGGCGGACGGCTTCTGCACCTGGCCGGGAGAGGACGGCTTCTCCGTCACCACCAACGCCCACGTGCTGGACGCCTTCGGTCAGCACCTGACCCGGCACCCGGACGCGGACGCGCGCTACCACCGGGCGGTCGAGCGGCTCAGCGAGGTGCTGCCCCGGCACCAGAGCGCGGACGGCACCTGGCAGGACCGCTGGCACGCCTCGCCGTACTACGCCACCGCCTGCTGCGTGCTGGCGCTGGCGGAGTTCGGGCGGGGCGCGGCAGCCGCCGAGGCGGTCGACCGGGCCGCCGGCTGGGTGCTGAACAGTCAACGCGCGGACGGCTCGTGGGGGCGGTGGGACGGCACCGCCGAGGAGACCGCCTACGCCCTGCAGGTGCTGCTGGCGGTGCCGACGACGGTGCCACGGGTCGACGACGCCCTGGCCCGGGGGCACGCCTACCTGCACGAAGCCGCCGACCGGGAACACCCTCCACTGTGGTACGGCAAGGAACTGTACTGTCCGACCGTCATCGTTCGCGCCGCGGTGCTGGCCGCCTGCCGTCTGGTCGGCCTCCGCACCGGCGGCGCCGACCGTTCGGTGGTGGATTGCGGTTACCAGGCAACAAAAACAGCGACTTGAGGGGTTGTGTGGACACTGCTAGCGTACGCAGAGCCTCAGCCCCGTATGCCCCGCTGCGGTGGGACGTCGCCCCCTCTGATCACCCGTTGATGAGCTGAGTCAACGCCCGGCCTGGGACGGTTCAATGCGTTCTCGCGGTACGAGTATCCGCACCAAGGTTGTCGCCCTGCTGCTCTCCCTGGTCGCGCTGTGGATGTTCGCGGCGTGGGTGACCCTGCGGGACGGCTTCAACCTGCTCGGTGTCCAGTTGCTCAACAGTAAGGTCTACAGCCCGAGCGAGCCGCTGCTGCAGGAGCTCCAGCTGGAGCGACGGTTGACCCAGGCGTACCTGAGCAACCCCGATGCGGCGCAGCGGTCGGCGCTGGAAGCCGAGCAGCGCAAGGCCGCCGAGCTGGCCGGCGACTTCGGTGACTCGGTCCGCAACTGGCAGGTCGACGTCGCCGGCAGCTCCGCCCTGGACACCCAGCTCGACGCGACGATCGCCCAGATCAACGCGCTGGAGCAGACCCGCGCCGAGGTGCTGGACCGCAAGATCGACCGGATCGCCGCCGCGGAGGCGTACACCGGCGCGATCGAGTCGATCTTCCAGATCTACGACGTGACGGGCAGCCTGGACGACAAGCAGATCGCCGCCGAAGCGGCGGCCCTGATCCAGCTCAACCGGATGAAGGAACTCATCTCCCAGGAGGACGCGCTGCTCAGCGGCCTCTTCGGCAACGGCCGGATGAGCGGCGCCGAGTACGCCCGCTATGTCGCACTGGTCGGCTCGGAGCGGTTCCTCGGTGAGGAGACCCGCGTCCGGCTCGCCGACGCTGACCAGCGCCGCTACCAGCAGCTCGTCGAGGGTGAGGCGTTCACCAGGCTGCGCGCCGTGCAGGACAGCATCATCCGTGAGGGCCGGCCGTCGACCCAGCTGCCGATCGGCTCCGAGCAGTGGCGCGGCACGGTCGAGCCGGTGCTGGCCGAGGTGAACGATGCCGTCACCGCAGGCGGCGAGGGCATCGTGGGCCGGGCCACCGGCGTGGCCGTGATGGTCGTCGTGCGACTGGTGCTCGCCACCGGCCTGGGCCTGCTCGCCGTCATCGCCTCCGTGGTCGTCTCCATCACCACCGCGCGGAACCTGCTGCGCCAGCTGGACCGGCTGCGTCAGGCCGCCTGGCAGCTCGCCGACGAGCGGCTGCCCCGGGTGGTGGAGCGCCTCGGGCGCGGCGAGGAGGTCGACGTGGCCACCGAGGCGCCCCCGCTGGAATTCGGCACCGACGAGATCGGCCAGGTCGGCAAGGCGTTCAACGCCGTTCAGGAGACCGCCCTGCGGACCGCCGTCGAGCAGGCCGACCTGCGCCGCAACGTCCGTGAGGTCTTCCTCAGCCTGGCCCGACGTACGCAGGCGCTCGTGCACCGCCAGCTCACCCTGCTCGACGCCATGGAGCGCCGGGAACACGACGCGGAGGAGCTGGAGGACCTGTTCCGGGTCGACCACCTGGCCACCCGGATGCGGCGTAACGCGGAAAACCTGATCGTGCTCTCCGGCTCCACCCCCGGTCGGGCCTGGCGGCGCAACGTCCCCATGGTCGACGTGGTGCGCGGCGCGGTGGCCGAGGTGGAGGACTACACCCGGGTCAACGTGCTGCCGCTCGGCCCGGTCTCCCTCGCCGGCCGCGCGGTCGGCGACATCATCCACCTGCTCGCCGAGCTGATCGAGAACGGCCTGTCGTTCTCCCCGCCGCACACGACCGTCGAGGTCCGCGGCCAGTTGGTCTCCAACGGGTTCGCCATCGAGATCGAGGACCGGGGCCTCGGCATGAGCGAGGAGGACCTGGCCGCGGCGAACCACCGGATCGTCGACCAGTCCGAGCTGAACCTCGCCAACGCCGCCCGCCTCGGCCTCTACGTGGTGAGCCGGCTGACCGAACGGCACGGCGTGCGGGTACGGCTCAAGGAGTCCGCGTACGGCGGCACCACGGCGGTCGTGCTGATCCCGCTGGAGCTGGTCACCGAGGCCGACGCGTCCCCGGAGGACTCGGGTTCGTTCCGGGCCGGCACGGCCATCCCGATGCCGTCGGCGCCCGCCACGGACACCGGCCGTCCGGCCTCCCTCGCGCCGGTCGCGCTCGCCGCACCGACGAGCACCGCTACGGACGCACCGGCGCTGAAGGCGCTTCCGATGTCGACCGACACCACCACCCCGACGACGGCCGAGGAGCCCGAGGCCGACACCGTCCTGCCCACCCGTCAGCGGACGACCCCGGCCACCGGCACACCCGATCTGCCCACTCGCGCCCGGCGGGGCCCGGGCCAGCCAGCCCTGGAAGCCCCGACCGTGCCCACCGGCCTTCCCGCCGTCGACCGCGCCCGCCCGGAGCAACGCGACGGCGAGCCGGTCGTGGCCGGCGACGGTGGTCCGGTGCCCGCCCGCGCCGAGGCGGAACGGACCGACTCCGGCCTGCCCGTCCGGATCCGCCAAGCGAACATCGTTCCCGAGTTGCGAGACGACCCGGCGGTGTCGGAGACCGAGGACGAGGATGTGGTGCGCCCACCGGAGCAGGTTCGCCGGATGATGAGCTCCTACCAGACCGGCACCCGTCGTGGGCGAACCGACGCGGCCCGGCTGCTCGGCGGCGCCTCCGGCGCCCCGGCGGCGACGCCGTCCGAGTCGACCGACGAGGATCCACAAGCGACCTGACCGAGTACTGGTGACGCGGGTTCCCCGCGATATGACGGTCAAGCCCCAGACGAACGCGGCGCACAGCCGGGCGAGAAGAGGACGACGAAGTGACCCAGAAGACGGCTTCGAGCGCCGACCTGACGTGGTTGCTGGATGACCTGGTGGGCCGGGTGAAGCAGGCCGAGCACGCGGTCGCGCTCTCCACCGACGGCCTGTTGATGGCCTCCTCCCAGGGGTTGAGCCGGGACGACGGCGAGCACCTCGCGGCGATGGCGGCCGGCATCCAGAGCCTCGCCCGAGGCGCCGGTAAGCGTTTCGGTGGTGGACAGGTGCAACAGACCATCATCGAGATGCAGTCGTCGTTCCTGTTCGTCACCGCGGCCGGCCGTAACGCCTGCCTGGCGGTGCTTGCCACCGAGGACGCCGACGTCGGTCTGATCGCCTACGAGATGGCGATGCTGGTCACCCGCGTCGGCAAGTACGTCGCATCGCCGTCGCGCGGCGCCGACCAGCAGGTCGGCGAGAGGTAACGGCGATGACGGTCCAGGGGGAGTCCGCAGACCACCAGTGGGTGGATGACCATGCGGGTCCGGTGGTGCGCCCGTACGCGGTGACGCGCGGTCGGGCCCGCCCGGTCACCGGCACTTTCGACCTGATCTCCCTGGTCACCGCGACCCGAGCCGAGGTCACGCCCGAGGTCGGTCTCGGCCCCGAGCATTTGGCGATCGTCGGGCTGTGCCAGCGCATACAGTCCGTCGCCGAGATCGCCGCCCATCTCGACCTGCCGGTGGGCACCATCCGGGTGCTTCTCGGTGATCTGGCGGCCCGCAGCCTGGTGCAGGTCCGCGAGCCGCAGACCACGGCCGGTCTTCCCGACAACAGCATCTTCGAGGCGGTAATCAATGGACTACGGGCACTCTGACCGGCCGGCGGGAGCGACCCCACTGCCCACCGCGATCAAGATTCTGGTCGCGGGTGGCTTCGGTGTGGGCAAGACGACCATGGTCGGCGCGGTCAGCGAGACCCGGCCGTTGCGTACCGAGGAGGTCTTGACCGAGTCGGGCGTCGGCATCGACGACCTGTCCGGGGTGGAGGGCAAGACCACCACCACCGTGGCCATGGACTTCGGCCGGATCACCATCAGCGACGACCTGGTGCTGTACCTGTTCGGTACGCCCGGGCAGGACCGGTTCTGGTTCGTCTGGGACGAGCTGGCGTTGGGCGCGATCGGCGCCGTGGTGCTGGCCGACACCCGCCGGCTTGCCGACTGCTTCCCCTCGATCGACTACTTCGAGGGTCGGGGCACGCCCTTCGTGGTGGCGGTGAACTGCTTCCAGGGCGCTCGGACGTACCGCCTCGACGAGGTGCAGGCCGCGCTCAACCTGGACCCGGGCGTGCCGGTGCTGCTCTGCGACGCCCGGCAGCGGGAGTCCAGCAAGGAGGTGCTGGTCACGCTGATGGAGCACGCCATGAAGACCCGCGAGGCCCGCCGCCGCGCCGCCAGCGGAGACTGACCGCAGTTTCTCGGGGCAGGGTGTCCGGAACGCCTCCGGCCGATCGTCATGCCGATGGATGTGCTGCGCCGGGCCCGCGTCGAGCGCCGCAAGCTGCACGACCTGGCGCTGCTCACCCCGGGTGGCGTTGACGCTGCGCACCGTCTGCGGCGTGCCGACCGCCGACATCGCCCGGCTGCTGCTGGTCAGTGAGTCGACGATGACCCGCCGGCTGACCCGGGCCCGCACCCGCATCGCCGAGGCCGGCATCTTGTACCGGGTGCCGAGCGGGCCGGCGTTGACCGAGCGGCTGCCCGGCGTCCTCGCCGTGCTGTACCTGCTGTTCACCAGGGGCTACGTCGCCGACGGCGAGCCGGCCTTCGCCGACGAGGCGGTCCGGCTCGCCCGGCTGCTGGACCGGTTGATGCCGGAGCAGTCCGAGGTGGCCGCGCTGCTGGCGTTGTTTTTGCTTCAGCACTCCCGCCGGCACGCCCGTCGCGACGCCGCCGGCACTCCGCTCACCCTGCAATGACAGGACCGCGACCGGTGGAACCGGGCCGCCATCGCCGAGGGCCTGACCGCCCTCGACCGGGTACGCCACGACGGGCCGTACGCGTGGCAGGCCCGGATCGCCGCCTGCCACGCCACCGCCGCCTCCGCGGACGACACCGACTGGCCCACCATCGCGCGGGCCTACGACGCGTTGGCCGACCTCCGCCCCTCGCCGGTGATCGCGCTCAACCGCGCGATCGCGCACGGCTACGCGTACGGGCCGGTTGCCGGGTTGGACCTGCTCGACGCGGCGCGAGCCGGGGGTGGCCTGGACAGCAACCCACTCGCCCTGGCGGTGGAGGCCGACCTGGTGGCCCGGCAGGGTGATCGGTCGCGTGCCGCTGGATTGTTCCGACAGGCGGCGGCAACTGTCGGGTCGGCCGTCGAACGTCGGGCGCTGCTCGACCGGGCTGACGAACTGTCTCCCTACGGCCGCATGCGGCACCCGGGGAGAGGGTCCGCCGCGCTGTCGTCCGCCGTTTCCTCTGCCGGCAGCCGGCAGCCGGCGGTGACCCTCGGTTACCCCGTCCGGGGGCGGATACGGCATTGAGCGATATACCTGAGAGTCATATTCATGCCTCTGAGGCATATCGCTCAACAGCACATGGGCACGGCGACGCCGGAAACGACGCAGGCTCCTCCCCGCCGAGGCGAGAAGGAGCCTGGTGACGTCGGTACGTCAGTTGGCGATCATGCGGCGCAGCACGTACTGAAGGATGCCGCCGTGCCGGTAGTAGTCCGCCTCACCGGGGGTGTCGATCCGCACCACGGCGTCGAACTCCACGCCGGTGTCGGTGCTGACGTGCACCGTACGCGGGGTCTCACCGTCGTTCAGGGCGGTCACCCCGGTGATGGTGAACGTCTCCGTGCCGGTCAGGCCGAGCGACTCGGCGGTGACGTCCACCGGGAACTGCAGCGGCAGCACGCCCATCCCGATCAGGTTGGAGCGGTGGATCCGCTCGTACGACTCGGCGATGACCGCCCGGACGCCCAGCAGCATCGTGCCCTTGGCCGCCCAGTCCCGCGACGAACCCGAGCCGTACTCCTTGCCGGCCAGCACGACCAGCGGGATGCCGGCCTCCTGGTAGGCCACGGAGGCGTCGTAGATCGAGGTCTGCTCGCCGGTGAGGTGGTTGACGGTGAAGCCGCCCTCCACCCCGGGCACCAGCTGGTTGCGCAGCCGGATGTTGGCGAAGGTGCCCCGGATCATCACCTCGTGGTTGCCCCGGCGGGAACCGTACGAGTTGAACTCGTGCCGCGGCACGCCGTGCTCGGCGAGGTACGTGCCAGCCGGGGAGTCCGCCTTGATCGCGCCGGCCGGTGAGATGTGGTCGGTGGTCACCGAGTCACCCAGCTTGGCCAGCACCCGGGCATCGGCGATGTCCACGACCGGGCTCGGCTCCTGCTGCATGCCCTCGAAGTACGGGGGCTTGCGGACGTAGGTGGAGTCGTTCTCCCAGGCGAAGGTGTCACCGGTCGGGGTCGGCAGCGACTGCCACCGCTCGTCACCGGCGAAGACATCGGCGTACGCGGCGCTGAACCCGGTGGCGCCGATCGCCTGGGCGATGACGTCCTGGATCTCGGCGCTGTTCGGCCAGATCTCCCGCAGGTAGACCGGGTTGCCCTCGGAGTCCTCACCGATCGGCTCGTTGGCCAGGTCGATGTCCATCGTGCCGGCCAGGGCGTAGGCGACCACCAGCGGCGGCGACGCCAGGTAGTTCATCTTGACGTCCGGGTTGATCCGGCCCTCGAAGTTCCGGTTGCCGGAGAGCACCGAGACGACCGACAGGTCGTGCTCGTTGACCGCCGCGGACACCTCCTCGGGCAGCGGGCCCGAGTTGCCGATGCAGGTGGTGCAGCCGTAGCCGACCAGGTTGAAGCCGAGCTTGTCCAGGTACGGCGTCAGACCGGCCCGCTCGTAGTAGTCCATGACGACCTTCGAGCCCGGCGCCAGGGTGGTCTTCACCCACGGCTTGCGGGTCAGGCCCTTCTCGACCGCGTTACGGGCCAGCAGCGCGGCACCGATCATCACCTGCGGGTTGGACGTGTTGGTGCAGGAGGTGATCGCGGCGATCACCACCGCGCCGTGGTCCAGCTCGTACTCCACACCGTCGGCACCGGTGACCCGGATCGGGCTGCTGGCCCGGCCGCCGGCGCCGGCCGCCGCGGTCTCCAGGTCACGCGGCTCGTCGGCCGGGTCGCTGAACTCGTTGGCCGGCGGGTCGCTGGCCGGGAAGGACTCGGCGCTGGCCTCGTCGGCCGGGCCGTTGGCGCCGCGCGGCAGCTCCTCGCGGGCCACGCTCGGCTTGAGGTCGCGCTCCCCGGCGGAGTCGTCGGCGACGTAGTCGGTCAGCGCGGAGCGGAACAGCGTCTTGGCGCTGCCCAGCGGCACCCGGTCCTGCGGGCGCTTCGGGCCGGCGAGCGACGGCTCGATCGAGCCGAGATCCAGCTCCAGGCGCTCCGAGTAGTCCGGCTCGGCCTCCGGGTCGTGCCAGAGGCCCTGCTCCTTGGCGTACGCCTCGACGAGCGCGACCTGCGCGGCGTCGCGGCCGGTCAGCTCCAGGTAGCGGATCGTCTCCGCGTCGATCGGGAAGATCGCCACGGTGGAGCCGTACTCCGGCGACATGTTGCCGATGGTGGCCCGGTTGGCCAGCGGCACGGCACTCACGCCGGGACCGTAGAACTCGACGAACTTGCCGACCACACCGTGCTTGCGCAGCATCTCCGTGATGGTCAGCACCAGGTCGGTGGCGGTGGTGCCGGCCGGCATCTCGCCGGAGAGCTTGAAACCCACCACCCGGGGGATCAGCATGCTGACCGGCTGGCCGAGCATTGCGGCCTCGGCCTCGATGCCGCCGACGCCCCAACCCAGCACGCCCAGGCCGTTGACCATCGTGGTGTGCGAGTCGGTGCCGACCACCGTGTCCGGGTACGCCTGCATGACTCCAGACGATTCCGCCCGCGCCATGATCGTGCGGGCCAGGTACTCGATGTTGACCTGGTGCACGATGCCGGTGCCCGGCGGGACGACCTTGAACTCGTTGAACGCGGTCTGGCCCCAGCGCAGGAACTGGTAGCGCTCCTTGTTGCGTTCGTACTCCAGCTCGACGTTGCGGGCGAACGCGTCCTCGCGGCCGAACAGGTCGGCGATCACCGAGTGGTCGATGACCAGCTCGGCGGGAGCGAGGGGGTTGACCTTGCTGGCGTCGCCGCCCAGGTCGCGTACGGCCTCACGCATGGTGGCCAGGTCGACCACGCAGGGCACGCCGGTGAAGTCCTGCATCAGGACCCGCGCCGGGGTGAACTGGATCTCCACGCTCGGGGCGGCGGTGGAATCCCACTCGCCGAGCTGGCGGATGTGGTCGGCGGTGATGTTCGCGCCGTCCTCGGTCCGCAGCAGGTTCTCCAGCAGGATCTTCAGGCTGTACGGCAGCCGTGCGTGGCCGTCCACCTTGTCGATCTTGAAAATCTCGTAGCTCGCGTCTCCGACGCGTAGCTGGGTCTTCGCACCGAAGGTGTCGAGGCTCGCCACGTCGTACTCCTTCACACCAGCGACCGTGAGTAGTCCTGAGCAGTCTGTCGCACCGGTCGGGGTGCCGCCGAAGTTAGGTGACACTTACCGCCGATTCCGCTTCCAACAAAACCGTACGTCCGTCTTGCTAGATGCGCAACCCGGCGCCGAGCGCTGCTCTCCCGGGTGGGCGGCCGAGCGGCCCACGGCCACCCCGCCACGTCAGGTCGGCGGGGTAGGGTCGGGGTCGTACCGGAAGGGGTGCCGAGTGATCGACGTTCAGCACTGGCTCTCGGCGCTGCCTCCGGGCGTGGTCTATCTGATCGTCGTCGGCGTCATCGGCGTGGAGAGCATGGGCGTCCCGCTGCCGGGCGAGATCGTCCTGGTCAGCTCCGCACTGCTCGCCGCCACCGGGGTGGTGGAACCGGAGTGGGTGGCCACCGCCGCGGCGTTCGGCGCCATCGTCGGCGACTCGATCGGGTACGCCGTCGGCCGCCGCGGCGGTCGTCCGCTGCTCGCCCGGCTGGGCCGACGGTTCCCCAAGCACCTGGGCCCGGCGCAACTCGCCCGCGCCGAGCAGAGCTTCGCGCGCCACGGCGTCTGGGCGGTCTTCTTCGGCCGGTTCGTGGCGCTGCTGAGGATCCTGGCCGGGCCGCTCGCCGGGGCGCTGCACGTGCCGTACCGCCGGTTCCTGGTCGCGAACGCGGCCGGCGGGTTGGTCTGGGCCTTCGGCACGACGTACCTGCTCTACTCTGTGGGCCGAGCGGCCGAACACTGGCTGAAGGACATCTCCTGGGCCGGGTTGGTCGTCGCGGTGCTCGCCGGGCTCGGCAGCACCTGGTGGTTGCGCCGACGCGCCCACCGCGTCGCGTCCGCCTCCGGCGCGGAAGCCGCCGAGGTGGTCTCCAGCGGTGTGGCCTCCGGCGGCCAGTCGACTGCGGTGGCCTCCGGCGTCGACCCGGTCCGCGCGGGCAACGAACACTGACCTCTG
>NZ_JBFAOI010000020.1:0-33841 GCF_040675155.1 Micromonospora sp. NPDC049645
CCAGGACAGAAGATCGGTGACGCGGTACTGAAGAGCGGTGTCGTCCCTACTGAACGCCCGCGTCACCGCCGCTGAAGTGCGGCTGGCGCTCAACAGTGATCCTCTCGGTACATCAGCGTGAATCGTTACGCACAAAAAGCCGAATTATGGTGTGTCCGGCGACGGTCGCTCATCGCCACACCCGCGCTTGGTGCAGCCCTCGACGCAGCGCATCGGGTTGTTGCCGTCCATGTCTTCGACGTCGTGCATCAACATCAGGTGTCCACACGCGCACAGATCCCAAGGGCTCATAGCAGCCGCCCGTCGACGACATCGGCCGGCGGCCGGTCGTGCTCGCCGGCGGGGCAGCGGCACCCGTCGACCGGCCCCCACGACGGGCACGCGGTCGTCACGCCGGCCCGGTGCTCGCATGGGTCGTTGAGCGCCGGCGCGTCGCAGCCCGGGCCGCAGCGGTCCGGGTCGTGCCAGCGCGGCACCCACCCCCGGCACTGGTCGCAGCGTAGGTACGGGTCGGCGAACGTGATCAGTACGTGCGTACGGGTATGCGTACGGGTGATCGTGGCCATGCGTTCCCCCTGGTCGTGAGCCCGAATAATATTCCTGCCCCCGATCAGCCGGGGTAGCCGCGACCGGGCTGCGGTCGCGGCCGCCGGTTGATCCGGGGGGTCGTGGCCACCCGACCGGGTGTCTGCTCGCGCACCGGCGCCGGCGACGACCGGCCGGCGACCTGCGAGCGACTCACGGCCGCCGGCGATTGGATGCCCGACTCGCTGCCCGTCGGCGGCCGCAGCACCGACCACGCGAGGTGCACCGACGCATCGATGCGCCCGGGCGACTCCTTGTCGGTCGGCTGCCACGTCGCCCACTCCTTTTCGAGGTCGAGCAGCTCGGCCGCCGTGCGGATACGGTCGGTCGTCCACTGCACCGCGATCGGCTCGGCCCGCAACAGCTTGCCCCGGCGGGCGTGCACGGTCACGATGCGCGGCCGGGGCCGGGCGAAGCGGGGGTTCGACTTGCGGTACGCGGCCGAGCGCCGCGCCGCCGGCGTGTCCGGTAGCCCGAGCGCGGTCAGCTCGGCGCGGCGCAGCTCGTGCCATGCCGCTTTCAGGACGTACGACGCCTGGTCGCCGCCGTAGTTGATCTCGACGACGAACCGGTCGGCGTCGGTGTCGACGGCGAGTTCACACGCGCGCTTGCCCCAATCGGCAGCCGAGAGCACGTCGGATCGGTCGTGCGTGAGGTACAGCCGGTCGTCGTCGCCGAGCCACCCGGCGACGATGCCGGCGACGTCGCGGCCGCCGCCGGACGGGTCGACCGCGACGGCCTTGATCACGGGCGTCGCGGTGACCTTGCGGGGCAGCTTGTACCAACGCTGCCCGCGTAGCTGCGCCTCGGTCAGCAGCGCGCCGGCGGCCGGCTGCGGGTCGCACTGATACAGGCTCGACCAGTCGCGCAGTCGGTTCGAGCGGCGTCGGCCTTCCCAGTGGCGCAGCAGCGCCTCGCGGTCACCCGGTTTGATCTTGGGATGGGGCAGCGGGTCGCCGAGCTGCCGGCCGAGCGGGTCGTTTGCCTGGTCGGTGCACAGCGCGGGCATGACGACGACGCGCCAGCGGCCGCCGGCGGTCGTGCGCCCCTCGCGCTCGACGACGCGGCCGGCGATGTCGTCGGCGTGCCAACGCGTCATGATGATCACGATCGGGGCGTCGGGCGCCATGCGCGACTCAATGTCGGCCATGAGCCAGTCGTCGACAGCATCGCGGCGCTTGATCGACTCGGCGTCGGCGCGCGACTTGTGCGGGTCGTCCACGAACACGACGTCACCCGGGTTGCCCGTGATGCCGGCGGCGATGCCGACCGACTTGAGCCCGCCACCGGTGGTCAGCGACCAGTCCGACTTACTGCGGTCGCCGGGTTCGAGCACGAGCCCGTACCGCTCGCCGTACAGCTCGACGAGCTTACGCACCGCGACGCCGCGTTTCGTGGCCAGCACGGTCCCGTACGAACCGATGATCACCCGGTGCCCGGGGTGCTTGCACAGCCACCAGAACGCGGCCCACACGACGGCCGTGACGGTCTTGCCGACCTGCGGCGGCGTCGAGATCAGCAGCCGGTCGAACTCGCCAGCCTCCAACGCGGCGATCTCGCGGCCGATGACGTTGACGTGCCGCCGGCGCACATAGCTCGGCGAGAGGTGCCGGGCGAGGGTCGTCGGCGTCGCGAGCGCCTCGACGTCGTTCGCCCGGCGTAGCGCCTCGATCTCGGCGATCAGCTCGGCGTCGGTCATCTGCCCCGGCGGCCGCAGCGATACGGCGCTCACGGTGACCGCTGGCAGCGCGCGTACAGCTCGCCGTGAGCGGCGATGAACTCGTGCCGGGGGTCGTCCGTCGGCACGGCCCGGGCGCACATGCGGCACGGCACCGGTACGCCGGCCGTCAGCGGGTCGGCCGGACCGTCGGGCAGCTCGGCTAGCTGTTCCTCGTACCGCGCCCGCAGCGCGGCATACAGCCGGTCGCGGGCATCCATCGCGAGACGCGTCGCCTCGGCCCGCCGCCCGAGCGCCACGGCGTACGCGCGCCGCGCCTGGTCGACGCGCTGTGCCGCCGTGGCGTTCGTCATGCCTCATCCTCGTCGTCACTGTCGGGTGGGGCGGCCGCGCGGCGGCCGACCTCGGCGGCGAGCTGCGCGAGCCGCTGCCGGCGTTCCTCCGGTGTGAGGCGCCCGAGGTCGTCGACGAGCATCGGCCCGCCGCCCGGGCCGGTGACGGCCACGGTGTCGACGGGCATGCCGAGCGCCGTCGACTCGATCTGAAACGCGATCTTGAAGAACCGCACGACGTCGAGCGCGCTGAGATCATCGTCTTTGAGCTTCTCTAACCCTGCCTTGGCTTTCGTCACGAGCGACCCACTGATCGACCGGTACCGCTGGATAAGGTCGCGGCGCTGCTCGACGAGCCGCTCGGCCTCGATCCTCGACTGCTCGCGGTCGAACGCCCCGCACCGCTCGACCCACCGGTACCGAGCCGACAGCGACCGAATGTAGACGCGGGCGGCCGTCGAGCGGGTCGCCGGGTCGCCGAGGGTGGTAAGGATTTCGGCGACTTGTGTAAGGGTGCGAGCGCGCCCGAGTTCGAGGTACGTCCGGAACCGGCTGTACATCAGGTCGGACTCGGCCGGCTGTTGCTCCCACGGGTCGCGGCCGCTCGACAGTGCGATCGGTGGTCTGTGCGTCACCTGGTGCCCCCCGTCCGGTGTCGCTGGTGCGGGTCGCTATCGCGGCAGCGCGCCGTCGTCGTACGCGGCGACGAATCGCTCGGGGTCGGCGACGCCGGCGGCGGCGAGCCCGGGCCGCAGGTGGTCGACCGTGACGTCGGCGGCCGCCCGTCGCGACTGGTCGGCGAGCACCCGCTCGCGGTCGTGCCCGCACGGGCCGGTCGGGCATTTGCAGATCGCCTCGGTCGGTTTGGCCGGACCGGGCTGCACGTCGGCGGGCGCCGGGCGCACGGTGTTACGCCAGAGCCCGGCGCCGACCTCGACCAGCTCGCCGGCGAGGGTGCCGTCGGCGAGCGCGGCGTCGAGGCGCCGGCGCAGGTCGGCGGGCACGTGCTCGCGTTGAAAGTTGAGCGGCTGACCGGTGAGCCATGCGTCGGCGAGCGCGTGCACGTACGCGGGCGCCTGGTCGTCGTACGGGGTGCCGGGCAGCGCGCCCGGGTACGGGGGCGTGCAGTGCGCCGACTCGCCGCAGTAGACGCCGGCCGTGTGGTACTCGTCGACCGGCTCGGGCGTCGGCTCGGTTGCCTCGCGTGCGTCGGCGTCACGGGCGAGGGTCGTGCCGGTTAGGAACGCGGCGGCACGGGCGACGCCCCATGGTCCCCACCGGCGGCCGAGGTCGGCGAGCCCGTCGATCAATCGGCCGTCGTAATCGTCGTCGGCGCGCAGCTCGTCGACGAGCTGCTGCGCTCGGCACGGCTGGTCGGCGGCCGCGTCACCCTTCTCGGGCCCGTCGGGTGCGGTGCCGGCCGGCGCCCCGATGTACTGCTCGCAGCCGGGGGCGTAGGTGTGCCCCTCGCTGCACGCGGGTGTGCAGCCCTCGCGGCGGGGCATGACGACGGCGCCGGTGATGCCGGCCAGCACCATGAACGACACGGCCGGGTACAGCTCGGCGAGGGTGGTCGCGGCGCGTTCGGCGGTGTCGGTGTCGTCGTGGGGCATGAGCATGAGCAGCTCGTCGCCGTGCTCGACGCGGACGACGGCGACGCCCGGGCGGGCGAGCAGCTCGTCGAGGTCGGCGCGGGTCGCGGGTTGCTCGGCGTCGAATCGGATGCTCGGGCCGGCGATGCCGAGCGGCATCGCGAGGTGCGGCCCTGTCGTGTCGTCGCGTACGCACTGCCAGTCGCGCGGCAGGTCGGGCCGGTCGGGGTTCGCGGTGCGGTACGCGGCGAGCTGCTGCTCGGCGGCACGGCGTACCGACGTCGGTGCGGCGGCGCGGCAGCGGGTCGGTTGGATTGTTCGGTCGGTCATGGTTCCCCCTGTGTGGTGCGGCCGGGCGCCCCGGTGGGGGTCGGGGCGCCCGGCCGGGTCGGTCAGGACTTGCGGCGGGCGATCAGGGTCGCCCAACTGTGCCCGCCGGCGATGCGGTCGGCGGCGATGCCGTACTCGCGTTGCTCGGCGTACAGGGCGCCGTCGGTCGCGGGCCCGAAATCGCCGTCGATCTTGATGGCGCGGCCGTTCGCGACGAGTAGCCCTTGCAGGGTGCGTACCGGGGTGCCCTTGCTGCCCTTGCGCAGGGTCGGCAGGTCGCCGGGCGTGGTCGCCTTGCGGGCGAGTGTGAACGTCGACCAGGTGTGCAGACCGATCACGCTGTCGGCAGTGATGCCGTACTCGCGCTGCTCGGCCTTGACGGCGGCAGCCGTGGCGGACCCGAAATCGCCGTCGATCTTGATGCTGCGGCCGCGTGCGACGAGCAGGCCCTGCGCGTTGCGGACGTAGTTACCCTTGCTGCCCTTGCGCAGGGTCGGCAGGTTCCGCACGGCGGCGATCTCGGCCGGTGCGGCGGGTTTCGGCGGCGCCGGCGCGGCCGGTGGTTTGGTGCCCGCCCGCCAGTCGAGCAGGTGCAGATCGGTACCGGGGCGGGCGATGACGTCGCGTTTGCAGCCGAGGTGACTGTGCGTCTTGTGTCCGCTGCCGGTGTAGATCCGGGGTACCCAGTTGTGCCACTCGGCCCAGTAGAGGACAGGCTTACCAGCGGGCTGGCCGATGATCTCGCAGAGCCCGGGCCGGCGGCCGGCGGTCGCCTGCGCCACGGTGTAGACGAGCCAGTCGCGCGAGTGTGCGAAGTCCATGCCGACATCGATGCCGGCTGCCCACGACGGGTTTCCTTTGCCGTAGCGCAACGAATAGTCGCCGGCCCGGGTGGCGCAGCCGGCCATGTGGAACCCGGTCTTGTGGTTTTGGTCGCCGCAGCAGCCGAGAAACGTGCCGCCGAGTGCCCGCAGCCGGTCGCGTTCGAGCGCGAGCGCCGGCGGCGTCGAGCAGGTGCACGCCATCACGCCCCCTCGACGGTCTGCGTGGGCTGTTGCTTGCCGAGGAACTTGCCGCCGGCGGCGCGCGCCGGCGGCTGGTCGACGTCGGGTACGTACACGTCGGCCGGGTCGACGGTGGCGCCCGGGGCGAGCGCGTGCTCGCCGGTGCGGGCGCCGTCGGGGTCGCTGCCGGGCGGTGTCTCGCCGGCGGCGACGGGCGGTGTGGAGTTCGGGTCGTCGAGTGGGTTGAGCCCGTCGGTCGCGGCGGCGAGCTGCGCGGCGAGGTCGTCGTCGACGTATACCTCGCCGGTCCACTGCTCGGGGTCGGCGTTGCCCGGGTCGGGCGTTGGGGCGTCAGCCGGTTCGGGTGGCTTCTGCTGGTCGGTCATGGTTCCCCCGTCGTCGTGCGCGGTGCGCGGTGCGCGGTGCGCTAGCGCGACGGAAGGAAACACGGTCCGCGTACCTGGTGAGCACATCGACCCACATCGGTACCGGTGACCGGCTGTGACGCGGCGCCCCGTTTCCCCCCGTCACAGTGATCACGATAGCGCTCGCTGCCTGCGTGGGGGGTCGTCCACTATGCCCGGCCGATCGGTCAGTCAGTCACGGCCGCGTGGCTGACTGCGCTCGGTGACCGGCGGGCGGGTATCGTCGGCGACGCGAACGTGAGGCACGGGGGGAGACTCGGGCCCGTTCGGTGAGCGGCTTGATCCGTCACGGCGTTAGGGGTGTCGCCGAGGTCGGGGGGCAGCTCACCGAGCGGGGCCCGGCGTGACGACACGACGCGGCGGCGGCCGGCGGCACCTACCTCGGGGGAGAGGTGCCGCCGGCCGTTTCGTGTGTGGACAGCACGAGGGGCCCGCCGCTGGTTGTGCCAGCGCGGACCCCTCGATTCCTGTCCACCTTCACCTGTGACGCTACCCGACCGGCGCCGCCTCGGGCAGTGACGCGCCGGGCTGCGGGCCGTCGACGAGCAGCACGACGACGACCTCGTGCACGGGGCGGCCGGTCAGGTCAGCCACCCACGCGGCGGCGGCCTGCTCGACGTCGGTCGGGTTGTCGGCGCCGTCGACGCCGAACGTGTCGCCGACTGCTCGGCCGTCGTACGGGTGCTCGGCGCCGAGCACGCCGTCGATCCGGATCGACCAGCCGCCGAGCTGCGTGCGGGTCGCGCGTCCGGTGTAGAGCACCCGCTGCGGCTGCTCGACGCCGAGGCTGCCCCGACCCACCATGCACGCGTGCGCGGCGACGAGCAGCCACGCGGCGCCCGCTTGCGGGGCGATCGTGCACACGAGGTCCGGTGCGCGTCCGGGGTAGGCGACGAACTCGACCAGGGGCGGCCGGGCAGCGTCGTCGACGGGCGCGGTCCCGCGTACCAGCGGTACCGGGTCGGGCAGCCGGGTCGGCGGGTCGGCGTACCCGGTGATCGTCGACCCGGTGTCCGGGTCGTCGGTGGCCAGGGTGACGCGGTGCCCGGTCGAGGTCGCGTGAATCGCCGCCCACCGGTCACGCGATGACTCGTCGCGAAACGGCAACTGGCCAATGTCGCACGGCCGGCAGACCGCGAGGTACCGGGGCGCGGGCTCGACGACGCCGACCGGTGCGGCCTGGCCGAACAGCTCGACCGATACGGCGGGGCCGAGGTCGGCGGGCTCGTCGACGTCGTGCGGCTCGTGCCCCGGGGTCGGCGGCGCGGGCTGCCATGGCTCGGCGTAGGTGCGGCCGTCGTACACGATCCGGCTGTCGCTGCGCTGCGACGGCACGCGGCTCGACGCTGGCTCGTCGCCGGGCAGGTGCGCGGTCACGATCTCGCGGGCGGGCTCGGCGTCCGCGTCGACGTCGGCGTGCGGGTTGTCGCTCACTCGGCGGGCGCCTGGTCGTCGACGGTAATCAGCAGCGTCGCGCGGGCGGTGTAGCCGGTTCCGCCGGCGTTGAGCAGCCGCCCGTCGACCTGGACGGCCGGCGTCGGCATCACGGTTGTGTAGGAGCGCCATGATTGCCCGGTGGCCAGCCGATAGCGCAGCGAGAGTGACGCGTCGTTGTCGCCGGTGAGGCGCACGATCTGCACCCGGTCGGGCTGCACGGTCACCAGCTCGATATCCGGGTCGGGCTCAACCGGGTCGGGAGCGGCCGCGAGCACGGCGAGCAGGCCGCCGGCGGTCGGCGGTTCGGGCTGCGCTTTCCACGCCGACCAGGCGATGACTTCGCGGGGAAACGCGACGGTCAGCCGTTCCCGGTCGCTCGGGGTGGTCTGCGCGCTGTCGATCAGTTCAAGTACCTCAGCGGTGAAGCTGCCCGACTGGGCGCCGAGGAACAGTCCGAGGTCGTCGAGCGCGGCGACCTGATCCTCGGGAGCGAGCGCGATTGGGTATCCGGTCCAATCCATGTCGGAATCCTGACTGTCGAGGGGGTTAGGCGGCCGGGCGCCGATGGTCAGCGAGCGTAGCGACTACGGCCCGGGCGCGGGGGGCGTCGATCCCGATCACGCCGACCAGGGCGCGGAGGTACCCGGCGTCGAGGTCGACGACGGCGAGCGCGTCGAGCACGTGTCCGGCGTGCTGCCGCGCGCTGGCCGGTTTCCACTGCGCGAGGAACTGCGGCTCACGCGCCGACCGACCGTGCACATGCACGTGCACGAACGGATGCCCGGACACCTCCGAGACGATCGGCGTGAACGTCAGGGGTGCCGTCGCGGCGTCGTTCAACGGCGGCCGGTCGGGGCGGAGATCCTTGATGATCACCTCGCCGACGACCTCACGCGACAGCCCGCGCGAGGTGAGCTGCCGCAAGATCGCCGCGTCGTACTCGGCCCGGGCCGCCGCGTCATACACGGTGGCCACGTAGGCGAGCGCCCGGTCGCGGTCGAGCGCGAACGACCAGTCGCCGTCCGCGTGTACCTCGACGACGAACGTCCCGTCGGCGGCGACCCCGGACTCGACCCACACGGCCCGGTCGCGGGCCATGGGGTCGGCCGGTCGCTGCCGGCGTGGCTTGCGGCTCACCGGTCGCTCGCGGGGCGCAGGTTGCGGGCGCCGGCGACGAACAGGTGCAGCGGGGCCGCGCCCATGACGGGCGTACCGTCGGGCAGCCGCACCAGCACGAGCGCCTGCCCCGGCCCGTCGACGTCGGCGAACCGGCTGCCGACCCGCTCGACCTGCCCGCAGATCGTGCCCGCCTGGTCGACGTCCGGCCACCCGTCGGCGGGCAGCAGCGGCGACACGGTGAGCTGACCGGACACGGGCGCCGGCGGCGGCGGCGAGCACGGTGCCGCGCCGGCGTCGGTGATCCCATCGATCGGGCTGAACAGGGTGACGTGGCACCGTCCGCACCACGAGTCGACGCCCGGGCCGTCGTCGGCCGGCGGGAACTCGGGCCGCTGCGACCACTGCGGTTGGTGCGTGGCGTGCACCTCGAACCGGCGCGCGGGCGCCTGGTCGACGCGCTGCTCGGCGTCGATCGCGGCGAGCACGGCCGAGGTGATCCTGCGCCGCTCGGTCAGCGTCGCGAACCGGCCGACGTCCGCGAGTCCGGCCCCGAGGGCGTTCAACGCCACGGCGTACCGGTTCGCGCGGGCGGCGCGGGCGGCGTCGATGAGCTTCTCTGTGTCCTCTTCGGCGGCCGTGCCGTCGAGGTACGACAGCACGGCCCGCGCCATGTCGCGCACCCCCTGGTTGTAGCCCTCGCCGCGTTCGGACAGCCCGGGGCCCCGAAAGATCGGCGGCGGCTGATCCTTGTACCCATCGCACAGCCGGCGTGCGTGCTCGGCACGCTCGACGAGCTGCTCGACAGCGCCGTCGATAGCGTCGTGCAGCCGACGATCGACCTCGGCGTCGGTGACCGTGGCGACCTCGGCGTCGACCCGCGCGGCGAGCCGCTCGGCCGCGCCGACCTCGACCG
Organism: Micromonospora sp. NPDC049645; assembly: GCF_040675155.1. Taxonomy (NCBI): domain Bacteria; kingdom Bacillati; phylum Actinomycetota; class Actinomycetes; order Micromonosporales; family Micromonosporaceae; genus Micromonospora; species Micromonospora sp. NPDC049645. The sequence goes on from NZ_JBFAOI010000020.1 coordinate 9,416, forward strand.
CATCGCCGCCGGCCGCCTTGACCCGCTGCGGGTCGATCGTGCCGTACCGGGCGAGCAGCGTCTCGAACGCGCTGTGGCTGTCGAGCATCGCGATTGAGGCTTCCGGCCATACAGCCTGGTCGCGGGGCAGCAGCCGCACCTCGCAGACGCGGCCCTCGATGATGTGCCCGGCGTCGTTCTTCTCGTACGGTGCGAGCATGAACGACGGCACCAGGTCGCCGCGTGCGATGTCGCCGGCGACATCGGGGTACCACACGTCGAGAGTGCCCGTCGCGGTGAGCATGGCGTCACTGATGACGACACTCGACACCCTGCCGAGCAGCACGGCCGGGCCGCCGTCGAGCCGGTCGAGGAACAGCGGCAGCGGCGCACGTGCCTCGACCTCGAACGCGGCGTCGAGCTGCCGCCCGTCGACGCCGGGCGATCCGAGGGGCGCGAGCACCGCAGACCATGGCGGCGCCGGCCGGTCGCGCAGGAACACGAGCGGGTCGACGCTACCGGGCAGGTCGGCGTGCCCGCCGGCGTCGGCCTGTTCGGGCGCCGTCGGTGTCGGCCAGTCGTGCGCGTGTTCCGGCAGAGTGCAGATGCGCGAGGCAGGCAGGCAGAACCGGGAGTTCTCAGTGTCGCGGATTTCCATGATCATATCCTTAATGTCGATAATGTACCTTATGTAAAGCTACGTAGCCCCGGCCCGGGGCAGTCCGCCCCCGCGTTGTACTCGCACGTATCGCCCCACACGTGCCCCGCGCACGGGTCGCCGGCGGCGTGCCGGTGCGCGCACCGCAGGCAGACCGGCAGACGATCGGGCTGCACCGGTTCGAGGTCGACGCGCGCCATGCTCGCGGCCGCGAGCGCCCGGTCGATCTCGGCCATGCCGTGACCGAAACAAAACGGCCCTTCGGTATCGGTAACCTCGGTGGACGTCGAGCCCCGGAACACGAGCGCGAACGTCGGCCGCCCGTCGCACCCGCCCCGAGCCGCACGCAGGCACGTCGCCTCGCTCATTCGTCTCTACCTCCCGTCGAACGGTTCGAGCCACACACGCGCCCACGCGCCGAACGCCTGCCGTCGGACGACCTCGGCGCCGTGCCCGAAACAGAACGGCCCCTCTGCGCCGGTGACCTCGCCGGACACCAGCGCACGAGTGACGAGCCGGTACGGCCCCGGACGGCTGCACCCGCCCCGGTCCGCTCGGACGCACGCCGGCGCGTCGGCCTGGTCGACGTCGCCGGCGAGGTTGAGGTGTGACGGGCTGCCGATGCCTGCGCCGCAGTGTGACGCACCCGGGGCCGCGCGGTAGTCGCACGTGTGGAAAACGCGCGTCTCGCCCTGGTCGCCCTTGCTGCGGCGCCCCGGCGGCGGGCCGATCAGCCGGTGCTCGGCGCAGTCACCTCGGCAGACGTGCGGGGTGAACTCGTGCCCGTGCTCGACGTGCCCCCGTTGGGTGAGGTCGCGCACGATCGACTCTCGGTCGCGGCCGCCGGCGATCACGATCGCCAGCCGTCCGCCCCGGTAGCTGTTCATCGGCACGTCGAGCGGCACGTCGAGCGGTTCGCCGGCCGCGAGCCGGGCCGCCTGCTCGTCGTCGAGCGCGAGCAGGTACACGGCCCGATGATCGACAGCGCCAACCGGCCGGAACACGCGGCCCGTCACGCCCGGCCCCCCGGCCCTCGGCAGTGTCCGAGGCAGCACCCGAGCGAGCCGCACGGCGGTTCCGGCTCGTCGAGTACGACAGTCGTCGTCAGCTCGGCGACGACCTCGGCGTACTCGGGATCGCCCGGGCGCAGGTACTCGGCGTCACTGTCCGGCTGGTCGCTGTCGTGCGGCTCGGGCTCGTCGTCGAGCAGCTCGTCGGAGCGCGGGCCGCCGAGTAGCTGCTCGGGTGACGTGATGCCGTCGGCGATCGCCGCGTACGTCGGGTCGACCGCCGACAGCTCGCCGAGCCGCTCGAACAGCCGCACCCGCTCGGGCGCCATCCGGGCGCCGCACTCGGCCGCGTCGGCGCACACGCGGTCGCCGAGGTCGCCGGCAACGAAACACAGCGCGCCGACGTCGACGCCGCCCGGCCCGTACGCCTCGCACTCCCACACGTCGCCGGTCATCGCCGGTCGCCTGCCGGCCGCTGCACAGGCAGATCGAATCGGACGGCGGCGAGCCCGGCGAGCAGCTCGCGGCGACCGGCCAGAACGGCGAGCCGGTCGAGCCCGGGCTCGGTCACCCACTCGCCATCGCCGTACGTACCCGATGGCACCAGAACGACCAGCGCCCGCCGCTCACGCGCAGCGGAGATCCACTGCGGAGTGACCGGGTTCGGTCGGTCGGTGTAGACGCTGGCCGCGCCGGTGGTGATGCGCACCAGGTCGCCGCGCACCACGTCGACCGCGCTCGTCGGCGAGATCGGTGCGACAGCCATATTCCAATCGCGGCCCGTGACCGGCCGGAAACCGACCCGCCGCAGTCGTACGGCGACCTGCTCATGCTGCTCGGGTCTGCCCGGTTGGATGCCGACGACGGGTGTCGATCCCTCGCGGTCGCCGAGCACCGCGAGCAGCCAGAAAGGCTCACCTGATTTCATGGTCATGCCCTTTCATTCGGGGGTCCGATGTGGCGTCGTACGGGGTGCGGGCGCAGCCGCTCGGCGCCACGCCGCCCGTGCCGGCGTAGGTCGAGGCAGCGCATGCCCGGGCCCGCGCCGCAGCCTCGGCAGTGCCGGTCGATCGTGGCCGGGCCGCCGCCGCGTGCGGGCCGGTACACAGCCGGCAGCAGCCCGTCGGCGAGCGCGAGCGCGACCAGCTCGGCGCCGCGCCGCCCATGCCGGCAGCGGGCGATGCCGCGTACGTGCGCCGGCAGCTCGCACCGGCAGACGATCGGGGCGCAGGGGCACCGCTGCACGTCGACGTACCGGGCGATGCCCATGAGCGCGCACGAGCTGCCCTGTTCGACCGCGCTCGCGCAGGCGTCGACCGGGCAGCACCCGCACGCCCGGCACCACACCGGCGCCGCCACGGTGGCCAGCGTCGGCAGCGGCACGTCGTCGACGGTCATGCCGGCTCGGCGGCGTACGGCGACCCGCAGCTCGGGCACGGCTTGACAGCCCGGTCGCGTTCGCAGGCACAGGTCGGGCAGACGTGCTCGACGTCGCCGGCGGCCGCTGGTCGCGGTCGCGGCGCCGACTGCCAGCGCTGCCGGCACGCGGCCCGGTTGCACCGCTGGTCGCCGGGCACCAGCGACGCCCGCCGCCGGTTCTGCACGGGGATCGGCAGCGGCGTGCACGCGGCGAACCCGGTGAGCACGACGTGTTGCCGGCCGCCGTCCGGGCCGGCGCCGAGCAGCAGCTCGCCGGCGCTCACGTCGGACCGCCGTTCGTACGTTCGTTCGATCCCCCGGGTGGGGTTGACTGGCTCGATAGGCTCGCATCCTGCCGCCCCGGCGCCGGCGGTATGGATGCGACAGACGCCGAGACGTCGCCGCCCTCCACGAGTAACCGACTCGGGCCCATCCGCAGGTTGACCAGCGTCTGACCGACGTACCAGTCGGCCACGGTGACCCGCTCGACGAGCGTGCCCTGCGCGAGCATCTCGGCGTATACGGGCAGGTCGTCGACCCACACGGCCGGCAGGAACGCCCCGAACTGCTGCGCGGTCAGGTCGACCACGATCGGCGGCAGGTTGTCGATCCCGGCGACGATCGTGACCGTGTGCACGTAGGCGAGCAGCCCGCGCTCGTGATCGGCCCATCCGATCATCGGCACGGTGTCGACGTGCCCGACGTTGAACTCGCGCAGGGCCACGGTGACAGCGGGCGCGATGGTCAGGCAGTCGCCGTCGCGGGCAGTGCCGGGCATCAGGTTCGGGGCGAGCTGCTCGGCGATGGCGCGTACCTGGTCGACGGTGCTCATGTGCGCCACCGGACCGACACGACGTGCCGCGCGCAGTGGCACGTCTCGCCGGCCGCCTTGGCTTGCTCGCGGCGGGCCCGCGTGCCCCAATGGCAGATGCCCTCCATGCAGTCCCCGCACACGGCCGCGAAGTAGCGCGCGATCAGCGCGGCTTGTACGGGCGTCTCCTGCCCTACTGGCACCCTGATCGCCTCGTCGACGGCCGCGCGGTCGGCGGCCGTCGGGTGCTCGATATCGACGTTCCGAGCGTCGATCTCGTCCATGGTTGTCCCTCTCATCCGAACAGCATCCCTTGCGCGGGTCGCTGCGCTTCGGCCGCGCGGTCGGCGGCCGTGTCGAACGGTTGGCAGCGTGGCTCGCCCTTGCCCGGCCGGGTGCGGTAGCAGATCCAGCCAGTCAGGTCCGGTAGCGGCGGCCCGTAGAAGTAGGCGACGGGCATGCGGGTCAACTCGGCCAGCGCGGCGACTTGCTCGGGCGTCGGCACCAGGGCGCCGGACTCCCACATGTCGACCGCCGGTTCGGCGACGCCACACGCCCGGTCGACCTCGGGACCGTACAGCTCGCGCAGGTTGAGCGCCGCCGTGATGCGGGTCGGCTCGGGCCGCCGCTGCTCGTCGGTCATGGCAGCGTCCGGCGTATCCGCAGCCACAGCTCGAACGCGACGCCGACCAGCACGAGCCCGATGAGCGCGCACACGAGCGCGGCCCGCCACGGCCCGAGCAGCACGGCCAGCACCGCGAACAGGGCGAACGGCGCGACGGCGGCCGCGACGAGCACCCCGTGCACAACGCTGCGGCGCACTCTCATGACGCGTCGCCTCGCGTCTGTCGGGGCACGAGCCGCAGCTCGGGTTCGCCGGCGCGCAGCGGCACGACCTCGCCGCCGCCGTCGCGCTTGACCGTGCGCAGTGGCGCCTGCCCGTTGCCGGCGCAGCCGCGCGGCGCGGCCGCCGTGCGGCCGTGCTTGCCGAGCTTGCCGGTCGTGACGACGGTGCGCTGCCGGGTGCGGCAGACCGGGCACACGCCGTACGTCGCGCCGTCGTTGCGCTGCGGCAGCCTCGCCGCCGTCACGACGCCGCCCCGTGTCGGGGGCAGCCGCACCCGGTCGGCGGTTTCATGCCGAGCCGGGCCGCGTTGCGCCGCTGCTGCCGGTTGCCGCACGGGTCCGCGTCGACGCCGCGCGGCCGCACCGGCAGCGACGTGTCGACCAGCGACGGCGGCCGTCGCGCTACCCACGCGGTGAGCGGACGCACGCTCACCGCTTTCGGCTTTCGATCTTGTCGGCGATCTTGCGGCCGATCTCGCCGCCGGCGGCGGCCGCGCCGGCGGCCGGTGCGGGCAGCGGCTCGGGCTTGTCGTTGGTGTTGTTGCTGCTGGCCATGCCGTGTCTCCCATGCTCGACGATCTCGCCGGCGACCGTATCGCCGTGATCGTCGAGCAGCGGGGCGGCCGCGCCGGGGTCGTCGTACGCGCCGGGGTCGTCGTACCCGAGTTCCCGCAGGATCTCGGCGGCCCGGTCGGCGCCGACGAGCCGCGCGAGCAGCTCGGCCGGTTCCTCGCGGTGGTCGGTGTCGGCGTCGCGGCACGGGCGCAGCGCGTCGTGCGCGGGGTCGACGCCGCCGGCGATGGCCATCGCCCGGTACGACGGGTACAGCTCGTGCCCGCCGTCGTGCACCTGGTCGAGGTCGACGCGCCCGTCGAGCACCTGAACCCGTACGGTCAGGTTGTGCTCGGCGCTGCGCAGCAGGTACCCGGCACAGGTCAGCGGCGCCGCCGGCGTCGACTGGTGACAGCCGAACGGGCGGTCACTCGCGTCGTACGCCGTCTCGGCTGACGCGACGTACGCCTCGGCTGGCCACGCGGCCGCGTTCCCGACGATCCACGGGCAGCCGACGTCGCCGCCGGCGGTCGGCTCGCACGGCCGCCGGCGGTAGCCGGCGCCGCCGCCGACGACGGTGAGTACCTGCGCGTCGACGCCGACGCGGCGCACCTGCTCGACGCGCATGCGGGCGCGGGTCATCGGGGCAGCCTCGAAATCACGCCGAGCGCGACGGCGGCGACGCCGAGTATCAGCGCGATCGCCCCGCGCGGGCCGCCGGCGAGGTCGACCACGGTCGCCGGTACCTGCTTAACGGCCTCGAACGTCTGTACCAGTAGGTCCCACATGGTGAGCGTCCCTCTCGTGTCAGCTCGTGTACCCGAGTAACAGCCTGGCCAGCACGGGCGAGTCGGGTTTGTAGCCCGCCCGGGCCGCCGCGCCGGCGAGGTGAATCCGGCCGGCGCGGAACGCGTCGACGGCGCCGACCAGGCGCAGCAGACGCGTTGGAGACTCAACGGCGTCGACGAGCCCGGCGCGGACGGCCAGCCGGCGCAGCTCGCGCGTGACGCTGCGGGACGTCAGGCGTCCCGTCGCGTCGGTGACGCGGCCGCCCTTGCGGACGCCGGCACCGCCGATGTTCCCCGCTTTGTCGACTGACCGGAACAGCGGCAGGGCTTCCGAGTCGCCCGTGCCGGCCGCCGTCAGCCGGTTGAACCACAGACCGACACGGCACGCGGGGCAAACCCCGAGGTCGTGCTCGGCCTGGTCGTGCTCGACCACCTCGCGGCGGCCGCCCGGCAGGTCGATCGACCAGCCGGAATCATTGGGCAGCGCCCGCAGGTCGCCGACGTTGAGTTCACACGCGGTCGCGTTACCGACGCCAGCGGCGTACGCCAGCGCGACGAGCGCGAGGTCGCGATCAGCCTTGACCGGGTTGTCAATGTCGACCGCGCTCGCCATCGCGGCGAGCAGCTCGCCCGAGTGCCGACTCGCCCGAGACACGAGGTCGTTGACAGGTTCGTCATCGCCGGCGGTAGTGTCTGATCCACGCAGGACGTACAGCGCGGGTAGACCATCGGGCGACGGTCGACCGTGCACACGGGCATACCAACGGACGGAGCGAACCGCGAGTTCAGCGGTGGCTCGTGCGTACCCCTGCGCGATCAACGCCTCGGCGTACAGCGCGAGATCCTCGGGGGTCCATGTGTCATCGGTGAGCTTCAGCTCAGACCGACGCCACACGTTCGCGCGTTTCGCCTGGCCAGCGTATATCTGCCTGGTCACTGACGACAGCTCACCATCAATGCCCCGCCCGACGCCGCCGAGCGTCAGCGCCCGGTCGACGCGGCTGCGCGGGGTTGTCTCGACGGGCGCCGCCTCGCCGGGTTGACCAGTGGGTAATGACACGTACGTCACCGTACCCGTCATTACATGATCAGAACAGGGGCGATCGCCTCGCGCTCGACGGGGGTGCGCGAGGCGACCGCCCCGCCACTGTCTACTACGGGCACCGACGCGAGGGGGCGCCCCGGGTTGTCCGGAGCGCCCCCTGCCCCTGCTGGTGTGGACGGTGCCGGCCGTTCGCGGGCGGGCCCTGGTGCGGACGTCAGCGACGCCGGCGGGCCGCCTGTTTGGCGATGGCAGTGCGGGCTATCTGCTGCGACACGGGGTCGGTACCCCTGCCCCGGGCCGGCACGGGTGCCGGCCCGGGGCAGGCGTCGAGCGCGGCGATCGCGGCGGCCGCGTCGGGTGCGTGGCCAACGTGCTTACCGCAGGGACAGCCGTACGACACGCCGGTGCTCGGGGTGGTGGCCATGGTCAGACCATCGACCACGACGCACAGTCGGCGACCCGTACGACCTGCCCGGTCACGAGCTGATCGGCCGGATCGGTCGGCATATACGCCGGCCCCTGCGCGGTGCCCCAGTCGACGGGCCCGGCGCCCGCGCTGATCTGCCAGGTGCACGAAGGTCCGCCGACGCCGCCGGGCGGGCCCGAGGTCTTGTACCGGCCGGGCGCGATGTCACGACCGACCTCGTACGTCCCGGTACCTGCGAACGCCTGCGGCAGCCCGGCGCGCGAGACGACGGCGCCGAGCACCAGCACCAGGCCGGCACCGAGCAGCCACGGCCACACGCGGCGCCGCTGGGGGTAGACGGTCACGAGCGGCGTCCGTAGGACAGCGCGTCGAGGGTGCGCTGCGGGATGGCGAGCATGCGGCCGAGCTGACGCAGGTGTGACTCGACGTCGCCGAGTTCTCCGTGCGACGTGCGCAGCTCCAAGGGGGCCGATGCCCCCGCCGCCGCCGTGTAGCGGCCTTGCGCGGCGGCGGGGTACGACTGCGCGATTCGGGCGCGCAGCTCGTGTGTGACGTCGGCGAGCGCGGCGAGGATATCGGTCATGCCGGCGAGCGTGCGGGCGCCGACGGCGGGGTCGACGCCGGCGATCGGGTCGGATAGCGCGCGGGCCGCCCTGTTGGTATGCGTGATCGCGACGTGGAGCGGCAGCGTCGGGTCGCGTTCGTCGTCGAGCGGCGGGTCGGCGGCGCCGGCGACGTCGATCTCGTATTGCAGTGCGGCGACCGTCGCGGCGGCGGCGACGAGCTGTCGGCGCGACTCGTCGTCGAGTGCCCGCATCGCGGCGAGCGCGGCATCGTCGCGATCGGCGAGGACGTGATCGACGACGCGGCGGATCGCGAGCGCGCGGCCGGACATCGCGATCACCTCCGCCATGTACGCGCCGGCGGCGGCGAATGCCGTTTGCACGGCAGACCAGTCGACGGCGAGCGGGTCGGCGGTCGGAGTCCCCGTCGGGGGGGCGGGTTGGTCGGTCTGCTGGTGGGGGCGGATGCGCCCAGGGCTCGGGGGTACCCAACTCGGTTCGGTCATGTGCTGCCCCTCGGGTCGCATGCATGCATGCATGCATGCATGCATGCACGACATCTGGTCAGGTTGGCGGGGCGGCCGCCGTGCCCCGGTCGGCCGCCCCGGTCGCGCTATTGCGGCAGCGGGTCGCCCGGCCGCCAGTCCTGCATATGTGGGCCGTACAGCTCGACGAGCGCGGCGGCGATCACGTCGTCGGGTAGTGGGGCGATCCCGAGGATCGCATCGCGGTAAATCTCCTGCATGTTCCGGCCGGTCAAGGCGTTGACCTGCACAGCCGCCATCTTGATAAACCGAGGCACGCGGGTCGAGTCGCTCGCGTAGTCGGTCATCGGGTTGATGGGCTTGCGGCGCAGCTTGTGCAGCCCGCTGAGGACGCTCACGCTGTCGCCGCTGAGTAGGTGACCACCCGGGTACGGGGCGAACTGCTCGTCGCCCTGGTGCGCGAGCGTGGTGCCGGCTGGTGCCGGGGTGGTCGGCTGCGGGACCGGCGCCACCGGCGGGGCGGCGGGCTCGGGTGTGGATGCCTGCTCGGGCTGCTGCGGCACCTGCGCGGCCGGCGTCGCCTCGTCTGCCGGTTCGGCCGGGCGCGGCGCCCGGCCCACGCGCAGTGGGCGCGGCGGGTTGGTGTCTTCGACGGGGGGCGGGGGTGGCTTGCTCATGCGGCGACCGCCTCGCGGGCGAGCAGGGCGTCGGTGATGGTGCGGATGCTCGCAACGACGCCGGTCGGGTCGCCGGCCGGGTTGGCGCCGAGGTCACGGTCGTCGAGCATCGGTCGCGCGAGGTCTTGCAGCTCGGCGACGCGGGCCCGCAGCGGAATCCGGTCGCCGAGTACCCGCACGGGGCCGCCGGTCAGCCCGGCGAACTGGTCGACGAGCTGCTCGTATCGCACCTTGTGCGTGTTCGTGCCGCTGCGGACGCTGTTGACGACCAGCCCGGCGACGTCGAGGTGCGGCACCCCGAAGTCGTCGCGGGTCGCGCGGACGTACGCGGTGGAGCGCAGTGCGCCGGTGATCGCGTACCGCTCGGCGGCGAGCGGCACGACAACGGCGTCGGCGTCGCCATTGAGAGCCGCGAGTGACATGCCGGTGAGGTGCCCCTTAAGCGACGGGGCGCAGTCGATGATCGTGATGTCGTGATCGTCGTCGACGCCGGCGAGCGCCTTACGTAGCCGGTTCGCCGCCCCCGGCAGACCAGCCTCGATCGCACGGTCTTCGAGGTCCAGGTCGGCGGGTAGCACCTGAATTAGCTCGGCCCACTCCTCGCGCCACTGGCACGAATACAGGTAGTCGCCGGCATCGCCGTTGCGGACCCCGGGAGCGAGGCACCGCGTCAGCGAATGCAACTCGTCCACTCGACCGGAAGCGATCTCGGGTCGCACTCCGAATCGGTCGGTCGTGTTCGCCTGCGGGTCCATGTCGACGAGTAGGACGCGGCGGCCGCGCCGGGCGGCGTCCTCCGCGATGCCGCCGGCGATCATGGTCTTGCCGACCCCGCCTTTGTTGTTGAGCAGTACGATTCGCACGGTTGTTCCAATCCTCTCCCTGTGAGGTCTTACTGTTCCCTGCTGGCCGGCGCCCGCTCGCGCGGGGCGCAGTGCTCGCAGGTGGTATATCCGGCTGCCGCCTCGGACGGCGGCAGGATGCGCCCGCACCCGGCGGCGCCGCAACGCAGCCGGGTGAGCTGCTCGGCGACGAACTCGCGCACGGCGACGAGCTGCTCGATCATGTGCCGAGCCTCGCGGTCGAGCACTTCCCAGTCTGCGGCACGGTGCTCGGGGTACTCATGAGCGGCGCGCGGCCGGGTGCCCGGCGATCCGGGTGCCCGGTCGGCGGGCGGCACGTAGACGTTACCGGTGATGCGCCATCGCGCCAGGCTGTCATCTATGTCAGCTTTAACCGCGCGCAGCATCGCGACGACGGCCCGGCGGGGGTTGTGCCTGCGGCCGGTCATCGCGACTCCGGGTTGCGTGCATGCATGTTTGCATGCAACGAAGACGCGGACGCGCACTTTCGGCGGCCGCACGTCGCGTCGCCGGCGACGACCTGCGCCGGCGTCAGGTCGCGCTGGCAGCCGGCGCACATCATCGCCCACACCCGGGCGTCGACGAACTCGCGCAGCCGGGCGACGCTGCGGGCAACGCCGTCGAGGTCACCCGACAGGGTGCGCCAATTGGCGACGTCGGCCTCGGGCCGCTCGGCGGGCGGTTTGCCCGCCGAGCGGCGCTGCTGCCAGGGGTGCAGTAGCGCGAAGACGTCGCTCTTGAGCACGCGCAGAAGGGCTAGCACGTACCGGCCGGGCCGGTCGGCGGGGCTGGTCGAGCGTCGACTCGGGCTGCTCGCGTGCCTCATCGGCCGATCCTGCCGAACAGGGGCCGCCGGTGCGAGCCGACGGACGAGCGAGGCAGGGGTGGCACGGCGGCCCGACCGACCGCGAACCGTACGGCCCGGGCGTGGCGGGCGATGGGGGCGGGGTAGCCGACGCGGTACGTGCTCACGCGACCTGTCCCCCGTTCGTGTCGATGCCCTGCCCGGCGGCGTCGAGCGCGCGCAGCTCGGGCGCGATGAGCTGCGCGCGCACCACGGCGGGTACGAGCGTCTGCGCGATGTTGAGCAGGTCGCGCACGTCTGCGGCGCCGGCGGCGTGGTCGGTGTTGTAGCGGTCGAGCACGATGCGGTCGAGCTGGTGCAGTCGCTCGTCGTTGGTGTGTGGGTTGAGGTACTCGTCGGCCTGGCCGTCGTTGAGCAGCTCGTGCGGGGCAATGCCGAGGTGCGGGGCGAGCGCCATCGCGACGGCGGCGTACGCGTACCGCGTGGTCTGCTGGTCGGCGCGCTGGTGTTGCGCGGCGAGGTGCAACGCCTGCGCGAGGTGCACGCCGCCGGCGGTCGTGGCGGGGGTGCGGCGCTCGCCGGGCACGCTCGGGCGCAGCGGCACACGCCGCCAGCCGAGCCCGTCGCGCTGCCCTCTCTTCTCGGCTTTCTGATGACCGAGCATTTCGAACGCGCCGCCGATGATGGCGGCGACGGCGGCGAGTACCTCGGGCGGTGTGCCCACGTCGGGGGGGTCCGTGTGTGCCATGGGGGTTCCTCTCGTCCGGGTGGTGAGGCGTTCCGAGCGCCTCACCACCCGTGAGTCTACGGTATATCTAGGTAATTCGTGTACCCGAATTAGTGCACCGTCCGTCCGCTCGACCGCGAATCGGCGCTGACCTGCGCCAACACAGCATCAGCGCGGCTAAGGTCCGGGGCGTGTCGCTGGTTGATCAGTAGCCGCTCGACGAGGAAATACTCGCCGCCGGCGTGCAGCCAATACGACGGCTCGGCGGGGGCGCCGGGCTGCCTCAGTAGCGCCCCGTGCCGCAGCTCGTACGCGTCGCTGAGTCCATCGTCGAGCACCTCGGACCTGTAGTCCGTCCGGCCGACGCGCACGCTGATCGGCAGCCATTCGCCGGCGCTGGTGACACGGGCTGTCACGTCGAGGTACCCGGCGCCGGGCTCGCTGCCGAACCCGAGGAACGCGAGCCGACCGGCGACGCCGGCCGGCAGCTTGCAGACGTAGCGGTGCGGGCCGAGCACCGGCTCGGGCCGCTCGGTTTGAGCCGAGCCGATCAGCGTGCCGGGGGCAAGCAGGGGCAACGGGTGCCGGCGCCGTTGGTGAGGGGTAACCATTGGGCGACTCCTATCCGGTTGTGTGCGGTGTGCCGGGCGGCCCCGGGCCCGGGGTCGGGCCCGGGGCCGCTCGACTCGCAACGCCGGCGACGGCCCACAGGACGCGGCGCCGGCGCGCGGCCTATGGGGATTGCGGTAGCGCGGCGATGGCGTCGAGCAGCCGACGCCCGCGCGGCGACCTGAGCCGGACCGTCGCGCACTGGTGCGGGTACGCCGCGTACGTCGCCTCGGCCTGGTCGAGTGAGCGCCACACGCTGATCTGCTCGGTGCGCGGCCCCCGGTCTCGGCGCAGCGGTGACGACGGCGGGCAGTAGGTGACGGCGCGGCCGTCGACTGGCCACCAGGCGCCCCACGCGGTGACGTCGCGGCCGTCGGTCATCGCGAACGCCTCGACCAGGGGCACGCCGTCGGTGCCGAGCAGGTCGACGTCGACGAGCTGCTCGCGCGGGTCGTGCCGGTACAGCCGCGTGGCGCCCTGGTGCCCGTGTACGGCGAGCACCTCGGCGGCCGAGCCGAACAGTCCGATTTGGTGCACCGGTCGGTCGTGTCCGGGCGGCGGATTGTCGGAGCACCAGCGGTACGCGGCGCCGCCGAGATGCGGCCAGATGACGCCGGCGGCGACGACGCCCGTGCCGCTGATGCCGGTCACGTCGCGGTCCCGGTCGAGCACGAACAGCGCCGGCAGCGGGCCAGCGCCGAGCCTCGCCGCGCGGTTGAGCAGCGCCGGGTCGGTCATGTTCGCCGCCCTCCGCTGGCTGTCGGCGGCGTGGCGTACCAGTCGGGCAGCAGGTCGCCGGCGACGGCGAGATCGGCGAGCGCGACCACGTACGGCACGACGATCGCGGCCGGCAGGTAGCGGCGGCGGCCGTTGATCTCGATCTCGTACCGCTCGTCGCGGGGCAGCCCGAGCGGGCGCAGGAACCGCAGCCAGCCCTGCTGCTCGGCCCACGTCAACGCCTGGTGCGCCTGGTCGCGCAGACGCGCCGACGGATCGATGATCAACGGCGTGCGGCGGCGGCCGGTCATGCTGCCTGGCCTACGAGCTGCACGTCGACGCGCCACCCGTGCACCATCGCCGACGCGCGTACCAGGGTGCCGAGCGTGTCGGTCGTTACGACCGTCGCCGCCGTGTCGAGTTCCCGACACCAATCGACATACGTGCCATGCGTCGGGACGTGCGCGGCGATCGTGTGGGTCGGCTCGGTCACGGTGATCGACAGCGGGTCGCCGGCGTGCGAGGCGACGCGACCGACGACGGCGAGCATCGTCGCGACTGGTGCGGGCGGCTGGTGCGGGTCGCCGGACACTCCCGGCGGCGGCACGGGCACCTGCACCAGCGGCGCGGGCATGGCTAACGCGGTCACTATCGGACTCCTGTCGGTGACTGTCGTCATTGCGAGCAGTATACGCCTTACCTAGATAATTCGTGTCCCTACAACGGTGCTGACCTGCGGACGCCCGGACGGTTGGATCACGTCGGCCGTCCGGGCAGTGTCCACAGTCGACCGTCCGGACAGTCATCGCCGGCGCTCGTCGTCGTGCTGCGCGGCCGCCGCGACCTCGGGCGTGTGCCGATGCGCGCAGCACGACGACGGCACCCGATCGAGGTCGAGCCGACCGGCGCACGGGCAATATTTCGGCGAGCAGCCGCGCCGAGCCCCGGGCCCGTTACAGCGGCACGGGTACGACTGGTCAGCCGGTGTGCCGGCGACCAGCCAGCGGCCGCCGGCGCTCACATCGCCCGCCGCTGCGCATGGCCCCCGTCGTCGACGTCGCGGCGCCCGACCGCCTCACGTGCCCGCTGCGGGTCGCGCCGAGGCTCGGCGACCATCGGGCCACCAGGTGCCGCGTCGGCGTCGTGAGCGGGCCCGTCAACGGCGCTCGGCCAAAATCCGCGCTGCCCACCACCGGACGCTGACGCCTCACCGCAGATGACGACGAGCCCGGGCCCGATCGGCGCACGGTCGAGCGCCCAACGCACGGCCCCGCCCGCCTCGCGCGGTCGTGAGTCACGGTCCACTGCGGGCGGTTGAGCGTCACCAGCGTCGGAGAGTTCGTCACGTGAGTCGGTCGGTCGGCCCGGAGGGTCGACCGGTCGCAGGGGGGTTTGGGGGGCAGCGTGCCCCCCAAGGGTGGTGGGTGGACGGACGGACCCCGGGTGGTTCGGGTGATCCTGCGTACCGGAGTCCGGTCGTTCAACTGTCGGCGTCCGGTCGTTAGATTCCGGCGTCCGGTCGTTTGCGTACCGGACAGCCCCGGGCGAGCCGCTGTCGGCCTCACTGCCGGCCGTAGGCTGTCCGGTCGTTTGCGTACCGGACACGCCGGCGGCGGCGAGTGCCTCGGCGACGGCGGCCGCGATCGCGTCGTCGCGCTCGGCGGCGATCTGCTCGGCGTTCTTGGCAGCCGCGCGGGCACGGTGCGCGGCCCGGGCCGCTGTGTCTCGGCGGCGTTTCTCGTCGGCTGCGGCGAGAAGGAACTGCCACTCGGAGGGGTCGCGTTCGAGGTGCATCGACAGCTTCCAACGGGTGACGCCGTTCCGGTCTTTCCCATCGGCGGCGATCAACGCGCCGGACTTCAGACGGCGTAGCGCGTTCTTGACCGTGCGCTCGTCGAATCCGGTCTCATACGAGATCAGCAGGATCGACGGGCGAGCGTCGGTGCCGTCTTCTTTCGCCCGCTCGGCCAGCACGCACAGCACGAAACGGCAGGTGGTATCGGGATGACCCTTATCGGTCATCAACATCGGTGCGCGGTTGAGTGCCCAACTCACGGCCTGGTAACTCATCGGCTGGAAGAACCTTTCCGGCGCCGCGTGCGGCATGCCGGAAATCTCCACCGGCGATCCGGCTCGCGTCGCCGCGAACCGTCCGGTAGAGTCGCCAGCACTGCCCCGCAAACGGCAGGCGCCAAGTCAATACGGGATATGCAGCGGGCGACGTCCTGCGAAAACGCGCCCGCGATAGGTCCGGTTGCCCGCCGGTCTGTCACCTCCCGATTGGTCCGCTGCCTGTTTGCTTCCTCGGCCCCTCCGCTATCGCGGGGGGGCCGAGCTGCTTTCCGGTGCTGCCCGACCATAGTCCACGCTGTGAGCGCCGTCACTGATCAGCGCGGCGGCGTGTGTCACCTGGTGAGCCGGGTCACTGTGTACCGTCGTGCGAGTTGCGGGCCGCCCCCTTGCGGGGCGGGTCGACGTTCCCCCCGAGCCGTCGGCCCGCCCCGACCCCCTTTTCAGCCCGGCTCGGCGGCCGACGGGTAACTCTGACGCCCCCACAGAGCGAGCAGGTTGCATAACCCGAACGCGCCCATCGCGAGCCCCGGCCGGTCCAAAGTGCGCACCAGCTCGCGCGCGCGCGCCGCGTCGCGGGCGCGACACACATCGATCAGCCGCATCGCGAACGCCTTGCTCTGCGCCGATGGTGACCGGCGCGAGTCGGCGTCGGCGTCACGCCAGTCGTACGGGTCGCGTGTGGACGGCACGACGTCGGCGTGATCGGCGAGGAACGTACCGAGCCCGAGCGCGACGTCGGCGAGTTCGTCGTCGGACAGCCGGGCGAGCGCGGACGCCTCGGGCCCGATGATCTGCGGCCCGAGGCGGGCCATCGCCGGCGACGACCAGGCCGTGAGTACGGCACTGGTGACCCGATACGCCACGCCGGCACCGGCGAAGCTGTCGCGCCCGGACACGTACGCGCCGAGCGCGTGCAAGATCGCGACGCGCTCGGACGACGGTGCGGCGTGTTCGATGTCGAGCCCGGCCGCCGCCGCCGCCGAGGCGACGAACGACACGATCTCGCTCTCGTCGTGCGGGCGATCAGTCTCGGCGTCGAGCACCGCGTCGCGGGCACCGTAGACGCCCGCCCCGTCTCGGGCGCCGGCCGCCCGCAACATCATGACCAGGCCGCGCGCCCATGGACGCTCGGCTAGGTGCTGCCCGCCGACTACGGCCGGCTCGCGCGGGCGCCCGTCATCGTCGGGCGCCGGGTCGCCGCCGGGCAGCCGGGGCACGCCGACCTCGCCGGCGATCAGCGCCCACGTCGCCAGCGCCGGCAGCAGCAGATGCCGGCCGACCAGCTCGGCCGTCGCGTCGCGCAGCGCGACGTCGTTGCCGCCGCCGCCGTCGTCGTACAACAGCGTCGCCTCGCGCATCACGACCACCGACAGCGAGAACAGCGCCGCGACGTCGACGTACCCGGCCGGGCGCCCGGTGTGCTCGTGTCCGCAGTCCGTCATGACGGCCGCCCCTCGCCCTCATCAGTGGGTCGCGCCGGCGCGACGACGGCTGGCCAGCCGTTCACGTCGGTCGCTCTCTCGTGCATCGTGCCAGCCTGACCGACGTTCGGCGTGTTCGCCTCGGCGCTGTCGATCGCCGGGCCGTTCACCCCTAACGGGTGGCTGCTAACCTCTGTTTGAGTACTCATCGGTAGGTGAGTGTTCCTCTCTGATCACGTCCCGTCGGGTCGCTGGTCGGCCGTGCGTTCCGAGCGCCGGTCGACCGCGACGGCGCCCCGGCGGGGCGTGATCGCCATTTGTTCGGTTGATGATCAGGCCCTACGCCTTGCGCGTGCGCTTCACCCCCGGCGGCGGGCCCGGCGGCGACGGCCGAACCGGCTGACCGTCGACGCGGCGGCCGGTCTGCTCGGCCCACCGGATACCCGTCTCGGCCGACCATCGCGGGGGCGCCCCGTGCTCGATCACCTGCGCTTCGTTGTCCGGCGCGACCAGGCACGCCCGCGTGAGCGGTTTGCCGTCACGCCGCGCCCTGATGTAGTTGCCCCGCCATTTCTTCAACGCGCTCACGGTGAATCCCAACACTTCGGCGAGCTGTACTAGCGTGAGTAGCTTCGGCGGATCGGCCACGGTGTCACCTCCAATTCGATCATGGTCGAGTCTACAGGTCGCCCCGAGAAAACGGGGACCGAGGTATACGGAAAAGCGCCGCCGGCGATGACCCGATTTCGGCCATTCGCCAGCGGCGCCCACGGTCAGCGCGGCAGCCGCACGTCGAGCAGCAGCGCCGACGTCGCGGCCGTGCGGCACGGCCACACCACGCGATCGCGATCCCTCGGCTCGTCGAGCACGTCGCCGACACAGACGACCCCGTACGTCGGGTCGCGGTACGGCCGGTGCAGCCGCACCAGCTCGGCCAAATGATCATGCACGCGCATCGCCGCGCCGAGCAACTCGTCGTAGCCGGGAACCCCGAGCGCGGCCGCGTCGACCAGCTCGACCGCCCGCGCGGCCGCCTGGTCGACGTCGAGGTGCCCGGGCAGGGTGACGTGCCGCTGCGGGGCACCCGTGCACGGATCGAACCAGTAGTCGATTTGCCACACGCCGCCGCCGGCGCCGGCGCCAGGGTGCATGAGCGCCTCGGCCGTCGGCGACCCGACGCACGCCGCGTTACGCACCCTCCACACGCCGGGGAAATCGGCGAGCTGCACGCGGTAAACGCCCGAGCCCGTCATCGCCGCCCGCCCCACACTGGTCCCGCCGGCCGCCGCCGCGCGACCCGGTGCAGCGGGCACCGGTCCCCGAGCGGCTTCGACCACTGCCAGCCGTCGGCGCGAGCCCCAGACCGCGCGGCCTGCGCGGTCTGAAACCCGGTAACCGTCGCCTGACATGGCACCGCTCGCGTGTCGCGGCCGGTACCCTCGAACCCGATAATGCCCTCGCACATCAGCCGGTTGAGCCGATCGGCCGGGTTCGCGGCCGCCGGCTCGCCCTTGCGCCACGTCACGCCGCACGCACCTCGTGCCGCCGCGCCGCCTGCCGGCCGTGCGACGTGCACATAGTGAGCGGCTCACCCGGCACGGCGCCCTCGACCCACGTCGAGGCGACGTACAGGCGTATCTGCCCGTCGCAGTCGCCTCGCTCGTCGTGGCGCGTCTCGGCGCACTTCGGGCCGTGCATGCCCGGGTCCGGGCAGGCGAACGACGCGGCGGCCGCGACGCCGGCCGCGTACGCGCCGACCAGCTCGGCCGCGATGGCGCCGGCCTGCGCGAGGTCCAGAGTCGCCGGCAGCTCGACCCGACGGGCGTAGACGCCGGACCCGAGTCGCGGCCCGTACTCGACGACCCATGGCACGTACGACCCGCCGCCGTCGCGGCGGCGTAGCGTCCCCTCCTGCCCGGTCGGGCCGCCGGGCGCCGCGACGCGGTACACGCCGTACGCGCCGTCGACGGCGACCAGGTGCCGCCCCGCCCGGCTCACAGATCGACCCTCGAACACTGCTCGCCCCCCTTACTCGCGCGGCCCGGTCGCCGCGATCGCGGCCCGGGTGAGTCGGTCGAGCTGCGACGACCGGGCGATGCGGTCGCCGTCGGTCGGCAGCACCCGGTCGAGCGCGGCCCGCACGCGGGCGAACAGCGCGTCGGACGGGTCTGTGGGCGCGAGCGCCTCGGTCGCGCCGGCGCGCAGCGTGCCGGCGACGTCGAGCCACGCGGCCCGCAGGTCGCGCTCGCGCGGCTCGCAGTCGTCGGCGCGGCGGGTCGCGTAGCTGGTCGCGTCGCCGAGCGCCTCGGCGAGCTTGACGTACCGGCCGAGCGTCGGCACGCGCAGCGTCAGCACGACCGGCGTCGGCTGCGTAACCAGCTCGTCCGGGCCGGGCTGGTCGAGATCAGTTGTCATGGGTGACGACATGGATGCCCCTTCCGTCGTCGTCGACGGGCCGCCGGCTGCCCCGCCGGCGGCCCCGTTGTTGAGTCGATCAGACACGCTCGGCCAGCACTCGCGCAGCCCGGTCGAGCAGATCGAGCATGACCTCGCGGCGCTGCACGTCGGCAGCGGTCACCAGAAACCCG
This sequence comes from Micromonospora sp. NPDC049645, assembly GCF_040675155.1. Taxonomy (NCBI): domain Bacteria; kingdom Bacillati; phylum Actinomycetota; class Actinomycetes; order Micromonosporales; family Micromonosporaceae; genus Micromonospora; species Micromonospora sp. NPDC049645. The sequence goes on from NZ_JBFAOI010000020.1 coordinate 28,479, forward strand.
GCCGGCGGCGCCTGCCGCAGCCGGTCGCCGAGCGCGACGACGATCGGCGTGATCTCGTCGAGGATCTCGGCCACGGCGACCGAGCCCGGGTCAACGCCGGCGGGCACGGGCTGCGGCCGGACGGGGCCAGCGGTGATGGCCAGCGGCGCCGGCCGGGTCGATCCAGGCTGCGCGGCGGGACGGTTCTTCACGGTACGAGTCCTCATGGTGCGGTGTGTCCTCTCTGGACGTTCCGAGCGTCCGGGGTGAGGGGCGGCGCCGGCAGGGTGCCGGCGCCGCCGGGTCGGTAGGTGGTCAGACGGTCAGACCGCGTTCGCGGCCGATCGTCGCCGCGACGCCGAGCAGCGCGGCGAGCCCCGGGTTACGCGACTGCGTGAACTGGTGCCGCAGTCGGGCGACGAACGCGGCCAGCGCGGCGGGCGACGCCTGCTCGCACTCGGCGGCGAGCTGGTTGATCGGGCGGACGACCGGCGGCGGCGGCCCGAGTTCGATGATCATGCGTGTTCCTCTCGTCGGGCGGGGCGGCCGTTCCGAGCGGCCGCCCCGCTGTCGTCGAGTCTACGTCATGTCACGGTAAATCGTGTACCCGGGTGCACGGCTATTCGGCCGGCGGCGTCACCAGGTCGAGCGCCTGCGCGTCGTACCAGTCCGGGCGGGGCAGCTTGCCGGCGGCGTCGCCGGCGGACCATTCGACCCGCACCTCGCAGCGAGCCCAACCGCGCAGCGGCCCGCCCTGGTCGGCCTCGATCATCAGGTGCTGCCCGGCCCGCTTGCCCCGGGTCGCCTCGACAACGACGCCGCGCCAGTCGGCGCACTCCGGAGCGCGGTGCCGCACCACGGCGCCCGGCCGGAACAGCCGGCGCACCTCGTCGACCTGCCGGCGCAGCCCGTGCCCGAGCGTTACGACATCAGCGACGAGCGGCTGCACACGCCCGCGCTGCTCGTCGATCGCGACCCGGTACCCGATCACCTTGCCGTCGTTGTCGACGTCGACCAACTCGACGCGGCCGGGCCCGAGCGGCGTGTACGCCTCACGGTCGAGCACCTCGGCCCGCAGCGCGGCCCCGCCGGGCAGCTCGGTCACGCGCGTCGTCATGACGCCCGAGCCCGGGCCCGTCGGGCGCCACTGCCCGGGGCGGGCGTACCCGTGCCGGCGCAGCACCCGGTCGGCCTCGATCGTCGTACCGCCGGCGTCGGCGGCGAGCACCCGGCCGTCGGCGTCGTCGACGAACACGGCGGCCGACTGCCGGCTGTACGACGCCACCAGCAGCCGCGCCTCGGCGTCGGTGCCCGGACCATCGGCGGCCGCCGGTTCGGCCGGCTGCGGCCCGCTCACAGCTTCCGGCGTGCGGGCCGCAGGGACGCCGAGGGGTGCCCCGTCGAGCCGTGCGGCGAGTACGAGCAGCTTGTCGCGGAGCACCTGCTGCGCGAGCGGGGTCGACGAGTCGAGCCCGGCGAGGGTCCGCAGCTCGCCGGCGACGTCGAGCAGCCCGGCGACGCTGGCCGGCGCGTGCCGCAGGTCGACCAGGTACGCGCCGACGCGGCTGCCCGGGGAGACGAGATCGCGCAGCACCGCGTACGGGCCCGGGGTCACGCCGCCCCGCGTGATGAATCCCTCGATCCGGCAGACGTTCGCGCCCGACCCGACGAGCACCAGGTCGCCGACGGCGAACCCGGCCGCCGCTGCGGCCTCCGTCGCCGCCGCAACCTCGCCCGGGCACTCAGGGCACACCATGCTCGCCCGGGCCGGCGCGGTGCCGTGCCACGGGTTAGGGCAGCCCTCCGACACGGCGGCCGACACGGCGGCCGCGCGCACGGCCGCCGCGCCGAAGAACATCGCCGCGCCCGTGGTTTGTCCGTCGAGGTCGAACACGGGCCGGGCCGGCGCCGGCGCGTAGCCCATGCCGGCGAGCGTCTCGCGGGCGAGCTGCTCGGCCGCCTGGTCGCCGGCCGCCGACAGAGCATCGAGCCGGGCGTTCTCGGCATCGCCCGGGCTCGTCGACGGCGACTCGCCGCTACGGGTAACGATCTCGTGCGCCTCGGCTTCGGCCTGGTCGACGTCGACGATGCGACCCGCGTCGGCCTGCTCGCTGGCGGGTACGAGCACGATCGTCGCGCCGGGCAGCGCGGCCAGCCGGTTCCACGACACGCCCCACCACTCGCGGGCCGCGTCCGGGCTGCCGAACGGGCCAACACGCACGGCGCGGCGCATCGACGGCAGCACGATCACGAGGTGCACCGGGCCGGACTCGACCGGGGGCATGCGCAGCACGGCGGCGAGGTCGGCGTCGGTCAGTCCGTTGACGATCGCGGCAGCCGCGCGGACGGCGCCGGTCGACCGCTCGACGTCGCTGGTCGCCGCGACCGGTCGAGACGCGATGGCGGCCGGCAGCTCGGTCGGAACGTCACCAGGGTTAGCGACGAGCAGCTCGGCGCGGGCGCGCTCGGCCTCGGCCTGCACGCCGGCGGCGACCCGCTCGTCGTGGCGGGTGAACGCGCGGCCGATCGAGGCACTCACGGCTGCCGCGTACGCGGGCTCGGCGTCGGCGGGTACGGCGTCGACCGGGCGCGCGGGCGCCGCCGGCGGGGTCGGCGCAGTGCGCGACGCCGGGGCGTCGGGGGCGGGCTTGACCTCGAACGTCACGCGGCCGTGCACGGCAACGGTGTATTCGCTGCCGTCGGGCAGACGCAGCAGGTACGAGCCGTCGGCGCGCGGCTCGACGCGGGCGATCTTGACCCACTCGGGGCCGATCAGCGTGCCGGCGCGGTTGGCCAGGCGCAGCACCTCGGCCGAGGTCGGGCGGTTGGTGCGGTACAGGGTCGCGGCGTTGACCCGCTCGACCTTGGCACGCGGCGCGCGGTTGGCGACGGCGGCGTACGCCTCGCGGCCGCGTTCGGTCAGCGAGTAGCCGACTCGCCCCTCGTTGTCGACACGTCGGATTGTCGTCCATCCCTGCCGCATCGCCGCCTCGATCGGCGCGAACGACGCGACGTCGCTGCCGGCACCGCTGACGTCGACGCCGCCGCCGTTGATCACGTGCCGCAGCCAACGGGCCTGCGCGTCGGTCGGCAGGGCCGGCGTGGCGAACAGCAGCACCTCGCCCTCGTGAAGGTGCTCGGTCATTTCGTCGTCGGCGTAGACGAACCGCAGGCGCCCGTCGGGAAGGTACTGCGGCGACTCGACGACCTCGCGCAACCCGTACGTCTCATGTCCGAGCTTGTCGCCGCGACGGATGTAGCGCGCGGCGATGGGGACCATGTAGGCAGCGATCTTGTACGGCTCGCCGTCGGCGACGAACGGATTCGGGTTGTCCGCGCGGGCGACGCCGTTGAGTGTGGGCCGGCTGACCGTCTTGCCGCACGAGCAGGTGCCCGACTCGAATCCGTTGCCGCTGGTGATCGGGTCGCTGTAGGACGGTTCGTGCGTGTGGGTTCGGGTCACGGTGTCGGTGTTCCTCTCCTGGTGGGCGGGGGCGGCCGGCGCGGGAGCGGCCGGCGCGGGAGTAGCGGGCTTGCGCTCGCATGCCTGGCAGTGCCCGACGTACGGGGAGTCGGTCACGTACTGCCGGGTCATGAGCGGCCCGAGCAGGACCGACGGGCGGCACGCCGCGCGAGCGACGTCGGCCGTAACGACTGCCCGGTGCGCGATCTGCGAGGTGCTGCCAGCCTTGCGGCCGTACTGCGGCTCGACGGCGGGCGCCGGGGCGGTCGGCTCGTCGGGCAGGGCCGGGCAGCAGGGTAGGAACGTCACGTCCCCGGAGAAGTCACGCCAGGTCGATCCGGGTTCCTCGTCGATCATGTCGCTGTAGATGTCCTCGATGACCTCGCGCTGTGAGCCGACCTCGATCGTCCACTGCGTACCGCCCGAGCTGGTGTGCGTCGACCTGGTGAGGTCGGCGCAGCCCTCGCGGTGCACCCGCAGCGCGCCTCGGCCGTTGTTGACGATCGTCAAGCGGTGCATGGTGTTCCTCCCCTGTTCGGCCGCCCGTCGGCCTCACGAGAGAGAGTCTACGCTATCCCCTGGCATTTCGTGTACCCGGGTATACGACACGCCGCCTGTCTTATCTTTGACTTAAGTTACTGCCCGGTGTTGCTGTTGATCGGGTATGACAGACGCGCACACTGACACGACATGTCGAGGGGCGGACGGCCCCGGGTGCGCCCCGTGGCGCATCTCCGGTACCGTCCGCCCCTCGTCGAGCCGACGTGCCCCGTCGGCTCTCTGACGGCGGCGAGAGTGCGGGCAATGGCTGCCCCGCCCCCCGCGCTCTCGCCGCCGGACCCCCGAGCAACGCTATGTAACTGGCGCGATACAAACTGTCGCTTACGCCGGTTTGTTCGCGATACGCTATCGATCCCGTCGGCGGGACGCCAGACCTAGACGGTCATGATCAGCGACCGGGCGGTTACGGGGAGGCGATCAACGACCAGGAAAAACGCGGCGTTGCGTCCCACGCGACGCGTCCATACGTCACGCTCGCGCCCGAGCCCGTCGGCGTCACACGGATGCGCACGAGCTGCGGCCCGCCAGCGGGCACAAACACAGGTATCGATATCCGGGCGTCGAGTTGCGACGTCGAGTTCGTGCGCCGCCGGGCGACCACGGTGCCCCCTCGCTCGACCTCGTACAGGACCGACGTCAGCGCGGCCGATGCCGTGATCCGAGCCCGCAGGTCGACCCGATACAAGCCGTGCGGCAGCGTCGGCCCCTGCGTCGCGGACACCTGCAACCCGCCGGCGCCGAACGCGGACAGGTGGTCGACGTTCCACGACATGTAGTTGCTGGTGGTGAACGTGCCGGCCGAGACCGTCACACCGAGGATGCCCGATATACGTTGCAGCGCGGCGATCCGGGAATGGTCCCACCCATCGAACGATGAATGTATGTCGCCGGCGAGCTGCTCGATACTCGATCGCTGGAATTTCTCGGTGATCAGCGGATAACGCCAACCCTCGTGAGGGGTAAACGAAACCATCTTCCGTCACCATCCATCCGGCGTAATGCGGACCGCCCACATTTGACTGAATTGCAACATGTTTACCGATGCGGTCGCGGATTGGTGCATGATCCCATGCCGCAGTCGGCCGCCGCCGGACCGAATGAACCCGTCCCACATCAGGTATTCGGGTGCCACGTTGACCGAGTATGCTTGCGCTCTGTGTGTGTAGGTGTTGAGCTGCCCCGTCGACGGGTCGCGATCCTGCACATAAGTACGAATCTTGAAGCGAGTCCCTACCGGTGCGGTCTGGTCGAATCCGTACGCCCCACCGACCCACCACCAGAACCGGTTCTCATCCTGGTCGGGCAGCACCAGGTCGCCGGGGGTGGGTTGCGGTATCGCAGTGTTATTGAACTGTGTGTC
>NZ_JBFAOI010000020.1:33933-60407 GCF_040675155.1 Micromonospora sp. NPDC049645
CGTACGCCCCACCGACCCACCACCAGAACCGGTTCTCATCCTGGTCGGGCAGCACCAGGTCGCCGGGGGTGGGTTGCGGTATCGCAGTGTTATTGAACTGTGTGTCAGACCACTGCACGATCCGCTCGGAGAAGGTGGTGAACGGCCCAAAGGTGCCGGTTTGTAGATTCCGAACGATGACTTGGCTGCCGACGTCGCCCGACCCCCATTGCCACGTCGTGAAGTCCGACCAGTTTGATAACTGGTCAAACAGGGCGTCGCCGGCGATGGCCAGCCGCCGCAGGTCGAGAGCCAGCGCCGCCGCGTCGAACCGTGTCGGCGCGACCAATCCTTGCGTTTCGGTTAATCTGGTCACAAGCTGCCTCTCACGTCACAATCGCGTCGGTCAGCCAGAACGCCCACATGTTCGCGGCCGTCACGGCGAACTCAATGCTCGAAGCGATTTCAAGCCACATATACAAATCGCTGCCCGAGTCGATGCTTTGATAAGCGAGGATCAGGCCACCGACGCTAAACACCTCGCCGGTCGGGTCGCCCCTATCCCAATTCTCCTCACGCTCGGTGAAACCCCGAGGATTAGGATCGCCCACGTCATAACTGAACTTGCAATTAGTCGCGATGCGAATATCGACCCACTGCGGGTAAGTCGGGGCCCGCCCGATGAGTGTGCCGCCGACGGCGTACAGCGCCGGCCGGGGCGACTCCGGGAAATAGATACGGTCCGGTCGTTTATTAAGGTCGACCATGCCGGCCGTGTCGAGCTGCACAGTGTTGAATTGCGCGGTGTCGAGCGCGGCCTTATTGATCGTGTACGGCAGTGTCGAGTCGTACGACACGTACGCCGCCGGCCGCCGGCGTAGCCGCTCGTAGTCGGCCTGCCAGCTGGTCAGGTGGAGGTCTAGCCGATCGGCGAGCGAAGCGATCGCGGCGGCGCCGTCACACGGCCGGTCGGTGCCGTCGGGATACCCGAACTGCCATGGCGGGTCTGTCAGTCCCATGTGGATCTCCCTAAATGACCGGCGGTGCGGTGACGCTGACGGCGTGCGGGTAGCGGCTGGCATGGCCGAGTCGGTTGATCTCGACGTACGCCGGCGACGCGGCGAGTGACGTGAGCGAGGCGGTAACGCCCGCCGGCGCCGCGAGCACGATCAGCAGGTCGACGGGCAGCGTGTAGCCGGTGCGGTTGGCGATGACCAGCCGCCCGTACATGCCGTACGTGAGACCGGCCACGGTGACCGGCTGCCGGAACCACTCGCCGAGGTCGGTGCCCGTCGTAACCGTGTCCTGACGCAGCCGCAGGTGTACGTACGAAGACGCGGCCGACGTCGTGTAGCCGGTACGCAGCAGCACCTCGTACGCCCCGCCGTCGCGCAGCTCGACGTCGGCGAGCTGCGACGACAGCGCGGCCGCGTCGACCTCGGTTGCCCCGGTGGCGCTCGCGTACGTACCGGCTGGTGCCGACGCGGCGCGCACCAGCCGCCCGGGCGGCGACGCGGCCGCGTCGCCGCCGGCGGTCACCCGGTCGATGACGAACAGCCGACCGAGATACGCGATCACGGCGACCTGATCGCCGGGGTACGGCTCGTACCCACCGGCGACGCCGGCGTTGAGTACCTGCCCGCCGCCGACGTCGAGGCGCACCTGCCAGCCGGTCACCCGGTCGGACTCGTCGAGCGACGGCGGCAGCAGCTCGACGACTGTGCCGGTGCGGATCGCGGCCGCCGGCGGCACGCGCCGCGTCACGCTGCCCGCCAGTCTGCTACTCGACATGGGCGATCCTTCCGGACGGGAGCACCAGGGGGCGGCCGGTGCACGACATGCGTCCTTGCCCCGCCAGCGGCAGCGTGAAGTCGGAGAGCACGACGGCCCGCAACACCCGGTCGGTCCATAAGCCGAGCACGTCGCCGAGTTCGAGTGAGGGGTCGGGCATCATTTCCCAGGTGAGCGGTTCCGCGCTCGCCCGCGATCGCCGTAGGAACGTCGCGGCCGCCGAGCGCACCACGGCGGCCGTACTGCCGGACGGCACGGCGACGTCGAGTGTGCGCCTCCCGAACTTCCCCCCGAAGTAGGTCGGGCTGCTCGGGTCGACGTCGCGCACGACTTCGTTGAGGGGCTCGGCGCCGTCGGGCTGGTCGGCCGTCGCCCTCACCGAGTTGTACAGGGTCCGGCGCGACATGCGCTCGGTCACGTCCTCAATCACACCGTCGGGCACCATGCCGGCGCCGCTGTCCCGATCGCCGAACGTGGCCACCGGTTCGACGCCGCCGCTCGGCGACGGGCTCGGGTGCCAGGTCCACGGCACCCGGCGAACGACGTAACGGCCGTCGGCCAGCGCGTACCAGAACGCGCCGCCGGCGTTGGCGAGGTCGTCGCACGCCTGCCCCCGGTCGTCGTCCCACACCTGAGACGCCGTGTACACGGCGATCGGGTCGTGCTGGCCGAACTCGGCGCGAGGCACGCCCTCGCGGATCAACCGGGCGATCTCGTCGACGACCCGCTGACCGGCCCGCGATTCCTCCGGGGTGTCGAATCCGGCGTCGGCGACCTCGGCGGCGCGATCCTCGAACTCGACAACGCACGGGCTGCGCGGCTTACGGCTCACGTCGCTAATCAGCCCGGTGAACACGGGGAACCAGAACTCGCGGCCGTCGCCGGCGCGGATACCTCGATAGATGCGCAACCTGTTGCCGTACGGGGCGAGCAGCCCGTGCTCGTCGGCGGGGTACCAGTCACGATCCACGCTGATCGAGCCGCGCCGGGTCACCTGCGACGTCAGCGCGGCTTTCACCTCGCCTCCCAGAATCCGGGGCAGCGTCGCGAGGTGCTGCTCGTCGTCCCATACCTCGACCCGCACGATCGGCTCGTGCGGGCCCCGGTACAGCGCCCGGTACTGGAGGCTCGATCCGGGCTCGATCATTGCGCGCTCGCAGGGGTGGACAGCGCGCCGAGCAGGACGTCGACGCCCGTGATGTTGGCGGCGTCGACCTGATTCCACGTCGTGTAGCGGTCGCACGCGTCGGCCCACCGGTACCCCGGTGGTGCCTCGCCGGGCCCCGACGGCGGCAGGGTCACCGCGTGCGGCAGGTCGTGCACCCGGTACTGCGTACGAAGGTCGGGCACCAGCGGCGCCGTCACCGCGTCGCCGACGTCGAGGTACCGGTCGGCGATGCCGTACTCGGGTGGCACCTGTAACAGCAGCAACCGGCCGGTCGCGAGCAGCTCGTCAACTCGGTCGCGGTCGGCGAACGTGAGCGAGGCGAGTGTGAGCGTCGAGGTCGGTGCCTTGCGCACACTGCGGGCGACGGTGGGTAGCGCCTGCTCAACAACGTCGTACCGAGCTGACGCGCCGGCGCGGGACTCGGGCGCGTACGACGCGAAGATCACGCCTGACGGCAGGTCGTCGATGGCGCACTCGTCGCCGGGCAGCAGTGACAGCCGCACATCGCGGGAGGGGGCGAGGGGGTCGCGTAGCCAGCCGCCGCCGGCGGACGGCACGACGACGGGGGTGCCCTGATTGATCGCGCCCGTGCCGACGTCGAGCAGCCGCACCTCGTCGAACAACATCGCGTTGCCGGCCGCCGGGGTGCCCGACCATCGCATGCGTACCAACGCCTGCGCCGCGCCGGCGGGCGCGATGCTGCGCGAGCCGCGATAGATCGTCGACCCGACCGGCGCGATCAGGTCGAGCGTGAATCCGGTCGTCGAGATGAACACGCCGGCGGCGGTCTGCCAGTCGATCACGACTTGCAGCTCGGACGGCGCGGACAGTGCCCGCAGCCACGTCTCGTACAGGTAATGATGCCCGGGCACGATACCCGTCGTGATCAGCGGCGCCGACGCGTTGACCAGCGCGACAGCGCCGGGCGCGGTGACGCGCAGCGACCCGGCGCCGAAAAGCGGCGCCGCCGTCTCGTGCGCGGTGCTCCCCGTTGGCCACGCGTACCACCCGGCGAGATCCTGCTCGAATGTGCTGTGTAGCAGCACGACGGCGGCGGTCGCGTCGACGTACGGCGCGTCGCCGCCGATCATCTCGGCCCGGTACCAGACCGGCCGGTCGAGAGGCGCCTCGGTGTCGTACCAGACACGTACGTCGCCGTGGATCACCTCGTTTGGTTGCTCGAACAGCTCGGCGTACGGGTCGCCCTCGACGGTGTGCGGTGAGCTGCGTAGCAGGGTGAAATCGTCGTCGCGGTCGAACTCGGGGTCGACCAGGTACCGGCGCACCTGGACCTGCGTCGCGTGCAGTGTCCACCCGCGTACGTCGAGCACCAGGCGCACGGCGCCGATGCTCGGCAGTACCTCGGCTGAGAAATAGACCACGTTCATTCCCCCCGGATCAGAACGTTCGCACGCCGGCGTCGAGTTGCGCTGCGGTGTCGTCGAGCTGCCGGTCGACCTCGAACCGGACGATATCGGTGATCTCCCGGTCGCCGAGGTACACCCGCAGTCCGACCGTGATCGGCGACCGGCCGGCGCCGCCGGTCAAGATGCGGTCGAGCCCCGACTCGGCGGCGAGCTGCCGCGCCCGGGCCGGTCGCGTCAGCGGTATCACGACCTCGCGTGCCTCTTCACCAATAAGCGCGAGCGTTGGCTTGTCCACAATGGCGCCGCGAGCGAGCATCGGGATTCGGGGCAGCGACACGGGCAGCTTGTCGTCCACGGCTGCGATGCCGCTATTGATACGCCCGATGATGTTGTTGAGTTGCCGGGTGATCGCCCCGGAGATCGCCGAGGCGATCGAACCGAGTGACGGCACCTTTTTCAGCCCGTCGACGAGTTTGCGCACGATGCTCGACCCGGCCGAGAGGAACCGCGCGCCGTATCCGATGATCTTGCCGGGGGCGTCGTTGAACAGCTTGAACACGGCCGCGAGCCCGGACGTGACGGCGTTGCGCGCGGTCGACAGCGCCGACTTGAACAGGTTGCCGACAATCGAGCCGAGCCGCGACAGCGCCGCACCGATCCGCCCCGGCAGACCGATCGCGTAATTGATGATCAGCGTTCCGCCGGTGATCGTGTTGTTCAGCGCGGTCTTCCATGATCGAGCGATCAGCCCGCCGAGCATCGACGCCAGATTGCCGAGCGCATCCAAGATCATCCCGGGCAATGCTGTAATCGTGAAGATCACGAGCCCGATACCGACGCCGACGGCCATGAGCGCCGCGTCGAACGCCATGCGGAACGACCCGGCGATCAGCCCCGGCAGCGACGCCAGGAACGCACCAATCCGCCCGGGTAGCGCGGCGAACCACAGACCGATCCCGTTGAAGAACGCGAGCACGGCCTGCCACGCGGCGGCGAACGCGCCCCCGATCGCCGCCCCGACGCCGGCCCAGTCGATCGCCGACAACATCGGCCCGAGCCGGCCGAGCCACTCGGCGACGCCGGTGAGCGGCGCGAGCACGGCCGCGAGCGCCTGCGCGATCCACTCGATCAGGGGCGCGACGGCCTTCGCGGCGAGTAGCGCGATCAGGGTCGCGGCGAGTTTGAGGATCGGGGCGGCGATCTGCACGGCCACGGTGAGCAGCGCGGCGAGCAGCTCGATCAACGGCAGCAGCGCGACGACGATCTCGACGACCGGCGGCAGCACCGACAACAGCGCCGGTATCAACGGCAACAGCGCCTCGACGAGCCGCCCGAACAGCGGCCCGAGCACGGCCAGCAGCGGCCGCAACAGCCCGCCCATAGTGGCGCCGAGTTCGGCGATCACGGGGGCGAGCTGCGTGAACAGCTCGGCCAGCAGCCCGGCCGCCGGCGCGAGAATCGCCCCGATCGTGCCGCCGAGGTCGGCCAGCAGCGGAGCGAGCGCGCCGAGGCTACCCGACAGCAGCGTCGCGAGCGACGAGATCAACGGCACGAGCGGACCGATCGCCGACGTCAGCGCCCCGCCGAGCACGGCGGCGAGCTGCCCGACAACCGGCAGCAGCGGCGCGACGGCGCCGATCACGGCGGCGAGCACCTGCGCGAGCGGCCCGATCGCCGGGGCGAGCGCGGCGATACCGGCGGCGAGCTGCGGCAGCACCGCACCGAACGCGCCGCCGAGCGCCGACCCGATCTGCCCGACGGCCGCGAACAGCGATTCGAGCGCCGCCGCCCCCTCGGCCGTACGTAGGAACGCGCCGAGCGTCCCCGTGAGGTCAGCCAGCACACCGAGCAGCCCGGCACCGCTCGCGCCGGCGGCGGCGAACACCGCCGACGCGATGCCGCCGACGTTGCTGAGAAGCTGCCCGAGTGTCTGCAAGGTCGGCAGCGCGGCCGCGAACAGCGCTTCGAGGTTGACGCCCTGAAGGAACTCGCCGAACGTGGTGAGCGCGGCGGCGACGCTGCCGCCGAGCGAGTCGCCGAACTGCCCTGCTTGCCCCGCCAACGACGCGAACCCGGCGAGTAGCGGCTGAATAGCGGGCAGCAGTTGCCACAGGAAATCGCGCACGCCCGCCAGCGCTGACCGTACGGCGTTCATCGCGGTCGAGCTGCTCGCGAACTTGAGCACCTCGCCGGCGGCGCGACCGAACCCGAGCGACACCGACTGCGCGTCGTCGCCCAGACCGGCGACCGCCTTGCCGAGGTTGGTTACCTGCGGGGCGAGCCCGGAAAAGAACGTGTCTTGCATGGACTGCTGCAAGGGGCGCAGCGCCTCGAACGCGTCGCGCGAGGCGATCGCGAACTCACGCGCCGCCGGCGCGAGCCCCTTGATCGCCTCATTGAACTTGTCGGCGTCGCCGGCGGCGGCCGCCGACAGCGCGTCACCAACACCGATCAGCGAGACTTTGACGACCGCGAGCGCCGACGCCCACGCCAGCACCAGCCCGGGCAGCACGGCGAGCCCGGCGCCCGCCACCGGTGCCAGCGCGGCCGCGACCGCTGCGACCTGATTGAGCACGCCGACCAGGGCGAGCCCGGCGGCGGTCGCCCCGCCGAACGCCTTGACGAACGGGCCGGCTACCTTGCCGATCCCACTGCCGGCCCGGCGGATCGCGTCGGCGAACCGCTTGCCGAATATCCGGTCGAACCCGCCGCCGAACTGATCGCCGGCGTCCTCACCGGCTCGCCGGAACCGGCCGCTCTCGTCGCGCAGCGGGCCGATTTTCGGCTCGATCGGTAGGTCGTATTTCATACCGGCGAGCGCCGCGTCGACCTCACGCACCAGCCGCCCGACGTCCGGGTCGAGGTTGACGTCGCCGCGCACGTTGGACAGCGCCGCGTCGAGCTGCGCGACCAGCTCGCGCGTGTTCGGGTCGAGGTCGACCTCGCCGCGCAGCCCGCCGAGCGCCCGCTCGATCTCGCGCAGCATCGACCGCGTGTCAGCCTCGACCGGCTGAACGATCTTGCGCCGTTTGGTGCGTTTCGCGAGCTGGTCGAGATCACGCTCGAACGGGTCGCCGTCGGCGGTAATCTCGATCGCGGTGTCGGCGAGCGGCTGTGACACGGTGCCCCCCGGGCGTCCGTAGTCACGCCCGGCCCGCACGCCAGCGACGCTAACGATCAGGGTACGGGGCCGCCCGCCCGGCGACGATCAACCGAGCCGCCGATACGGGTGCGGCCCCGGGCCGAGAGCCCGGGGCCGCATCACAGGGGAGGAACAGGGCGTGGCCGTGACGCCGCCCAGTACCACCATGGACGGTACCAGCAGGCCACGACCTGCGCGGCCCGCGCTCACCGGTGAGTAACATTCGCTTACGCCCCGACCGGACATCAACCGATCCCGGGCCCGTCGACCGCTACGCGATGCGGCCGCCGGTCGGGGCGATCACGTCGGCAGGACGTCACGCAGCGCCGCGAGCGCCGCCTCGCGCTCTTTGCTCGCCGTGAACCGCATGACCTGCCGCCGGTGCTCGGTCGGCGGCAGCCACATACGTTCCCGCAGCGCCTCGACACTGATCGGCTTGGCTTTGTCGCCGGCGCCCTCGCTCGGCCGGTGCTCGATCGCGAACTGCCACGCCACGGCGATCAGCCGGTGCAGCGGCCCGGCGAGCAGGTCGCCGCAGCCTTTCGTCGCCGCCCATCCCTCGAACGACAGCCAGTGTGTCCGCGCGTGCGAGGCGAGGCGGGTCGCTGGCCACCAGGCGGCGCACGGGTCGTGACCCTCGTCGACGTCGACGCCGGCGAGGCGCCCGGCGATCGCGGTCGACAGCGCCCAGCAGTGCGCGAGGTCGAGCGGGTCGTACGGGTGATACAGCCGCCGCGCGAGCCGCATCCGGTCGCGCTCGATCAACCCGTTCGGTACGAGCTGCGGCCAGTCGCCCCGGGCGAGCACGTCGAGCAGCTCGACCGTCGACCGGGCCCGCAGCCGGTACGTACGCCCGTCGACGGCGACCTCGGCCGGGAGCACGACCGGGCCGCCGGCCCATAGCTCGCCGACGGCCGCCATCGCCGGCGCCGTCATCGCGCCTTGCCGGCCGCTTTCTTGCCGGCGACCTTGCGCGCGGGCCGCCCGCCGGCGGCCGGCGCGGCGCCCTGGTCGACGAGCTTGCCGAGCGCCTTCGGTGTCTTCATGCCCATCGCGTCCATCATCGCTTTCGCGTCGGGGTAGAACTCGATCACGAGCGCCATACCGGCCGCCCACAGATCAGGCAGGTCGACGTCGTTGTCGCTGTCTTCGAGCTGCCCCTGCACGTGCGTCCAGTCGTTCGGCGACAAACACCCGGCGATGAAGTGCGACAGCGCCGACGTGAGGCGCACCCGGTCGACCGTTATGCCGGGCTCGGCACCAGCCTTGCGCCGGGCCGCCCGGTTGCCCTCGACCCGATCCTCGACGAGCTGCGCCATGTCCGTCCAGATCACCAGCTTTGGGCAGCGCGCCGAATACTCGTACTCGCCGATCTGTACGGGCACCTCGCGGCGGCGCTCGCCGGCGCCGAGCGTCGGCGCCACGATCCGACGCGCGGTGTCCCCCTCGACCTCGGGCTCGGCCGGCTGGCCGCTGGTGTCCGTCTCGACTACTGCGGTTGCGCTCATGTCGGTTCCCCCCGTCATGGTTCCTGCTGCGAGGGTAGCGGCCGGCGCGGGGTCGCGAGCGCCGCGACCGGCCCGGTACCGTGCCGGGCAACCGTTCATGTTGAGCGGCCTCGACACCTAGTACGCACTCAGCTCTCAGCGCACATCGCCCCGCCGGCGCAGCCATAGCCGGCGGGGTGTCGTGTGTCCGGGCCCCGTGAATCCGTATACTGTGGTCGCCGGTTCACCACCCGTGACCGGTGGTGGTGGGCCCGGGTAAATCCATGCGACGGACTCCGCTCGGGCCCGCCCATAGGCCGGGCCCGCGAGCCGCCGGCGGCCGTGCCGAACGCGGTACGGCACGGCCGCCGGCGGTTGTACGGCTGTAAGTGCGGCCGCGCGGGTTGCCCCCCAACATGGGTCGGCATTTCTTGACCGGTCAGCGGCCGGCGATGCGGATCGGGTACGGACACGCCCGCTCGAACGCCTCGACGAGAAACGGGTGCGGCGGGACGCCCTTGACGCTGCGGGCGAAAATCCAGTCGCCGCGATCCTCCGGGCTCGTGCCCCGCTTCCCGGCCGGCAGCGGGCCGATCATGCGGCCTGGCTTGAACCGCAGCGCCTTCGCGGTGACCGGCACGATCGGCCGCTGTTTCGGCCCGTAGATGCCGGTGCCGTCATGGATATATCGGGCGTAGTGCAGCGACGACCCGACCCGCCCGACGACCAGGCGCCCATGCACATTCACTGTGGATTCCAGCGATGCGGCGAGCGCCCCCGTGTCGCGCTGCACGTTGCGCACAGCCTCGTTACGGACGGCGTTGCAGATGTCCTCTACGTGCCGCACGACGGGCCCCGAGCGGCCGCGTAGCAGCTCGTCGACCACAGCCTGATTGATCCGGAACGTCGACACGGCTACCGGCCCGGACCACGGCGGCCGGACGCGGCGCGGCGCGGCCGCCGCGCCCTGGTCGACCAGCGGCCGAGACACGCGCCGTGCTGCGGGTCGCACCAGAACGGCAGCAGCCGGCCGCACGTCCAGCAGCAGCGCGACCGGTACGGCGGGGCGGCCCTCGACACGATGTCAGCCCCGGGGTTGCAGCACGCGGATCGTCGCGGTCACGCCAGCGCAGCCGCCGGCCGGGCCGGTCGGGTCGACGCGCACCAGCTCGACGCCCGAGTGCTTGTCGAGGTACGCGCAGCAGCTCACCGCGCGCAGTACCGCTGCCTGGTCGGAGAGCATGCGCTGCGCGGCGATGTCCTGATCGACCGCCGACAGCGGGGCGCCGCTGTCGGTCAGCGGGTAGCAGCGGCTCACGCCGAGTTCGTACGTCACCAGCCACGGCGGCCGGCAAACGGTCGCCCTGATCGGACCGACCGAGCGGGCCCGCCCGTCGAGGGGCGCCGGCGCGACACCGGCGACGCGTACCCACGCGGCGCCCCGGCCGATAATGCCGCCGGCGTCGTCGCGTTCCTCGCAGTCGCAGCCATCGAGTCCGCTGCCGACGGCGCCCCACCGGACGGCGGCCCGGGCGATCGGGCCGTGCAGCGTGAGCGCGAGCTGCTCGCGCAGACAGTCACGCAGAGCGCTCGCGGTCGGGTAGGTGAGGCTGTCGGCGATCGGCGCGGTCACAGCGTCCCCCGGGTGCGGCGGGGGGTGGCCATGTCCGGCGACCACACCCGCATCTCGGATTTGATCTTGTACGGGTTGACCGACGCGAGCCACGCGTCGACCTCGGGTACGCCGGTGCGACCCTGGTCAAGCATCACGTTCGGGTCGTCGAGCAGCGAGTAGGTCGTGCCCTCGCGCGTGATGTTCGTGACGCGGGCAGGCAGTCGGCACGCCGGATCGCCGCACATGCCCTTGTGGATCTCGACCGTGTACGCGGTCAGCGCGCGGCGCCCGGCAGCCGGCAGCGGCACGCCGCGCCGGTACTCGACGGCGAACGTACCGAGTTGCTCGGGCGGCGCGGCGAGATCCTGCCACGTCGGCCACGGCACGCCGTCGGTGCGGACCAGCCGCAGTCCGTCGTCGACGCGGTACGCCGTCGGCGGCACGATCAACCCGTCGACCTTGACCGACAGCACGTCGTACACGGGCCCGGGCAGCAGCACCTCGGACAGCGGCCCGCACCCGCACCGCGACGCCACACAGCCGCAGCCGTTGACGACGCGGCCGCCGACGAGCGCGGGCACGAACCACTGCCGGCCGGCGAGCTGGTACCCGGCGGCGCTCGCGCAGCGCACCGAGCACGGCCGCACGAGCCGGGCGCACAACCCGTACGCGCGTACGGCGAGGGGAGCGAGGATGCCCTGTGCGATATCGCGGGCCGCCTTTTGTTTGTCGGTCCACTGCGCCGGGTCCGCGCTCCACCCCGGCGGTAGGCAGGTGGTATCCACCGGCCACGGCTCGCACGCTGCCACGTCATCCCCCGTCGTCGTGATCGTCGCCGTACCGAATGCCTCGCCGGTCGGCATGCCCGACGCGTACACCTGTTGCGCCGCCCCGAGAGCGACGCTCGCCGCCCCGAACGCCTCGCCCGACGTGATCGCCTCGGGTCGTACTGTCTGCACGCCCACGGCCTCTACAGCCGGCGTTCCGATCGCCTCGCCCGAGGCGATGCCCGCCGGCGCGACCGCGTGCGCCTGGTCGACGTCGACCAGTGGACTACCGAACGCCTCACCGCTGGCAATCTGCCCGGCGCCGCCGACCTGGTGAGCTGCGGCGACAGCGACCACCGGACCACCAAACGCCGGCGCCGGCGCGTCTATGCCACCTGCGCCGGCGATCGCGGCGGCCGCGCCGACCGCGATCGCCGGCGTGCCGATCGCCTCGCCCGAGGCGATCGCGCCGGCGGGCCCGATGTCCTGCGTCAGGTCGAACGTCACCGGCATCACGAGTCGCTGCACGCCGTCGGCGGCCGTGATGCCGCGATAGGTCACGGTGATCGTGTCGCCGGCGTCGGCGACGTCGAACACGCCGAACGCCTGCAACGTGACGGCGCCGCCGCCGTCGTAGTAGCCGGCGGACCAGGTTTCCGACGACGGGGTGCTGCCCTGCTGGAACGGGGCGCCGCCGCCCTGCGGTAGGTACGTCTGGTGCCCCGAGGTGCCGTCGCCGATGTCGCCGGCGAGCGCGTGCCGGTCACCGAATCCGACGACCAGGCGCCGCAGCCGGGGCGGTAGCGCGAGAATGTACGCGCGCACCTCGCCCCACTCGTCGGGGTAGCTGCCCCACCGGTCGCCGGTCAGCGAGTCGAGCCGCCAGTAAATCGGCGACATGATGATCTTGACCGGTTCCGGGTCGAGTAGCCGGGCTTTAAGCCAGGCGAGCTGATCGGCGCCGAGCAGCGTCTTGCCGGGCACGTTCGGGTCGGTGCGCGGGTCGCGCTGCGTGCGCGTGTCGAGCGCGATCACACGCACGCGGCCAATGACGTACGAGTGCCACATGCCGACGCCATCGGCGGCCGGCAGCGCGTACCCGGGGAACACCTCGCGGTGCGCGGCCGCCACGGCGGCGCCGCCCGGCGAGGTGCGGTGCGAGTCGGTGCCGCACCAATCGTGATTGTCGACTACCCGACAGATTGGCAGCAGCGCCAGGCAGCCGGCCATCGACGCGGACCCGATCGAGGCGAGGTGCCGGGCGACGATGCCGGGCACGGTCGCCGTGCCGTCGTTGTTGGCGTAGTCGAAATCGCCGAGGTGCTGCAACCGGCGGACCCGCCCGTACCCACCGTCGTACGAGGCGATCGCGGCGAACGTCACGGCCGTCGGCATGTCCCACTGACACGACCCGTACGCCAGGCTGAACGACGCCCGCGACCCGAGCGGCGGGTCGGTCCGGGCCTGCCCCCGACCGCCGGCGAGCAGCACGCCGTCGACCTCGACGCCGTAGTGGTAAACGGTGTCGGGGTCGAGCCCGGCGACGACCAGGTGCACCAGGCCGCGCGAGTTCGGCGTGACGCTGGCCGAGTAGACCGGCGAGACGCCGAGCCCCGAGTCGGTCGAGGCGACCAGGCGCACGGGCAGCCCGGTCGCGTTGGCGAGCTGGTAGCCGACGGCGAACCCGGCGTCGGTCATCGCCCCGGACCAGGGCCCGACGCCGACGGTCGGCGGCGGCGTCACCAGCGGCAGCACCGGAATACCGGCGGTGTCCCACGCGGCATCATCGATCCATACCCGCTGATTCGCGATCGACCGGATCATGCCGACCTGCGCACGGTTCAACCCGCCGGCGCCGAGCGTGTTCTGCGTCGCAGGCGAGGTGTACGACTCGACCGCGACGCCGGCGGCGTCGTACAGCTCGAACCGCAGCACACCCGTTGAGCCGTGAAAGTTGACGATCCCGAACCCGGCGTCGAATCCCTGGTCGGCCGCGATCGTCGCCGCCGAGGTGTACAGCGCGACGCTAGTGCCGTTACGTAGCTGCACTTTCCCGGCGTTGGTGAGCCGCACGTCGCACAGGAAAGCGCCCGTCGAGTCGGTGATGACGGCGACCCGCACGCCCGTCGCGTCGGCCGGCAGCGTGTCGAGCCGGGCCCTGACGCGCCCGAACAGACTGCCCGTCGACGAGACACCAAGCAGCGCCCGATACTCGGCGAACACGGGGCTCGCGGTCGCCCCGGTGGCGAACTCGCCGGCGAGCGCACCCCGGTACGCGTTCGCCGAGTACGCGGCGGTGCCGCCGGCGGGAACGGTCACCAGGTCGAACGGGTTGCCGCTCGCGCCACCGGAGTTCGCCGGCGTGATCGCCGCGCCGGCGGTGCCGCCCTCGAACGTGTTGAGTAGCGCGACCATACGGCGCCAGTCCTACAACCGGAAGATCCGGTTTGCCCCGTTGTCCCACGTGACGGCGATGTTGTTGCCGTCCGGCGTCACAGGCAGCCCGGTCGCGGTGTCGATGATCGCGATCAGCCGCGATGTCGACGGCGTGCCCGAATCGACGAACAACACGATCGCCTCCGCGACGTCGCCGCTCACCGACGTGAACGTGACGTCGGCGGCGTCGCACACGCCGCCGGTCGCGGTCTTCCCGGTCAGCGGCGCGGACGTGGCCACCCGGGCGCCGGCCGGTATGTCGTCGAGGTTGTCGTCGCCGCCGACGGCCGTGTTGGGCGTGTAGTCGGCGAGGTCGACCAGCAGGGCCCGCACGGTCGCGCCGACCCAATCGATCTGACCACGCGCGAACGCCTCGCGCCCCTGCTCGTACAACCGGTTCGCCATGCTGCCCCCTCGTCGTGCGCCCCGAAACCCGCCCGGCGATTACCGGATTACCAGTAACGGCAATCCGGTAATCGGCTCGGTTACGGCCAGGGAACCTCAGTCGTCTCGACGGTCACCAGCGCCGGCGTCGCGGTCTTGTACACGGCGACGTGGTACGTGCCGGCAGCCGCGTACGCGTGCGACAGCGGCGTCGCGGCGGTCAGCGCCGCCGGCGCGGACCCGTCGCCCCAGTTGACCGAGCAGCCCGTCTCGGCGGTCGTCACGCTGGTCGTCAACGGCGTCGCGCCCTCGATCGCCGTGAACTCGGGACCGTCCGGGTTGGACAGCGGTTGCGCGCCCTCGCTCACCTCGGGCGGCGGCACGGTCGTGACGAACACGCGCCGGTGCTCGCGCGGGCCAACGGGCAGCAGCATCGGCCCGGGCCCGGGCGTCAGTACCGGCCCGTTGAGCATCACGTCGTACGGCCCGACGCCCCACTTGCTGTTACGCCGGGTGCGGCTGTTCACAGTGGTCGTCAGACCGGCATTCTCGATCGTCCAGTCGCCGACCGTGCCGCCCACCACCCACGGAATCAAGAAATAGGCGAACGACTGCTCGGCGTTCGGGTCGTCGCACAGGTCGGCGCCGGACACGTCCGCCCAGATTTCGAGCGCGACGCCCTGCGCGAGATCCTGCGTGTCCGACTCGGCGAAACCGACCACGTTGCCCGCGTAGTCGAGGATCTTGGAAAACGTCGGATTGAACAACGTCATCAAGTCCGGGTCGACCTCGCAGAAGTTGCTACCGACCGTCAACCATTTGAGCTGGTCGGCACCCTTCTCCGACAGGCACAACTCGCCGGCGGCGTTGACGAGTTCGATGTCGTCGCCCTCGCGCACCTCGCCGGACATCTCGACCGAGATGAAACCGGACGTGACGACCTGCGCGCCGGTGCCGTAGATCGGGCGGCCGCACGAGTCGACCCGGGTCGCACGCATGCGCCGACCGTGAAACGCGGTGAACTTGCGAGTCGCCACTGCGGGCCCCCCTGGTCAGTTACCCGAGCCGCTGCGGCTGCGGGTCGAGCTGGTCGCCTTACGGGCCGTCCGCTTACGCGGCGCCTGCTCGGCCTGGTCGTCGTCGGCCTCGGCGTCGGGGTCGGGCTCGTCGGCCGCCTCGCCGTTCTGCGGCGGCGCCACGTTGCGCGCCACCTCGGGCACCTCGTCGTCGCTGTCGATCGTGGGGTCGAGGTCGACGTCGGTCGGGTCCGCGTTGATCGCGGCCGCCGGCACCTCGCCGTCGCCGGTGACCTCGGTGTCGTCGCCGCCGGGTTGGTCGTTGGCGGCGAGCTGCTCGTCGGTCGCGTCGCCCTTGTGCCGCGTCGACCACGCGTCGTACGTGGCGTCGTCGACCTCGAACGCCGGCCCGCTGCGGCCGGTGCGGACCTCGACCATGCCGGCGTCGCCGGCGAGGTCGAGCAGCTCGCGGGCGGCGGCCTGCACGTCGCCGTCGCGGGGCAGGATGATCTCGGGCATTACGCCGCGTCCTCTCCGTTGAGATCGACCAGCGCGGCCGCGACGGGCACGCAGTCGATCGACACCATGTACGACCGCTCGGCGATCAGCAGCACGTCGTTCGTGCTGCGGTCGAGCGTCTCGGCGCCCTGCGCGGGCACCCACACCTGCGAGCGGCGCACCTGGACGGCACCCGTGGCGTAGATCCACGCGGTACCGGTGGCCGCGTCGGCGCCGGCCGGGCTGACGCCGGTGTACCCGGACCCGAACGCGACCGGCGTGCCGAGCGCGGTGCGCAGCAGCGCCCCCTCTTTGCTGACCGGCGCGTACGGCCCCAGCAGCCGGGGCATGTGCAGCGCGCCGACGCCGCCGTACTCGGCGCCGAGGTACTGCTCTAACACGCCGACAGCCCGCTTGATCCGCAGCGCGGTCGACCCGCCCGGGGTGACGACGCCGCCGCCGGCGGCGAGCCGGGGCGTACCCGAGCGCTCGAACACCTGCTCGACGAGCCGCTGCTCGGCGGCCGCCAGCGCGGCCCGGGCGCGCGGCTCGTCGTCGACGTCGAGCGTGCCGACCGACTTGCACGAGACGCCGGCGAGCACGCCGAACGGGTCGGCCTGCTGCCATGACTTCCCGTCGCCGGTCTTCGGGTCGTTGTACGCCTGCGTGACCGAGCTGCCGCTGATCGTCGTGCCGTTCGCGGGCGCGTTCGGTACGGCGGTCAGCGACACCCGGCGGCCGAGTCCTGCCTGCTCGCGCACCTCGACCGTGTTCGACGCGTTCGGCGTCAAGATCGTCGCGGCGTTCGCGATGACGGCCCACCCGCCGCCGTTGATCCGCACCTCGTACGTGCCCGCCGACGGCGTGTAGGTGACCGCCCATTGATTCGCGGTCGCGGTCTTCGTCAGGGTCACCACGTACGCGGGGCCGCAGCCGTACGCCCATACGGTCCCCTGCGCGCACTGCACCGACGAGAACTCGACGCCGCCCTGTTCCCAACGCTCACCGTTGCCGCTGTCGGTGATGATCGTGGCCACGCTGAACAGCCCGTACCGCGCCGACTCGACCGTCGGCGCGGTGACCAGCTCGCGCGGTAGTGCTGCCATCCTCGCCCCCTCGTGTGTCTGGTGTGGAGGGGCGGCCCGCCCCCGTGGTGCGGGCCGCCCCCGTCAAGGGGCCTGGATCAGGCGGGAGTGCAGTCGACGACGACCTGCCCACCGGTGACGCCGGACGGGCAGACGGGCACAGTCAGGACGATCGCCGGCCAGTCCCGCTTACCGATCTTGATGCCTTCCTCGGTGAACAGCGCGAGGTGCATGTTCTGCGACAACAGTTGCGAGTCGTACAGACCGTCGACGGTGATCAAGTCGTTCTGCGCGGCAAAGTACGTGCCGGCCCGGTAAATCAAGATCGACACGGTGTCGGGGAACTTCTTCGGCGGGGTAGTGCCGCCGAAGTGCGCGACGTTGCCGGTCGCGAAGCTGTCTTGCCAGTCGTACACCCACTGCGGGCTGACGCCCCGCGCCCGCAGGTGCGCGTCAACCTGCGCGTTCGTCACCGCGTCGACCGGCTGCCCGTTGCGGGCCGCGAGGTCCGACCGGACGGTGCCGCGCGCCCACAACGGCAACACGGCCTCCAGCGTTACCGAAGGCGTCCACCGGTGCCGGTACCGCAGGTACTCGACCTGCAACTCGATCGCCATGAGCAGCGACGGCGTGTACCCGGCGGTCAGCGGGTCCGACTCGCTGATCGTGTTCGCGACGCCAGCGGTCACCATGTCGGCGATCTTCGTCTGGTTGACCTTGTGGGCGTGCACGCTCATGATCTCGGCGAGCACGGCCTTGACCAGCTCGGGATACCCGCGCTCGGTCAAGATCGGCGACTTCACGCACACGCCGGTGACGTCGAGCCGGATCTCGCCGAACGTGGTGCAGCCGATCTCGTAGCACGGCTTAGGAGTCGCGCCGGCGATGACGACGGCCTCGGTCTGCCGGAACGTCGTATCGGCCGACGCGTACAGCGAGGCGAACGTCGGAGTCGCCGGCCAGCGCACGCCGCCCCGGCGGGTCGTGATCGTCGGCAGGTCGACCATGCCGGCGCTCGGGTCCGAGCCGGGCAGCAGGTCGTACAGGATTTCCGACGGCGCGCACCAGCCACCGGCCGCGACCAGGCTGCCATTGGGCAGCCGCGACTCGTCGGTGAGCCGGTCGAGCATCTCGATCGTCACGTCGACGTCGTTGATCGTGAACGCCGGGTCGATGCCCCCCCGGTCGATCATGGCGACACCGGCGGTCATGGTGCCGCCGGCACCGGTACGGCCGAACGCACCGAGGCGGGCCAGCGCCGCCCGCACCACGGCGTCAGCGTCGCGGTACTGCGACCCGGCCGGTACGCCGTGAATGTCGGCGGCCGCGCGCCACTGGTGCCGCCGCTGCTGGTTGGTGCGCCGCTGCTGGTTGGGCAGCGCGGACAGCGGCACCCGACGGGCGGGCTGACGGGCGCCGCCGGCGACGAGCGCGGGCTCACCCTGGTCGGCGCCGGCCGGTGACGGGGCATCGCCGGCCGGCGCCGAGTCGTCGGCCGGCGGGCCGCCGGCGGCCTGGTCGACCTCGCCCTCGCCCTCGCCCTCGCCGGCGGTGTCGTCGTCGCTGCCGCCCGAGATGCGGGCCGCGAGCGCGTCGGCCGCTGCCTGCTGGTCGGCTGCCTCGGCCTGGTCGGCGGCCGCCAGCTCGCGCGTAGCGTCGCAGATGTCGGCGAGCGCGCCCATGCCGGCGAGCGTCTCGGCGGTCACGGGCTCGCCGCGCAGCGCCTCGAACGCCTCCATCGCGGCGGCGTCGAGCGCGGTGAGGTCGAGCGGGTCGGCGCCGTCGGCGGTACGCGCCTCGACGATCCGGGCACGCAGCTCGGCGATCCGCTCGGCGCTGCCGGCGGCGTTGGTCGATTCGGCGGCGAGCTGCCGCAGCAGGTCGAGCAGGTTCATCGCTGGCCATCCCTGGTGAGCACGAGTGAACGTCGTGCCCCCGGCCCACACGCCAGCGGAGCTATGCGACCTCGACGGGTCGCGATTGCTGATCAGGGTACACACGAGACCACCCGCCCGGCGAGATCAGCCGAACGGGTGGCGCCGTGTCGCAACAAGATCAACGCGGGCGGGTCAACTTTTCCACGAGCGCCCCGCCGGGCGTCTGCCCCTACCTGGCGTCTGCGAGCCTAGCTGCCCCGGGGCACGACGCGGAACCCGCCGCCCTGGTGCGCGAGCGCGGCGAGCACCTCGGGCTCGCTGTAGAAATCCTGCGTGTCGCCGTTGGTGTATGTCGCCCGCCACACGTACGCGCCGGCGCCGGCGCCGGCCGTGCTGTCCTGCTGCGCGGCCGCCGTCGAGCTGCTCGACTTGCTGCCCCCGCACCCGCATCCCATGTCATCGCCCCCTGTTCACTCGGTTCGCGAGCTGCGCGACGCTGCCCGCGTACACCCTGTTCGCGAGCTGCGCCGCTGCGGCGCGGTCGCGGCGCTCGTCTTCCATCGCGTCGACCACCTCGCGGGCGAACGCGCGGGCGTCGGGTACGACGACTCGCACCTCGGGCCCGCCGGCGGCCGCGCGGCGTACCCGCCGGCCGGCTGCCCGGTTGGGTTGCAGCGCGCCGGCGGCGACCAGGGCGACGAGCTGCCCGTCGCCGCCGGTGGTCTTGCGTGGCACGGCGAACCCGGGCACGTTGACCGCGAGTGCGGCGATGAACGCGATACGGCCGTCCATCTGCCGCCAGTCACCCGAGAGCGTCATCGCCCGCGCTCGCACCTGCTCGACCTCGGTCAGCCCGGGATCGAGCACGCCGGCGACCCACACGCCGAACTCATCCTCACCGGCGCGCACGTACGCGGCGCACTTGCCGTTGTTGGCGTAGTGCGCCATGGCCATAGCGGCTGTAGTCGACGTGGAGGTGCTCGCGTGGTCGGTGCCCATCACCAGCGGACCGACGGCGATGTCACCGGCGTCGGCCGTGCGGTACGCCTTGAGGTGAAACCGGCTGTAGTCGGCCCCGCGCGGGGCGGGTACGCATCGGCCCTGAAACCCAATGTGACAGGTGTCGAACACGCCGGCGTGCCCGAACACGCGGCCGTCGTCGGTCACGGTCATCGGCGTCGGCCCGGTGAACTGCGGGTCGGCGAACCACGCGTGCGGGGCGGCGAGCGGCGCGGCGGCCGCGACGAGCGCGACGTCGGGCGCCTGGTCGACGGGCTCGCCGACGTCGACGCCGGTCGCCTCGGCCTCGCGCTCGCGCACCAGCTCGGCCGCCGACACGATCTCAGCCGCGTCGTACACGGGGAACACCCGCGCCTCTGCGAACGCCGGGTCGGCGACCAGGGTCGTCGACATGAGACGCCAGTCGAGCGCGACCTCAGCCTCGCTGTACCCCTCGGGCAGCGTCATCCAGTCGGGGTCCATCGGGTCGGGCACGAGCAGCGCCTCGACGTCGGCCGGGTCGATCAGCTTGCCGTCGGGGTCGATCACCCGGTACTCGCCGGTTACGTCGTCGAGGTCAACCGACACGGTGCCGGCGAACCCGTCGGCCAGTCTGCGCGCGGCTCGGGTGCCGTCGCCCTCGGGCTCGGCGAGGTCGAACGGGCCCGAGCCCCACAGCTCGCCGCCCTCGACCCACGCTTTCGTGATCGCGCCGACGACGACCGCGCCGTCGTGCCCCCACAACGCGCTTTCCTGCCATTTGAACGCGATCGGGAGCGGCCGCACGCGCAGCTCGCCGGGGGGCGTGGCGATGATCCGCCGGTCGCCCGAGAGCACGTCGAACGGGGCGAGCCGGCCGCGCCAGCCGACCGGCAGCGCCGGCGGCCCTTGATCCGTTGGCTGTGTCACCTGGTCACTCCCATCGCCTGCGGCTGTCAGATTCAGGGGCGTGTACCCCTGGTGCACCTCGGGCTCGCCGATCGGCTGCCCGTCGTCGTCCATCTCGCGGCCCCTGATGTCTGTCCTGTTCGGACGGTCGCGGGCGTAGCGCTCGCGCTCGCGGGCGGCCTCGTCCGCGTTCAAGATCAACAGGGTGCATCGGCAGTTGATCACCTCGTGCCCGGGGCCGGTCGGGTCACCTGGTCGCGTGAGACTGAAACCGCCGACCGTGAACGGCTCGGCGAGCGGCTCGACCGCCATGTGCACAGCCCAATGCGACGACCGAATGCGGTTGTCGGACGTGCCCCACCACTGCTTGAACCGCGTCTCGCCGGACGCCTCGGCGTACGCCAGAGCACCGAGGTACGTGCCGCCGTTCATCGCGCCGAGCGCCTCGGTCCGGGCGATCCGCGCGGCTTTCCACTGCCACAGCCGATCCTCGTCGTCCTGCCGCCGGTACAGGGCGGCGCGGCGGGCCCTCGCCTCGCGGCGCACCTGCGGCGGCGTGTCCGGATCAGCGATCGTCCGATTGAGTTCGCCAATCTGCGCTTGCAGCTTGCGCGATGGGGCGTCGATGCCGAGCACCCGGCCGATGCGCTCGCGTAGCTGCCGGGTGTCGTCGCCCGTGGTCAGCCCCTCTTGCAGCTCGGCGCGCACGTCGTCGAACGCGTCGACCGGCCAGATCACCAACCGGTCGAACACGGTCTGCATGTACTCAGACACGTACCCGGTCACGGCGATCGCCGCGCGTCGCGCCTCGGCGTAGAACATCTCGCCGAACAGCAGCGAGATCGGCGGCAGCACCGACCGGCGCAGGATCGCCGCCCACTGCTCGATCGTTGGCCACCCGCCGAGATCCGGGGGCTCGTCGTCGCCGGCGGCCGCCGTGAGCGCCCCGGGGGTCGGCGAGCCGA
Organism: Micromonospora sp. NPDC049645; assembly: GCF_040675155.1. NCBI lineage: Bacteria > Bacillati > Actinomycetota > Actinomycetes > Micromonosporales > Micromonosporaceae > Micromonospora > Micromonospora sp. NPDC049645. The sequence goes on from NZ_JBFAOI010000020.1 coordinate 55,398, forward strand.
GCACGCCGGCGCGTGCCAGCGCGAGGAACTCGGCGATCGCCGCGTCGGCGCCGGCGCGTACCTGCTGCTCGCCGGCGCCGAGCGCCATGAGCTGACGCATGCGCCGGCCGGCGTGCGGGTCGCCCGGTTCGTACCAGCTAGGCAGCGGCATACGACGCCACCCGGCCGGCGAGGTGCTGCGCCTGCGCCTGGTCGACGTCCCCGCGCTGTTGTAGCGCGGCGACCAGGTACGCGGGTTTGTGGTCGACGCCGGCGGCGAGCAGCGCCCGCACATACCCGTCGACGAGCGCCCGGTCGCGGCGCAGCACCGGCGACTCGATCATGGTCGCGTATGCCCCGTCGAGCAGCCGGTCGAGGTCGGCCTCGGCCGCCCGGATCCGGGTGTGGATGCTCCACGCGGGGCCGGTGACGCTGCCCCGGTGCGACCGGCCGGCGCCGGACAGCAGCCGCTTACCGGCGAGTTCGAGCGCCCGCAACACGGCGAGTTCCAACGCGGCGACGTGCAGCACGCCGGCGTCGCCGGCGGCGACGAGCGCGGCGTCACCGGCGGGCGCCGGGTTGTCCGGGTCACCTGGTGTCGCCGGCGGGTCGCGTTGCTGGTCGCCGGGCTCGATCGCGGGCCGTTCAGTCGGCTCGGGCTGGGGGGCGTCGCCCGGATTCGCGGTCGCCTCGGGCGCGGGCAGCCCGAGCGCGAGCAGGTATGGGCGGGCGACGTCGGGCGCGACGCCGGCTGTGACCAGCTTGACGAGCAGCGCCTCGGCCCGCTCGGCGGACGTCGGCACGTCCTGCTCGCTGAATCCGCCCTCGCGGAGCACGGCCTGCGCGCCGAGCAGGCCCTCCCGCCACAGCGCGACGGCCTGCTCGAACCTGTTCGGGCGCAGCACCAGCTCGGAGACGTCGTACCAAATCACGTACCGCTCGGCGTCGCCGACGCCGAGCGCCCGCAGCGCGGGCCGCAGGTAGTTATCGGTCAGCGCGTTGACGATCAGGGTGAGCAGTGGCTCAACGGACAGCTTGACCGCGCTCTCTTCGATCTGCCAGCCGGTCCAATGGTTCGCGTCGGTCATGCCGAGCAGCACCTCGGGCGGCACGTCGAGCCCGAGCGCGAGCCGACGGATCGCCGCCTCTCGCAGCTTCTGCACGTTCGCGTCGAGGGGGGTCGCGAACGTGATGTATTGGATTTTCGCGGCGCTCGTGTCGTCGACGCGCACCATGATCGGCACGACGGCCGACGCGCTGTCGCGGTCGCCGATCGGCGTGACCATCGCCTCTATCAGCTTCGCGTACTGCGGGTCGTCGTGCAGCTCGTCGCCGGGCTCGTCGTCCTGCCCGTTGGTCGGAATGGTCGCCGACGCGGGCATGACCAGCATGCCGGCGCCGGCGAGCCGCGACTCAAGAGACGCGTTGATGTGCGCGGAGCAGGTGACCAGCTCGCGCAGCGCGTCGAGGCAGGCACGGCTCGGGCTGTCGGCGTCCCATGCCCGGCGGGCGTGGGGGCGCCATAGCCGCAGCACGGTCGACCGGTCGACGTCGACTGTGACCTTTCGGTCGGAGTCGGGTAGCTGCACGGTGACGCGGCCGGACCCCTTGTCCTGCTCGAACTCGTCTGTCGAGGCGACGAGCCAGCGGCGTACGCCGGGGTCGACGACCGGCTGCCCGTCCAGGCCGAGCGGCGTCGGCGTCGGCGTGCTGGTCGTGTCGTCGGGGGTGTCGACGTCGAGCGCGATCACGAACGACTCGCCCGGTACCGAGAGGTGCACGGCCAGCCGCGACAGCATGCCGGCGTGTCCGGCGGGCCCGCCGAACAGCTCGTCGAGCGGCTGCTGCGCCTGGTTGTTCGCGGTCGGTTTAGGGTCGCCCTGCGTGGCGTCGTCGGGCAGCTCGCCTACGTACAGCTTGCAGCGCGACAGCGCGTGCCCGAGCCACCCGACCGCGCTGTGCAGCTCACCAACGCTGTCGTAATACTCCCAAGCCTGTTCCTGCCACGGCTTGTGTGAGGCGACCGACCGTAGGGTCGACTGCTGCACGATCGTCGCGGCCGCGACCATGCTGCGCGGCTTGGCTCGGTCCGGCTGTGGTGGTGCGGTTCGCCGCCTGTTGAGTAACGCCATGAGTACCCCCGTGCTCGGCGTCGGGTGCCGTGCGCTACGTCTGCCAGCGCGCGGCGAGATAGTTGTTCGTCAGTGCCAGTCCGGGCACCCATAGCCAGCCGGGCAGCGGCAGCAGCGGGCCGTCGAGCAGCAGCCGCTCGGCGCCCCACATGCCGAGCGTGACGGCGAACGCCAGCCAGAGCCCGACGCACCAGGGGCAGCGAATCCAGTCGATCCACATCGACCGGGGCCCCCGCGCTCGGATGATCCGAGCGCCGATGGCCGAGCGCAGCGGCGCCGCGATCTCGTCCTCCGTGACCAGTCGGGTAAGCCGAGCCGTGACTCCAAACAGGATCAATACCGCGAGCACCGCTGTTGTTGCCGCCCCCGTCATGGTCAACAGGCTAGCGTGCAGCGCGTTCGCGCCACTAGCACGAACGTACGACTCGCGGCCGCCGGCCGGTTCGTCCCTAAATCGTGTACCCGGGTATACGAAACAACCATCCATAGTGTACGATTGAGTTGTAAGCGGGACGGGGCGGACGAAAGGAACCGAGATGATCGTCAAGCGGATCGACACCAGCGAGCGCGAGCAGACCGCCAACCGCCACGGCGTACGCGTGCCGGCCGCCGCCGCCCGGGCCCGCTTTCACGAGCTGCGGAACACGACGCTCCGACTCATCGCCGGCGACGAGCTGCGCGAGTGCATCTCACCCGCCAGCCGCGAGCGGTACGGCTGGTTCTTCCCGGGTTGGATCGCCGGCCCGGCGCACGCCCGCTCGGCCCGCCGCCTCGCCCGCAAGGCGCCCCGCACGGTCCGACGCAACCGCACCACCGGCCGCCCGGTGATCGTCCGGGGGTACTGACCAGCACAGCGAGCGGGGCGCGGCCACACGGCCGCGCCCCGCTCGCCTATTCAGTACGTACGCGGCGGGTTCGGCCCGCCGGCCGCCCGCTCGTGCGCCCCGCCCAACGTGGACCGGGGCGGCCGCACCGCGCTCGCGACCGTCTGCTGAATACCGAGCGCCGGCATCGGCGCCGGCGGCGCGACCGCACGTCGGGCGCCGGCCGGCGACACCTGCCCCCACGTGATGAGCCCGAGCACCTGCACAATGATCGCCTGCACGACGCCGACGCTCTCGCTCGGCAGGTCGAGCCCGTACGCGGCCCCGAGCCCGGCGAGCGCCGTTACGACGTTGGTGAACACTGCCGGCGCGATCGGTCGTACCTGCCACGCCCACACGGCGCCGACGACGGCCGCGACGGCGACGTTGATGCCGGCGACCTGCTCGCCGGTCAGCCACGACAGCCGCAGCGCCGGCCCGAGCATGAGCACGGCCGCGAGCGTCGACAGCCACATCGACGGGTGACGGCCGAACAGCAGCCGCCCCGAGTCGAGCGGATTGACAATGGTTGTCATGTTGCCCCCGTTTCCGTTTCTACACAGCCGGTTCGGTCGGTCCGACCAGCTCACGCAGCCAATCGAGCGTTGCCTGCGGCGACATGATGGCGCGGTGCCACTGCTGCACCAGGGTCCGCAGCCGGTACGACGCCCGGTACGCCTCGTCGGCCTCGTTCTGCGCCTCGCGAATGCGGGCCCGTAGCGCCTCGATCTCGCGGTCGGCGGCCGCCCGGTGCTCGGCCGAGCGCTGCCGCTCGATCGAGAGCGCCTGCTCGGCGGCCGCCAACCGTTCGTTGAGCGGCTCGACCAGGGTGATAGCGACCCTGGTGAATACCTCGTCGGCGTCGACGCTGACCTTTCGCCGGTTCACCCGGACCAGGAACAACGCGCCGAGCCCGCCGCCGGCGCCGACCAGGGTGAGCAGCAGCCCGGCGACTTGCAGCCACGCGGGCCCGCCGCCGCTCACGACGGCTCACCGCGCTCGGGCCCGTCGCCCTGGTCGACGTCGCCGGGCGCCGCCGGGTCGACGAGCAGCGGCACCTCGACCGAGACGCCGAGCACCTCGGCCCGGGCGATGCGCCGCAGCTCGCCGACGATCTGCCCGCAGCGGTGCAGCGCGCCGGCGCCGAGCCCGGCGAGCAGCCCGCCGGCGGTCAGCGCGGTCGCCGGATTCGCCACGGCGAGCCCGAGCACGTACAGCGTGCACATGCACCCGACGGCCAGCACGCCGGCCGCCTCGATCAAGAGCCCCGCCTCGACGTCGCCGGACCAGTGACCGCCGACCAGCCCGGCGAGCCCGCCGGCGGCGAGCAGCAGTAGCCAGCAGACCAGCAGCACGCCGGGCATGGTGCCCGCCAGCGACGGCGGCCGCAGCGACGGCGCGAGGATCAGCACCGACCCGACGACCACGCAGGCGAGTAGCGGCCACTGCTCGAACGGGTGGCGACCGCCGGCTATCAGGATCGCGCGACGGTGCGGCATGGCGCCCCCGTCGAACGTGTGTGCGAGTGCTGGTGCGGCATGGTGCCCCCCGTCCCCCCGACTCTGCGCCCCCGTGCGTCGTCGAGACTGCCTGCCCCTATGTGGACGGTAGCGAGTTGATCTCACGCCGTCGCTGCCAGGATAGCGGCGTGGCCAGCCGCAGCGCGCCCCCTACACGCGGCGGTCGCCGGCGACGTCGGCCGGCGGCCGGTCGTGCTCGCCGGCGGGGCAGCGGCAGCCGTCGACCGGGCCCCACGACGGGCACGCACTCGTCGAGCCCGCCCGGTGCCCGCACGGGTCGAGGTGCCACCCGGCGCCACAATCCGGGCCGCACCGCTCGGGGTCGTGCCAGCGGCGCACCCACGCCCGGCACTGGTCGCAGCGCAGGTACGGGTCTGCGAACGTGATCAGTACGTGCGTACGGGTATGCGTTCGGGTGATCGCTGTTGAACGACATGTGAACTTCAGTAAGAACGACATTGTTCTTCAGTGGCTGTGCCACCGGCGGCACAGGCGCTGATCTCGCATCCCACCTTT
>NZ_JBFAOI010000021.1:0-58232 GCF_040675155.1 Micromonospora sp. NPDC049645
TCGTAGCGCACGCCGAGCTGACGCTCACCGTGGCCGCCCTTGCGGTCGCCCTGGGTCTGGGTCTGGGTGGCCGGCTTGGCGTCCGACGCCGCGTAGGCGGCGGTGACGGGGCCGGCGATGGCCCCACCGGTGAACGCGAGGCCGGCGGCGGTCAGGGCGGTCTTACGAATCAGATCGGTACGCATGATGGCGTGCTCCTCTGCTTCATCGGGGGAGGGTCCACACGACGTGAATCGGGGGTGCGGTCGTGCGGGAAAGTTCTCGGGGGTTCACCCGGCGGCTCACCGAAGGGGCCGGCGTCGGGACAGGGTGTAACCGTTCGCGGCGGCGGATCATTCCACCCGCCTGCGCGACGGCCATGGTGCTCGGGCCGCGGGGGACGTAACCGGGGTGGCCCGGCGGATGTTCCCGGGGGCTGCCGCTCACCACGACCTGACAGCCGCGGTGGTCTGCCAGGTATAACGACCCCGGCCGGCCCCCGATTCCGCGACCGGGGTGGCCCCGACCACCCGACACCACCCGTCAAACCCGACAAACCAACCTAACGCCCACCGGACAAACCCGGCACGGCGGCCAGCACACCGTGATCCGCTCGGGTTTCTGGAATTCGGGGTGTCCCGGCGCGGGGGACACCCCGACATCATGAAACCCGAGTGGATCACGCCGCCGCGCGGCGGCCGGCGACACCTGCGGTGATCGGCGGCGCAGTGGCACGGGTCCTGACAGCGGGGTGGGGCAGCCCGAACGTGTCGGACTGCCCCATTCCGCTGTGCGGAGACGAAATCAGAACCCGAGGACGTCCCGGCCGCCGACCACCGGCAGTCGCAGCTCGCTGTCGTTGGGCGCGACCCGCAGTGCGGTGCCGCCCAACGGGAGCAGGGTGTACTCCTGGTCGCTGGAGAAGACGACCACACCGATGCGGTGCCCCGCCGGGAAGATGTAGTCCTTCGGCTCCATGGTCCACCGGTAGTCGTACAGCTTGCCCTGCCTGACCGGCTCGGTGCGCGCGGCGCTCTTGCGGTTCTGCGGGTCCATCCAGCCTCGGGTCACCACGGTCGGGGCGGCGGTCGACCCGGCCGGACCGTAGTCGACCAGGTACGCGGTGAGGTTCGCGTCCGGTTTGTTGTCGATCGCCATCCGTAGCCGCATCTCGGGGCGTCCGGAGATGCGCACGCTCTGCGTCAGCTCGGGGGAGCGGTAGGCGAGCCGGTTGGCGCTCGCGGCGTCCGGGTTGGCCACCAGGGTGTCCGGGTGGATGGTCCGGCCCTCGTCGACGAAGCTCTGCTCGACCTTGCCCTTCGGCGGCTTGCCGGTGGTGAGCGCCCCCGGAGCGGTGGCGTCGGTGGCCGCGAACCGCAGACCGACCTCCCGCGCGGCCGGGTCGGGCCAGTTGGCGTACGTGGTGTAGGCGCGGTCCTCGCGCTGGAGCACGGCCGTCGGCTCGTCCATGATGCCGTTGCGCACGTTCCACAGCCAGAAGTCGAACCAGCGGTTCTCGGTCTGCTTGTACGTCCACGTCCGGCCGTCCGGCAGGGTCACCGCCGCGCTGCTGCCCGGCCCGCCGTGCCCGCCCTGGTGCAGCCAGATCTTGCGCGGCACGTCGCGCTTGGCGAGCTGGTCCCACCAGCCGGCGAAGTGCTCGGTCTTCACGTTCCAGTCGTTGAGGCCGTGCACCACGAAGACGCTGGCCTTGACGTCACTGGCGTCGAGGTAGTCGCGGTCCTGCCAGAACTTCGAGTAGTCGCCGGTGACCCGGTCCTGCTCCTCGGTGATCTTCGCGATCTCGTCGGCGCAACGCCCCTCGGCGCGTGCCTGCCCGGCGGTGTACTGGGCCAGGATGTCGAGGTCCTCGCCCTGGAACGTGCCGGGCGCGACCACCAGTCCGTTGGCCCGGTAGTAGTCGTACCAGCTGCTGATCGCGGAGACCGGCACGATGGTCTTGAGGCCCTTGACGCCCGTGGTGGCCACCTGGTTGGGCAGGGTTCCGTTGTAGGAGACGCCGGTCATGCCGACCGCGCCGGTGGTCCAGCCGGCGGTGATCGGGGCGCCGTTCGCGTCGTACCCCTTGGCCCGGCCGTTGAGCCAGTCGATGACCGCCTTGGTGCCGAGCGTCTCGGCCTGGTCACCGCTGGTCGGGCAGCCGTCCGAGTCGCCGGTGCCGACACTCTGGCCGAGCACCACCGCGTAACCGCGGGGCACGTAGTAGTCGTCCAGGGAGCCGGGCAAGTTGGCCTTCGCCTGGGCCCGTTGGACGCCCACGTCGAGCGCGCGCCGCCCGGAGCGGTCGGTCAGGCCGTTCTGCGGCAGGTCGTCGACCAGCACGCTCGGGTACGGCACGTCACCCCAGGTGCCCTTGCGGTACGGGCTGTGCTCGAAGATGACCGGCACCTTGAAGCCCTGCGTGGCGGTCTCCCGGGGGCGGGAGATGTCGATCGCCACCCGGTCGGGTCGACCGTCGTGGTCGGTGTCCACCGGGGTCTGCACGAACACCCGCTCCTCGATCGCGTCGGCGAGCGAGAACACCGGTTGGGTCATGCCGTCGCTGACCACGATGCCGGTGGGCGTGGTGGGCGTGGGCGGAGCCGCAGCCGCTGGTGGGGCTGCGCCGAGGGCCAGGGCGCCGGACAGACTGACGCTCAGGAGCGCCAGATGACGGGGTCGACGCACGCGCGTCTCCCTTCGGTTGGGCTGGTTGCCGGGGTCGGCAGGGGCCGATCTCGAAGATCCAATCATCGACATGCTAGGACCGGTCCGTCGTCTCGTCGATCCCTTCGATCGGGGATGCCGCATTGGTCCACAATGCGCCCGGCGGTAGCGGGGCGAGTGGCAATCGAAACGTCATCGAACCGGGCGGCGGCCCGACACGCTGCGGAAATCCGCGATCGCACCAGTGGGAAAAGCCCTCGTCGAGGGTCCCCGAAGATCGTTTTCCTGCATAGGATCTTGCGGAAGTCGCCCCGAACGGGCGCGTTCGTCCACATCAGACGAGGAGCAACATGCTCAGGAGAACACGGTGGCTGTTGGCCGTCGCCGTCACGGCCACAACACTGACCGCCCTACCGGGCGGCGCCGCCACAGCCGGACCCGGCGACATCGGTCAGACCGGCACACCCGCGGCCTCGGCCGATCCGAAGACGCACACCGTCACCCTGCTGACCGGCGACGTGGTGACCGTACGGAACACCGGATCGGGCTGCCCGCAGGCCACGGTGCGACCGGCGGACGAGAACGGCGTGATCCGCCAGAGCTGTGGTCCCGACGGCCACCTGCACGTCGTCCCCGCCCGCGTCGCGTCCCAGATCGGGTCGGTCCTCGACCCCGACCTGTTCGACGTCACCACCCTGATCGCCGACGGCTACGACGACGACAACTCCGACGAGCTGCCGCTCATCGTGCAGCCCGCCACCGCCTCCGCCCGGGTCGCCGCGCTCGGTGACGTACTGGCACTGCCCAGCATCGGCGCGGTCGCCGGCCGCGTACCCAAGAAGAGCCCGGCCACCGCGAAGCTCGCGAACAACTCGCTGCTCGCCGGCGCGAAGAAGGTCTGGCTCGACCGCAAGGTGCACGCCACCGCCCTGACCGGCGGTGGGCGACCCGCCGACCTGGACCGCAACCTCGGCCAGATCGCCGCCCCGGACGCCTGGAAAGCCGGCTACACCGGCAAGGGCGTCCGGGTCGCGGTGCTCGACACCGGCGCCGACTTCACCCACCCGGACCTGGTCGGCCGGGTCGCCGAGCGGGCCGACTTCACCGCCGAGGGCGGTGACGCCGTCGACCACAACGGCCACGGCACGCACGTCGCCTCGACCATCGCCGGCACCGGCGCGGCCGCACACGGCCAGCGTCGCGGCGTGGCGCCGGAGGCCAAGCTGGTGATCGGCAAGGTGCTCGACGACCACGGCTCCGGCGAGGACTCCGGCATCATCGCCGGCATGGAGTGGGCCGCCGCCCGTGCCAAGGTCATCAACATGAGCCTCGGTGGCAGCGCGCCGGACGACGGCAACGACCCGCTCTCGCTCGCCGTCGACGGTCTGAGCAAGGCCACCGGCGCGCTGTTCGTGATCGCCGCCGGCAACAGCGGCGCCGCCATCTCCTCGCCCGGTTCCGCCGCCAGCGCGCTGACCGTCGGCGCGGTCGACCGTGACGACAAGCTCGCCGACTTCTCCAGCCGCGGACCGCTGGTCACCAGCAACGTGGCCAAGCCGGAACTGGTCGCACCCGGTGTCGACATCGTCGCCGCGCGGGCCGCCGGCACCAACCTGCAGGACCCGATCGACAGGTACTACGAGGCGATCAGCGGCACCTCGATGGCCAGCCCGCACGTGGCCGGCGCCGCCGCGCTGCTCGCCCAACGCCACCCGAACTGGACCGGTGAGCGGCTCAAGGCCGCCCTCGTCGGCGCCGCCGACCCGCTCACCGGCATCGACCCGTACGCCGTCGGTGCCGGCCGGCTCAACGCGGCCCGGGCCCTCGGCGGCCCGACCAGCAACCAGCCGGTGGTCAACCTCGGCACCTTCGCCTACCCGCAGGCCGGTACCAGCGAGACGACGCTGAGCTGGACCGGTGAGTCGACGGCGGTTCTCGACCTCGACGTGTCGATCGTCAACCACGACGGCCAGTCGGTGCCGCGCGGCGCGGCGTCGCTCTCGACGAGCCGGGTGACGGTCCGGCGTGGCTCCACCGCCGCGGCGACCCTCCGGGTCGACCGCGCGGCGCTGGCCGCCCGGCCGGGCTTCTACCTGGCCACCGTCACCGCCCGCACCGCCGGCCGCAAGCTGGTCGCGACGACTCCGGTGAGCTTCTACGTCGAGCAGCCCAGCTACGACCTGACCATCCGGACGAAGCCGCTGCCCGGGCTCAAGGAGGGCGCGGAGAGCTGGGTCAACCTGATGGTCACCAACCTCACCGACCCGACGATCTACTACGGTGGCGCGGGCGGTACGCCCGGAGACACCTTCACACTGCGGGTTCCGGCCGGTCGGTACTCGGTCCTCGGCGCCGCGGTCGCCTACTACGTCGACAGCGACGTGTTGGAGACGACGCTCAACGGCGAGGCCGACCTGGACGTGCGTGGTGCCCGGACCCTGACGTTCGACCCGGCGTTGGCCAGGCCGGTGACGGCGACGGTCGACGGGGCCCCCACGACGCCCACCCGGACCGACCTCACCAACGTGCAGACCGCGGTGAACGGTCTGTCCTGGTGGCACCAGATCAGCGGATACGGGACCGCGGCCTCGGTCCGTACCACCGCGCTGCCGAAGCCCACCGTCGGCTCCCGGCGCACCTGGGCGGCCGTCAACCTGGACTCGCCGGCCGGCACCGCCACGCCGTACCGCTACAACCTGGTGCACGAGTACGCGGGTGGCGTACCGGCCGACCCCGCGTTCCGGGTGAGCAAAACCGAGCAGGCCAGGCTGGCCCGGATCGACGAGCGGTTCCACCAGACGGATTCGCCGGAGATGTTCACCCAGTTGGTCCGTACCGGCATGACCCGCGACGGGGTGGGGGTGACCCAGACCCACGAGGGGAACCTGCCGCCGTACCGGACCGACTACCTCTCGCCCGACATCCTCTGGGCCGACCAGGGCGTCTACGGCGGGCTGGCCGCGGACGAGGCACCGCGCAGCTACCAGCCGGGGAGCCGGCAGACCAAGGTCTGGGCGCGTCAGCCACTGCACTCCGGCTGGTACGACGACCCGGCCGGCACCGGCTGGAGCTGTGCCACCGCACCGTCGCGGACCCGGGGCAACCTGCACCTCGACCTGGTGTCGCTGACCGATCAGCACCAGCGGGCCGACTGCCTGCAGGGCGAGGCGATCGGGGTGAAGCGCAAGCTGTCGCTGTACCGCGACGGCAAGCTGGTCGACGAACGGTCAGGCCCGTCCGGCGACTTCACCGTCGGGCAGTCGGTGGCCGACTACCGGGTGACCCTCGACGTCGACACCAGCCTGATCCTGCCGATCTCGACCAGGGTCAACACGTCGTGGACGTTCCGGTCGGCCGGGCCGGACGGGACCGAAAGCGTGCCGCTGCCGCTGCTCGCGGTCGACTACGCGCTGCCGATGGACCACGACAACCACCCGGTCGACGGCACGGCCGAGCTGGCCGTCCGACAGGCGCACGGTGTGCGGGCGCAGAAGGTCACGTCGTTCCAGGTCTGGACGTCCACGGACGACGGTGCCACCTGGCGGTCGGCCCGGGTCACCGGCAGCGGTGACAGCTACCGGGTCGAGCTGCCGAAGGCCACCACCGGGCAGGCCGTGTCGCTGCGCGTGAAGGCCGCCGCCAACGGCGGCAGCGGAATCGACCAGACCATCATCCGGGCGTACCACGCCGGCTGACGGTGGACGCGGTGGTGCGGCCCGGCTCCGGCCGGACCGCACCACAGTTCCTTCCTGTCGCGGTGTCGATCCGGCCGCACCTCGTTCGTCGTGACGGTGACCGTCACTGGCCCTCCCACACCGCTTTCGCCCCGGAGTCGCCGGTGCGGACCACGTAGTACACGGTGACGGCGGCGGCCACCAACGACAACACCTGCAACGCCGGGGTCAGCAGCCGGGGGCGCACACCCTCGGCGGGTTTCGGCGGGACGAGCCGGACCAGTGCCAGGGCCACCACCCCCAACCCGATGCTGGCGTAGAGCGTGATGTCGCCGAATTCCTGGTGCGCCTCCAGCTTCGGAAGGAACTCGGGCGTGACCCGGTTGGCAGCGCGCATCCGCTCGAGGAAGGCGTCACCGGAGAGCTTCGTCAGCAGAGCCGCGACGGGCGCACCCACGGCGAGCAGCCCCAGCACCCACCGGGTGTGCGGCCGGATCAGCGGGACGAACGCGTAGCCGACAGTCAGCAGGGCCAGCAGCGGCACGAACGCGACAGCGGCGTGCAGCAGCAGAGGGTGGGCCGGGATGCCCATGAACTCCTCGAACATCGGCGTCTCCTCCGGTGACATCAGCCTGGACGTTGATCGTCCACACAGGGGGACGCTATCGGTACCAGGCGGGCGTGTCATCCCCGCCGATCACTCACCTGTCGCAACGCAATGCGGACTCAGGTCGCCGCCGCGAGGACGCCGAGGCCGACCAGGATCACGCCGGTCAGCCGATCGAGCATTCGTCGTACCGATGCGGTGCGCAGCACCCGGGCGGCGGCACCGGAGACGACGGTCCAGCCGGCGAGCCAGCAGGTGTTCAGCGCGGCGTGCGCCGTGGCGAGCACCAACATCGGCAGCAGCACCGGTCGGCCCGGTTCGAGGAACTGCGGCGCCAACGTGAGGTAGATGGCGGCGGCCTTGGGGTTCAGCACGTTGCCGAGCAACCCCTGCGGGTACGGGTGGTCCACCCGCCAGGGCAGCCTCCGGACGGAAACCGTCGGTCGCCGTCCCGCCTCCCTGCGACGGCGCGACGCGGACCAGAGCATCCAGAGCCCGAGCCCGACCAGATAACCGGCCCCTACCAGCTTGACCACCCAGAACGCCTGCGATGAGCGGAGCACCAGCGCGGCCAGGCCGACAGCGGCCAGCGTGGCGTGCACGTAGAGCCCGGTCACCGTACCCAGGATCACCCACCAGCCCTGCCGGAGCCCGCCGGTGGCGACCCGTGAGACGACCAGGGTCAGGCTTGTGCCCGGCGTGGCGGAGATCGGCGCCACGGCGAGCAGGAAGCCGAGTACCGCGACGCCGCGCACGGTCAGACCACCACCCGGTAGTGGGTGGTGAGCGGCCCGGTGCCACCGCGGTCGTCACCGAGCAGACCCTTGCGGTACGCGTCGCGCACGTCGTGGTTGCCGGGGTAGACCATGACCGGCAACGGAGAGTCGAAGAGCCTTGCCGCGGTCTCGTACTCGGCCACCTCGCCGTGGTCGGCGGTGTCCCCGGTGATCAGGATCGCGTCGACAGGTCGTGGCAGGTCGTGCAGGTGATCCATGACCCGGACGCTACTCCGGGCCAGGTCGGCCGGCGCCGCAGCGCGGTGGCTGTCGCGCTCAGCCGCGGGAGCGCGGCAGACAGTCCTTCTTGTACTTGAGGCCCGAGCCGCACCAGCAGGCGTCGTTGCGCTCCGGCGGCCAGGCGATCCGTGCGGAGGGCCGCGCCGCCACCTCGGCCGCGTAGGCCGCCCGGACCGCCACGTCGGCCGGGTCGCCGCCGCGTCGACCGGCGACGCCGTTCAGCCCGTCCACCGTCGCCCGGAACACGCCCAACCCGGCCTGACCGGCACCGCGGAGCCGGACCAGCTCCTTCTCCAGCCGGCCCCGGTGCGCGTCCCAGTCCGGCCCGTACACCTCGGCGAGAGCGGGATGTTCGGCGAGCAACCGATCGAACTCGGCCCGGGGCCAGAAAAGCAGATCCGACTCGGCGTCCCGGCGCTCACCGGCGCGGCGCACGAGCTGGGTCTCCAACCGGTCCGCCAGGTCGTCCTGCCGGTCGTGCGGCAGGTTGAGATTTCGGCGTACCCGATGCCGCTGTTGCAGCAGGAAGAAGGCGACACCGGGCGCGTCCGGCGGGCCGAGATCCACCACCGGGTCGATCACGGTGCTGGCCGGCCCGGACGCCGCGGCCGCGCGTTCGTTGAGCACGGTGTCGACCGCCTCGCTCAGCCACGACTCGGCGGTCGGCGAGCGCCCACCGGCGTCCAGCGCGGCACTGACGTAGGCGGGGGCGTCGGGCTGCGTCAGCAGCAACGGGCGCAGCGCGGTCAACTCCGCCATCGCCTCGTCGTCGCGACCGCCGGCCCGGAACAGGGCACGGGCCCGCAGCGCGCGGGCGAAGCCGGCCCGGGGGTCGTCTCCGGACGGGTACGCGGCCAGGGCCCGCTCCGCGTACCGTAGCGCGGCCTCGGGCCTCGCCCGGATCTCGGCGATCTCGGCGGCCAACGTCAGCGCGTCCCCGGCGTCGTCCGGATCCTCCAGGCGGCCCTGCTCGGCCGCCTCCGCGACGTCGGCGGCGACACCGAGCGGGTTGGCCGTCCCGAGCGCCGACCGGCGCAGTTCAGCCAGGTCAGCCTTCGTGAGTACGTCTCTCGTCGACACGATCTCACGGTACGTCGGGGGACTCCCGGGATGCCGACAGATAGCCTGTTACGTCGCTTACCCTGCCGCCCGGCGCTACGACCACGCGCCGGCTGCCGCGGCCCGGGCGACGTAACTGTCGAAGTCGAGCGGGTCACGCCCGAGCACCCGACGCACCCCGTCGGTCGGTTCGGCGAGATGACCGGCGCGCATCCCGGCGAACAGGTTGTTCAACGCCGTCGCGGTCTCCTCCGGATACCCCTGGGCGAGAAGTTCGGCCCGGTACTGCTCCGGGGTGAGCTCCACGTAGCGGATCACCCGGCCGGTCGCCCGCGCGATCGTCGCCACCGCCTCGGCGAAGGTGAGCGCGCGAGGACCCGACAGGTCGTACACCTGTTCGTGGTGACCGGGTGACGTCAACAGCGTCGCGGCCACCTCGGCGATGTCCTGGGCGTCGACGAAGGGCTCCGGTGTGGCCCCCATCGGCAGCGCCAGCCGACCGTCGAGCAGCGGCTGACGCCACAGGTCCTCACTGAAGTTCTGGTTGAAGTTGTTCGGCCGGATGATCGTCCACTCGATGCCGGACTTCCGCACCGCCTCCTCCGCGGCGAGCATGCCGGGGGAGAAGTCGCCAACCTGGTCGATCCCGCGCCCGGACAGCGCCACGATCCGACCGACACCCGAGTCGACCGCGCGGGCCACGAAGCCGGCAGCCAGCGCGGGATCCTCCGGAGCCAGCAGGTAGACCGCCGACGTCCCCGCCAGGGCCGGCTGCCAGGTGTCCTGCCGTGACCAGTCGAACCGCACCTCACCCGAGCGGGACGCCGCCCGGACGGGCTGGCCCGCCGCCCGAAGCGTCTGTACCAACCGGCGGCCGGTCTTGCCGGTCCCGGCCATCACCAGCATCGAGGGTTCGTCAGTCGTCATGCTCACGAGTCAACCCGGCCGGTCGCGGCCGGTACATGTGCTGTCGTACGGCACGCATGTCCGATCGTCCGGACGCTGTCGGCCGCGCTCTATCGTCGATGCCATGGACCCGCTCGACAATCTGCTGCGAGGCGTGCACGCGGACGGCGCGGCCTTCGGCCGGTCGGTGCTGACACCGCCCTGGGCGCTGCGGTTCACCGACGGCGCCCCGCTGACGCTCTGTGTCCCGCTGCGCGGCGAGGGGTGGCTCTCCCACCCGGAGAGCGACAAGCCCCGGCTGGTACGGGTCGGGGAGGTCGCCGCCGCACGCGGACCGGCACCGTTCACGTTCTCCGCCGAGCCACGATCGAGCTTCCCACCCGGGGAGATCCGGGACGTCCGACGCGGCCGGACCGGCACGGCCGACCCGGTGGGCGCGGACCACACCGAGCGCCTGGAACTGCTCGTCGGGGTGTACCACGTACGGGGCAGCGTGCCCCAGCGGCTGCTGGGCGCGTTACCGCCGGTGCTCGTCGTGCCGGACGACCACGACTGCGCCCCGCTTCGCGACTACCTCGACGCCCAACTCGACGCGAGTCGACCCGGCCGGCAGATCGTGCTGGACCGCCTCCTCGACTGGCTGTTGGTGTGCACGGTGCGGGACTGGTTCGACCAACCGGACGCCGAGCCTCCCGGCTGGTACCGCGCGTTGAGCGACGACACGGTCGGCCCGGTGCTGCGGGCCATGCACGACGCGCCGGGCCGGCCGTGGACCCTCGCCAGCCTGGCCGGGCAGGCCGGAGTCTCCCGGTCCACACTGGCGAAACGGTTCACCGAGTTAGTGGGTGAGCCGCCGCTGACGTACCTGACCGACTGGCGGATGACCCTGGCCGCGGACCGGCTGGCCGAATCGACGGCGACGGTCGCCGCCGTCGCACATCAACTCGGGTACGCGGACGCGTTCGGCTTCAGTGCCGCCTTCAAACGGGTCCACGGGGTCAGCCCGAGCGGGCATCGCCGGCTCGCCCGTGCCCGCGAACAGGCCGCCTGACCGGTGGCTCGGCGGAGTCTCCGAGCCCCGGAGCCGGTCGCCGAGTGGCCGTAGAACCAACCAACTACGGTCATCTGCCGTCAACCCGTCGTCGGTAGCGTCCGGTCGCCAGTTTCTCGACCAGATCGCACAAAGGCGGAGTTATGGGCACGGTGGATCGCCGTACGTTCCTCAAGGCGATGGGAGTTCCCGCGATCGGCGCGGCGCTCCCGATGGACCTCAGCAAGGCGCTCGCCATTCCGGCGAACAACCGGACCGGCTCGATCAATGACGTCGAGCACGTCATCATCCTGATGCAGGAGAACCGCTCCTTCGACCACTACTTCGGCACCATGCGTGGTGTACGCGGATTCGGTGACCCGCATCCGGCGACACTGCCGTCCGGCAAGGACGTGTGGCACCAACCCAACGGCACCGACGAGCTGCTGCCGTTCCGGCCCGAGGTGAAGGATCTCGGCCAGACCTTCCTGCCGGACCCGCCGCACGGCTGGAACGACGGACACGCCGCCTGGAACGACGGCCGGTTCGACAGGTGGGTGCCGAACAAGGGCGTCACGGCGATGACCTACCACACCCGCCAGGACCTGCCG
Source organism: Micromonospora sp. NPDC049645 (assembly GCF_040675155.1). Lineage (NCBI taxonomy): Bacteria > Bacillati > Actinomycetota > Actinomycetes > Micromonosporales > Micromonosporaceae > Micromonospora > Micromonospora sp. NPDC049645. The sequence goes on from NZ_JBFAOI010000021.1 coordinate 11,550, forward strand.
TACCACTACGCGCTCGCGGACGCCTTCACCGTCTGCGACAGTTACCACTGCTCGCTGATGGGGCCGACCGACCCGAACCGTTACCACATGTGGAGCGGCTGGGTCGGCAACGACGGCAAGGGCGGCGGCCCGGTCATCACCAACGCCGAGGCCGGCTACGACTGGTCCACGTACCCGGAGCGGCTGGAGCGCAACGGGATCTCCTGGAAGGTGTACCAGGACGTCGGCACCGGTCTCAACGCCGCCGGCTCCTGGGGCTGGACGAACGACCCGTACATCGGCAACTACGGCGACAACTCGCTGCTCTACTTCCACCAGTACCAGAACGCGCAGCCCGGCACGCCGCTGGCCGACAGGGCCAAGACCGGCACGGAGATCAGGACCCAGGGCCGCGACCCGGAGGCACTGCTTGCCGACTTCCGCGCGGACGTCGAGGCGGGACGCCTGCCGGAGGTTTCCTGGATCACCGCTCCCGAGGCGTACACCGAGCACCCGAACTGGGAGCCGGCGTACGGCTCCTGGTACATCTCCCAGGTCATCGACATTCTCGCGTCGAACCCCGAGGTGTGGAGCAAGATGGCGCTCTTCATCACGTACGACGAGGAGGGCGGCTTCTTCGACCACGTGGTCCCGCCGACGCCCCCGCAGACCCCCGAGCACGGGCAGTCGACCGTGCCGACCACCAACGAGATCTTCCCGGGCGACGCCAGCCACCCGGCCGGGCCGTACGGCCTGGGCATCCGGGTGCCGATGGTCATCGTCTCGCCGTGGACACGGGGCGGCTATGTGAACTCGCAGGTCTTCGACCACACCTCGCTGATCAAGTTCCTGGAGGCGCGGTTCGGGCACGGCCGACCGGACCTGATCGAGCAGAACATCACCCCGTGGCGGCGGGCCGTCGTCGGCGACCTGACCACGGCCTTCGACTTCCGGCACCCGAACCGTTCGCGCGAGGTCAGGCTGCCCGACACCGACGACTTCAAGCCCGAGGAGCTGGTCCGGCACCCCGACGAGGTGCCGGTCCCGCCGGCGAACCAGCGGCTACCGAAGCAGGAGCACGGGGTACGCCCGGCGCGCGCGATCCCGTACACCCTGCACGCCGACGGGCGTCTCGCCGACGGCTCGTTCCGGATCGACTTCCGTAACTCCGGCGGAGTCGCCGCGGTCTTCCAGGTCCGCCAGGCGGGCAGCGCGGACGCCCCGCGCAGCTACACCGTCGAGCCGGGCAAGCAGTTGACCGACACCTGGCCGGTCACCTCCGGGTACGACCTGTCGGTGCACGGGCCCAACGGCTTCTTCCGCCGGTTCACGAGCGGCCCGTCCCGCCTCGACGTCATCCCCTCGTACGACGAGCACGGCGACAAGGTCGCCCTCACGCTCGCCAACCGCGGGGCGAAGCGGATCGAGGTGACCGTCCGCGACGGGTACAACTCCCGTCCGGTGAAGGTGTCGGTGCGCCCCGGCGGCAGCGAGCGCGCGACGTGGGCGCTCGCCCGCACCCACGGCTGGTACGACCTCACGGTCAGCGTCGCGGGTGACGCCGACTTCGCGTACCGCTGCGCGGGTCATGTCGAGAACGGCAAGGACAGCATCAGCGACCCGGCCCTCGGCGGGCTCGTCTAACCGCAGGTCGCGTCACCCGGGCCGCTGCCGGCCCGTCGCCCCGCCACGCCGCCCGGACGCTCGCCGGTCGGAGGCGGATGTCTCGTTGAGCGTTATGACTCACAGGTATAAATATGCCTGTGAGTCATAACGCTCGTCGTGCTACCCGCCCGTCTTGAGGTCACGCTTCGTAGCGGCCACGCCGTGCCGTTGGTGCGTTGCCCGCACCGCACGACGACCGGCAACCCGCCACCAGCGGGCTAAGGGACACCTCCGAGGTACACACGCATCGCCTCGCGGCTACTCGGAAGGCCGTACTCACCGACGAGCATGGCCACGTTGCCGAACTCCTGCCCGTCGATGAGCCACGGCTCGGTCGACCGGCCCAGCACCTCCGCGAGCCGCCGCTGCCGGGACGGCAACGCCGCGACCGGCGTCCCCGCCGCCGGACCGTCCGGGAACGCGAGACGCAGCGCCACACCCAGCACCGTCAACGACCGCTCGCCGCTGACGGTGGGCAACCGGGCGAGCAGCGCGTCGAAGGCGCGGTCCTCGTGCTGCGGGCCGAGCTGCCGGGCTGCGAGGCCCGCGTAGCCGCCGCGATCACCGTCGAGGAACGGCACCCAGTCACTCTCGACCAGCGCGGGGCCGGCGTCGTCGGGTGGCGCTGACGCCCAGCCCAACAGCTCATCGACGGTCGCCGGGTCGGCTGTCGCGCCGAGGACCCGGGCTCGACCGATCGCGGCGGCCCAGCGGAGCGCCGGTCGCGGGTCGGCCAACCAACGAACGTCCGGCGCGGCACCGAGCAGCCCCGACGCCACCAGCATGGTGGCCAGCTCCCCGGGGGTCGACTCCACGCCCGGCCGCTCGGCGGCGTCGATCGCCCCGGCCAGCGCCGGCACGGTGCCCTCGGCCTCCTCCGGAAACCAGGCGAGGGCGTACGCCGCGACCGTCCGCACGCCCGGATCGGAGTGTGTCAGCAGGGTGCGGAACAGGGGCACCCCGGCGCGGACCGCGTCGTACACGGCCAACTCGACGTACGCCCACAGCCGACCCTGCTCCGCCGCGGACAGTGACTCGACGAACGTGTACTCGACGTACTCCTTCTTCGACTCGTCGGTGCCGGTCCACGGCGGCGGCTTCGCGGCGAGCAGCTCACGCCCGCCCTCGGCGGCCCGGCGGTACTCGGCCACCGGGAAGCCCTCCGGCAGGAAACCCTCGTCGTGCCCGACGGCCAGGGCGCTCAGCAGCCCGAGCACCGCCGCCGGATCCGGGGTGGCCGCAGCGGCGAGCATCTCCAACAGGAACGGCACCGCGTACGCGCTCGCCTCGAACCGGTTGCCCTGGTGGAAGACGTTCGTGTAGAGGTCGCCCAGGGCCTCGTCCCGGGTGGCCTGGTCGGGGGAGAGCAGGGCGCGCAGCTGGCCGGGCACGTCGTCGGCCGCCCCGTAGGCGTGGCCCAGCCGCGCCCAGTCGATGTCGTCAAGTCCGTCGAGCACGCCCCATGCTCTCCCAGCCCACTGAGCGTCAGCGGGTGGGGTTCGTCAGAACTCCTCGTACACCGCCGGGTCCTGGTCCGCGAGCCGCCCGTCCGGGCGGCCGAGCGCGGTGATGGCCTCGACCTGCGCGTCGGTGATCTTGGTACCGAAGACGTCCAGGTTCTCGGCCTGCCGCTGCGGCGAGGCGGCCTTGGGCAGCGGAATCACCTGGCGGGCCACGTGCCAGGCGAGGATCGTCTGCGCCGGGCTGACCCCGTGCGCGGTAGCGATCTCCACGATGACCGGGTGCTTCTGCAGGTCGTTGCCACGGCCGAGCGGGCTCCACCCCTGCACCAGGATCCCGCGTTCCCGGTGGTAGTCGAGCGCCTCCTGCTGCGGGAAGTACGGGTGCACCTCGATCTGGTTGACCACCGGGGCGACCCCCGTCTCGGCCACCAGCCGCTCGATGTGCTCGGGCAGGAAGTTGGAGAGCCCGATGTGCCGGACCAGCCCGCGCTCGCGCGCCTCGATCAGCGCCCGCCACGCCTGCACGTACAGGTCGACCTTCGGGTTCGGCCAGTGGATCAGGTACAGGTCGATTCGGTCGAGACCGGTGCGGAACACACTCTCCTCAATGGTGGTCAGCGCCTCGTCGTAACGGTGGTGCCGCCCCGGCAGTTTCGAGGTGACGACCAGCTCGTCGCGCACGTCGCCGGCCGAACGGGCGGCCCGGCCGACCGCGCCCTCGTTCTCGTAGTTCACCGCCGAGTCGATCAACCGGTAACCCGCCCGGATCGCCTGACCGATCGCGTCGACACCCGCCGAGCCGTTGAGTCGGTAGGTGCCGAGCCCGATCGCCGGCAGGGTGGTGCCGTCGGCAGCCGTAAGGTGGGGAATCGTCATGATTGGGACCCTACCCGCCAGTGGGGGCGTCTCGGATGGCGAGTGCGGCTTGGACGAGCGCGGCGTGGGTCAGCGTCTGCGGGTAGTTGCCGAGGTGGGCACCCGTCGCGGGGTTCAACTCTTCGGCGTAGAGGCCGAGAGGGCTGGCGTGGTCGACCATGGCCTCGAACAGCTCGACGGCCTCGCGGCGACGCCCGGTGCGGGCAAGGCCCTGAACGAGCCAGAACGAGCAGGGTAGGAACGCGCCCTCGGTGCCGGGGAGGCCGTCACGTCCGGGCGGGTAGCGGTAGAGCAGTGGGCCGCCGGCGGACAGCCTGTCCCGGATGGCGTCGATGGTGCCCCGTACCCGGGGTGACTCGGCCCCGTCCATGCCCAGCAGCGGCAGTACGAGCAGGGCCGCGTCGAGGTCCTGCGAGCCGTAGCTGCGGACGTAGCTTGCCGCCGCCGGGTCGAAGCCGCGCGTCCGGACCTCGGCGGCGATGGCATCCCGAGCGTTCTGCCAGCGTCGACGTTGAGCCTCCCGCAGGGGATGGGTGTCGGCGATGGCCAGGGCACGGTCCAGGGCGAGCCAGCCCATCAGCTTGGAATGGACGTGTTGGTCGGGCTGCCGTACCTCCCAGATGCCGGCATCGGGCTGCTGCCAACAACCGGCGACGACGTCGGCGAAACCGCGCACCGCCCGCCACGTCTCGGCGTAGAGGCGGTGTCCGGCCTGCGCGAACGCCCAAGCGGCGTCGATCACCCAGCCGTAGCCGTCGAGCTGGTGCTGACCGGCGGCAGCGTTGCCCATCCGTACCGGACGGCTGTCGAGGTAGCCGGGCCAACCGGACAGCTCCCGCTCCGCCGGCACGTGCCTGCCGTGCAGGGTGAGCAGCGCCGGCAGGCGTGGCCGTTGCAGTCGGCTGGCGTGCAAGAGCCACGCGAGGAACCCGCGGGCCTCGTCGGTCTTGCCGACGCTGAGGAAGGCGCTGACGCCGATGCTGGCGTCCCGGGGCCAGACATAGCGGTAGTCCCAGTTTCGTTCCCCACCGGGATTCTCGGGCAAGGACGTGGTGGGTGCGGCCACCGGTGCTCCCGAGGGCGAGTAGGTCAGCAGCCGCAAGGTGAGCAGGCTTCGTGCGACGTGTTCCCGGAACGGCAGCCGCTCGTCGATCTCCGCGGTCCAGGCCCGCCATCGCGCCTCGTCCTCGACGAGCAGTTCCCAGGCGGCCGTCGGCTCGACGTGGATCACCGGTTCGCGGTGGGCCACCGCCAGTACGAGGGTGACCGGGCAACCCGGCCTGACCGTGATCGAGCTGGGCCGACCCGGCTCGATTCTGCACGCGGGCGTGCTGTCCAGAGCGACCGCGAGCGCCCCCCACTCACACACGAGGGCCTGGCGTCGGTGGTGGACTCGGGGCCGGCGGTGCCGTGCGCCGAGGCGGGGATCGAACTCCACCACCGCGTCGACCGCAGCCTGCTCGGCCGACAGCCGTCGCACGATCAGGGTCGTGGGCAGCAGGCGACCGCTCACCTCGGCCACCATCGCCTCGGTGAGGCGGAGCCTGCCTCCGCCCACCGCCCAGGTGGTCTCCAGGGTGGCGGTGTGCTGCCGGTAGCGTCGTTCGACGACCGTGGCCGGCCCGGCCGGACCGACCCGGAACGTTCCGGCGTTCCGGCCCCCGACCAGCCGTCCGAACAGCGGATCGCCGTCGAAGCGTGGCACGCAGAGCCAGTCCATCCCGCCGTCACTCGCGACCAGCGCGGCGGTGCGTGTGTCGCCCAGCAGCCCGTAGTCGCCGATCGGTGCCGGGGGCTGAGGACGCGTCGGGTCGGGCCCACCAGTCATGGAGATCGCTCCCCGTCGAGCCGCGTGGGCGGTGGACCGCAGACTTCAGGCGGCGACGGCAGCCCGGTGCGGATCACCTGACTTGCAGGAGCAACCCGAGACAAGCCCCGTAGACGACGTGGACGACAGCCGTGACCAGGGGCGTCTGGATGCCGTAGTTGACGGCGAACAGCCCGGGCGGCTCCAACACCGCCGTGCTGGCCGGCCCCGCCCGCTGCGAGGCCATCCGCGGGTGGACACCAGGAAGCAGCGGCAGAATCACCGTCAGCGCGATCCCGACGTGCGCAATACCGAGCAGCGCGCCGATCCACCAGGTAGCGCGGTGCAACAACGCGAACGTGGCCGCGTACCCGAGCGCGAACCCCTGCCCGGCGCAGAGGTGGAGGAAGAACCCGACGACCCGGGCCCGATCGGGGTCCCCGGTGACGAACGCCCCGAGCACCAGGGGAAGGTCGAGGCGCGTGAGACCGGCCAGTTGAGCGGTGATCATCGCCGCGGTGAGCGCCGCGGTGGCGACCAACCCGAACAACGCCCATCCGGCCCAGTCCATCTCAGCAGTCGTCGGCGTCGCGGGCGTTCTCGGTCATCGGTCCACCCTCCGGCTGAACAGCGTGGATCCCACGGCCCGGACCGGACACCCACCCACCGGGCGCCCGATTTCTCACCATAGGGCATCGCACGAGACCGGCCCCCGGATTGCGCGAAGAATCCTGGAGTGCCAATCTCGTGCGAATGCGTCAGCCCGGTGCCGGCAGCCTCAAATGCCGAGGGATTTGCCGTACCGATCGAATTGTCAGGTGCGGCAGCCGGTTACAACGAGACGATGACCGGCTGGACCTGGACGTTCTTGGTCAGTTGCTCCGGCGAGGGGACGGGTGCGCTGACCTTGACGGACGTGTTGTAGCCGTAGATGACGACCCCGTCGAGGTGGTTCGCACCCGGCCAGTTCGACTTCAAGCGGACCGCCATTTGCGTGGGGAAGTTGGTCACCTCTTCGGCGCACGACCGGATCAAGACCACACTCGGGGTGGCGGTCAGGTGGGTGGCCAGCATTCTGGCCAGCTTCTTGTAGGTCCAGCCCCAGTCCTTGGCGCCGGCCTCGGCGTCGCCGATCTCGTCGTCGTTGCCGTGCGCGCGGATGCACAGCGGCTCGCCCGCCTTCACGCCGGCCAGGTAGGTGGCCAACTGTCGATCCGCCTCGGCCTGCGTGAGGCCGGCGTCGATGGGCAGGAGGGCACCCCAGGCAGCCGCCCCCGAGTCCGGCCCTTCAGATTGGCCGCGCGTATTCGGATCCTGCGTCGCCACGATGAACATGACATTCTCCTTCGAGGTAGCCGCGTGTTTCGGAACAACTGCCGAAGGAAGATTAGCGGCGGTCGAAGAATTGCCCTGTCAGCTATCCGGCTCACCCGGAATCTGTCGCTGGTCGGACAGCTATCGACGGCGGTGAAATGGTCGGGCTCGGTCAGCGTCACTGACCAATACACAAATCCCGGATGCGCAATTGGCGTACGGGCTATATGGACCGGGGCCGTCCGATCGCATGGGTCGCCTCGCGTGTCCGCGAGGGACACGACGACGCGACTGCTTCCGTCGCTGGTCAGGCGGTAGCGGCGACCTCAACGGGCCGAGATGGGAGGACCTTGACGCCCAGCCAACGGGGGCGCTGGTGTGGCGGACTTTCAGCCAAGGTCGTGCTCGTCCAAGCCGGTGTTGAGGACCCAGGCGAGCGGCATGGTCGCCCGGGTGACGTACTGGTCGCCATCCAGGCGGTGCATCGTGACGGTCTGCGCCGAATCCTGATCGACCACCCAGTACTGGGGGATACCGGCGGCGGCGTACTCGCTGCGCTTGGTCACCGTGTCGACGCCCTCGGAGCCGGGTGAGACGATCTCGACCACGAGGAGCACGTCGGCGACCGGCAGCCATACACCGTCTGCCTGGGCCTTGCCCCACACGACCAGATCCGGGATCCGTCCGCCGACACCGCCACCACGGCCCGGTATGCGTAGCCCGACCGCCTGGGCGATGTGTTCCGCCGGAACCCCGCCCTGGGCGAGCCACACCATGAGCCGGGTCGCGATGATCGCGTGGTTGTAGCCCGGCGGCGGCATGATCGAGACGACTCCCTCGGGGCTGATTTCGTACCTGTGGTTCTCGTCTGCGGCCATCATCGCCGTCAGGTCGTCGAGCGTCACGACAGGGGGCATGTACCTGCCAACCGCCTCTGAGCTCATGGGCGCATCGTACCGGTTCGCCGTCCGGCAACGGTGGTGGCGGAGCCGCATGGCCTCATCGGTCTTCGAATCGCTAGCCAAGTCAGCTTGCGAACAGCATCCTCGTCGGAAACTCGCCGCTGGAACGCCATGCCTTCACGATCTTTGCCGTGATCGCGCCGGCAGCGGAATTGAAATCACCATCCTCGACACGGGCGTCGAGGGTGCGTGGATCGATCGTCAGGATGCGGTCGAACTTGTCGTCCAAACCGAACTCGTATCGGATCTCGTCTGCACCCGCCTCGACGCGCCGCGCGGTCACCATCATCCCCATGGCGCTAGCCTCCAATGTTCGAGTAGTCCTCGTAGGTCGGCCCGGGTATGGACGCTCCCCAGTCGGACACCTGGTTGGCAGCAAGATGCGCTTCCCGGTAGGCCGCCTCCGGATGTGCCTGGTAGTACCGCAGCTCGGCCAGCTCGTGCTCCAATAACGCGTAATCCTCGGGCAGCGGGCTGCCCCGTCGCAGGCGCAACCAAGCCTCAGCCATGGGTGGACTCGGATCGTATCGTTGATGGACGACTCCGCCTGCGTAGTCATCCATAGGGTGCTCATCGAGGAAGATGTGCCGGCGGATCTGCTCGATCTCCTCCTTTGAGAACCCCCGGGAACCGTCGATACGGGGGGCGTCCGTTACGTGACGAGATATTACGTCAGCGTCGTCTTGCTGACGGATCACCTCGTACGCCTCCTCCGCCCAACGGTCTTGCCGACCATAGTCGGCGAGATCACGAGGCCGAGTGGTGTGGCCGCCGTGAACGCCTCGCGCCTCGTCGGCCGCGTTACCGGGGCGTGCATGCGGTGCGTCGCGGAGCCGCCCCAGGGCCTGCTTGAGTTTCTCGATGAGGTCGCCGAGTCGGCGCATCTCCGGAACCAGCCGCCGCAGGCTGGCCAGCAACCCCCGCAGCAGCCGCGCGATTCGCGCCCCCCACGACGCGACCAGGGTCGTGACCTGTTCCACCACCAGCGGCGCGGCCAGTCCGCCGGTGATGAGGAGTTCGCCCGCGTACACGATGAGGCGGGACACGCAGGTGGCGATGGCGTCGCGGACCAGGAGTCGGACGGCGGCCACCAGGCCGGCGGCGCCCTCGGTGATCGCGGCCAGGGTGTCGGCACCCTGGGCGAGGCCGATGATGGCCTGTTGCTGTTCGGCAGCCCAGGCCCGGTAGGCGGGGCCGGCGCTGCCACCCCAGCCGGCGACGTCGTTGCGGACGGCGCGAGCCAGTTCGGCTGCTTCGTCGCGCAGCGAGCCGGCGACGTTGCGCCAGGTCTGGGCGTGTGCGGTGATCTGCGCGGGGTCGCCGGCGAGCCAGTCCAGCGCCTCGCTGAGTGGCTTGACGTGTTCGATGAGCCAGGCGATCCCGTACTGGAGCAGGGCGCCGACCGGGTCGGAGACGAAGGCGAGGGAGTCCAGGCCGGCGCTCACGACGCCGAGGCTGCCGTCGATCCAACTGCCGTTGCGGACGCCCTGCGCGATGAGTTCGATGTCCTCGCAGATCCAGACTCCCGCCCAGGCGCTGGGCGCGGTGTCCGCGGCGGCGGCGACGAGCGGGTTGGACGTCACGGTTGTTGCCGCGCCCCGTCGAGTGGGTGCGGCGGCATCCCGTCGAGCCGCTGCTGGCGCACCCCGTCGAGCAACTGTTTGGCGTGGCTGTCGGAGCTTCGATAGCGGTCCGCTCCGACCCGGAGCTTGCCGGCGGTGTCCCGCACCGACGCGACGGCGGTGCCGATGCCGTCGACCAGGGTCCGTTGCAGGCCGTCGAGCAGCACCGGCATCATCGCGCAGAGTTGCCCGTACGCGTCGGTGCCCAACCGGACGTGCTGGCCTGCCCGCTGGGCGGTGTCGAGGCTGCCGGCGCAGTGATCGAGACGCGTGGCGTGGGCGGTCAGGTCGTCCGGGTCGACCTGGATGCCGTCACCGCCGGGCATCGTCTGATCCCTGGTCGGGGAGGAGCCGGCTACGGTACGAGTCGATGATGGCCTGGGCGCTCGCGTCGTCGCCGAGCGATCCCGCGGTGACAACATTCACCTGTCGGAGCAGATCGGCGCGGGCGGCGGTGGTGGTCTCCAGGATCTGCCGGGCGGTGTGCGCCGCGGGTTGTCGCCGGATGCGTTCGTCGAGCCGTAGGTCGATCAGCAGGCCGGTCGAGTCGACGGTGACGTCGACCGTCCGATCGGCGTTGCGGGCGGTGCCGGTCAGGTCCCGCATCATCGTCGACAACCGCTTCGCGCGTTCCGCCCGCTCGGCGAGCGATGATTCCCACTCGTCGAGCCGGAGCTGCGCCGCATCGAGCGCGGCGTCGTCCGCCCACATGTCGGCCCTCCCCAGGGGACACCACCGACGGCAGCCGGTGGGATCACCGGCACGTTATCAACCAGTCGCACTACGTGTGTGCCTGTATCACTCCGGCATGGCGGTCAGGTCGACGAGGATTGTCCCGTGACGAGCGACAACACGCGCCGGGGGTGGTCCGCCCGGACCGCCTGGGAGGGGCGGCTCAACGCTCCGCTGCGCTCGTTTCTGCGCACCGAGACCGGCGGCGCGCGGGTGGTGCTGCTCGCGGCGGTGGTGGCCCTCGGGTGGGCGAATCTGCACGCGTCGTCGTACGAGTCGCTCTGGAGTACCTCCCTCGAGATCCAGTTGGGCGACTGGTCCGTGTCACACGACCTGCGTACCTGGGTCAACAGCGGCCTCATGACGTTCTTCTTCCTTGTGGCCGGGCTGGAGTTGCGCCGCGAGTTCGACATCGGCGAGCTGCGGGAGCGGCGTCGGTTGGCGTTGCCGATGCTGGCCGGGTTCGGCGGCATGCTGCTGCCGATCGCGATCTACCTCGCCATCAACGCCGGGCACACCACCGCCGCGGGCTGGGGTGCGGTGATGGCCACGGACACGGCGCTCGCGCTCGGCGCGCTGGCCGTGTTCGGGCCGCGCTTCTCGGAACGGCTGCGAGGTTTCCTGCTGACCGTCTCCGTCGTCGACGATGTGCTGGCGATCGCGGTGCTGGCCGTCGCGTACCCGCACCATCCGTCGCTGACGGCGCTGGTCGTCGCGGCGGTGATCTTCGGTGTGGTGCTGCTCGTCCGGGCGTGGGGCGTGCGGTTCGGGCCGGTCTACGCGGTGCTGGGGGTGGCCGCCTGGCTCGCCGTCTCGATGTCCGGTGTCGATCCGGTCGCGGTGGGTCTGGTGATGGGGCTGCTGACCTACGCCTACGCGCCCGACCGGGGCGACCTGCAACGGGCCAGCGACCAGTTCCGCCTCTTCCGGGAGCAGCCCACCCCGCAGCTCGCCCGGATGGCCCGGGCCGGGCTCGTCTCGGCGTTGTCGCCGAACGAACGGTTGCAGACCCTCTACCACCCGTGGGCGAGCTATGTGGTGGTGCCACTGTTCGCGCTGGCCAACGCCGGGATCGTGATCGACGGTGAGCTGCTGACCCGGGCGGTGACCTCCCCGGTCACGGTCGGTGTCGTGGTCGCGTACATCGTCGGCAAGCCGGTCGGGATCGTGATCACCGCGTGGCTGGTGGCCCGGCTGAGCGGCAACCGGTTCCGACCACCCGTCGGTTGGCTTGCCGTCGTGGGGGTCGGCACGATCTCCGGTATCGGGTTCACCGTCGCGCTCCTGATCGCCACCCACGCCCTGAGCGGCCCGGCCCTGGACGAGGCGAAGTTCGGCATTCTCGTGGCGACGCTCGGCGCGTCGCTCGTCACCTGGCTGGTGTTCCGCTCCGTCGGACGGCTGTCACCGGCGCGGCGGACCCGCGCTCTGCTGGGCGTCACCGAGGGGATCGTCGACCTGATGCTGCCGGTCGACCCGGACCGTGATCACATGCGCGGGTCGCTTGAGGCGCCGGTGACGGTGGTGGAGTACGGCGACTTCGAGTGTCCCTACTGCGGGCAGGCCGAGCCGGTGGTCCGCGAGCTGTTGGCCGACTTCGCCAACGTCCGCTACGTCTGGCGGCACCTGCCGCTCACCGACGTCCACCCGCACGCCCAACTCGCCGCCGAGGCCGCCGAGGCGGCGGGGGAGCAGGGCGCGTTCTGGGAGATGCACGACCTGCTCCTCGCGCACCAGAAGGCCCTCGACCCGGCCGACGTGCTCGGCTACGCCGAACAGCTCGGTCTCGACCTGGACGGGTTCCGGGAGCACATGGGCAAGCGAATGGGCGTCGACCGGATCGCCGAGGACGTCGAATCCGCCGACCTCAGCGGCGTCACCGGCACGCCGACCTTCTTCATCAACGGTCGCCGCCACCACGGCGCATACGACATCGCCGCACTCTCGGCGGCGGTGAAGTCGGCGTTCGCGAGCGCGAAGCTCCGCCCCGAGTACCACCGTCGGGATCCCGGGCGCCGGGAGACCGGGCCGGCGAGCTGACCGCGCGCCGCCTGGGCCCCCGGCCCGCAGCCTCGCCGCCCGCGCGGCGGTCAGGTGGCGGGGAGAGCGGCCGGCCGGTTGGCGCGGCGGCCCGCGGCGGCCACGACGACGGCCAGGAGCAGGGCGATCAGGAAGAAGACGTCCGCGCCGGTGAAGGCCGCGTGGAAGCCCGCCGTCGGGTCGTTCGCGGAGCTGGCCCGGGTGTACGCGATGGTCAGGATCGCGATGCCGAGTGAGCCGCCGAGTTGGTGGGCGACGTTGACGAGACCGGACGCGGCACCGGCATCCTGCGGTTCGACTCCGGCGACGCCGCCCTGGGTCATCAGAATGATCGCGATACCTTGGCCGATTCCGATCACCAGCAGTGGCAGCAGCACGTCCGGGAAGTAGCTGGAGCCGGTCGAGATGCGCGACAGCCAGGCCATGCCGACCAGCGCGACGACGAGCGACGCCACCAGCAGGGCGGGGCGGCCGAGCCGGTTCTGCAGGGGCCGGATGGCGTACACCATGGCGAAGAACATGCCGGTGATGGGCACGTACGCGAAGCCGGTCTGCAGGGCGCTGAGGTGCAGCACCTCCTGGAGGTACTGGCTGAGGAAGTAGAAGGTGGAGAAGGTCGCGCCGACGATGAGGATCCGCCCGGCGTACGCCCCGGAGCGTTCCATGTCGCGGAAGAGCCGCAGCGGGGTGATGGGCTGGGGTGCCCGGTGTTCGATCAGCACGAAGGCGATCAGGAGGACGGCGCCGAGGCTCAACGCGACCACGGTGGTCGGCGCGCTCCAGCCGGCTGCGGCGGCGCGGATGAAGCCGTACACCAGGGCGGTCATGCCGGCGGTGGAGGTGAGCGCGCCGCCGAGGTCGAAGGCGCCGGAGCGGCGTTCGGTCTCGGCCAGGAACCGGGGGGCGAGCAGCGCGATGGCGATGCCGATCGGGACGTTGACGAGCATTCCCCAGCGCCAGGACAGCAGGTCGGTGAAGACGCCGCCGACGACGATACCGACGCTGCCGCCGGCGCCGATGACCGCGCTGTAGAGGGCGATCACCCTGGCGCGGGCCCCCGGCTGGGGGTGGTCGGCGACCAGCAGCGCGAGCGTGGAGGGCACCGCGAGCGCGGCGGCGAGGCCCTGCACGACACGGGCGGTGATCAGCCAACTGCCGTTCTGGGCGAGGCCGGCCGCGAGGGACGCCGCGGTGAACAGGGCGATTCCGGCGAGGAAGACGCGGCGGCGGCCGAGCAGGTCACCGGCTCGGGCACCGAGCAGGAGCAGGCCGCCGAACGCCAGGACGTAGGCGTTCTGCACCCAGGAGAGCCCGGACTGGGAGAAGCCGAACTGTCGCTGCACGTGCGGCAGCGCGGTCGTGATGATCGAGGTGTCCAGGGTCATCATCAGCTGCGAGCCGAGGATGAGTGCCAGGGCGATCCCGCGGCGGGCGGCGGGAGTCGGGGACATGGTCAGCCTTCTTTCGGGCTAGACTGATAGGGAACCTCCAGATAAACGGAGGCGCACTATCACTATAGTGATAGGTCGCATCCACTTCCTAGCCCCGGGAGAAGTCGGCACCGTGACGGCCCTCACCCACCTGCGCGTGGCCCGCCCGAACCGGGCGGACGCGGCCCGCAACTACGACGCCATCCTGGCGGTGGCCCGGGTCGCCTTCGCCGAGCAGGGCGCGGACGCTCCGCTGGAGGAGATCGCGCGCCGGGCGGGGGTGGGCGTCGCGACGCTCTACCGCAACTTCCCGACCCGGGAGGTGTTGATCGAGAACGTCTACGTCACCGAGGTCGAGGCGGTCTGCGACATGGCCGGGGCGGCCGAGAGTCGCGCCCCGCGCGACGGCCTGTACGCGTGGCTGCGGCGCTTCGTGGAGTACATCGGCGCGAAGCAGCCCCTGGCCGCCGGCCTGAACCGGGAGTCCGCCGCCTATCTGGAGTGCCGGCGGGCCCTGTACGCGGCCGGGGGGCCACTGCTGGAGCGGGCGCAGCAAGCGGGCGAGGTGCGCGCCGACGTGACGATCGACGACGTCATGCGCCTCGCCAGCGCCATCGCGTCCGGGCACTTCCCCCGTCCCGACCAGCGCGATCACGTGCTCACGGTCGCCCTGGACGGGTTGAGCAGGGGGCCCGCCTGACCTGTCGCTCGGCCACCCGCGCGTCGATGTCCGAAGTGGAACAGCTGCGGAGCGTGTTCGTGGAATCACGATGGACTGCGGCTCTTGACTCCCGAGAAACATCAGGCCACCATCTGACAACGTTGTCACAGCCCCCCGCCACCTGACAACGTTGTCATCACTGGAGGCAAGATGTCCGAGCCATCGCCCATATCGCGGCGTACCTTCCTCTCCGCCGGCGCGACGCTGCTGGCGTCGGTCGGGGTGACCGCGGTCCTACCGGGCGCCCCCGCTGCCGCCGCGGGGAAGGCGCCGACCGCCACCCCGCCGGCCACCGACCTCGCCCGGTACCGCCCGGTGACGGTCTCCTCGACCGACTACGCGCCGACGCCCGCCACCTTCGCCGTGGACGGCCTGCCGCAGGTCGGCGTCCGGGGGAGTGGTTGGCGCGCCGCCAGCGGCGATCCGCAGTGGATATCCGTCGACCTCCAGGCGCTGTGCCGCATCGAGGCCGTCTCCCTGGTCTTCGAGGCCACCCTCACCGACGGGCCCTTCGACGGCAACTACACCGACACCGACGGCGACGAGATCCTCTCCAGCGCCGCCACGGCGTACCGGATCGACGTCTCCACCGACGGCCGCGACTGGCGGTCGGTGTACGAGACCACCGAGGGCCAGGGCGGCGTGCAGGCCATCAAGCTGCCCGAGCCGGTAACCGCCCGATGGATCCGCATGACCGCCACGAAGCGTTCGAACAGCAACCCCGTTGGTCTCAACGGCTTCCAGGTGTACGGCGTACCGCTGGCCGGTCGGCCGACGGCCGAGGGCTGGACCAGCTGGGAGGGCGGCAACACCGACAAGGCTCCCGAACTCACGGTCGCCGCCGACGGCACGGTGCCGCTGGAGTCGGGCTGGTCGTTGACGATGGACGACTTCGCCGGCACCGCCGACGGCGCGGAACTCTCCCGCACCGGTGTCGACGTCCGGTCCTGGCTGCCGGCGACGGTGCCCGGCACCGTGCTGGGCACCCTGGTCGAGCAGGGCCACCTACCCGATCCGGTGGCCGGCTTCAACAACATGCGCATCCCGGAGGCGCTGTCCCGGCACACCTGGTGGTACCGGCGCGCGCTGCGACTGCCCCGCGATCTGGACACCTCGCCCGGCCGCCGGATCTGGCTGGAGTTCGACGGGATCAACCACGAGGCGACCGCCTGGGTCAACGGCGTACCGGTCGGCAGCGTCAAGCACCCGTTCGCGCGGGCCGCCTTCGACATCACCGACGCGCTGGCCGGTCAGCGTGGCGAGCACGTCCTCGCCGTCCGGGTCACCCCGATGCCGCACCCGGGCACCCCCGGTGACAAGGGCGCGGACGGTCGTACCTTCCTCCAGTCGGCCCACCACTACCTCGACGCGCCCACCTACCTGGCGGTGTCCGGGTGGGACTGGATGCCCGCCGTCCGCGACCGGGTCACCGGCCTCTGGGACCACGTGCGCCTGCGCAGCACCGGCGCGGTGGTCATCGGCGACCCGCACGTGCAGACCACGCTGCCCGACCTGCCCGGCACCGACACCGCCGAGGTCACCATCCGGGTGCCGGTCCGCAACGCGGCGGCCACCGCCACCACGGTCACCGTCCGCGCCGAGTTCGACAAGGTACGCGTCGAGTCCACGGTGACCGTCCCCGCCGGCGGGAGCACCACCGTCACCTTCACCCCGGAGCGCTCCTCCGCGCTGCGCCTGCGCAACCCGCGACTCTGGTGGCCCAACGGCTACGGCGACCCGCACCTGTACGACCTCACTCTCACCGCGACCGTCAAGCGCGCGGTCAGTGACCGGCGCGCGCTGCGCTTCGGGATCCGGGAGTTCGGCTACGACTGGCACCAGCCGATCGTCATCTCGCCCCCCGGCAAGCCGGCGCTGGAGTTCGTCGACGGCGCGGCGACCCAGACGGTCACGTTCGCCCGGCAGCACGCCCAGCATGTGCGGATCCAGGCCGGACAGCGCGCCACCGGGTGGGGAATCTCGATGTTCTCGCTGTCGGTGGCAGACGGCACCGGGCCGGATCTGGCCCTGCGCCGCGACGCCACCGCCTCGTCGTCGGAGAACGACAGCAACGGTCCCGGTAGGGCCGTCGACGGCGACCCGGCGACCCGCTGGGCGTCGCAGGCCGAGGACAACCAGTGGATCCAGGTCGACCTCGGCGCGGCGGTCGACTTCGACCGGGTCACCATCGTGTGGGAGCAGGCGTACGCGCTCGACTACCGCGTGCAGGTCTCCGCCGACGGCGACGCCTGGACCGACGTGACGTCGGTCAGCAACGACACCCCGCTGGGCAGCCGCGCCACCCAGGTCGAGACGTTCGCCAGCCAGACCGCCCGGCACCTGCGCATCCAGACCGGCGCACGGGTGACCTCGTGGGGGGTGTCGATGTGGGCGCTCTCGGTGCAGCGGCAGGCCGAGCCGGACGTCGACCTGGCGCTGCGCCGGACGGCCACCGCGTCGTCGTCGGACAGCGACGCGAACGGGCCGGACCGGGCCGTCGACGGCAATCCCCGGACCCGGTGGTCGTCGAAGTTCGAGGACAATCAGTGGATCCAGGTCGACCTCGGCGCTCCGGTCAGCTTCGACCAGGTGACCATCGTCTGGGAGCAGGCGTACGCCCGCGACTTCGTCATCCAGGTCTCGGACGACGGGCAGCGCTGGACCGAGGTGAAGTCGGTCAGCAACGCGGTCACCCAGCTCAAGATCAGTGTTAACGGGGTGCCGGTGTTCGCCCGGGGCGGCAACTGGGGCTGGGACGAGCTGCTGCGCCGGGTGCTGCCCGACCGGTTGGCCGACACGGTCGAGATGCACCGCGACATGAACTTCACGATGATCCGCAACTGGCTCGGCAGCAGCAACCGCGAGGAGCTGTACCAGGCCTGTGACGAGCAGGGCATCCTGGTGTGGAACGACTTCTGGCAGGCGGGCGCGTTCCTGCCCAACCCACCCGGCTACGTGGACATCGCCGCCGACACCATCCGGCGCTTCCGCCACCACCCCAGCATCGTGGTGTGGTGCGGCGCCAACGAGGGTGACCCGCCGCCGATCGTGGACGCCGGGCTCAAGCAGGCCGCCGCCACCGAGCACCCGGAGATCCTCTACATCCCCAACTCGGCCGGCGGCATCGTCAGCGGCCACGGCCCGTACCACTGGGTGGAGCCGGCGACGTACAACAACAGGAACACGTACGACACCGGCGCGTTCGGTTTTCACACCGAGATCGGCATGCCGGTGGTGTCGGTGGTCGAGAGCATGCGCAACCTCGTCGGTGACGCGCCGCAGTGGCCGATCGGTGAGGTGTGGAACTACCACGACTGGTCGACCATCGGCAACCAGCGCGTCGGCACGTACCAGGCGGCGATCGACGCGCGGCTCGGTGAGTCCGAGTCGCTGGACGAGTTCGCCACCCGGGCGCAGTTCGTCAACTACGAGAGCCACCGCGCCATGTTCGAGGCGTGGAACGCCAACCTGTGGCAGGACGCCACCGGCCTGCTGCTGTGGATGTCGCACCCGGCGTGGCACAGCACCGTCTGGCAGACCTACGACTACGACCTCGACGTGAACGGCGCCTACTACGGCGCCCGCAAGGGGTGCGAACCGGTGCACGTGCAGGCCGACCCGGGCACCTGGCAGGTCCGGGTGGTCAACCACACCGCCGCGCCGCTCAGCGGGGTCACCGTGACCGCCCGACGCTACGACCTGAGTGGCCGGTCGCTGGGCACGCCCCAGCGTCAGCGGGTGGACGTGGCCCGCTCGGCCACGACGGCGGCGTTCCCGCTCGCCACGCCGGACGGTGGTGGGCTGCACCTGGTGCGACTGGAGCTGCGGGACAGCCGCGACCGGTTGCTGGCGGAGAACACCTACTGGCGCTACGACAAGGCCGAGCAGGTGCGGGCGCTCAACGACGTGCCGAGCACCCGACTGTCCACGTCGTCGAGCACTGTGCGCGTCGTCGACGGACGGAACACCGTCACCACGACGGTCCGCAACCAGGGCCGTACGGTCGCCGCGTTGGTCCGGCTCGCCGTGCGTGACAAGCGCGGCGACCGGGTCCTGCCGGCCCGCTACGACGACAACTACTTCTGGTTGCTGCCGGGGGAGGCCCGGGAGGTGCGGATTTCCTGGCCGGCGCGGTCGGGCCTCGCCCGCCAGGTCACGGTGACCGCGCAGGCGTACAACTCCTGAACGCGTAGGTCCTGACCTGGCCGGGGCTGTGGGGCGCAGCCGGCGGTTGGCGGTGACCCTCGGTCGCCTCCGTCGGGGCGGACGCGGTATTGAGCGGTATACCTCAGAGTCATATTCATGCCTCTGAGGTATACCGCTCAACAGCACATCGACGTGCGGGCGCCCTGGGCTGAGCGCACGGCCCCCTGATGTGGTCGTTTCGGGCGGTTACCGCACCTCCGCCGGGGGCGAGACCCATGCTGTACGCGAGGACAGGGAGCCGCGACGGGGAGGTGCGGGAGTCGGCGGCGCGCAGGCAGGGGTCCGATCCCGGGGGGACTGGTCATGTCCGACGCGAGCGGCGCCGGGGGCGCGACGCCTCGGTCGACGTCCGGCGCGCTACGGGTCACGTTCGCGTTCTGGATCACGCTCGTGGGCACCACCGTGCCGACGCCGCTCTACCCGCTCTACGAGATGGAGTTCGGGTTCTCGTCGTTGACCGTGACCGTGGTCTACGCGTTGTACGCGCTGGGAGTGGTCGCCGGGTTGCTGGTGTTCGGTCGACTCTCCGACCAGATCGGCCGACGTCCGGTCATCCTCGTCGCGTTGCTGCTCTCCGTCGTCGCCGACGCCGTGTTCCTGGCCGCCGTGGACCTCGGGATGATCATCGTGGGTCGGATCCTCGCCGGGCTGTCCGCCGCGCTGATCATCGGCGCGGCGACCGCCGCGTTGGCGGAGCTGATCAGCCCACGGCATCCGAAGCGTGCCGCCACCGTGTCGATCTTCGCGAACCTGGGCGGCCTGGCCACCGGCACCCTGCTGTCCGGGATCGTGTCCGACGTGGCGCCCGACCCGCTCCGGCTGCCCTGGGCCATCGTGCTGATCCTGGCGTTGAGCGCGATCGTCGCGCTGCGCGGCGTACCCGAGACGGTCCGGGAGCGTTCGCCGGTGACCCTGCGGGTGCAGCGGCTCTCCGTGCCGGCGGCCATTCGCGGCGCGTTCGTCCGCTCGGCGATCACCGCCGGCGCGGGCTTCGCGGCTCTCGGGGTGCTCACCTCGGTGAGTGGGCTGTTCCTCGGCACGGTCCTGCACGAGACCTCGCACACCCTGGCCGCGCTTGTGGTCTTCGTGGCGTTCGCCGGAGCCGCGTTTGGTCAGCTGCTGACCCGCGTGCTGTCCTCGCGCGCCGCGTTGGCCGGTGCCTGCGTCGGCCTGATCGTGGGGGCGGCTCTGCTCGCGTTCAGCATGTGGATGGCACTGCTGGTGACGCTGATCATCAGCGCGGCGATCATCGGGGTCGCGTCCGGGGTGGCGGTCGGCGACGGCATCGCGACGATCACGATGAAGACCGAGCCGCAGCACCGGGCCGCCACGGTGTCGACCTTCTTCGCCATCCTGTTCGCCATGCTCGGTGTGCCCGCGGTCGGGGTGGGTCTGCTGATCCAGTCGAATGGCCTGCGCCCCGCCGGCGAGATCTTCAGCGCGGTGGTGGCGGTGCTCGCCCTGGTCGTCCTGCTCAGCCTCGTGCGGGGCGGCCGGACCCGGCCCGCCAGCTGAACGCCCGGCGGGCTCGTGATCGCCCCGGCAAGCCGTTCACCGAGGTCTTGCGGCGGTCATCGTATACAACATACGCTCCCCGAATCGCCCACCTGAGGAGCTCTCCATGACGAACCTCTCCGTCCGCGAAACGCGCCTGCCCCGCCGTCGGGTGCTCCGGGCCGCCGTGGCGGCGGCCGCTGTCGTCTGCACGGTCGTTGCCTGCTCACCGGTGTCGACCGACGACGGCGGCGACCAGCCCGGTGCCAACCGGTCGGCCGGGCAGGACTCCTTCGGTACGCCCGCGGATCCCGCCGCCGTGAAGCAGGGCGGCAAGCTGGTCATCGCCCTCTCCGCCGAGCCCGACGCGCTGGACCCGACGCTGTCGAGAAGCCTCTACTCCCGCTACGTCTTCCAGGCGATGTGCCAGAAGCTCTACGACGTCGACGAGAAGGCGCAGGTCGTACCGCAGCTCGCGACGGCCCTGCCGACCACGAGCGGTGACGGTCGGACGGTGACCATTCCGCTGCGTCCGGGCGTGCGTTTCGCGGACGGGACGGCGTTCGACTCCGCGGCGGTGAAGGTCACCCTGCAACGCCACCTCGACAACGCCCGCTCGGCGCGCAAGAGCGAACTCGGTCCCATCGACGGCATCGACACCCCGGACGCGCAGACCGTCGTCCTGCGGCTGAAGCAGCCGTTCGCACCGCTGCTCGGCGCCCTCGCCGACCGGGCCGGCATGATCATGAGTGCGCAGGCGCTGCGCAGCCGGGGTGACGACTTCGCGTCGGCGCCGGTCTGCGTCGGCCCCTTCAAGTTCGCGAAGCGGGTGCCGCAGAACTCGATCGACGTGGTGAAGGACCCCAACTACTACGAGGCCGACAAGGTCCACCTCGACGCCATCTCGTGGCGGATCCTCAGCGACGCGAGCATTCGCGCGGCCAACCTGCGCTCCGGCGACGCGCAGGTCGCCGACAGCGTCTCCACCCAGGACGTCGCCTCGCTCCGGCAGGACGCTGCGGTCTCCGTCCTCCAGTCGCAGTCCCTGGGCTACCAGGGCCTGACCATCAACGTCGGCAACGTCGACGGGGTCCGCACCCCACCCAAGCCGATCAACCGCCCCCTCGCCCAGAACGCCAAGGTGCGGCAGGCCTTCGAGCACGCCATCGACCGCAAGGCGCTGGTCGACGCGGTCTTCAACGGTCTGCACGCGGTCGCCTGCTCCCCGATCTCGCCCGCCAGCACGTTCTCGTCGCCGGAGGCGCAGACCTGCCCGGCGCACGACCCCGCCAAGGCCAAGCAGTTGCTCGCCGAGGCGGGCGTGCAGACGCCGTACGCGGTGACGATGCTCGCGTCGAACACGCCCGACACGCTGCGCCTCGCCCAGGCGTTGCAGTCCATGGTCAAGGACGGCGGATTCGACCTGAAGATCAACCCGGTGGAGTACTCGTCGCTGCTCGACGAACAGGACCGCGGCAACTTCGAGCTGCTGCAACTGGGCTGGAGCGGACGGATCGACCCGGACGCCAACATCACCAACTTCGTCGGCACCGGCGCCAGCCAGAACGTCGCCGGCTACAGCAACCCGCAACTCGACACCCTGCTGACCCAGGCCCGGCAGGCCGGCGACGTCGAGGAGCGCAAGAAGCTGTACGGGCAGGCGGTCACCCTGCTCCAGCAGGACGACGCGCTGATCTACCTCTACCGGCAGCGCAACCTGACCGCGGTCAGCAAGCAGATCCAGGGCCTGCAGGTCTTCCCGGACGGCGTGATCCGGGCGGCCTTCGCCGGTTACACCAAGTAGGTCGTCGTGGCCCGATACCTGCTCACCCGCGCCTGGCAGTCGGCGCTGACCCTGCTGATGTCGACGATCGTGGTCTTCGTCGGTGTGCGGGCGCTGCCCGGTGACCCGGCTCTCGCGCTGGCCGGCGAGGACCGGTCGCCGGAGGCACTGGACGCCATCCGTCGGCACTACGGGCTGGACCAGCCGCTGCCGGTGCAGTTCGCCCAGTACCTGGAGCGGATGGCGCAGGGCGACTTCGGGGTTTCGATCCGCACCGGTACGCCGGTCTCGTCGATGCTCACCACCGCCCTGCCGGTGACCGTCGAGCTGTCCGTGCTGGCGATCCTCATCGCGGCGGCCCTCGGCGTCGGCGCCGGGGTGCTCGCGGCGGTCCGTCGCGGACGCCCGGCGGAGTGGCTCGCCAACGGCCTGGCCCTGATCGGCCTGTCGGTGCCGCACTTCTGGCTCGGGCTGCTCGCGATCCTCTACCTGTCCGTGGCGACCGGGCTGTTTCCCGCCTCCGGCTTCGTGCCGATCCTGGAGGATCCCGTGGACAACCTGCACCACATCGTCCTGCCGGCGGTGATCCTCGGGACCGGCCTCGCCGCCATCATCATGCGGCAGACCCGGTCGGCGATGCTGGACTCGCTCTCCTCCGACTACGTGCGGACGGCGAAGGCGAAGGGCCTGCGACCGCGCGCCGTCATCACCCGGCACGCCCTGCGCAACAGTCTCATCGTGGTGGTGACCGTCGTGGGTCTCCAACTCGGCGGCCTGATCTCCGGGGCGGTGGTCACCGAACAGATCTTCGGGCTGCCCGGCTTCGGGAAGATGACCATCGACGCGGTGTTCCAACGGGACTACCCGGTGATCCAGGCCGTCGTCCTGCTCACCGCGACCGCCTACATCGTGATCAACTTCTTCGTGGACCTGCTCTACTCGGTGATCGATCCCCGCATCCGGGTGACGGGAGATCCGGCATGACCGTCCTCACCGTACCGATGGCGGAGACCGGTCCCGCCGGCGTCACCCGACGTACCCGGGTGCTGCGGCGGCTGCGCCGCAACCCGCTCGCCGTGGTGAGCTTCGTCGTGCTCGCGCTGGCCGGCGTCATCGCGGTGCTCTCGCCGTGGCTGGCGCCCTACTCGGTCGACCAGACCGACTTCGCCCGTACCTTCGCGCCTCCCGGCACAGCCGGGCACGTGCTCGGCACCGACGACCTCGGCCGGGACGTCCTGTCCCGCATCATGCTCGGTGCGCGGGCGTCGTTGCAGGTGGGGCTGCTGGCGGTGGCCACGTCGCTGGTCATCGGGGTGCCCCTCGGGCTCGCGGCCGGCTACTTCCGGGCGTGGGACGCGGTGATCTCCCGCTGCACCGACCTGCTGCTGGCGTTCCCGTTTCTGATCATGGCGGTGGGGCTGGCGGCCATCCGGGGGGCCAGCCTCGGCAACGCCGCGGTGGCCATCGGCATCGCCCAGATCCCCGGGGTGATCCGGGTGGTCCGCTCGGACACGCTGCGTCTCAAGTCGCTCGACTTCGTCGCGGCCGCCGTCGTGGACGGCGCGAGTGACCTGTGGGTGCTGGCCAAACACATCCTGCCCAACGCGACGTCGGTGATCCTGGTGCAGGCCACCGTCGCGATTCCGGCCGCGATCCTCGGCGAGGCGGTGCTGTCGTTCCTCGGCCTCGGCATCCAACCGCCGGCGCCCAGCCTGGGCACCATGCTGGCCACCGCCCAGCAGTTCGCCGCCCGCGCACCGTGGGCCGCCGTCCTCCCCGGTGTCGTGATCATGGGACTCGCGCTGGCGTTCAACGTCTTCGGTGACGCCCTGCGCGACGCCCTCGACCCGAAGGGAGACCGGCGATGACCACGACCACCGCACCCGTGCTGGAGATTCGCGACCTGTCCGT
This sequence comes from Micromonospora sp. NPDC049645, assembly GCF_040675155.1. Lineage (NCBI taxonomy): Bacteria > Bacillati > Actinomycetota > Actinomycetes > Micromonosporales > Micromonosporaceae > Micromonospora > Micromonospora sp. NPDC049645. Next base: position 35,555 of record NZ_JBFAOI010000021.1, read on the forward strand.
GTCCTTCCCGACCGAGACCGGCACCGTCTCGGCGGTCGACGGGGTCAGCCTGGACCTGGCCGCCGGGGAGATCGTCGGGATGGTGGGCGAGTCGGGGTGCGGAAAGAGCGTCACGGCGATGAGCATCGCCGGCCTGCTCCCGGGCAGCGCCCGGGTCACCGGGTCGGTGCGCCTGGACGGCACCCAACTGGTCGGGGCCCGCGAGTCGGCCCTTCGGCGGGTCCGCGGCCGGGAGATCGCCTACATCTTCCAGGAGCCGATGACGTCGTTGAACCCGGTGCTCACCGTCGGGCGGCAGATCGGGGAGGTGCTCCAGGTCCACGAGCGGATGTCCCGGCGGGCGGCGCGGGCGCGGGCCGTCGAGCTGCTGACGCTCGTCGGCATCCCGTCCGCCGCCCAGCGGGTAGACGGCTACCCGCACCAGCTCTCCGGCGGCATGCGCCAGCGCGTGATGATCGCGATGGCGGTGGCCTGCGGCCCGAAGGTGCTGGTGGCCGACGAGCCGACCACCGCGCTGGACGTCACCGTCCAGGCCGGCATCCTCCAGGTGCTGCGGGACCTACGCGACCGGCTCGGCACGAGCGTCCTCATCATCACCCACGACCTCGGCGTGATCGCCGACATCGCGGACCGCGTGGTCGTGATGTATGCCGGGCGGGTGGTGGAACGCGCGCCGGTGGACGACCTGTTCGCCAACCCGCGTCACCGGTACACGGCCGGGCTCCTGTCGGCGTCACCGCAGCCGGGCCGGCACGCCGGCACGGATCGGTTGACCGAGATCCCCGGGCTGGTGCCCGTGCTGGCCACCCAACCCGACGCCTGCACCTTCGCGGACCGCTGCCCGGCCGCCGACCAGCGCTGCCGGTCGACCGCCCCGCCGCTGGAGGGCTTCGGCGGCACCGACCATGTCGCGGCCTGTTGGCACCCCTGCGCGTTGACACCGACGGCAGCCCAGGAGGCGAACCGATGACGCCGCAACCGAACGCCCTGGAGATCGAGGACCTGGTGATGCACTTCGGCCCGGTCCGTGCCGTGGACGGGGTGTCCCTGACGATCCCGCGAGGCCGGGTCACCGCCCTGGTCGGGGAGAGCGGTTCCGGCAAGTCGACGGTGGGCCGATGCGTGGTGCGGCTCGTCGAGCCGACCGCCGGAACGGTCCGGATCGCGGGCACGGACGTCACCCACCTGTCCCGACGGCAGTTGCGCCTCCACCGCGGCGCGGTGTCGATCGTCTTCCAGGACCCGGCCGCGTCGCTGGACCCGCGCATGCTGGTGGGCGAGATCGTGGCCGAGCCGCTGCGGCTGGCCGGCAAGCGGATCTCCCGGCGTGACCGGGACGCCCGCGTCGCCCCGCAACTGGAACGGGTGGGCCTGCGCGCGGAGGTGGCCCGCCGCTACCCCCACGAGCTGTCCGGCGGGCAACGCCAACGGGTCAGCATCGCGCGGGCGCTGATCTCCGAGCCCATGCTGCTGATCGCGGACGAACCCACCAGCGCGCTCGACGTGTCCGTGCAGGCGTCGGTGCTCAACCTCCTCGCCGACCTGCAACGCGACATCGGGTTCGCCTGCCTCTTCATCACCCACGACCTGTCCGCGGTCGAATACCTGGCCGACGAGATCGCGGTCATGTACCTGGGTCAACTCGTCGAGACGGGCAGCCGCGAGCGGATCTTCGCGCGGCCCGCCCACCCGTACACGCAGGCTCTGCTGTCCGCCGCGCCGGTGGCCGATCCGGTGCGGCAACGCGAGCGTCAGCCGGTGCTGCTCGGCGACGACCTGCCGTCCGCGCTCGACCCGCCGTCCGGCTGCCGGTTCCGGACCCGGTGCCCGCTCGCGTTCGACCGGTGCGCGACGGAGGTGCCGGCGCAGACCGCGATCGGCGACGGCATGGCCGCGTGTCACCTGGTCCGGCCGGACGGCACCGGCCCCGACGTTCGCAGCGCAGATCCCCGTGAGGTGTTGTCATGACGTTCACCACCCGACCCACGTTGCAGGGCACCTTCGGCATGGTGTCCTCGACGCACTGGCTCGCCAGCCAGGCGGCGATGGGCATCCTCGAACGCGGCGGCAACGCCTTCGACGCCGCCGTCACCGCCGGGTTCGTCCTGCACGTCGTCGAGCCGCACCTGAACGGCCCGGGCGGCGAGGTTCCGGCCATCGTGGCCACCGCAGAGGACCCTCGACCGAAGGTGCTGTGCGGGCAGGGTCCGGCACCGGCCGGAGCCACCATCGCGCACTTCCGGTCCCTCGGCATGGACCTCATCCCGGGCGCCGGGCCGCTCGCCGCGGCCGTACCCGGCGCCGTGGACGCCTGGCTCCTGCTGCTGCGCGAGCACGGCACGCTCACCCTCGCCGAGGTGCTGGAGCCGGCGATCGGCTACGCCGCCGCCGGGCATCCGCTGGTGGGCCGGGTCGGGGACACCGTGGCGGCGGTCCGCTCGCTGTTCGAGGAACACTGGCCCACCTCCGCCGCCCTCTGGCTGCGCGACGGCCGGCCACCGGCCGCCGGGGAGCTGGTCACCAACCCGGCGTACGCGGACACCCTGCGCCGGCTCGTCGAGGCGGGACGGGCGGCCGGCGCCGACCGGGAGGCCCAGATCGAGGCCGCGCGCCGGGCCTGGGGCACGGGTTTCGTCGCCGAGGCGATCGACGCGTTCAGCCGGCGACCGTTCCAGGACTCCAGCGGACGCCCGCACGCCGGGCTGGTCACCGGCGACGACCTGGCGGCGTACTCGGCGAGCTGGGAGGCGCCCGCCACGCTGGACTGGCAGGGCTACTCGGTGGCGAAGACCGGCTTCTGGGGTCAGGGTCCGGTGCTGCTGGAGTCCCTGGCCACCCTGGACGCGCTCGACGACCCCGGCGCGTACGACCCGGATACCGCGGCGGGGGTGCACGCCCAGGTCGAGGCGCTCAAGCTCGCCTTCGCCGACCGGGAGGCCTGGTACGGCGACGGCGTCGACGTGCCCGCCGAGGCGCTGCTCTCCCCCCGGTACGCGCGGGAGCGGGCTGCCCTGATCGGCGATCGCGCGTCGACGCGGTTGCGGCCGGGGCGTCCCGACGGGGCGCAGCCGCGCCTGCCGGCCCACGTCCGACCCGGTGCGGTGCGGCCCACCGGGCCGACGGACGCCACGACGGGGGAGCCGACCGTGCAGTCGGACGGGGTGACCCGGGGCGACACCTGTCACGTGGACGTGGTCGACCGGTGGGGCAACATGATCTCCGCGACCCCCAGTGGTGGCTGGTTGCAGAGTTCCCCGACCATTCCGGAACTCGGCTTCCCGTTGGGCAGCAGGTTGCAGATGTTCTGGCTGGAGGAGGGGCTCGCCTCGTCGTTGGCTCCGGGCCGTCGACCGCGTACGACGTTGAGCCCGACGATGGTGCACCGCGACGGCGAACCGGTGCTGGCGTGCGGCACCCCCGGTGGCGACCAGCAGGATCAGTGGCAGTTGCCGTTTCTGCTGCGGCATCTCGTCGGCGGTCGGTCGTTGCAGGAGGCGATCGACGCGCCGGCGTGGCACACGGTCAGTCTGCCCGGGTCGTTCTATCCACGGGACATGGAGCCCGGCGTCCTGGTGGTGGAGGACCGCCTCGACGAGAGGGTGCTGGCCGAGCTGCGGGCGTACGGGCACGAGGTGCGGGTCACCGACGGGTGGAGCCTCGGCCGGCTCTGCGCGGTGACCCGTGATCCGGCGACGGGTGTGCTGGCCGCCGGTGCCAACCCCCGGGGCATGCAGGGCTACGCGTGCGGCCGTTGACCGGGGCGGGGCGGGGACGCCCCCGGGCCGGCCGACCCGCCACGCGGCCGTCAGCGGGTGCCGTAGCCGCCTTCGGCGTTCTCGAACGCCGCGGCGGAGGCCGCGTCGAGGTGGTCGAGGGCGGCCCGCTCGGCGCGGTCGCCGTCGCCCGACTCGATGGCGTCGACGAGCTGGATGTGCTCGGCCCACGAGTGTGGCGCGCGTTCGGCCGCGCCGAGCCGGAAGACCCACTGGACATGGAGGTAGAGCGACTTGGCGATCGACGACAGCCAGGGGTTTCCGCTGATCTGGAGGATGCGCAGGTGCAGGGTGCTGTTCAGCTCGGCGACCCGGGCCAGGTCCTGCCGCTGCGTCGCCTCGCGGCCCTGCTCCAGCAGGGCACGCAGGGACGCCACGTCCGCCGCGGTGGCCCGTTCGGCGGCCAACCGGGCGGCCAGCGCCTCCAGGCGCTCGCGCACGGCGAACATGTCGGCGATGGTCCCACTGCTCGGTGAGGCGACGACCGCCCCCCGGCGGGGGAGGATCACCACGAACCCCTCTGCCTCGGCGACCCGCAGTGCCTCCCGGACGGGGTTGCGGGAGACACCGAAGTCCTCGGCGAGCCGGTCCTCGGTCAGCCGTTCACCGGGCAGGTAGTCGCCGTCGATGATGGCGGTCCGCAGCGCGGCGAGGACCTGATCGCGTAGCGGCAGGTGTTGCGCGCCGAGCTTGTCCCGCAGGTCTTCAGCCACTTGTCGCCTCTCCGTGAACGTGTCGGGACAAAGTGTATACGAAGAACAATCATTGGAAGGTGGCCGACAGTGTCGAGCACAGCGCCCCGCGTCACCCGCCCCCGCGTCGCTCCCCACCGGGACGAGCGCCTGCTGCGGCGACGGCACTCACTCGTCGTCGTCCTCACCTTCCTGACCGGGAGCGCCGACGCCCTCGGCTTCCTCTCCCTCGGCGGCGCCTTCGCCAGCGTGATGACCGGCAACATGGTCCTGCTCGGACTCTCCGCCGGCCGGGGCGAGGCCGACCTGGCCCTGACGTCGGGCTGCGCCATCGCCAGCTTCATCGTGGGCGTCCTCGCGGGCGCCCGCGTCGTCGGCTCGGCCCAGCCCGACGACCCGGTCTGGCCACGGCGGGTCACCTGGGCGCTGGTCCTGGAGCTGACGGTGTTCGTCGTGTTCGCCGTCGTCTGGGAGCTAACCCTCGGCGCCCCCGACGCACGTGTGCACCTGGCGCTGTTGATGCTGTCCGCGGTCGCGCTGGGCGTGCAGAGCAGCGCGATCCAACGCTTCGGCGTGTCCGGCCTGTCCTCCACGTACCTGACCGGCACGCTCACCAGCCTGATCGCCGGCGTCGCCGCGCGCAGCCCGTGGGGCACCCTGCGCCCCAAGGCTCAGGTGCTGCTGGCCCTCATGGTCGGCGCTTCGGTCGGCGCCCTGGTCGCCCTGCACCTGCCGGTCGTCGCCCCGGCGCTGCTGATCGTGCCGCTGCTGCTCGTCATCCTGGTGTCCGCGCGGTTGCGGGCCTGAGCGTCACACCCCGCGGGCGGACAGGGCGAGGCGTACCCGGTTGGGGCTGTCGGTCTTGGTCATCAGACTGGTGATGTGGGTCTTCACCGTTGTCACACCGATGTGCAGCCGATCGGCGATCTCGGTGTTGGACAGGCCCTCGGCGACCAGATCGAGCACGTCTCGTTCCCGGGCGGTCAGACCCGGCAGGGCCGGGGGCGACTCGGGGCGGGCGTGCACCGCGCGCCGCACGAGGCGGCGCAACACCTCCGGGCTGAACGGGCTGTCCCCGACCGCGGCCCGGCGGATGCCGTCCAGCAACTCGGTCGGGGGCGCGTCCTTGAGCAGGAACCCGCAGGCGCCGGCGGTCAGGGCGGGGTAGAGGTGGTCGTCGTCGCCGAACGTGGTCAGCACCAGGATGCGGGTGCCGGGCCGTTCGGCGAGGATCCGGCTGGTCGCGGTGATCCCGTCCACGCCGGGCATGCGCAGGTCCATGACCACGACGTCGGGGAGGAGCCGCCCGGCCAGCGCGATCGCCTCCCGGCCGTTGTCGGCCTCCCCGACGACCTCGATGTCGGGTTGGGCGTCGCAGAGCATGCGCAGCCCGGCTCGGATGAGGTGCTGGTCGTCGACCAGCAGCACCCGGATCACGCCGACTCCGGCGCGGGTGATCCGACGGAGGCCGCGCGGTCCCGGGGCATTGACCGGGCGGACGGCACGGCGGCGGGCAGCACCGTACGCACCCGCCAACCGGTGCCGGTCGGCCCCGCCTCCAGCTGGCCACCGAGGACCTCGACGCGTTCGCGCATCCCGGTGATGCCGTGCCCGCCACCGGCCGGCGCCCCCGTCGGCGCCGCACCGCGCCCGTCGTTGGTGACCTCCCAGTGCACGCAGCCGTCCCGAACGGCGACCACGAGGCGCGCGAGCGCGGGCGCTCCGGCGTGTTTGGCCACGTTGGTCAGTGCCTCCTGGGTCAGTCGCAGCACCGCCATGCCGCGAACCGCGTCGAGTGAACCGATCGCCGGGTCGAGGTCGGCCTCCACGGTGACACCCGCCTGACGGGCCCGGTCGATGGACGCGCCGATCGCCGCCGGCAGCGCGGCGGGTTCGATCGCGGTCAGCGCCGCGTCACCGCGTACCCCATCGGGGTTGCGTAGCACCGCGACCAGCCGGCGCAGCTCGGCGAGGGCCGCGGTGCCGGTGCCGTGCACGTCGTCGAAGACCTCGCCGGCCCGGGGGTCCAGGTCGGTGAGCACGTGCCGGGCCACCCCGACCCGCAGGACCATCGACGCCACGTGGTGCGCGACGACGTCGTGCAGCTCGCGGGCGATGGCGCTGCGCTCGTCGGCGCGGGCGGCGCGGCTCTCCGACTCGTGCTGGCGCTGCTCGGCCCTGGCCCGCTCCACGGCCTGCCGACTCAGCTCCCGGTTGGCGCGGATGACGAGGCCGAGCAGCACCGGTACGCCGACCTCCAGGGCCAGCCCGACGACGCCGGAGGCGACCTGCCCGATCGGGTCGTCGATCGAGTCGAGCAGGTCGACCACGACCAACAGCGCGGCGGACAGCCAGATGGTCCGGGGGGCGCGTGCGCGCATGGTGACCTCGAGCAGCGCCCAACTCGCACCCACCTGGTTGATGGTGAAGTCGTCGACCAGGCAGATCGCGACCGCCAACAGGGCGGCCTGCGCCACCAGGTTGACCACCGGCCGGCGGTGCGCCGCCAGCGCCACGGCGAACGCGAGCACCGCGAGGATCCACTGTGTCGCCGTGGGCGTGCCGGCGGAGTGCGGGACGAGGAGCAGGTAGCCGACGCCGGTGAGGTCGAGCAGCGCCATCCGCACGAGCGTGTCCCGCATGTCGAACAGTCGCCCCGGCCAGCTCACGATGGTCAGCCTAGATGCCGGGATCGGCAGGCGACTGCCGCCACCGGGTGCGGACCGCGAGGTACGCGGCCAGGCCGAGCGGCCCGAGCAGGATGGTCAGCACCAGCACCGGAGCCATGACCAGCGCCGGCACCCCCCGTTCCCGACTGTCCAACCAGGCCCACCGGCCGACGAACAGGTCGAACGCGATCATGTGCGCCCAACCCGCCGACGCCCCGACGGAGGTGCCGAGCAGGTCGCGCACCCCGGCCAGGGTCGGCGACGCCACGGCCGGCAGTACCTCGCCGAGCGCCGGAAGCACCAGCAGCGCGTAGATCACCACGACCGGCAGCACGATCAGCGGCGAGGCGATGATCCGGGCGGTCCACGACCAGCGGGGCAGCAGGATCATCAGCGCCCAGAACGGCGCGGCCACTGCGAACGTCAGGGAGAACAGCGTCGCGGTCATGCGGCCAACGCTACTTCCGGGCGACGTCGGCGGGCCAGCACCAGACCGGTCGCGGTCGCCGTCGCCAGCACCAGGGCCGCGAGCGCGGCGAGCGTCACGACGTCCGGCCGCAGCAGCGGCTGGCCGCGCAGGGCCTGCCAGGTCAACAGCACGGTGAGTACGCCGTACGCGACGCCCGCGACGACCAGCAGCCGGACCTGGCGGCGCTCGTCCAGCCGGGTCACGAACCGGCGCAACAGGATCGCCAGCAGCGGCAGCGCCTGGAGGGCGTGCAGTCCCACGAAGTGCCCGATCCGCAGGTCGCCACCGGTGGTGCTCCAGCCGACCACCGGCAGCCCCGGCCCGCCGTCGGGGACGCCGACGCTGTGCGCCCCGCTGATCCCCTCGATCCCCGGGTCCTGCATCGGCAGCGCCATCGGCACCGCCGCGAGCATGCCCAGCAGGGACAGGCCGAGCCCCCACCCGACGGCGGTCGCGGCGACCCGATCGGGGATGCGCTGGATCAGGACCACGATCCCGATGACGAGGTGCGCGACGAACAACACCGTGATCGCCGCGCCCATCGCCGCGAACAGCGCGGCGTTCAGCGGGGTGGTGTCGTTGAAGTGGCTGGCCTGCCCGCGCAGCACCTGACCGACGATCCACGCGTTCTCGACGACCGCCACCGCCACGATGACGACGACCGCCCCCTCGGCGACCCGGCTGCGGCGCGGCAGCAGGGTGAGCATCCAGGCGAGCGTCGCGCCGTACAGCACGAAGGACACCGCGAACTTGAACGGCTTGAGCCAGATCGGCGCCCCACTGAGGACGCGCGGGTCGACCAGGACGCCGACCGCGGTGACGACGGCGAGCACCGCCATCACGGATACCAGGAACATCAGAGGGCGGTTTCCCTGCGCCGCCCGGCGCAACACGGAGGTCATGTCGTCGATGTTCGTGGCCGTGCCCGCCGGTCGCGTCCGACCCCGAGCCCCGGTCGCGGCCGGTGGTCGGAGCGCGCCTCCTCCCCGGGTAGGAGGGCAGAGCGTGTTGAACGCGCCGCCGGTGCTGGCAGAATGGCCGGCCTGCCGATGGGACGGGGGAGCGACAGGTGACGACCGACGAGGGCCAGGTTCGGGCGAACGAGACCATGGTGCCGCTGCTGCACTGCGCGGCGCCGGAGGAGACCGTCGCGTTCTGGCGGGCGTTGGGGTTCGAGGTGGCCTACGAGCAGCTCAAGCCGTACGTGTACCTGGCCTTCACCTGGAGTGGGTTCCAATTGCACTACGGCCCCGCGCCAAAGGACCTCGACCCGACGAAGGAGCAGTCCGGCGGCTGCCTGGTGATGGTGGACGCGGTCGCGGCGTACCACGCGATGTTCACCGAGGCGATGCGCCGCAGCTACGGCAAGGTGCTGGTCAAGGGTCTGCCGCGGATGACCCGTTACCGCGCCGGGGCGTCGCGGTTCAGCATCGTCGACCCGTCCGGCAACACCATCATCTTCATTCAGCGGGACGAGCCGAAGGGCCTGGAGTACGGCGGGTCGACGGAGCTTGAGGGGTTGGCCCGGGTGCTCGACAACGCGCGGATCCTGCGCGAGTTCAAGATGGACGACCGGGCCGCCTACCGGGCGCTCGACTCGGGCATGCGCCGCCGCGCCGAGGACGCGCCGGTGGTGGAGCAGGCGATGGCGCTGGCCGGCCTGATCGAGTTGGCGACCGCGTTGGAGAAGACCGACCAGGTGCCCGAGTGGGGTGCTCGCCTGCGCGCCCTGACGTTGACCGAGCCGGAACGCGTGCAGGTCAGGGGCTATGTCGCCGACCCGGCGCTCCTCGAACCGTGGTGGCGGCCGGACCCGACCTGATCGGCCCCGCCGAGTTCCGGCCCTGCCGCGTCGAAGGTCCGCTTTCGGGTAACCGACTTCTACGCGTACGTCAACGCATTCCCCCGCAACGGCATGAAATTACCCCTTTAGGGTAACCGTGACCAAGATGCCTACCTCCTCCGATAGCTTTCGAAGGAGAGGAAAACTCGTATTCCTCCCTTCGGGTGCGTAAGGAGTCAGAGATGAAGCGCAGTGTTGCGCTCGCGGCAGCCCTCCTGGCAGGTCTGACCAGCGTCGGATCGATCCCCGGGACCGCCTTCGCCGATGGCGGCGGCCCTGGACACCACGACGACCGCAAGGGGGGTGACTACCACCACGGCGACGAGGGCGCGGTCTTCGTCCAGACGAACAAGGCCGAGGGCAACACCATCAGGGTGTTCGACCGCGACGAGGACGGCCGTCTCACCAATGCCGGCGAGTACGAGACCGGCGGGCTGGGCGGCTTCACCATCGGTGCGCCGCTCGACGCGCTGGCCTCGCAGGGCTCCCTGGTCTACCACAAGGGAATGCTGTTCGCGGTCAACGCCGGCAGCAACACCGTCACCGTCTTCCGGGTCGAGGGCACCAAGCTGCACAAGCTCCAGGTCGTCTGGTCCGGCGGTCTGCTGCCGGTCAGCGTCGCGGCCCGGGGCGACCTCGTCTACGTCCTCAACGCCGGTGGCGAGGGCTCGGTGCAGGGCTTCGAGCTGAACAAGGGGCGCCTGTCCCGGATCGAGGACGCCAACCGGTCGCTCGGGCTGCACAACGGCAACCCGCCCGCGTTCGGGACCGCCCCGGCCCAGGTCAAGATCGACCCGGACAGCGAGTTCGTCCTGGTGTCCACGAAGGGCGCCAACGTGATGTTCAGCTACGAGATCGGTCGCGGCGGCAAACTGTCCCGCAACCCCGTCATCAGCGACGCGGGCAACACGCCGTTCGGCTTCACCTTCGACACCGAGGACTCGCTGCTGGTCACCGAGTCGGGTGCGAACGCGGTCAGCCGGTTCGAGCTGGAGGACGACGGCGCGCTCGACCAGGTCGGGCCGTCGGTCCCCAACGGCCAGCAGGCGCCGTGCTGGATCCAGCGCGTCGGCGACTTCTTCTTCGTCGCCAACGCCGGTAGCTCCACCATCAGCTCCTACCGGGTCGACGACGACGGCAAGCTCGAACTCGTCAAGGGCGTCGCCGTCGACACCGGCGGTGGCGCGATCGACATGACCACCAGCGACGGCTTTCTGTACGTGCAGAACCCCAACGCCGGCACCGTGCAGGGCTACGAGGTGGGCGAGGACGGGTCGCTGACGCTCGTCACCACCGTGGACGGTCTGCCGAAGTTCGCCGACGGCATCGGCATGGAGGGCATCGCCGCCTCCTGAGCGCACCACCCGCTGGTCCCGGTCGTCCACGACGACCGGGACCAGTCGCGTCCGGTCTGTCGCCGGTGGTCGCGCCGGGGGAGCCGGGGGTCGGGACTACGAGGCCAACCGCTCGCGCGCCGCGCGGGCCGGCCGGGAAAGTTCGGCCTCGCCGTCCGACTTGTTGATCTCCGACCAGACGGCGTCGAGGGAGAGGCCGAGCACGTCGGCGATCGCCGCGATGGTCGGGAAGGCGGGGGTGGCTATCCGGCCGGACTCGATCTTCCGAAGGGTCTCCGGCGAGACGCCCGCGTCCAGCGCGGTGAGGAGCATCGAACGCTCCCCCCGGGCTCGGCGCAGGAGGGCGCCCAGGCGCTGTCCGCGTTCGAGCTCGGCGGGGGTGAGCGGCAACCTGACCATGCTCCGATTCTAGTACCGGGATAATATGGCCGGGATACTTATTGGTCGCCCGAGGAAGGCGCTGCATGATCGAGATCCTGAGCCCCACCGACGTGCTGCGAGCGAAGGACACCGGCGCGCTGGTCGCCGGCATCCTGCAGACACTCAAGAGCCGTTGCGTGGTCGGCACCAACCTCCTGGACATCGACCGGTGGGCGCAGGCCATGATCGTCGAGGCTGGGGCGCAGTCCTGCTACGTCGACTACGAGCCGTCCTTCGGGCGCGGGCCGTTCGGCCACTACATCTGCACGTCGGTGAACGACGCCGTGCTGCACGGGCTGCCGTACGACTACCCGCTCGCCGACGGTGATCTGCTCTCGCTGGACCTCGCCGTCTCCCTGGGCGGGGTCGTCGCGGACTCCGCCATCAGCTTCATCGTGGGTGACACCCGGCCCCCGGAGAGCGTCGCGTTGATCGACGCGACCGAGCGCGCACTGGCAGCGGGGATCGCCGCGGCCGGCCCGGGCGTTCCCATCGGTGACATCTCCCATGCCATCGGCACGGTCCTCAGCGCGTCGGGATATTCGATCAACACCGAGTTCGGCGGTCACGGCGTCGGATCGACGATGCACCAGGACCCGCACGTCTCCAACACGGGGCGGCCCGGTCGCGGATACCGGCTGCGGCCGGGGCTGCTGCTGGCACTGGAGCCGTGGGTCATGGCGGACACCGCCACGCTCGTCACCGACGCCGACGGTTGGACGCTCCGCAGCGCGACCGGCTGCCGAACCGCGCACAGCGAGCACACCATCGCCGTCACCGAGGACGGCGTCGAGGTGCTCACCCTGCCGACGCCCTGATGATCCCGGCGACGTTCCCGACCTCGGGCCTCCGTGTCGTGCGCGGACGGTCAGCGGGCGAACAGGCTCGACCCGGCGCTCCGTCGGTGCACGGCACGTCGTTCAGCCCGCCATGAGGCGCAGCCCGACGATGCCCGCGACGGCGACGCCTACGGCGCCGATGCCGAGGTGTCCACCTCAGGCGTTCGAGCCGCCGTCCACGGTGATGGATGCCCCAGTTATCTGGCGGCCGCCGGGGCCCGCGAGGAAGGCGACCGTGTTGGCGATGTCAGCCGGGTCGCCATAGCGGCCGAGCGGGATCAGGGCGATCTCGTCGGCCGCGGTCTCGCCGTCGGCCGGGTTCATGTCGGTGTCGGTGGAACCGGGATGCACGAGGTTGGCGGTGATTCCGCGCTCACCGACGTCGCGCGCCAGGCCCCTGGTGAAGCCGGTGAGCGCGGACTTGCTCATCGAGTAGAGGGCCATCCCGGGGTACGGCACGCGCTCGGACAGGCTGCTCCCGATCGAGATGATGCGACCACCCCTGGTCATGTGTCGGACGGCGGCCTGGCTCGCCAGGTACACCGCGCGGGTGTGGATGCCCAGGGTCAGGTCGACGTCCTCCAGGGACACGTCATCGATCAGCCCGTACCGGTAGACCCCGGCGTTGTTGACGAGAATGTCTAGTCGCCCGAACTCCTCCTTCGTCTGGTCCACCGCCCCGATCACCGCGGCGGCGTCGGCACTGTCAGCGGCGATGACGACGCCACGCCTGCCATGGGCCCTGATCTGCTCGGCCACTTCGTGGGCGCGTTCCTCCGCGTTGACGTAGGTGATCGCCACGTCGGCCCCCAACTCGGCCAGGCGCAGGGCGATGGCCGCCCCGATCCCCCGACTGCCTCCGGTCACGAGCGCCGCCTTGCCACCAAGCTCCGACACGTCGCCTCATTTCTGTGTTGGTCGATACATAAACACTAGCGGCTAGCCTGTCCCTGTCAACACATTCCTTGTTGGTTGACACAGAAATGGGGGTGGTGGCCGTGGCGGGTCGCGGCAGACCGCGGGCCTTCGACCGCACGACGGCACTACGTCGCGCCATGACCGTGTTCTGGGAACGCGGCTACGCGGGCACGTCGATGACCGACCTCACCGAGGCGATGGGCATCGGCTCCCCGAGCCTGTACGCCGCGTTCGGCTCGAAGGAGCAGCTTTTCCGGGAAGCCCTGGCCTACTACGACGAGACCGAAGGGGCTGCGGCGACCAAGGCGCTGCGGGAGGGGACAACAGCGCGGGCAGCCGTCGCCGAAGCGCTGCGGATCAACGTCGAGGTCTGTTCCGACCCGGCGAAGCCGCGCGGCTGCATGATCGTGTTGTCGGCCACCACCAACACCGACGACAACCCACGCCTGCGCGACTACCTCCGGGAGCTGAGCCTGGGCAACGAACGGGCGTTCCGTGAACGGGTCGAGCGCGGCGTCGCCGACGGCGACGTCCCTGCCCACGCCGATGTCGATGCCATCGCGAGTTTCTACGACGCGGTGATGCAGGGCATGTCGCTGCAGGCCCACAACGGAGCCTCCCGTGCCGCGTTGGCCCGCGTCGCCGAGGGCGCCATCGCCGCCTGGGAGACGCTGACCCTCCGGTAGGTCCGGCGCGCCCTCGACCGGCGGCGGCGCGGCTCGCGAGTCGCTGACCTGCGTTCAGAATGAACCGATCGGTCATATTTTCCGTGATGACGGTCAGGGTCACCCACACCAGAGTCGCGGAGGCACGATGTCAGGGGTTCGAACCGGTCCGGTCGTCGGACTGCTCGTGCAGGTCGTCGTGCTGGCGGTGCTCGCCGGGACGGTCGGTCTGGGCACGGCGGGGTGGGTGGCCGGGCTGACGTACGGGGTGGTCCTGTGCGCCCTGCTCGGCCGGGGCATGTCCCGCTCCGGCGCGGGTGGCCTGAGCCCGGCCGACCGGGTGACCCTGAGCCGGGCGATCCTCGTCGGTGGCGTGACGGCCCTGGCCGCCGACTCGTTCGGCCGGTCGGCGCCGGTCACGGTGATGGTCGTGCTCACCAGCGTGGCGCTGGCCCTCGACGCGGTGGACGGGTACACGGCTCGACGCACCGGGACCACCAGCGAGCTCGGCGCGCGCTTCGACATGGAGATCGATTCCATCCTGGTCCTGGTGCTCTGCCTGCACGTGGCCCCCGCGGTGGGTGGCTGGGTGCTCGTGATCGGCGCGATGCGCTACGTCTTCGTCGCCGCGAGCTGGGTGTTGGGCTGGATGCGCGGATCCCTCCCGCCGCGCTACTGGCGCAAGGTCGTCGCCGCGATCCAGGGCGTGGTGCTGACGGTGGCGATGAGCGACCTGCTGCCCGGGGCGCTGACGACCATCGTGCTGCTGGCGTCGGTGGCGCTGCTGGTCGAGTCGTTCGGGCGCGACGTCGCCTGGCTCTGGACGACCCGCGACCTGCGCGGCACCGTCAGCGACGACGCGCCGGCGGCGCTGGCCCAGGTGGGCGGCGCGGTGAGCCACAGTGTCCCGACCGCCGGGGCGGGGTTGGTCGGGTTCGGCTCGGGAAAGACCGATGGGCTGGCCTGGGCGGACCGCCCCACGGTGTCCGTGGCCCGACGCGGGATCGCCCGCGTCTGAGCCGTCCTGGATGCCCGCACCATCAGTGATCATGGAAGGATGCCGGGTTGTCGCTCATGACGCGCGTACGTCAGCTGCCGAGCCAGGGACGGAGGGCGATGAGGAACGAACCCTCGGCCGGTGCCGCCGGCGGCGCCGACGTCGAAGGCCAGCCGAAACGCTCCATCGTGGCCCGGCTGACGACCGTCCTGGCCGCGCTGCTCGTGCTGCTCGCCCTCACCGTGCCGTACGACTTCGGCCGCCTCGCCCCGGCGGCGTTCGTGCGGATCCCCCTGGAGGCGCTGCTCGTGGTGGCCCTCCTGCTCGCCCTGCCGTCGCGTGGCAGCCGACTGGTCGCGACGCTCGCCGGCGTGGCCCTCGGCCTGCTCGGCCTGCTGAAGCTGCTCGATCTGGGGTTCTCCGCCTCGCTCAGCCGGGCGTTCGACCCCGTGCTCGACTGGGCGCTCGTCGACGAGGGGTTCGCCTTCCTCAGCGAGTCCTACGGTCGGCCCGCCGCCGTCGGCGCCGCGATCACCCTGGCGGTGGTGGTCGTGGGCCTGCCCACCCTGGTCACGCTGTCGCTGCGGCGACTGCGGCCACTGCTGGTCCGGCACCGCACCGCGACCACCCGGATCGTGGCCGCGCTGGTGGTCGTCTGGGTGGCCTGCGCGGCGTTCAACGTACGGGTGGCCGAGGGCGTCCCGGTCGCCGACACGTCCGCGACCACCCTGGCCAACGGCCACGGCTTCCAGGTACGCCTCCGCCTCGACGACCGGGAGACGTTCGGCGCCCTGATCGAGGCCGACAGGTTCGGCGACACCCCGGGTGACCAGCTTCTGACCGCGCTGCGGGGCAAGAACGTGGTGGTCGCCTTCGTGGAGAGCTACGGCCGGGACGCCGTCGAGGACCCGGAGTTCGCGCCGCAGGTCGGCGCGGTCCTGGACAGCGGCACCATTCGACTCGGCGCGGCGGGTTTCGCCGCGCAGAGCGGCTTTCTCACCTCACCGACGTTCGGCGGCGGCAGTTGGCTCGCGCACGACACACTGCTCTCCGGCCTCTGGATCGACAACGACCAGCGACACCGCACCCTGCTGGCCAGTGATCGGATGACCCTCAACGGCGCCTTCCGACGGGCCAACTGGCAGACCGTGGGCGTCATGCCCGCCGTCACCAGAGCGTGGCCGGAGGGCTCCTTCTTCGGCTACGACCGGTTCTACAACGCCAAGACGCTCGCGTACGGTGGCCCGAAGTTCAGCTTCGGCACCCCGCCCGACCAGTACACCCTGGCCAGCTGGCGGCGCCTGGAGCAGGCGAAGCGCGACGGCAACGTGATGACGGAGTTGGCGCTGGTGTCGAGTCACGCACCCTGGACGCCCGTTCCGCCGTTGCTGGACTGGGACAGCGTCGGCGACGGCGCGGTCTTCCGGGGGGCCGCCCGTGGCACGTCCGACGACCGGCGCCGCAACACCGCCCAGATCCGGGCGGACTACCGGAAGTCCATCGAGTACACGCTCGGCGCGCTCATCTCGTACGTGCAGACCTACGGCGACGACGATCTCGTGTTCATCTTCCTCGGTGACCACCAGCCCGCCGCGGTCGTCACCGGCGAGAACGCCAGCCACGACGTGCCCATCTCGATCATCACCCGGGACCGGGCCGTGCTGGACAAGATATCCGGGTGGGGCTGGCAGGACGGGCTGCGGCCGGGACCACAGGCACCGGTCTGGCGGATGGACAGCTTCCGGGACCGCTTCCTGACCGCCTTCGGACCGTAACCCCGGCCACCTCGCGTCTCTCACCGACGGGACCACACAGATGACGGCTCTCACCGACACCAGGATCGCGGCGCTGCGCGCCGACCCGGCCCTGTCCCTCCTGTACCGGTCGTTGGAGGTCTACTACGGCGATCCCGAGCGGGACGCGAGGATGGACGCCTTCTACTCCCGCTTCGTCGGCACCGGGGACCTCGTCTTCGACATCGGCTCCCATGTCGGCGACCACATCGGCAGCTTCCGCCGCCTGGGCGCCCGGGTCGTCGCCGTGGAACCACAACCGCTGTGCCTGCGCGCCCTGAAGGCGATCTACGCCGACGACGACCAGGTGACGCTTGTCGAGGCCGCGTGTGGCGCCGTTCCCGGGCGTACCCGGTTGCACGTCAACTCCGCCAACCCCACCGTGTCCAGCGCCTCGCCCGACTTCGTGCGGGCGGCGGAGGGCGCGGGCGGGTGGGAGGGCCAGGTGTGGGACGGCGACATCGAGGTCCCGGTAGTCACCGTCGACGCGCTGATCGAGGCGTACGGCGTGCCGGCCTTCGCCAAGATCGACGTGGAGGGTTTCGAGGACGAGGTGCTGGCCGGCCTGAGCCGCCCGCTGCCCGCGCTCTCGTTCGAGTTCACCACCATCGCGCGGGCGGTGGCCGACCGGTGTCTCGACCGACTGACCGCGCTCGGCTTCGACGGCTTCGACGTCGCGCTCGGCGACGACAAGTCGATGACGTTCCAGCGTTGGGTCTCCGCCGACGAGATGGCGGCACACCTGCGCGACCTGCCGCACGAGGCGAACTCCGGCGACGTGTACTGCGTGTCCCGCGACAGCTGGACGAGTACCTCCTCACCTGGCCGGGCTGTTCGGTGGCGGTGACCGTCCGTCACGTTCGGCGGGGCGGATGCGGTAGAGGACGGTATGACTCAGCGGCATAATTATGCCGCTGAGTCATACGAGGTTCAGATCCCGTAGCCTCCGCGCATGAAGCTCGACGATCTTCCGCTTGCCGAGTTCGCGTTTCCGGGGCCGTTGCGGGACACGCTCGTCGCCGCGATCCTGTCCGGAGCGAAAACCTCGACGACCGGCCTGCTGATCGGGTACGAGTGCGCCAACGAGCCGTTGCCCGAGGTGGGGCAGCGCTCCGCCGTCGTGGACTCCGCGGGCCGGCGGGTCGCGGCCATCGAGCTGACCGACGTACGGGTGATCCGGCTCGCCGACGTCGACCTGCCACACGCTCTGGACGAGGGTGAGGGCGACGAGTCGGTGGCGCAGTGGCGCGCGGGGCACGAGGCGTTCTGGCACAGCGCCGAAGTACGCGCCGAACTGGGCGACAGTGACTTCACCGCCGATGACGACACCCTGGTGGTCACCCAACGCTTCCGGCTGGTGCACGTCGTCTGAGCCGCGTTGCCCGCTGGTCTTCGTGACCGGGATCCGCCAGACTGCGCGCTATGAGTGAGCGTTCGCGCCGGTGGGCGTGGGTGGCGGTCTTCGTTGTCGGTTTGGTCCTGTACCTGGCGGTGCTGCGGACCCTCGTCAGCACCAAGAATCCGAACTTCGTGCCGGCGTTGATCCTGCTCGGGGCGACGCTGGTGCCGCTGACGTTCCTGACGTTCGCGCAGGCCCGTACCGGGCGGTGGCAGGTGCCGGCGTCGGCGCTGGTGACGTCGGCGTTCTTCGGCGGTGTGATCGGCACGGTGGTCGCCGGCACCCTGGAGTACGACACCCTGCGCGGCCTCGGCGTTCTGCCGATGTTGTTCGTGGCGCTGATCGAGGAGTCGGCGAAGCTGATCGTGCCGGTGGTGCTGCTGTTCACGGTGGTGGCCCAGCATCGACGTCGGGTGCCCTCGGACGGGCTGGTCATCGGCGTCGCCGCCGGCATGGGGTTCGCCGCGCTGGAGACGATGGGTTACGCCTTCAGCGCGTTGTTGAGTTCGCAGGGCAACATCGGCGCGGTGGAGCAGACGCTGTTCATCCGTGGTCTGACCGCGCCCGCCGGTCACACCGCCTGGACCGGGCTGACCGCCGGCGCGCTCTGGGCGTTGCTGGCCAGCCCGAGCGTCCGCCGGCTGGTCGGGTTCATCGGCACGTTCCTGGGCGTCGTCGTCCTGCACACCCTCTGGGACACGTTCTCCGGCTCGCTGGTCTTCGTCGTGGTGGCGATCGTCAGCATCGGCTGGCTGTTCTGGGAGCTGCGCCGCTACCGCACCTTCGGCGAGCAGGGCGTCGCCCCACTCCAGCCGAGCTGAGCACCGCAATACACCATGCCCTCCCCGGTCTGCGTGAAAAGGGCCGGGGGAGGCGTCTCTCCGCTGATCTCGCTGCGACCGGGCTGGCATCTCGTCTACTGTCAGGCTGTTCACATTTGGTGTGATTAGTCGGAAAGGTGCGCAGCGATGGGGGTGCGGAGCTGGTTCGAGGGCTGGCCGGTCTACCGCCAGCTCACCGGCACCGACCCGCTGGGCCGGGGGACGGCGGCCGAATCGGCCGGGTCCCGGGCGCTCACCGCACGCACCGACACCGCCGACTCGATGGCCCGGTCCGTCTGCCCGTACTGCGCCGTTGGTTGCGGTCAGCGGGTGTACGTCAAGGACGGGCAGGTCACGCAGATCGAGGGTGACCCGGACAGTCCGATCTCGCGGGGTCGGCTGTGTCCGAAGGGCGCGGCCAGCAAGAGCCTGGTCACCAGCCCGCTGCGGCAGACGACGGTCCGCTACCGCCGGCCGTACGGCACCGAGTGGGAGGACCTCGACCTCGACACGGCGATGAACATGATCGCCGATCGGGTCCTGGCCGCCCGCGACGAGACCTGGGAGGACGTCGACGCCGAGGGCCGGCCACTCAACCGGACGCTGGGCATCTCCAGCCTGGGTGGGGCGACGCTGGACAACGAGGAGAACTACCTCATCAAGAAGTTGTTCACCGCGATGGGGGCGCTCCAGATCGAGAACCAGGCCCGTATTTGACACTCCGCCACCGTCCCCGGTCTGGGGACCAGCTTCGGTCGTGGCGGTGCCACGCAGTACCAGCAGGACCTGTCGAACTCCGACGTGATCGTCATCCAGGGTTCGAACATGGCCGAGGCGCACCCGGTGGGTTTCCAGTGGGTGATGGAGGCCAAGCGCAAGGGCGCGAAGGTCTTCCACGTCGACCCACGGTTCACCCGGACCAGCGCGCTGGCCGACTCGTACCTGCCGATCCGGGCGGGCACCGACATCGCGCTGCTCGGCGGGGTGATCCGCTACATCCTCGACAACGAGCTGGACTTCCGGGAGTACGTCGTGGCCTACACCAACGCCGCGACGATCGTGACCGAGGAGTACGCCGACACCGAGGACATGCACGGGCTCTTCTCCGGGTTCAACGATGACAACGCCACCTACGACCAGGCCAGTTGGCGCTACGAGGGCCACTCGCAGAATCAGACGACCCGCGACAGCGAGACGCAGCGGGAGACCGCGGCCGGGCTGGAGCACGAGTCGCACGGCGCGCCGGTCGGCGGCCAGACCGAACGCGACGAGACGTTGCAGCATCCGCGTTGCGTCTACCAGATCCTGAAGCGGCACTACGCCCGCTACACGCCGGAGATGGTGGAGCGGGTCTGCGGCATTCCCCAGGAGAAGTTCCTGGAGTTGGCGCAGGCGTGGACGGAGAACTCCGGCCGCGACCGCACCGGCATGCTCGTCTACTCGGTGGGTTGGACGCAGCACAGCGTGGGGGTGCAGTACATCCGCACCGGGGCGATCATCCAGCTGCTGCTGGGCAACGTGGGCCGCCCTGGTGGCGGGGTGATGGCCCTGCGCGGGCACGCCAGCATCCAGGGGTCCACCGACATCCCGACGCTGTTCAACCTGCTGCCCGGCTACCTGCCGATGCCGCACCACGCCGAACACCCGACCCTGGACAAGTGGGTGGACAGCATCCGCCATCCGGGGCAGAAGGGCTTCTGGGGCAACGCCCGCACCTACGGCGTCAACCTGCTCAAGGCGTACTGGGGTGATGCCGCCACCGCCGACAACGACTACTGCTACGGCTACATGCCGCGGATGACCGGTGATCACGGCACCTACCAGCAGGTGCTCGACATGATCGACGGGAAGATCAAGGGGTACTTCCTGCTCGGTCAGAACCCGGCGGTCGGCTCCGCGCACGGTCGGGCCCAGCGGCTCGGCATGGCCAACCTCGACTGGCTCGTGGTCCGGGACCTCTTCATGATCGAGAGCGCCACGTTCTGGAAGAACTCCCCGGAGATCGAGACCGGGGAGATCATGCCGCAGGAGTGCCGCACCGAGGTGTTCTTCCTGCCCGCCGCCTCACACGTGGAGAAGGAGGGCACCTTCACCCAGACGCAGCGCCTGTTGCAGTGGCGGGAGAAGGCCGTCGAGCCGCCAGGCGACGCCCGTTCCGAACTCTGGTTCTTCTACCACCTCGGGCGTGTCATCCGGGAACGGTTGGCGACGTCGACCAGGTCGCGCGACCGGGCGCTGCTCGACCTCGCCTGGGACTACCCCACGCACGGTCCGCACGCGGAGCCGAGCGCCGAGGCCGTGCTGCGCGAGATCAACGGGTACGACGTGACGACCGGCCGCCCACTGGCCTCGTTCACCGAGATGAAGGACGACGGCTCCACCGTCGGTGGCTGCTGGATCTACACCGGCGTGTACGCCGACGGCGTCAACCAGGCCGCCCGGCGCAAACCCGGCTCGGAGCAGACCCTGGTGGCCCCCGAGTGGGGCTGGGCGTGGCCGGCGAACCGCCGCATCCTCTACAACCGTGCCTCCGCCGACCCGGACGGCAACCCCTGGAGCGACCGCAAGCGCTACGTCTGGTGGGACGCGGAGAAGTCCGAGTGGACCGGTTACGACGTGCCGGACTTCGAGAAGACGAAACCGCCGTCGTACCGACCCGAGCACGACGCCTCGGGCGTGGCGGGCATCGCCGGCGACGACCCGTTCATCCTCCAGGGTGACGGCAAGGGCTGGCTGTACGCGCCCACCGGTGTGCTCGACGGGCCGCTGCCGACGCACTACGAGCCGGTCGAGTCGCCGGTGCGCAACCCGCTCTACCGGCAGCAGTCCAACCCGACCCGCAAGGTCTACACCCACCCGATCAACACGCTCAACCCGAGCCCGCCGGAGCCGTACAGCCAGGTGTTCCCGTACGTGTTCACGGTCAGCCGGCTCACCGAGCACCACACCGCCGGTGGGATGAGCCGGACCGTCTCGCCCCTCGCGGAGCTGCAACCGGAGATGTTCGTCGAGGTGTCCCCGGAACTTGCGGCCGAACGTCGGCTCGACCACCTGGGCTGGGCCCACCTGGTGACCGCCCGTGCGGCCATCGAGGCGAGGGTGCTGGTCACCGACCGGCTCACCCCGTTGCGGGTGGACGGTCGGATCATCCACCAGGTGTGGTTGCCGTACCACTTCGGTTTCGAGGGCCTGGTGACCGGCGACTCGGCCAACGACCTGTTCGGCATCAGCCTGGACCCGAACGTCCTGATCCAGGAGAGCAAGGTCGGCACCTGCGACATCCAGCCCGGCCGACGCCCCCGGGGCCTGGAGTTGCAGGAACTCGTCATCGACTACCGGCGACGGTCCGGGGATCTCAACCCGCACTACCCACCGCAGGTCACGACCGACTCCGCCGACAGCGGCCCGGACCAGGAGGTCTGACCCATGCCCCACGCCAACGCCCTGTACGGCCCGTTGGACCCGGCGCCGGACGCGGGCTACGAGAACGCGCCGCCGCGGATGGGGTTCTTCACCGACACCAGCGTCTGCATCGGTTGCAAGGCCTGCGAGGTCGCCTGCAAGGAGTGGAACGGTGTGCCGGAGAGCGGCCTGGACCTGCTGGGCATGTCGTACGACAACACCGGCGCGTTGACCGCGAACTCGTGGCGACACGTCGCGTTCGTCGAGCAGCCCCGTCGGGCCGGTGTGGCGACTCCGGCGTTCGAGGACAACCCGGACGGGCCGCCGATCAGCCCGGTGACGGCGGCGATGGGCGCGCGTACCCACACCGACACCGGCACCGACCCGGGCCTGCCCACCGGCTCGTCCGCGGCAGCGGCCCGGATGTCGGCCGGCCCGGAGTTCCTGGGCATGCCGGGGGCGCAGCCGCCGGGGCGGGGCACGGGCGTCGAGGGGCGCACGGATTTCCGGTGGTTGATGATGTCGGATGTCTGTAAGCACTGCACCCATGCGGCGTGTCTGGACGTGTGTCCGACGGGGTCGTTGTTCCGGACGGAGTTCGGCACGGTGGTGGTGCAGGAGGA
>NZ_JBFAOI010000022.1:0-54921 GCF_040675155.1 Micromonospora sp. NPDC049645
GTACCCTCGGCGGCCCAGCCGCTCCCCCGTCGGGGCGAGCAGCCCGCCCACGGTCACCCCGGCCCAGAGCGGCAGGAGCAGCAGGGGTACGGCCTGCGCCCCGACGCCGGTGTCCAGGGCGAGGAGTGGGGTGTACTCGTCCAGGGCGCCCCAGTCGGCAGCCACCACGGCGACCAGGAACACGGCGGACCGTACCGGCGGGCGGGTGCGAACCTGCGCGACTCCGGCCCGCAGCGTGTCCCACCATCCCAGGTCGCCGTCGTCGTCCGGGGCCGGGTCGCGTTCGCCGTCGGCTGGCCGGTGCTCCGGGAACCGGGTGGCGACGATCGTGGCGACCAGGCAGGCGAGCACGCTGGCCGCGCCGACCGCGGGGTACCCGCCGGCGGCGAGCACCGGGCCGGCGAGCACTCCGGAGGCAACCACGCCCAGCACACCCGCCGTGCGCGCCCGCCCGAGCACCCGGGCGTACCGGTCGACCGCGCCGAGCCGGTCCAGTTCGGTCCAGACCAGCGCCTCCAGCGCACCGGAGACCAACGCCCCGCCGGCGCCCCAGAGCAGGAAACCGACGGCGAACGCCGGGTACGAGGGCAGCAGCACCCAGAGCGCGAACCCGGCGGCGGCCACCAGCGGGGCGAGGCAGAGCAGCAGCCGGCGGGACAGCACGTCGGCCCAGGCGCCGGAGGGCACCTCGAACAGGATGCCGGCGGCGGACCAGATCACGAAGAGCGACGCGATCTGCCCCACCGACAACCCGGTGTCGGCGAAGAACACCACGTACAGCGGGTAGAGCAGGACGAGGTCGCTGAGGAACGAGTACCCGTAGAGGGTCGTCGTCAGCCGACGGACCGCAGGGTCGGGCACGCGCGAGGCGATGAGGTTCATGGGGCCTTCCCGTGGGGGTGGAGACGGACACCGGACGTGCGGTGTCCGTGGTGGCCCACGGGATCGGCCTACGCCGCTGGATCAATGTCGCCAGGTCATGTCCGCGATGCTAGCCAACCCGCCCGGCCCCGGCCAGCGCTTTCGGACAGCGCGAGGCGGGGCGGGATCAGCTCGATCCCGCCCCGCCGTACCGCTGGGGTCAGCGCCGGTCGACCGGCGGGATGACCGTGGTGGTCTCGCTGTCGTCGCTGGTGCGGGGCCCGGGCACCGCGCGGTCCGGGCCGCCCCGGACGACCTGGGTCGCGTCGGGGTCGACGCCGCCCACCACCTGCGTGGCGTCCGCGTCAGCGGGCCGGGTCACCACCTGCGTGGCGTCCGCGTCAGCGGGCCGGGTCACCACCTGCGTGGCGTCCGCGTCGGCGGGCCGGGTCACCACCTGCGTGGCCTCCGGGTCGCCGGTGGTGCTCGACGCGCGGGCCAGCTCCGCCTCGGCGTCGCGACGGCCGGCGCGGTACGCCTGGGCGTGTTCGGCGATCAGCCGCGACTCCTGCTCGGCGCGGGTAAGCCACGACTCCCACCGGCTCTGCATCGGACGGATCAGGCCACCGCCGACACCGACGACGAGGATGCCACCGATCGTGGCCAGCACGGCGATCAGCACGGGACTGGTGACCGCGGTGGCCACGCCGATCTGGTTCAGCGCGGCGATGACGCCGAGGCCGAGGATGAACACCGAGGCGATGGTCGCCAGCACCCGACCGTACGACAGGCCGCCGAGCGCGCCGCTGATGATGTCCTTGACCGCGTTAGCGATGGCGGCGGCGACCACGACGATGACGATCGCGACGAAGGCCCGCGGCAGCCACGAGATCACCGCGCCGAGCAGGTCGGAGATCGGGTTCGGCCCCCAGATGCCGAAGGCGAGCTGGAGGGTGAACAGCAGCAGCGCGTAGTAGACGAGCTTCGCGACGATGTCGCTGGCGTCGTACCGGGAGCGGCTCAACGCGCGGCGAATGCCGCCGCGTTCGACGGCGCGGTCGAAGCCGACCCGTTCGAGGACCTTCTCCACGATCTTCAGTACGGCTTTGGCGATCAGCCATCCGGCCACCAGGATCGCCAGGAAGGCGACGGCTTTGGGCAGGAAGAGCATCACCGAGCGGAGCGCGTCGCCCACCGCGTCGCTGACGTTGTCACTCATCTGGTCATTCCTTAGGGGGCAGCCGGGACGGTCGACCCCGACCTACCCCAGACCCGACGCGCGGAAACTCATGTGATCATCCGGCCTGCCGGCCCCCTAGCGCGCGGGCGAGTTTTGGCAATATTCTCCGGGGTGCGTGCGGCCACTGGAGCTACTTTTCATCCCCCGCCGTCGGCCGCAGGAGGAGATGTCATGCACGTCGACCATTCCGAAGTGGATCGCCGGACGCTGCTGCGGGCCGGTCTCGGCGCCGCCACGGTCGCCGTCGTCGGGAGCGAACTCGCCTTTTCGGGCGCCGCGCAGGCCGCCCCGGACACCGACCTGGACTGGATCATCAGCTGTGCCGAGTGGGCCGCCCGACCGCCGAAGGACCCGCTGTCGGTGAGCGCCATCGCCACCAACAAGATCATCGTGCACCACATGGCGTTCCCGAACGTCACCGACTACTCCCGCGAGCAGGCGGTCAAGCTGGCCCACGACTGCCAGGACCTGCACATCGACGGCAACGGCTGGTCGGACACCGGCCAGCACTTCACGGTGAGCCGGGGCGGCTACGTGCTGGAGGGCCGTCGGGGCAGCCTGGAGCGGCTCGAAGCCGGCGACCGGCAGATGATCTCGGCGCACTGCCCGGGCGAGAACGGCCGGGCCATCGGCATCGAGAACGAGGGCACCTACGTCACCGAGACGCCGCCGGAGGCGTTGACCGACTCGCTGGTCAGGCTCTGCGTCACGATCTGCCGGCAGTACGGGCTGCACGCGCACGACATCTTCGGCCACTGGGACTTCCGTACCACCGAGTGCCCGGGCGCCGCCTTCTACCGGCAGTTCCCGGAGCTGCGGCGGCGGGTGCACGCGGCGCTCGGCACCACGCTCGGTGACGTGCCGGCGCGCCGCTGGCCGGACCTGTGGCGTTTCGTCAACTCACCCTCGGTCCGGGTGGTGCAGCACCTGCTCGCCTACCGGGGTTACCCGGTGACCGTCAGCGGCACGTTCGACGCCGCGACCGTGGCGGCCGTGCAGGACTGGCAGGCCCGCAACGGCATCCCGGTGGACGTGGACGCCACCCTCACCCCGCCGACCTGGGAAACGCTGGTGCCGGAGTTGGACCAGCACGCGGCCGGAGCGCCGGTCACGGCCGTGCAGGAGATCCTGGCCACCAAGGGGTACGCGGTCACCGTCACCGGGGCGTACGACCACGCCACCCGGACGGCGGTGCAGGACCTTCAGGCGCTGCACGGGCTGCCCCGCAACGGCAAGGTGAGCACCAGCACGTGGTGCACGGTCGTCGGCGGGTCGGTCCGCGAGTCGTTCCGGCACCGCTGAACCCTGGCGGTGGTGCGGGAAGCACCCGCACCACCGCCACCCCAGCTCAGCGGTTTGATCAGCCGCCAGGGCGGAAAGATTCCCGGTCATGACATGGGCCCGTCGAGCCGTACCCGCCGTAGCCGCCGCCGTCGCGGCGCTCGCCGCGCGGGACCTGATCCAGCGTGACCACGCGCTGTTGCGCAACTTCCCGGTGCTCGGCCGCGCCCGGTACCTGCTGGAGGCGATCGGGCCGGAGCTTCGGCAGTACATCGTGGCCGGCAACAACGAGGAGCGGCCGTTCACCCGCGACCAGCGCCGCTGGGTGTACGCGTCGGCCAAACAGGAGAACAACTACTTCGGTTTCGGCACCGACAACGACATCGAATACACCCCCGGGTACCCGATCATCAAACACCGGACGTTCGGCCGGGCCGTGCCGCCGTCGTCACCGACCGCCGGGCACGACGTGCGGCTGCCCTGCGCCAAGGTGCTCGGCGCGGCCCGCAGACGGGCCCGCGCGTTCCGACCGGAGTCGGTGGTCAACATCTCCGGGATGAGCTTCGGCTCGCTCTCCGGCAACGCCATCACCGCGCTCAACAAGGGCGCCGCGCTCGCCGGCTGTCTGCAGAACACCGGCGAGGGCGGCCTGTCGCCGTACCACCGCAACGGTGGTGAGCTGATCTTCCAACTCGGTACGGCGTACTTCGGCTGCCGCGACGAGCACGGCCGGTTCAGCCTGGACCGGCTCAAGGACCTGGTCGCCGGGGCCCCGGTGCGGGCGTTGGAGATCAAGCTGAGCCAGGGGGCCAAGCCGAGCCTCGGTGGGCTGCTGCCCGGGGCGAAGGTGTCCGCCGAGATCGCCGCCACCCGGGGCATTCCGGCCGGTCAGGACTGCGTCAGCCCATCCCGGCACGCCGAGTTCTCCGACTGCGACAGCCTGCTCGACTGGGCGGAGCTGCTGGCCGCCGAGACGGGCCTGCCGGTCGGCATCAAGTCGGCGGTCGGTGACCTGGGCTTCTGGCAGGAGCTGGCCACCCTGATGCGGGACACCGGCCGGGGCGTGGACTTCGTGACGATCGACGGCGGCGAGGGCGGTACCGGTGCCGCGCCGCTGATCTTCACCGACTCCGTCTCGCTCCCGTTCCAGCAGGGCTTCTCCCGGGTGTACAAGGTCTTCGCCGAGCACGGCCTACACGAACAGGTGGTCTTCGTCGGCGGCGGCAAACTCGGCCTGCCGGACAACGCCATCGTGGCGTTCGCGCTCGGCTGCGACCTGGTCAACGTCGGTCGGGAGGCGATGCTGTCGATCGGCTGTATCCAGGCGCAGAAGTGCCACACCGACACCTGCCCCACCGGCGTCGCCACCCAGAACGCCTGGCTCGCCCGGGGCCTGGACCCGACGTTGAAGTCGGTCCGGGCGGCCAACTACCTGGCAACGCTGCGCCGGGACCTGACCAAGGTCGCCGAGGCCTGCGGGGTGGAGCACCCCGGCCTGATCGGGACCGACTCCGTGGAGATCCTGGACGGCCGTACCGGCTCCACCCCACTGCACCAGGTGTACGGCTACCGTCCGGGATGGGGCCTGCCCTCGCCTGCCGACCAGGCGGAGATCATCCGGCTGATGACCCCGGAGGCACCCCAGGGCGGCAGCGCCCCGCCGTCGGCCACCGCCATCGGCTGAGTTCAAGCCGACGCAGGCTGCGCTCGGACGGCCCGGCCCGGCCGCACACCGGCCTCGGCCTCCGACGCGCGGCCGACCCCGCACCCGGCCAACCTCGGGCCGCGACGCAAGTTGCCGAAGAGCGTTATGCCTGTGAGTCATATCTATGCCTCACAGGCATAACTCCTTTTCGCGACATGGTCGGTGGGGCTGGTGCCGGAGTGGGGCGGGGTCGGGAGGTAACCGTTTGGGCACCGGCTTCACCGCCAACCTGTCTGGTGTCGTGCGGCGCGATAAACGCGTGGAGCCGGCGACGCACCCCGTCTATGGTGGCGCGGTGCTGATCAGACGCGAGACACCCGTCGACGTCGACGCCATCCGGGCGGTGCACTCCGCCGCCTTCGCCAAGGCCGACGGTGACGGGGTGCCGGTCGAGGCGACGCTCGTCGACGCGCTGCGCGCCGACGAGGGCTGGCTGCCCGCGTACTCCCTGGTGGCGACCGATTCGGACGGCCAGGTGATCGGGCACGTGGTGGCCACCCGCGGCCTGGTGGCCGGTGAGCCGGTGGCGTTGGGTCTGGGGCCGCTCGGCGTGCTGCCCGACTGGCAGCGGCGCGGGGTCGGCAGCGCGTTGATGCACGCGGCGCTCGGCGCCGCCGACGCACGCGACGAGCCGCTGGTCGTGCTGCTCGGGCACCCGGGCTACTACCCGCGCTTCGGGTTCCGGCCGGCCGTCGAGTTGGGCGTCACCCCACCGCAGCCGTGGGGGCCGCGGTACTTCATGGCCCGGCCGCTGCACGCGTGGCGCGAGTCGATCCGTGGCGAGTTCCGCTACGCGAGCCCGTTCGGCGACCTGTGACGCCCCCGCGCATCCGCCGGCGACGCGCCGCCGATCTCGACGGGTGCGTCGCGGCGCTCGCCGAGGTCCACCGGGTCGACCGGTACCCGTTGAACTGGCCCGCCGACCCGCACCGCTGGCTGCGCGAGCCGCACCCCGCGCGGGCCTGGGTCGCCGTCGACGCCGACGCGGCCGTCGTCGGACATGTCGCGGTGCAGCGGATCCCCGATCCGGTGGGTGGGCCGCTCGGTCGGCCGACGGCCGAGGTGGCTCGTCTGTTCGTGACACCGGCCGCCCGTGGGTTGGCGTTGGGCAGCGCCCTGCTGGACCGGGCCAGGCAATGGGCGAGTGAACGCGACACGGACCTGGTACTGGAGCTGGCCGCGGACAGCGCCGCGGCCGCCGCCCTCTACGAACGCACCGGGTGGCAGTGCGTTGGCACCAGCACGGCCGCGTGGACCGCCCCGGACGGCGGCCCCGTGTCGCTGCGCCACTACCGGCTGCGCCCCGACGTCGCGCCGGCCATCGTCGCGAGGCGACGGGCCACCCGTCGATCGTTGCACGAATAGCGGAACGACTCTGTCCGCTGTTCGGGAGAGGCTGGAACCATGACCGACGAGATCAGGAAGCGGGGTTCCGCCGTGACCCGCGACGTGCAGATCACCTTCGACTGCGCCGACCCGGCCGGGTTGGCGACGTTCTGGGCCGAGGCGCTCGGCTATCAGGTGCAGGCCCCGCCCGGCGACTTCGCATCGTGGGACCAGGCCCTGGAGGCGATGGGCGTGCCACCGGAGCACCGCAACGACGCGTCGGCGGTGGTCGACCCCGAGGGCTCGCGACCACGGCTGTTCTTTCAGCGGGTGCCGGAGCACAAGCAGGTGAAGAACCGCGTCCACCTCGACGTACGCGCCGCCCCGGGCCTGGAGGGCGCCGAGCGGATGGCGGCCCTGGAGGCGGAGGCCGAACGGCTCGTCTCGCACGGTGCCAAGCGACTCAGCCGGCACGAGCCCGCTCCCCCGCTGGGCGCCGGCCATCTCGTCATGGCCGACCCCGAAGGCAACGAGTTCTGCCTCGACTGATCGAACGTTCGCCCAGCTCACTGCCGCAACGACCGGGCGCCATGCGAACATGTGTACGTGTCGCCCGACGCCAGCATCCTGCACGCCGACCTGGACGCGTTCTACGCGTCGGTCGAGCAGCGCGACGACCCGCGCCTGCGTGGCCGGCCGGTGATCGTCGGTAGCGGCGTGGTGCTCGCGGCCAGTTACGAGGCGAAGGCACGGGGGGTGCACAGCGCGATGGGCGGCCAGCAGGCCCGTCGGCTGTGCCCGGACGCGATCGTGGTGCCGCCCCGGATGTCGGCCTACACGGCGGCGAGCCGCGCGGTCTTCGAGATCTTCCGGCAGACCACGCCGCTGGTGGAGGGGCTCTCCATCGACGAGGCGTTCCTCGACGTCGGTGGTCTGCGGCGGTTGGTCGGGCCACCGGCCGACATCGCCGAGCGACTGCGCCGGGAGGTCCGCGACCGGATCCAGCTGCCGATCACGGTGGGAGTGGCCCGCACGAAGTTCCTGGCCAAGGTGGCCAGCGGGGTGGCCAAACCAGACGGCCTGCTGGTGGTCGCACCGGACGCCGAGCTGGCGTTCCTGCACCCGCTGCCGGTGGAACGGCTCTGGGGCGTCGGCCCGGTGACGGCCGCCAAGCTGCGGGAACGCCGGATTCGCACCGTCGGTGAGGTGGCCCGGCTCGGGGAGGCGGCGTTGGTGTCGCTGCTCGGGGCGGGAGCCGGACGGCACCTGCACGCGCTCGCGCACAACCGCGACCCCCGGTCGGTGCAGGTGGGGCGGCGGCGCGGTTCGATGGGCGCGCAGCACGCGCTGAGTCGTACCCCGCATGCCTCGGAGGAGTTGGACGCCATCCTCGCCGGTCTGGTCGACCGGGTCAGCCGCCGGATGCGGGGCGCCGGGCGGTCCGGCCGCACGGTGGTGCTGCGGCTGCGCTTCGGTGACTACACCCGGGCGACCCGCTCGCACACGGTGTGCAAGGCGACCGCCGACACGACGCCGCTGCTCGCCGCCGCGCGTGCGCTGCTACGCGCCGCGCTGCCCGAGATCGATCGCCGTGGTGTCACCCTGATCGGCGTCTCGGTGAGCAACCTCGATGACAACCCGGTGCAACCGGAGCTGCCGTTCCAGCCGGATCCGGGGTCCGATCTGGACGCCGCGGTGGACGCGGTCCGCGACCGGTTCGGATCGGCGGCGCTCACCCGGGCGGTGCTGCTGGGCCGAGAGCCTGGCGTGGAGATGCCACTGCTGCCGGATTGACCGATCTGCGTGCCTCGTCCTTTCGTCGGGCTGCGATCAGAGACACATCACAGCAGGTCGGCGGTTTAGCCGGCGGCTGACGGGTGACCCTTGGGGGGTACAGCCTGACGAGGGGGGCCCACCATGTCCGACGACACCAGCAACCGACCGAGCCGCACCGCCGAGCGCCCGCACGACGTGACCGACCCGCTGCTCTGGCAACTGGCGGTCGACGTGCTGGGCGCACACGAGCCGGACGGCGAGGGTCAGTGCCGCAACCTCCAGTGCGCCGGCCAGGGTTGGCCCTGCAACGCCCGCACCAGCGCCGAGCAGTCGCTGCGGCTGGCCCGCGACACCCCGGCGTCGGTCGACACGACCATCGACAGTGACGAGGCCGACGGGGCTCGGCCCGGGGAGGCCGTCGTATCGGCATCCCGGTGGGGCTGGAACTCCGGCCCGGTGGCACCGCAGCGCGGGGCGAAGGCGTCCGCTTCGGCGGCGTGACGCGACCGGCTGGCGACACCCGTGAACGCTCGGCCGGCGACCCGGCCGAGCGTTCGCGTGCCGTCCGTCAGAGACTCAGCGGTTGACCCCGGGACGATCAGCACCGGGGACCGCTGGTGACGAATTGACGTTCGCACAAGAATCGGTATATCGACGGTCGCGATGCTTCTGGGCATGCCGGGTTGACCCGAGCAGCCAAGCCCGCCCAGGAGGAGAACATGTCGATCCACGAGAACCGCGTCGGGCGCCGCAGCGCCGCCGCCACCCTGCTGGCCGTGCTGGCCAGCGCCGGACTTGCCGCGTTGGCGCCGACCGCCGCGCAGGCGGCCACCACCTGCACCAGCCTGACCTACTACAACGTCGGTGGTTACCCGGGTGGCGCCGAGATGCACGTGCCCACCGTCGGCTGGCAGGACGGCAACAAGACCTGCTACCTGAAGTACGGCAACTCCAACAGCGCGGTCAAGGTGTTGCAGGAGGCGCTGAACAACTGCTACTCCCAGTCCCTGAGGCTTGACGGCCAGTACGGCACCAACACCCGCAACGCCGTCCTGTACGCACAGCGCAAGATCAACGCCACCTGGGCGTGGGCGGACATCGCCGAGGACGGCGAGTACGGCCCGCAGACCCGGGCGTGGATGGGCTTCGCGATCTTCGGGGTCAACGGTGGTCCGGTCATCCCGAACGTCTGCTACTACCCGGGCTGACCCACGTGACGGCGCCGGTCGGAATCCCCTGTTGAGTTCCGACCGGCGCCGTCGTGGCGTCTCCGGTCCCTCCCCGCACCGGAGAGGCCGGCCTCAGCAGACCCGTACGGCCTCGATGCGCATGTTCCAGGTGCCGCCGATCGCGGCCGAGTCGTACGCCAGGTTCGCCCGGTAGCCGTAGGCGTGCTGGTAGCCGAGCAGTCCGGTGGCGTTGGCGTTGTCCCAGAAGGTGGAGACGGTGCCGGACGCCCGATTGTTCTTGATCGACTGGGTCTTGTTGCGGAAGTACGAGGGCAGCGTGACGTCGTTGCAGCCGTTGTAGGCCCGTCGAGGTACAAGACGTCACCGGAGAAGTTGGTCCCGGCGTAGAGGCAGAGCAGGTTCGAGGGGCAGGCGTAGTTGGCGGCCTGGGCCGGGCTCGGTGCGGCGCTGAAGGCGGCGGTCAGGGCAACCGCGGCAACCAGAGCGGACGTGAGCCTTCGCCGAATGCTTCGCACGTGGGTGACCTCCGGGAATCGTCACGACCGCGTCGGCCGTGAGTCGACTTGCCGACATCGGATTGGCAGATGTCGTCGTGCCTACGATGATCTGCGCGGAAGGTCGACGGATTCCTGCCGGAACCTCAATCCGGCCCTGCCGGCCGGGTTGGTCGACCGGCGGCACGGGGCGAGCGGCGGTTCATGGAGATTCGGGTTCTCGGACCAGTCGAGGTGTGGACGGACGGCCAGCTGATCGACGCGGGGGCGGCCCGGCAACGCGCGGTCCTCGCCGCACTGGCGGTCGACGTGGGCCGGCCGGTTCGCGCGGAAACCCTGGTGGATCGGGTCTGGGGTGACTCCCCGCCGCCCCGGGTCCGGCACAACCTGCACGTCTACCTCGCTCGGATCCGCCGGGTGCTGGCCACCGCCGGGGCGCCGGACGCGCTGATCCGCCGTTCCGGCGGGTACCTGCTGCACCTGCCGCCGGAGACGGTCGACGGACAGCACTTCGACGCCCTGCGGCAGCGGGCCGACGAACTGGCCGACGACGACCCCGAGCGGGCGGAGCTGCTGCGCCGGGCGATGGCGCTGTGGCGCGGTGAGCCGCTGGCCGGACTGCCCGGCGAGTGGGCGGCCCGGGTCCGGCAGGACTGGAACCGCCGGCACGCCGAAACCGTCGTGCAGTGGGCCCGCAGCCTGCTGCGCCGAGGTGAGCCGAAGGCCGTGATCGACCCGTTGACCCGGCTCGCCGACGACCAGCCGCTCGACGAAACCGTCGCCGCCGCGTTGCTGCACGCGCTGGCCGCCGCCGGGCGGAGCGCACAAGCACTGGCGTACTACGCCCGCTTACGAGACCAGTTGGTTGACGCGCTCGGCGCGGACCCGAGCGCCGAGCTTCGCCAGCTGCACCAGGCCATCCTGCGCGGTGAGATCACCGTGCCGGCAACCCCCGCCGAACCGGCGCCGACGCGCGGCGCGGCCGGACCCGCCGCACGGCCGGACCCGGCGCACCCGGTCCCGGCGCAGTTGCCCTCCGACGTCCGGGGCTTCGCCGGCAGGGGGCCGGAGCTGGCCCGACTGAACGCGCTGCGGACCAACGCCGAGTCGCGTCCCGGTGCGGTGCCGGTGGCGCTGATCTCCGGGCTGGCCGGGGTGGGCAAGACGGCGCTGGCCGTGCACTGGGCGCACCGGGTGGTCGGGCATTTCCCCGATGGGCAGCTCTACGCCAACCTGGAGGGCTACAGCCACAGCGGCGTGGTGCGCAGCGCGGAGCAGGTCGTGCGCGGTTTTCTCGCGGCACTGGGGGTGTCGCCGCGGGAGCTGCCGTTCGACCCGCAGGAGCAGACGGCGCTGTACCGCAGCCTGCTGGCCGGCCGACGGATGCTGGTGCTGCTGGACAACGCCCGGGACGCCGCGCAGGTCCGGCCGCTGCTGCCCGGGTCCGCGCACTGCCTGGTGCTGGTGACGAGCCGCGACCGGCTGACCGGGCTGGTGGCCACCGAGGGCGCTGAGCCTCTGGTGCTGGACCTGCTCACCGACGAGGACGCGGAGGCTCTGCTGCACGCGCGGATCGGGGTGCGGGCCGAGACGGAGCGAGCCGCCGTCGGCGAGTTGGTCGGCCTCTGCGATGGGCTGCCGTTGGCTCTGGTCGTGGTGGCGGCCCGGGCGGTGGTCCGGCCTCAGCTCTCCCTGAGCGAGTTGGGCGCGCAGTTGCGCACCGACGGCGGACTGGACGGGCTGGACGCGGGCGACCACGCCAGCAGCGTACGGGCGGCGCTGTCCTGGTCCTACCGCCTGTTGACCGGGCCGACCGCCCGCCTCTTCCGGTTGGTCGGCGGCAGCACGGACGTGACGCTCAGTACGGCGGCCGGGGCCAGCCTCGTCGGCGCCGAACGACGCGACGTCCGGGCGGCGTTCGCCGAACTCGCCGACGCACACCTGGTGCTGGAGCGCGGCGCGGACCGGTTCGGGATGCACGACCTGCTGCGGGCCTTCGCGGCCGAGCTTTCCGGCAAGCAGGACCCGGTCGGCGACCGGGCCGCGGCAAGGGGTCGTCTCTTCGACCACTATCTGCACAGCGCGCACGCCGCTGCCGTGCTGCTGCACCCGCACTGGGACCCGATCGCACTGCCGCCGGTCGTCGCGGGGGTCCGGCCCGAGAAGGTCAGCGACCACGACGAGGCGACGGCGTGGTTCGCCCGAGAGCGGGAGGTCCTGATCGCCCTGGTCGAGCGGTGCGCGGCCAGCGGCTTCGACCGGCACGCCTGGCAGCTGGCCTGGTGTCTGACCATCTTCCTGGACCGGCGGGGCGGCTGGCACGACCAACTGGCGGTGCAGCGTACGGCGCTGCTCGCCGCGCTCCGCGGCGGCGACCCGGCCGGGCAGGCGCACGCGCACCGCAGTCTGGCCCGGGCCCAGGCCCGGCTGGGCCAGCTCGACGAGGCACCCGGTCAGCTTCAGCGGGCACTGGAGCTGTTCCGGGCCCTTGACGACCCGGCCAACCAGGGGCACACCTGCCTGGACCTGGCCGAGATGGCCGACCGGCAGGGCCGACGCGCAGAGGTGGTCCAGCACGCGGAGGCGGCGCTGACGCTGTACCGCACGGCCGGGCACCGGTACGGGCAGGCGATGGCGTTGAACGCGATCGGTTGGTACCGCGCCCAACTGGGTGAGCACGATGTCGCCATCGAGGCGTGCCGGCAGGGCCTGGCGCTGTTGCGGGAGTTCGACGACCGCCAGGGTGAGGCCCCGACCTGGGACACCCTCGGGTACGCGCAGCACCGCGCGGGGCGGCCGGCCGAGGCGGTCGGCTCGTACCGGCACGCGGTGGAGCTGTACCGGGAGTTCCGGGACCGGTACTACGAGGCCGACACGCTCGGGCACCTGGCCGAGGCGCAGACCGACGCGGGCGATCGGGCCGGGGCGGTCCGCAGCTGGCGGGCGGCGCTACGCCTCCTCGACGACCTCGGGCACCCGGACGCGGAGCGCGTCCGTCGTCGGCTCACCGACGCCGAGGGGCCGTGACCGCCGACGGGTCCCCACGATGGAGACGACCAGCAGGATCAGGGACAGGAACGGAAACCAGTCTCCGGTACGCGAATAGACCGTTTCCCGTCCCGTCGTCGGCGCGGCGCTGACCAGCAGCTCCGCGTCACCGGCGGTGGCCTCGCCCAACGTCCTGCCGGCGGGGTCGGTGACCGTCAGCCGGCCGGACGCCGCGGCCCGGACCACGGTGAGCCCGCTCTCCACCCCGCGAACCAGGGCCATCCGTGCGTGCAGCCAGCCGTCCGACGTGAAGTCCAGGGCGGGTACGAGCAGCACCGAGGCGCCCCGCGCCCGGTACCGCCGGACCAGGCCGGGAAAGTCGAGGTCCTTGCAGATCGCGACGCCGAACCGCCCGTCCACGACGACGTCGTCGTCACCCGGGGTCAGCCAGTCCTCCAGGCCCGGGATCAGGTGCTGTTTCTGGTACGTGGTGACCGTCCCGTCCGGGTTCAGCACCAGCGCGACGTTGCTCGCCGTGCCGGAGCGTCGGAGGACCGCGCCGACGACCACCTGGGCCCTGCTCTGCTCAAGGGCGTCCACAAGCAGTGGCAGCGTCGCGTCCGTCACGGCGAACACCTTCTCCGGCAGGACGACGACCCGTGCCCCACGGGCGACCAGACCCGCAACCCGCGGGGCATAACGGGCGAGCAGGTCACGGCCGGGCGGCTCGTCGAGCGGGAGCCCGTCTTCGGGCTGCCGCAGGGCCACCAGGCCGACGGTCAGCGGCTCGGCCGGGTCCGGGGAACGGCTCAGCGACCAGGCCGACCACCCGCCGGCGCTGAGCAGGAGGGCGAGCAGACAGGTGAGGGCGGGACGTGGTCTCGTGCGCAGCGCGGCGAGGGCGATCGGGACGGCGAGCAGCAGGTACGTGACGCCCCAGACGCCGGTGAGCGAGGTCAGCTGGATGACCGGGCGGATGTCGGCCTGGGTGTAGGCGAGGTTCCACCAGGCGCCGTCCGGCAACACGCGGGACGCGGCGTACTCCCCCAGCACCCAGAGCGACGGCACGGCGAGGACGGCGAGCACGGGTCGTCCGCGCAGCAGCAGTACGCGGGCGAGCAGAACCGTGCCGGCCGCCAGGCCGAGGCCGAGCAGGACCACACCGGCGACCACGGGCACCGGTAGTCGCAGGGTGCCGAGAAAGTACCCGAGGATGTTGCCCTGACCGATCGTCCAGGCGAGGGCAGTCGCGCAGAGCGCGGTCCTCGGGCGTACCCGCGTCGAGGCGAGGAGCAGCGGGACCGGGGCGAACCAGGTCAGCGCGGCGACCGGATGCAGCCCGGTGCCGCCGAGCCAGAACAGGCCACTCAGGAGCGCGGCGACAAACGTCATCATGTGTCGAGCGTGCGGCGTGGACGGCCGGGGCGGATCGCCGCGCGAAGCGGGATCGATCTGGTCCCGTGGAGGGAGGCGGCAGAGCGCCGGGCCGGACGATACTGCCGACGTGAAGCGGTACGTCAATCTCGCCGTCACGGTGGCCGCCGTCGCCGCGACCGTGCTGCCCGCCCTGGCCAGCGGGCCAGGTGACTGGTGGGTGCTGCCGCTCGCGGTCGCGTCGTCGGTGCCGGTGTTGTGGCGGGACCGCGCCCTGCTGCCGGTCGCCGTCGTCGTGGGTGTCGCCACGACGGTCTCCGCCTCGTTCGGCGCGCCCCCGCTACTGCCGGTCGGCCCGCTGGTCTGCCTCTACACGTTCGCGGCGCGGGCCTCCCGGCCGGTCCGTCTGCTCGGCGTCGCGCTCACCGCCGCCGGCCTGCTGGTCTCACTGCTCTATCCCCGCCCGGACGTCGAGGTGCTGCGTTACCTCTCGGTCGCCTACCTCTTCGCGTACGCGTTGGGCACCAGCGCCCGCGCCCGCCGGACCCAGGCCGTCGCCCTCGCCGAACGCGATCGGCGCCTCGCCGGTGAACGTGCGGCGGCGGTGCTGCGTGAACGCACCCGTATCGCCCGCGACCTGCACGACATCCTCACCCACGCGGTCGGCGTCATGATCGTCCAGGCGGAGGCGGGTCCCCTCCTGGTCCGTCACCAGCCGGATCGCGCCGATGCCACGTTCGCCACGATCGCCGCCACCGGCAGGGACGCGGTCGTGCAGCTCCGCCGCGCTGTCGGCAGCCTGTACGAACCGGCGGACCAGCCTCTCGACCAGCCGGATCTGGACCACCTTCCCGTCCTCGTCGAACGCGTCCGAGCCGCCGGTCTCGACGCCGTCCTCACCGTTTCGTCCCCGCCGTCCGCATCCGGCGGCCACTCGTCCCGCGGAGGTGCCGTCGACCCGCCGCTCGCACCGCCCGCGGACGTCGGGGTCGCCGCCTATCGGATCGTGCAGGAGTCCCTGACCAACGTGCTCCGGCATGCCGGGGCACGATCGGTGCGCATCCGACTGGACTACGCGGCGAACTCGCTGACGGTGTCGGTCACCGATGACGGCCGGGGCGACCGGGCTTCCGACGACGGCCGGCCCGGGTACGGGATCGTCGGCATGCGTGAGCGGGCCCACGCCTGCGGCGGGACGCTGCTCACCGGCCCGGCCTCGGAGGGTCACGGTTTCACGGTGACCGCCAGCCTGCCCCTGTCCGCACCGGCGGTGATCTGATGCTGCGGGTCGTGCTCGCCGATGATCAGGACCTGTTCCGGGCCGGGTTCGCCACGATCCTCGGCGCCGAGCCGGACATCGAGGTGGTCGCCGAGGCCGCTGACGGCGCCGCCGCCGTGCAGGCCGCCCTCGCGCACCGTCCCGACGTCGTACTGATGGACATGCGCATGCCCGTCCTCGACGGCGTCGCCGCGACCCGCCGAGTCTGTGCCCTCACCCGGAGCCGGGTGCTGGCCCTGACCATGTTCAACACCGACGACTACCTGTACGCGGCTCTGCGTGCCGGCGCCAGCGGCTTTCTGCTGAAGGACGCCCCCCGCGCCGACCTGGTGAACGCGGTCCGGGTGGTCGCCGCCGGCGACGCGCTGCTCGCCCCGGTCGTCACCGCCCGGGTGATCGGCGAGCTGCACCGGCGCGGTCACCCGGACCCGGCCCTGGCCGCTGCGGTGACCGCCCTGACGGCCCGTGAGACGGACGTTCTGCGCCTGATCGCGGCCGGTCTGTCCAACGCCGAGATCGCCGCCCACCACCGCCTCAGCGAGCACACGGTGAAGACCCACGTCGGTAATCTGCTCGCCAAACTGCACCTGCGCGACCGCGCACAGGCGGTGATGACCGCCTATGAATCGGGTCTGGTGGTTCCCGGCCGGTGACGGCCGGCGGGGCCCGACTGTGCGGGGCCCGCCGGCCGCGACGGATTGCGCCTCCTACAGGGTGCGCGCCAACCGGTCGGCGAGCGTCCTGGTGAAGCGGGCCGGGTCGGTCAGCTCACCGCCCTCGGCGAGCACCGCCAGGCCGTAGAGCAACTCGGCGGTCTCGGTCAGCGTGGCGGTGTCGCCGCCCTGCTCGTGGGCCTTGCGCAGCCCGGACACCAGCGGATGACCGGGGTTGATCTCCAGGATCCGCTTGGTCGCGGGGATCTCGTGCCCCATCGCCCGGTACATCTTCTCCAGGGTCGGGGTGAGGTCGTGGGCGTCGCCGACGACACAGGCCGGTGAGGTGGTCAGCCGGGACGACAGCCGGACCTCCCGGACGCTGTCGGTGAGGGTGGTCCCCAGCCACTCGAGCAGCGCCGCGAACTCCTGTCGTTGCTGCTCGCGCTCGGCTTCGGCCTGCTGCTTCTCCTCGTCGGTGTCCAGGTCGATCTCGCCCTTGGCGATCGAGCGCAGCGGCCGGCCGTCGTACGTGCCGACCCGCTCGACCCACACCTCGTCGACCTGGTCGGTCAGCAGCAGCACCTCGTGGCCCTTGGCCCGGAACGCCTCCAGGTGCGGGGAGTTCTCGATGGCGGCCCGGGACTCGCCGGTGGCGTACCAGATGTCGCTCTGGCCGTCCTTCATCCGCGACACGTAGCCGGCCAGGTCGGTGGGCTCGGCCGGGTCGTGGGTGGAGGCCACCGACAGGATGTCCAGCAGGGTGTCCCGGTTGTCGGTGTCGTCGATCAGCCCTTCCTTGACCACCGCGCCGAACTCGGTCCAGAAGGTGCGGTAGCGCTCGGCGTGGTTGGCCTTGAGGTCCTTGACCGTGGCGAGGATCTTCTTGACCAGGCGGCGGCGGACGACCTGGATCTGCCGGTCCTGCTGGAGGATCTCCCGGGAGATGTTCAGCGACAGATCGTGCGCGTCGACCACGCCCTTGACGAAGCGTAGGTAGGTCGGGATCAGCGCCTCGCAGTCGTCCATGATGAAGACGCGCTTGACGTAGAGCTGGACGCCACGGCGGCCCTGCGGGGAGAACAGGTCCAGTGGGGCGTGGCTGGGCAGGAACAGCAGCGCCTCGTACTCGAAGGTGCCCTCGCCCTTCATGTGCACGACCTCGAGCGGGTCGGCCCAGTCGTGGCTGACGTGCTTGTAGAACTCGTTGTACTCGGCGGCGTCGACCTCGTCGCGGGGCCGTGCCCAGAGCGCCTTCATCGAGTTGAGGGTCTGCACCTCGCGGGTGGCGGCCTCGCCATCGGCGCCGGGGCGCTCGACGGTCATCCGGATCGGCCAGGCGATGAAGTCGGAGTACCGCTTGACGATCTCGCGGATGGTCCACTCGGCGGTGTAGTCGTGCAGGTTGTCCTCGGTGTCGGCCGGCTTGAGGTGCAGGGTCACCGTGGTGCCCTGCGGCGCCTCGTCGACCGCCTCGATCGAGTACGTGCCCTCGCCGGTGGACTCCCAGCGGGTGCCGCCGGTCTCGCCGGCCTTTCGGGTCAGCAGGGTGACCCGGTCGGCGACCATGAACGCGGCGTAGAAGCCGACGCCGAACTGGCCGATGAGGTCCTGCGAGGCGTGGGCGTCGGAGGATTCCCGCAGCTGGCGCAGCAGCTCGGCGGTGCCGGACTTGGCGATCGTGCCGATCAGCTGGACGACCTCGTCCCGGGTCATCCCGATGCCGTTGTCCCGCACGGTGAGGGTGCGGGCGTCGCGGTCGATCTCCAGCGCGACGTGCAGGTCGTCGGTGTCGGCGACGAGGTCCTTGTCGACGAGCGTGGCCAGCCGGAGCTTGTCCAGCGCGTCGGACGCGTTCGAGATGAGTTCCCGCAGGAAGACGTCCTTGTTCGAATAGATCGAGTGGACCACCAACTGGAGGAGCTGACGCGCCTCGGCCTGGAATTCCAACGTTTCGACCTGGTTGCTCACACCGTCTCCCGTCTCGGCTCGTGCGGAGGTTCGCGGAAAGGATACGAGTCGTCACCGACGGAGGTGTGGCCGCGTCCGGGTCGTATTCCCGATCCGGTCGAACCCCGTCGTGACATAGCTGACTTTGTTGAACAGAAGTCAGGTCGGATAGCGTGACGGCCATGAAGATCGCTGGAAGCACCGCCCTCGTCACCGGCGCCAACCGTGGCCTCGGCCGCCACCTGGCCGCCGAACTCCTCGCCCGGGGCGCCACCGTCTACGCCGGCGCCCGCAACCCCGACAGCGTCGACCTGCCCGGCGTGACGCCGGTCCGCCTCGACATCACCGACCCCGCCTCGGTGGCCGCCGCCGCCGAGCTGGCCGGCGGCGTGAACCTGCTGATCAACAACGCGGGTATCGACACCCGGACCGACCTCCTCGACGGCGACCTGGACCTCGCCCGGCTGGAGTTGGACACCCACTACCTCGGCACGCTGTCGACGATCCGGGCGTTCGCGCCGGTCATCGCCGGCAACGGCGGCGGAACGATCCTCAACGTGCTCTCCGTGCTGTCCTGGTTCGGCTCCCCGACCCACGCGGCCTACAGCGTCGCCAAGTCCGCCGAGTGGGCGATGACCAACGTGCTGCGCGTCCAACTCGCCGACCGGGGCGTCCGGGTCGCCGGCCTGCACGTCGGCTACCTGGACACCGACATGGCCGCCGACATCACCGGCCCGAAGTCCGACCCGGCGTCGATCGCCCGGATCGGCGTGGACGGCATCGAGGCCGACGCGTACGAGATCCTCGCCGACGACCTCAGCCGCCAGGTGCAGGCCGGGCTGGCCGGCGGCGTCGCCGCGCTCTACCCGCAGCTCCCCTGACCCCCGCCGGGACGGGCCGCCACCGGGAAGACCGGTGGCGGCCCTTTCTCCGGTACGCGGTCAGCTCGCCTGCAACGTCACGTCGTCGATCACGAAGCTGGTCTGCAACGACGAGTCCTCGGTGCCGGTGAACCGCAGCGTCACCGTCTGCCCGGCGAACCCGGCCACGTTGAAGCTGCGCTGCACGTAACCGGAGGCGGCGTGGAGATTCGAGTACGTCGCCAGCGTGCTCGAACCCAGCTGCACGGTGAGCCGGTCGTACGCCGTCGAGCCGGTCGTCTCGGCGGTGTCGATGTGCAGCCAGAACGACAGCGTGTAGGTGGCGCAACCGGCCGGCACGGTCACCGACTGGTACAGGCTCTCGGTACGGGTGCTGCCGTTCCCGTTGAGCCACGCCTTGTACGACCCGGTCCGGGCCGGCTGACCGCTGGCGTTGGTGATCACGCCGGAGGAGGCGGTCCACGGCGTGCTGCCGCTCTCGAAGCCACCGTTTCCGACCACCTGACCGCCGACGCAGCTCGGGGTGCCGCCGCCGACGGCGAGCTGCCACAGCGCGTACGCGACACCGTCGGCGGCCCGGTTCAGCACGGTGGCACTGACGTTGGCGGTGGTGTCGCAGGACCGGTGGTAGCACGGGTCGTACGCGGAGTTGGCGGTGCCACCCCACTTGGCCGCCTGGGAGCTGGTCTTGCGGGCGCTCGCGCCGGCGGCGTACCCCGAGGTGGGAATGCCGGCCTGCTGGAAGTAGTAGTCGTCGGAGCGGCCCTGACCCTCGACGTTCTCCTCCGGTTGCAGGCCCAACGAGTCCCAGTACGCCTTCAACGGCGCCGCGGTGCTGGAGCTGACCCGGTTGATGAAGTAGCCGCCGTTGACCGAGCCCACCATGTCGAAGTTGTAGTAGCCCTTGATGTAGCCGCGCTGGGTGGAGTTCAGCGAGTTGACGTAGAACCGGGAGCCGTTGAGGCCCTGCTCCTCGTCGGTCCACCAGGCGAACCGGACCCGCTTGGTCATGGTCGGGTTCTGCGCGGCCAGGACGAGCGCGTTCTCCAGCAGGGTCGACGAGCCGGTCGCGTTGTCGTTGATGCCCGGACCGGCCGAGACGCCGTCCAGGTGTGCGCCGAACATGACCACCTGGTCGGCCGGGCCGCCGGGCCATTCGGCGATGAGGTTGTTCGAGGGGTACGTGCAGCTGGAGCAGTACTGCTCGCTGACGGTGTAGCCGGCCGACTGGAGTCTGGTCTTCACGTAGCTGAGTGAGGCGGTGTAGCCGGCCGAGCCGGCCCGGCGGTGTCCACCGTTGCTGGTGGCGATGGCGTTGAACTGGGTCAGGTGCGCCTGGACGTTGCTGACGGAGATGTCCGGCGCCGCCAGCGCGGCGGCGGCCGCGGCGGTCGGCCGGGTCGCGGTCGACGCGGTCGCGGGTGACGCGGTCGCGGGCTGGGCGGCCAGCGTCACCGTCATTGCGGCGAACACGGCGAGCGCGACTCCCGCGCTCAGCGTTCTGCCTCTCATGGGGGCTCCTCGGGGGTTGGAGGGATACCCGAGAGACTTACAGATATCGATCTACCGAGCATCGGTCGTTCGTCCGGAACCGCCACCGGTTCGACGATGGGTACCGGCGTCGGCACAGGTGAGTAGAGGTGTCAGGATGGGTAGGTAATGCGGCAGGGTCGTTAGGCCCGGAACGGGGGCTTGCGATGGAGCCGGATCGAGCGTGACACGACCCGGCACTGACCTGTTCATCGGCGGCGGTGACACCGGTCGGTTGATGGCAGAACTGGACTGGGCCCACACACCGCTGGGCCCGGTCACCGGGTGGCCGCAGAGCCTGCGCGCCGCCGTCCGGATGGTGCTCTCCTCCCGGTACCCGATGCTGCTGCTCTGGGGTGAGAGCCTCTCCCAGCTCTACAACGACGCGTACTCCGCGCTGATCGGCGACAAGCACCCCGCCGCGCTCGGCGACGACGTGCGGGTGACCCTGGCCGAGGGCTGGGACGTGCTCGCCCCGCTGATCCAGCAGGCCATGGCGACCGGGGTGGCCAGTTGGGTCCCCGCGCTGCGACTGCTGCTGGAACGGGCCGGCTACCGCGAGGAGGCGTACTTCAGCGTCTCGCACGCCCCGGCCCGCGACGACGACGGCAACACCGTCGGCGTGCTGACCGTGTGCAGCGAGGTCACCGAGCAGGTGGTCGGCGAACGTCGGCTCCGACTGCTGCGCGACCTGTCCGTTCTCGGCGACGGGCGCACCGTCGACGTGGACGCCACCGGCGCCCGACTGAGCGACGCGATCGGCGCCCATCCCCTGGACGTGCCGTTCTGCGCCATCTACCTGCGTGACGCCGCGACGCTGCGACGGGTCGCCTGCACCGGCGGCGACCGGGGACACGCCGGGGCCCTCCCGGAGACCGTCGAGCTGACCGACCCGAGCCCGGCCGCGTACGCCTGGGGGCTGGCGGACGCCGCCGAGGGCCGGGCGACCCTGGTCACCGACGTCGCCGACCGGCTGCCGCTGCCCGCCGGCCCCTGGGAGGAGCCGGTGCGCACCGCGCTGGCGCTGCCGCTGCCCTCCGCCGACGAGGATCAGCCGCTCGGTGTCCTGCTCGCGGGGGTCAGCCCCAGCCGAGGGCTCGACGAGGCGTACCGATCCTTCCACCAGCTCCTCGC
This sequence comes from Micromonospora sp. NPDC049645, assembly GCF_040675155.1. Lineage (NCBI taxonomy): Bacteria > Bacillati > Actinomycetota > Actinomycetes > Micromonosporales > Micromonosporaceae > Micromonospora > Micromonospora sp. NPDC049645. The sequence continues at coordinate 21,663 of NZ_JBFAOI010000022.1, forward strand.
CCAGCAGATCTCCGTGGCGCTGCGCAACGCCCAGGAGTACGAGGAGGAGCGGCGCCGGGTCGAGGCACTGGCGGAACTGGACCGGGTGAAGACCGACTTCTTCGCCAACGTCAGCCACGAGTTCCGTACCCCGTTGACGCTCATCCTCGGCCCGCTGACCGACGCTCTCACCGACGCCACCGCGCCGTTGGCACCGGTGCAGCGGGAGCGGGCGGAGACCGCCTGGCGTAACGCCACCCGACTGTTGACACTGGTCAACAGCCTGCTCACCTTCTCCAGCCTGGAGGCCGGGCGCGCCCGCAGCGACGCCCGTCTGGTCGACCTGGCCGCGCTCACCGCCGAACTGGCCGGCGTGTTCCGGGCCGCCGTCGAGCGCGCCGGGCTGACCCTCGAGGTGAGCTGCCCGCCACTGCCCCGACCGGTCGCGGTCGACCCGGTCAACTGGGAACGCATCGTCACGAACCTGCTCTCCAACGCCCTGAAGTACACGTTCATCGGCCGCATCCGGGTCACCCTCGACGCGGATGACGAGGAGGTGCGCCTCACCGTCGCGGACACCGGCATCGGCATCGCCGAACGGGACCTGCCGAAACTCTTCGAACGCTTCCACCGGGTGCGCGGCGCCCGCTCGCGCAGTCACGAGGGCACGGGCATCGGCCTCGCACTGGTGCACGAGTTGGCCCGGCTGGAGGGCGGCGACGTCCGGGTGGCCAGCCAGGTGGGCGTCGGCACCAGCTTCACCGTGACGCTGCCCTGGTCGGCGGCGCACCGCACGTCGGTCAGCGGGCCGGCGGTGAACGGCCGTGGCGACGCGGCCCGCGCCGCCGTCGAGGAGGCGATGGGCTGGCTCGCCGACCCGGGCGACGCGCTGATCGAGCCCGATCGCGCCTCCGGGGCGGCCACGGACGAGTGGGCGGGGGCGGAGATCCTGCTCGCCGACGACAACGCCGACATGAGGGGGTACCTCGCCCGGCTGCTCACCGCGCAGGGCTGGCGGGTGCGGGCCGTCGCCGACGGTCGGCAGGCCCTCGACGAGATCCACCGCGAGCAGCCGGACCTGCTGCTGACCGATGTGATGATGCCGGTGCTGGACGGCTTCGACCTGGTGCGCCGGCTGCGCGCCGACCCGGCGACCCGAGCGCTGCCGGTGCTGGTGCTCTCCGCCCGCGCCGGAGGGGAAGCCAGCGTGGAGGGCCTGAGCCTGGGCGCGGACGACTACCTGGTGAAACCGTTCGCCGCGGCCGAGCTGATCGCCCGGATCCGGGCCAGCATCCGTCGAGCCCGCGACCGCACCCGTCCAGCGGCTGTCGGTGGCGAGACGGCGGCGGTTCCGGCCTCGACGCCGTCGGCGCGACCCGCCCCGATCGGCCCCGCCGCGTCGGCCCCGGCGGGCGAACCCGTCCGCGACACCGCCGTGGTCGCGGGCGCGCCGGCCGAGCCGGACGGGCTGGGTGACCTCCTGGACGTCGGGTGGACGTACCCGTCCGCGCCCACCTCCGCCGCGGCCATGCGTCGGGACGTCCGGAAGGCGCTGGGCGACCTCGACGTCGACCCGGACGTGCTGGAGGATCTCCTGCTCGCCGCGTCCGAGGCGGTGAACAACGCCGTCGAGCACGCGCAGCGGCCCAGCCGTCCGGAGGTGCGCCTACGTATCCAGGTGGGTGGGGACCTGATCCGGATCTCGGTACGGGACTTCGGCACCTGGCGGGACCGCCGGCCGGCGATGGACCGGGGGCGCGGCGCGCTGCTGATGAACGCCTACGGCGACGTGCGGTTGGTCTCCACCGCCGAGGGGACGACGGTGACCATCGAGCGTCGGCTGGCCTGACCCGGTGTGAGCGACCCGCCGTCGACCGGTCAGAGTCGACGGCCGCTGCTGTCGCGGGCGATGATGCCGTCCAGTCGTTCCCCCGGGGTGAGCTGAGTCGGCTCGAACCAGAAGATCACCACCTGCTTGTCGACGCTCCACCGAGCCAGCCGCGCATCGACCTGCCGACCGTCGACCGCACCGGTGATCCGCTGGGCGGGGCCCACGAAGTAGCCGAAGGTGGGCACCGGCGCGGCAGCTGAGCGCTCGTCGTAGCCGATCTCGTGGAACCCGGCGCTGCGGTCGCTGCCTTCGACGTCGTTGACCAGGATGTCCGTGGTCAGCGAGCCGTCCGGAGCCTGGCGACCGGCAGCCAGCCCGATGGACACCTTGGGCACACCGGGCACGGCGACCCGGACGAAGTAGTAGACCCGCCGGTCGTCACCGTGCCGCACCCCGCTGTCGACCAACCGGCCCAGGGCCTTCGGTGGCGGCACGTCGCGGGCCACCGTCGGCGGCGGCGTGGGCTCCAGCGACCTCTCGACCGGCGGCGAGACACCGGCCGAGGGCGGCGCGACGGCGACCGGCGGCGGGCGCTCGCCCGGCGCCGGGCCTCCCGGCCGGGGCACGCCGACCGCCACCACGACGACCACGCCGGCCAGCCCGGCCGCGAGGGTCGCCGCCCCGGCTCCGGCGATGCGCCGACGGGTACGCAACCGACGGCCCTCGCGCAGCACGGCGGCCAGGTCAAGCGCGGCGTCGGGGCGCTCGGTCACCCGCATGGCGTGGCGGAGTCGTTCCAGCTCGTTCATCGGCGCGCCCCCTCGTCGGCCGTGCGCGGCGCCGCGCTGCGCAGCTTCTCCAACGCTCGCGAGCTGGTGCTCTTGACCGTGCCGAGGGATACCGAAAGTTCCCGGGCCACCTGCGCCTCCGGCAGGTCGAAGTAGTAGCGCAGGACGACGATGGCCCGCTCCCGGGGGCTGAGCGCGCCGAGGATGGTGATCAGCCAGCGCCGGGTGGCCACGTCGTCGGCCACGTCGCCACGCCGTTGCTCGGGCAGTTCGTCGGTCGGGTACTCCCGCATCGGCCGCCGCCAGCCGTCCACCAGATGGTTGACCAGGGTGCGGCGTGCGTACCCGTAGGCATCGTCGTCGTGGATCCGCGACCACGACGCGTAGGTGCGCACCAGAGCGGTCTGTGCGGCGTCCTCGGCCTGGTGGTGGTCACCGGTCATCAGGAACGCGGCGTGCACCAGTCGCGCGGACGCCGCCCGCGCGAACTCGACGAAATCCGCGTCACCCCGCGCCACCGCGAACCCTCCCCGTGCCACAGAGCTAGAGACGGGCAGGGCCGGCAAAAGGTTGAGCCCCGGGTCACATCAACTTTTTGCCACGCTCACCCGTCTTCTCCTCCGCGCCGCCGCCGAGCGACGCGCGAGGGGAGAGACATGTCGACGAAGGTTACCCGCCGGTGGCGTTCCGCTCCGACGGTGTCGCTGCTGGTGGTGGCGCTGCTCACCGGATGCGGCCTACCGGCCGCCGGGCAACCCGTCACCGAACCGGTCGCTGCCGCACCGCCGCCCAGCAGGTCGGCCGTGGCCACCGGCCGGCCGACCGGAGTCGTCGCTGTCCCGCCCAGCTCCGCGCCCGCTATCGCGGTGAGCTACCCCGCCAGGGGCGGTAACCGCTGGTCGGTGGCGCCCGGCGAGACGGCGCCCGGGCAGGCGACCGGCGGTCAGTTGCTGCGCTACCGGGTCGCCGTCGAGCGCGACATCCGGGGTCTGCCAGCGGCCGACGTCGCGACGGCGATCACCGCGACGTTGCACGACCCGCGCGGGTGGACGGCCGGCGGGGCGTGGCGGCTCCGCCGGGTGGGGCCCGGCGACCCGACCGACTTCACCATCTACCTGGCGACCCCCGGCACCCGCGACACCCTCTGCCAGGACGTGCCGGACGGCTACACCTCCTGTCGCAACGGCGGCCGGGTCGTGCTGAACGTGGCGCGCTGGGTCACCGGGGTACCGGGCTACGGCGCGAGCCTTGCCTCCTACCGGGAGTACATGGTCAACCACGAGGTCGGGCACAAGCTCGGGTACGGCCACGAACGGTGCCCCGGGCGGGGCCGGCCGGCGCCGGTGATGCAGCAGCAGACGCTGGGCCTGCACGGCTGCACCGCGAACGCCTGGCCGTTCCCGAACGGCAGGGTCCGCTACAGCGGGCCGGTCGGGGCGTACGACGACGAGATCCCGCGGCGTGCGGGCGCCTACCCGGTGGACTGAGCCCGACGGTCGGGGCCGCGCATCAGGTCCGGTGGCGCCGCTCCTGGTCGAGTCGCTCGTCCAGCCGACCCATCTCGTAGATGGCGTTGAGGCTGGTCGGCAACCGGCTGACATTGTCCGGAACCGGGCCGGAGTCCGGTGGGGGGCCGGGATCCGACACCGGGCCGGGGCCCGGGGCGGGCGCGGCCGAGGGGGCCGGGGTACGGCGGCGCACCAGCAGCAGCGCCAGGACCGCGAGGACCGCGACGACCAGCAGGTACGACGTGGGTGGCCAGGCGTCGCGGGAGGGTTCGGCGACCGCCGGCGGAGCGCTCGGCGTGGGGGCGTCACCGTCGAGCAGCGGCACGGCGGCATGGTGGGCGCCGGTGCCGTCACCGGCGGTGGGGCGACCGGGGGCGGCGGGCCCGGGGGCACCGGCCGCCGACCCGGGGGGCGCGGGGTCGGCGATGGGCCGCGCCGGGCCGGGCTGACCGGCAACCGGTGGCCGGCTCGGCGTGGACGCCGCGGTGGGAGGCGGGCTCGGCGTCGGTGACGCACTCGGCGTGCCGCCACCGCCGAGCAGATCGTCGACGATCTGGCCGACGCCGCCGAGGAGGTCACCGACCGGATCCGACGGGGACGGGGACGGCGCCGGCGCGAGAGCGAGGGTCAGCGCGAGAACGACGACGGCAGGCATGAATCCACCTCCGATGTGCCGATATGCCACGCACCGTACCGCATTGTGGGATCGCGTGGGGGACACCGCCACACCGGGGGCGGGGTACGTCTGTCGCCTCCCCCGCCCGCGGTGTCCCTGACGGTCAGGCCGGCAGACCACCGACCTGAGTGGAGATCCACGTCCGGATCGACGGCAGGTCGACGTAGATGGACGGGCCGGTGGCGCAGGTGGAGTTGTTGTTGCCGGCCCGACTCGTCGCGCCGATCAGGTTCCACACTCCGCCGACCCGGCGCACCTGCGGCCCGCCCGAGTCGCCGTAGCAGGCGCCGGAGTTGCCGTTGGTGTTGTTGGTGCAGATCTCGTACGGGCCGTTGATGCCCGAGCACCGGCTGTCGGCCACGATGGACGTGTCCAACTCGTTGGCCACCGCCGGAGCCGACCCGCAGCCGCGCGGTGCGCAGGTCTGGCCCCAGCCGATGATCCGGGTGGCGGTGCCGACCGCGCCTGACGTGCTCGGGATCGGGGCCGGCGCGTACCCGACCGAACTGGCCAGTTGCAGCAGCTTGACGTCGACGCTCGGGTGGTTGACCGCGCGGATCACCCCGACCACCGTGCCGCCGCTGGTTCGGTTGACGCTGCCCACCCGCACCGAGGACGGCGTCGGGCAGTGCTTGGCGGTGACCGCCCAGTTGCCCTTGATCAGGGTGCCGGTGCAGCCCGAGACGTACACCATGAAGGGGTAGTTCTCCGTGGCCGGTCGGCCACCGACCACCGTCGGGCCGATGTCCGAGGCGCCGTCCCAGGTGTACGTGGTGCTGGCCGGCGCGGCCACGGTGCCGGCGAACAGCGAGTTCACCTGGCTCGCCTCGGCCGCGCTGGGGTTCGCGTTACGGCAGGAGACCGGGGCGCTGCTGCCCGACATCAGGTCCGAGCAGAGACCGGTGCGCCGGTCCGGCAGACCCAGGATGTGCCCGAGTTCGTGCGCGGCGATGCGGTTGCGGTCGTAGCCCTGGTTGACGGCCGTACGACCCATCCAGATCCGGCCCGAGCCGAGCCCGGTCGGCTGCGCGCGGGGCCACCCGTCGTCGACGTAGATGGTGATGCTGGCCGGAGTGCCGGCCTGGAGTCGGACGGTGCTGACCCGGCTGTTCCAGATCTGCGCCGCCTGGTCGAAGTTGGTGCGGAACTCGCCGGTCCGGCTCGCGTCGTAGTAGACGGTCCGGACGGCGGCGGCCGGCGCGCCGGTGGCGAGTTGCACCCCGGCCGCCGCCAGGGTCGCCACCAGCATGGCCAGCGCCGCACGTCTGAGTTGTCGTCGGAACATCACGCACTCCCCTGCGGTCGTCCGGCGACCATCGGCCACCGGTCATCGAAGTACGTAAATGTTAGAGCGGCGATGGTCGATGTCCGGCATAGCGGAAGAGTCATACCGGCGCGGCCGGCGGCTGGCACCGCGGTACGGCCTCCGCAGAGCCTTCCGGAGGCCGTACCGTGGACATGTCCGGGTCGATGCGCCTACCAGTTGCCGAGCACCAGGCGGCCGGCGACGCTACTGAGGCTGAACGGCCCGCTGTCGTACCAGACCCGGGCGGCGAAGTTGCCGTTACGCCACACGTAGTACGAGAACGTGCCATCCGGCTGCTGGTACGCCATCACGATGTCGTCCCTACCGTCACCGTCCACGTCACCCGACGCCATCCGATCGCCGACCGCGCTCAACCGGAACGCTCCCGAGTCGTAGTCGCTGGTGCGGTTGAAAGAATCACCGTCGGAGAGCCAGCGGTAGATGCGCATGGTGCCGTCGCCCTGGTCATAGGCCATCGCCGGCTCGGCCTTGCGGTCACCGTTGAAGTCGCCGAGCACCAGACGACCACCGACCCGGCCGAGACCGAACGGCCCACTGTCGTACCAGACCCGGGCGGCCGAGTTGCCGTTACGCCACACGTAGTACGAGAACGTGCCATCCGGCTGCTGATAGGCCATCACGATGTCGTCCCTACCGTCACCGTCCACGTCACCCGACGCCATCCGATCGCCGACCGCGCTCAACCGGAACGCTCCCGAGTCGTAGTCGCTGGTGCGGTTGAAAGAATCACCGTCGGAGAGCCAGCGGTAGATGCGCATGGTGCCGTCGCCCTGGTCATAGGCCATCGCCGGCTCGGCCTTGCGGTCACCGTTGAAGTCGCCGAGCACCAGACGACCACCGACCCGGCCGAGACCGAACGGCCCACTGTCGTACCAGACCCGGGCGGCCGAGTTGCCGTTACGCCACACGTAGTACGAGAACGTGCCATCCGGCTGCTGGTACGCCATCACGATGTCGTCCCTACCGTCACCGTCCACGTCACCCGACGCCATCCGGTCGCCGACCGCACTGAGCCGGAACGGCCCCGAGTCGTAGTCAGCGGTGCGGTTGAAGGAATCACCGTCCGACAGCCAGCGGTACATGCGCATCGTGCCGTCGCCCTGGTCGTACGCGACCGTCGGGGCGGCCCGTCCGGTTGGCTTCGGCGGCGAGGGCGGCGTGGCGGAGTTCGCGATCTTCGTGTACCGCCGCGCCACGTAACTGGTGGCCCGGTGACTGTCGATGGTCCCGGCGTCGATCGCCGCCGTACGGATCTTCACCGGCGTCGACCCGAAGGTGTAGTAGGTGAAGTGCCGACGGTCGGTCTTCCAGCTCTTGAAGAGGACGACGTGCTTCCCCGCGAGGTTGAGGATGTCGCCGGCCTGTAGCTCCGACTTGCCGATCTGGCTGGAGAACTGGTGCAGCGTCCGCGTGCTGGGGTCGGCATTCAGGTGCCAGGCCATGCCCACGTAGCCGGAGCAGTCACGCCGGTACTTGCGGGTGTGGGTGGGGTCCCAGGAGAAGGCCCGCTGGCTGTACGGGCCGGGCTGATGGTCCACCCAACCCTGGGCGCGCTGCATGACCTCGGCTCGCGTGATCGACCCCCCGATCGCGGAGGCCAGTGTGGACATCCCGCCACCATCGGGTGCCGGGGTTGCCGACGAATTCTCCGTCTCGTCCACCGGATCGTCGTCGGGCAGCTCGTCGCCGGGATCGTTCGGTTGGCATCCGTCGAGCTGGGCCGCGATCTCGGCCGGCACCGACTCGTCGCAAACCCCGCCCGAGCCGACGTTGAGCGGCTTCCACTGCTCCGTCGCGTCCTCGTAGCGGAACAGCACGAACGACGCGTCGTACTCGCCTTCCGCCGGAGCGACCGCCGTGGCCCAGGGCAGGGCACAGCTCACGCTCTCCAAGGCGATGGGATTCCCGGCCGCCTCGTCGGTGAGTGGATCGGCCCGCAGGCCGGCAAGTAGGTTGGTGGACGTCGGGCACTCCGGAGCCGCCGCGGCGGCCTGGGCCGGGATCCCACCCGGAATGGCGAGGACGCCCGTCATCACCAGTACTGTCGCGAGCTGTCGCCCGCCGGATTCACGCACAGTCCTTCTCCCCGTTCGTCGTCGATGGACGCCCGGACGTCGCCTGGTCGAGGGCGGGTTGCCCCCGGCACGGCAGACGTCGGTGGCTGAACGCACGTGTCACCCCGGGTGCACCCGGAGCGCAACTCTCGACGGTGGCCACGGGTCGAGGGGGTGCGTCCGAAGTGGAGGCTACGACAGCAGCCGAGGTCCGTCTGTCCCCGATCTGACCGCCGGACCCACCACCGTCTGTTACGCAGCGGTTACGTCGCAGCGAAGTGTCCGTGCCAGGGCGGGACGACGGTGGCGGCAGAGGGTCACCGGCAGCGTCGCCGCGACGTGACCCCGGTACCGAACGGAGAAAACACCATGAGGATCAGGAGCGCACTGACCGCGTTGGCGGTCGTCCTCGCCGGGCTGGTCGCCAGCTCGGGCAGCAGCGCGGCGGGCACCACGACCACGTCGGCGTACTGCGGGATCACCTGGGGCAGCGTGGAGAAGTCGGCCGGGGCGCTGAGCGACGCCCCGTTGGTCGACGTCCGCACCGGCCGGCACGACTGCTACGACCGGGTGGTGTTCGAGTTCGCCGGCCCGGTCGACGGCTACACGATCGGCTACGGCGAGACGTGGACCGAGGGTGAGGGGCTGGCGCTGTCGCCGTACACCGCCGGCGGCGCGCTGTTGCGGGTCTCGCTGCGGGCCCCGGCGTACGACGCCGACCACGCGGGCACCGTGCCCTACCCGGTCGGCGAGCACGTGGCGAACCTGCTGCGCTACCCGACCCTGCGCGACGTCGTCTTCGGCGGCAGCTTCGAGGGCTACAGCACCTTCGCGGTCGGCGTACGGGCCCGGTTGCCGTTCCGGGTGCTCGTGCTCGCCGGCCCCGGCACCCACAGCCGGGTGGTGCTCGACGTCGCCCACCAGTGGTGATCGGAGCCGGCCGGCGCACGTGGCCGTCCGCCCCAGGTGGGGCGGACGGCCAGGCGAGCACCAACCGGGCATGAGTCAGACGTGCAGGGTGGGCCGGTAGGTGAGTTCCAGGGTGCGACCGTCGAGGGTCCGGCTCTCGATCAACTCCAGGTCGAAGTCGGGCGCGCCCTGGAAGATCGGTTCGGTCCCGGTCTGTCCCGTGATCACCGGGAAGACCGTCACCTGGACGAAGTCGACCAGCCCGGCGGCCATCAACGCCCGGTTCAACGACAGGCTGCCGTGCGACCGCAGAGGCACCTCGGACTCCTCCTTGAGCCGGGCCACGACGTCGACGGCGTCACCGCGCACGACGGTCGCGTCCGGCCAGTCGAGGGGGCCGTCCAGCGTGTTCGACACCACTGTCGCCGGCAGGTTCCTCATCCGGGTCACCCAGGCGTCGCGCACGTCGGACTCCTCGGTGCTCGCGGCCAACATCTGCGCGAACACTCGGTACGTGTTGGCGCCGAAGACCATGCGCTGCTCGGTGTCGTAGCCGGACAGGCGGTGCGCGAGCAGTTCGGGGCCCTGCTTACCCCAGTAGCCGCCCCAGTTCCCGGTGGTGGTGCCGAAGCCGTCGAGGCTGGAAAAGACGTCGACGGTGTAGGTGGCGGTCATGATGCTCTCCGATCACGGGTGAGTTCGGTGCGACGGTTCTGCAGGTAGGCCCGCTCGGTCTCGTTGGTGGCCAGTGCCGCGGCCTGGTCGTACGCGGCTCGGGCCTCGTCGTCCCGTCCGAGCCGGGCCAGCAGTTCGGCCCGGGTGGCGGGCAGCCGGTGATAGCCCGGGAGGTCGACGCCCTCCAACGCCGCGAGGGCCACCGCGGGCCCGTGCACCTCGGCGACGGCGACCGCCCGGTTGAGCGCGACGACAGGGGTCGGCGCGAGCGCGAGGAGCTGGTCGTAGAGTGCCAGCACCTGCGGCCAGTCGGTGGCGGCGCCGTCGGTGTGCACCGCGCTGATCGCGGCCTGGATCTGGTACGGGCCGGGACGGTTGCGGCGCAGACACCGGCGGACCAGGTCGTGCCCCTCGGCGACGAGCGCCCGGTTCCACAATGACCGGTCCTGGTCAGCCAGCAGCACCAGTTCGCCGGTCGTCGGGTCGAGCCGCGCCGGACGCCGCGCCTCGGTCAGCAGCAGCAGGGCGAGCAGGCCCAGGACCTCCGGCTCGTCGGGCATCAACGCGGCCAGTTCGCGGGCGAGGCGGATCGCCTCGGCGCACAGGTCCGTTCTGATCAAGGGACCGGCGGTGGACGCGTAGCCCTCGTTGAACATCAGGTAGAGCACGGTGAGCACCGGCGGCAACCGGTCTGGCAGCTCATGTCCGGCGGGCACCCGGTAGGGGATGGCGGCGTCGCGGATCTTCTTCTTGGCGCGCACGATCCGCTGGGCGACGGTCGCCTCCTGGACCAGGTAGGCCCGCGCGATCTCCGGGACCTCGAGGCCGCCGAGCAGGCGCAGCGTGAGGGCTGTTCGCGCCTCCGGGGCGAGCGCGGGGTGACAGCAGGTGAAGATGAGTCGTAGTTGGTCGTCCCGCACCGGTCCCACCTCCTGGGGCTCGTCCTGGTGATGCAGCAGCAGGGCCTGGGCGTGCCGGGCCTCGCGGGTCGACTCCCGGCGAAGCCGGTCGACGGCACGGTTGCGTGCGGTCGTCACGATCCAGGCGCCCGGGTTCGGCGGCGGGGTCTGCCACTTCTGCAACGCTGTGGTGAACGCGTCCTGGACGGCCTCCTCGGCGAGGTTGATGTCGCCGAGGAGGCGGGCCAGGGTGGCGACGCAGCGGCCGTACTCCGCGCGGTAGATGTTCGCCAGGTCCATGTCGGGCGACCGGCTCCCGGTCAGGCCTGGGACAGGTCGTCGAAGGGACGCACCTCGACCGGGCCACAGGCCGCCGCGCACCTCTCGGCCCAGGCCAGCGCCGCGTCCAGGTCCGCGCACTTGATGACCCAGAACCCGGCGATGTGCTCCTTCGTCTCGGCGAACGGGCCGTCGCTCATGGTGATGGTGCCGTTGTCGGCCCGGACGACGGTGGCGCTGTCCGGTGACGTGAGTCCCCCGGCGAAGACCCAGGCGCCGGCGGCCTGCATGTCGTCGTTGATCCGACCGGTCTCCCGGAACATTGTCTGCGTCTCCTCGTCGGACGGCGTCGGCGCGCCCTCGACGTAGTGCACGGACAACAGGTACTGCTTCATGATGATCCTCCGGTTGGCGCGATGGGTGGGATGACGGCAGGTCAGGCGGCCAGGCGGCGCGCGACGGCGGGGATCACGATCACGGCCGCGACGAGGTGGGTGAGCATCAGCAGCGCCTTGGTGGCGGTTGCGGCGTCGGCGATCACGTCCGGCACCAGGGACAGGGCCGTCAGCAGCACGGTCGTGCGGACGAACGTGCGCCGCGCGCGCCGGGCGAAACGCGCCAGCAGCGCGGCGATGACCACGCCGATCAGCGAGAAGACAGCGGTCAGCACGCCGAACCCGGTCACCGGGATCGGGGCGCCGCCCATGTCGAGGCTGATCCCGGCCAGGTTGCCGGCGGCGGCGACGGCCATGGTGGCGAGGCTCGCGGCGACCGTGGCGGCGGCGCCGGTCCGGATCACCGTACCGACGGTCGACGCGGTGGCGGGGGTCGTGTTCGCAGTGGCGGTCATCGTGCCCTCCAGTGGGTGTGCGGCCCGTTGCGATGCCGGGCTCTCACCAGGGCTACGAATGGAAACGACCCCGATCGACAACACGCCCAAGATTTTGTCGAAGATTTTCGACTCCGGCGTGGAACGAGGCAGTCTCGGGTCAAAACGGACGAGGCCCCACCAGCGATTCTCGCCACTCGGGCGGCCGGGGACCAGCCGGCACCGAACCGGTGGGCCTCAGAGCGTGCGCTGGTACTCCTCCCAGGTGCGTTTCGGGCTGACCGCCGGTCCGTCATCGGCGCCCCGGTTGGCCAGGCCGTTACGACCGAGGTAATAGTCGCCGGCCTGGTTCTGCGCGCCGGTCGACTGGTCGGTGTCGGAGAGCGCGATGGCGTGGATGTGGTAACCCCAGTCCCCCTGATCCGGGGTCCGCAGCCACGCCGCAAAGCCCACCGTGCGCAGTCGACGCAGCACGTCCGTCCGGACCGCCGAGGAGAGGCCGCTGACCGAGAGGTCGAGCGCGCCGCCGCCGTCGTGCGTGCCGGCGGAGGCACCCACCCCGCTGCTGTACGAGCCTTGCGTGATGCCGAGCTGGCGGCCGAGCAGGCGTTCGGCCTCGAACAGCATCGACCTGGTGCGCGTGTTGACCTGCACACCGCGCAGGGTCACCACGCTGCCGGGCGAGATCGCCCGGACCACTGAGTACCGCTCCTCCCCGAGCGACCGCAGCGACGACGGGCCGGGAAGACCTGTCGCGTCGAGGCCGGTGTAGCCGAGGGACCGCTGGTACGCGGCGTACGCGGCGATCGTGCTGGTGCCGAAGTGACCGTCGACGTACGCCGACGAGAGCAGCCCTCGCGCCTGGAGTGCGCGCTCCACGAGCAGGACGCTGTCCTTGGCCCCCTCGGTCAGCGCGGTGTCCGGCCGGCGCGGGTCAATCTGCGCCGCCTTGATCACCGCCTCCATGTCCAGCTGCGGCAGCGCGGCCGCCGCGGAGCCGGCCAGCGGTACGGCGCCGACCACTGCCGCACCGGCGGCGACCAGCAGGTTCCTTCTCGTGAGCACGCTTCCTCCGCAGGATATTGACCAATCCAGATGACAGGATGAAGCTAGTCTTCAATGCGGAAGCCGAGTTGTCACCCCGCTGGGGCGCACCAACGTCTACGGGGTCGCACCCGCCTCGTCGGTCAGGTGCCACACCTCGCGCATCGGAGCCCACCAGTCACCCGAGCCGGGCTCGGCGATCGACTCCTGACACGGGTCGGTCAGCTTCCACCACTCCTGCGTCTGCGGGTCCGCGGCGATCAGCCGCAGGTCGGCCTCGTAGTCGTCCCCGACGTACTCGTAGTAGCCGAAGAGCAGGTCGTCGTGGAGGAAGATGGTGTAGTTGCGGAAGTTCGCCTCGCGCAGCGTCTTCTCGACGCTCGGCCAGACGGCGGCGTGTAACCGCAGGTAGGTCTCCCGCTGTTCGGGGCGGAGTCGAATCACGCAGCCATGACGTTGCACGTCGTGCCCTTTCGTGTGAGCTGGTCCAGGGGTGCCGGAGGCACTGACCGTAGCGGTTGGACGGTGCCGGTAGGGGGCTGGCCGGCCGTCGACGTCGACCGTTCCGCCAGGACCGCGCCCGGTGACGGCGGGTCTACCCTCGGGTGATGGAGGGCCGTGTGCTGGTCGTCGAGGACGACTCCTCGATCCGGGAGGTCACCGCCCTCGGTCTGCGCCGAGCCGGCTTCCGGGTCGACACCGCGACCGACGGGCGGCAGGCCCTGGCGACGTTTCGCGCCCATCCGGTCGACCTCATCGTCCTCGACGTCATGCTGCCGGAACTGGACGGTCTGGAGGTCTGTCGGGAGATCCGGCGGACCAGTCAGGTGCCGATCCTGATGCTGACCGCGCGCACCGACACCATCGACGTGGTCGTCGGGCTGGAGTGCGGCGCGGACGACTACCTGCGCAAGCCCTTCGATCTGCCCGAGTTGGTGGCCCGGGTCCGGTCGGTGCTGCGCCGGGTGAACGTGCCAGCCCCGTCGAGCCTCATCGAGGTCGGCGGCTTGGAAATCGACCCCGGCGGCTTCGTGGTCCGCCGGCACGGCCGGGAGGTGACGCTCACCTCCACCGAGTTCCGACTGTTGCTGGAGTTGGCCCGCCGCCCGGGTCGGGTCTTCACCCGGGAACTGCTGCTGGACCTGGTCTGGAACCACGCCTTCCTCGGCGACTCCCGACTGGTCGACGTCGCGGTACAACGCCTCCGCGCCAAGATCGAGGACGACCCGGCGCAGCCACGGCTGATCCGGACCGTACGCGGTGCCGGCTACAAACTGTCGACGGGCTGACGGGGGGGGGGGCGGCGATGGCCGGACGCGCAGTGCTCCCAGGCCGCCTGCGGCGCCGGCTGACGATCGCGTTCGTCCTGGTCGCCGGCGTCTCGGCCGGGTTGCTCGCCGGCGGGACCGGGCTCCTGCTGCGGCAGTCCTGGCTGGACGCGTCGCTGCACGAGGCCGCCGCCGACGCCCGCTACCAACTCGTCCTCGCCGGGCAGTTCCTGCCGCTGACCGAGCAGCGCAGCACCGAACTGCTCACCAGTTTCGAGGCCAGCGGGCGGCACGTGGTGCTCGTCGACGGCCCGGCCCGCGCCTCGCACCCCGCGTACGCCCCGGTGCTGGGCGCCCGGCTGCGGGCCGACGTCGCGGACGGGCGGCTCGGTTATCAGCGCTCCGCACCTGCGGAGCGTCCTCGGCTGCTGGTGGTCGGCGGGCGCATCCCCGGCTCGACCGCCGAGCTGTACGTCCTCACCGTGGAGGACGAGGTCGCCACCGACCTGGGTCAACTGCGTACCGCGCTGGTGGCCGGCTGGCTGCTCGTGGTGTTGCTCGCCGCCGCGGTGGGTCACGCGCTGGCCTGCCGCACGTTGGAGCCGGTGGGCCGGGCCAGCCGGGCCGCCCGAGCGCTCACCGAGGGCCTGCTCGCCACCCGCCTACCGGTACGCGGGCACGACGAGTTCAGTGTCTGGGCGGCCACGTTCAACGAGATGGCCGAGGCGCTGGAGTCGAAGATCGCGGCGCTGTCGGACGCGCAGGCCCGCGAGCGGAGGTTCACCGCCGATGTCGCGCACGAGCTGCGTACCCCGGTGACCGCGTTGGTGGCCGCGGCGTCGCTGCTGCGTGAGCACCTCGACCAGTTGCCCGACGACGCCCGGCCGGCCGCCCGGCTGCTGGTCGGCGACGTGGTCCGGCTGCGCCGGCTGGTCGAGGACCTGATGGAGATCTCCCGGTTGGACGCCGGGCGGGAGCGGTTGGCCGTCGAACCGGTCGACGCGGTGGCGCTCCTGCACGGCATCGTCGCGGCGCGCGGCTGGTCGCCGCGGGTGCGGGTCGGCGGAGACCCGGTCGCGCTGCGCACCGACCCGCGGCGGCTGGAGCGGGTGCTGGCCAACCTGGTGGCCAACGCGGTCGAGCACGGCGCGGGTGAGATCACGGCCGGCGTGACCGGCGCGGGCCGGCTGGTCGTCTTCGAGGTGACCGACCAGGGGCCCGGCATCCCGGCCGATCACCTGCCCCGCGTGTTCGACCGCTTCCACCAGGTCGACCCCGCCCGCTCCGCGCCGGGCAGCGGGCTCGGGCTGGCCATCGCCCGCGAGCACACCGTCCTGCTCGGCGGCGTGCTGGGGGTGCGCAGCGAACCGGGCGAGGGCACCCGGTTCCGGCTGGAGCTGCCCGCCGACGGTCCCACCGGGTCGCGCCGCGACGTGCCGCGCCCAGCCGATCGCGCCGACATCGCGGGGCGTACCGCTGGCCCCTCTGGCGGTGCGGGGTGAGCCGCCGCGGCCGGGCGGGGTGCGGGATGAGGGGCCGCCTGGCGTGGTGGGGCGCACCGGTGCTCGTCGCGGTGCTCCTGCTCGGCGGCTGCGGTACTCCCCGCTCCGGCGACCTGGGCCCGGCGCCCACCGCGCCGCCGTCGAGCGCCGCACCCACCGGTGGTGCGGAACCGCCCCCGACCCCGGTCGCGGAGCCGACGACGCCGCCCGCCGACCGACCGCCGCGTCCGGCGGCGTCGGCGTCCACCGGCACCCGCCGGCCGGACCCGGTGACCATCGAGCTGTGGTACGTCCGCGCCGGGTTGCTCGTGCCGACCCGGCGTACCCGACCGGCCACGGTCGCGACGTCGAGGCTGGCGCTCACCGAGTTGGCCGCCGGGCCGACCCCGGCCGAGGCCGGCACCGGGATGACCACCCTGCTGCCGACGGGCGTCGAGGTCACCCGGATCGCCGACGGCGTGGCGACGCTGCGGCTCCCGGCCGTCGGCGACCCAGTTACCCGACGGCTGCGCGAGGCGCAGGTGGTGTGGACGCTCACCCAGTTCCCCACCGTGCGTCAGGTCCGCCTCGACGGCGCGGCCCCGCTCGGGCGGGCGGACTACGCGGACCTGCTGCCGCCGATCGTGGTCACCGGCCCGATCCCCGGGGAGCGGGTCTCCGCCCCGCTCGTCGTCACCGGCACCGCCGGTGTGTTCGAGGCCACGGTGAGCGTCCGGGTGCTGGACGCGGCCGGCCGGGAGGTGGCCACCGGTTTCGGCACCGCCAGTTGCGGCAGCGGCTGCCGGGGTGGTTACCGGGTGGTGCTGGGCTGGCGCGCGCTGCGCGAGCAGAAGGGCAGGGTCGAGGTGTACGAGGTGTCCGCCCGGGATGGCGCACGGATCAACACGGTGGCCGTGCCGGTGGTCCTCGCCCCCGGCACCTGAGCACTCCGTTTCCCCGACGGACTCCGGCTGGAAACGCAATCGTTTCGCCTACTCCATGCGACGGAACTCACGAAAGCCTGCACGATCGGACAACCGCGAACTAGGGTCAGTACGAAATCGTTTCAACGGGGGGTTGGGATGCTGGGTGGTCAGCAGGTGAGCGCGGGCGCCGGGGTGCCGGCCGCCCGGGCTCCTCGGTGCACCGACGGCGACCTGTTCACCGTGGTCATCGACCTGCTCCGCGAGGTCGGCTACGACCGGATGACCATCGACGCCGTCGCCGCCCGCGCCCACGTCAGCAAGGCCACCATCTACCGGCGCTGGGACGGCAAGGCCGAGCTGGTCGTCGCCGCCCTGCGCGACCGGCACGTGGGTGTGCACAACCCGCCCGACACCGGGTCCCTGCGCGGGGACCTGATCGAGTTGCTGCGGGCCACGGCCGCGATCTGCACGGCCGACTGCGACCTGATGCAGGCGTTGACCTTCGCCATGCGGACCAATCCCGAGCTGGAACGTCTGGTGCGCCACCAGGTGCTGCCGGCGGGGCGGGTGGCCAGCACCGCCATCCTGGTCCGGGCCGCCGCCCGCGGGGAGATCCCCCCGGAGGCCGGCGAGCGGGAGCTGTTCCACGATCTGGCGCCCGCGCTCACCATGTCCCGCATCGTCGCGCACGGCCTACCCGCCGATGACGCGTTCCTCACCCAGGTCGTCGACCAGGTGCTGATCCCGGTGCTCCGCTATCGGCACGACCGTCCGTCTCCGGCCTGAAATCACCGAATATTCCGCAACACGGAAGGCTTCACCATGCCCGGAACCACCTCGACCGCACCCGGCGCGCCCCGCGCCGGGGCGTCGACAGGCGCACCGCACCCGCGGCGCTGGATCGCGCTGGCGGTCATCGCGGTCTCACAGCTGATGGTCGTCCTGGACGCCACCATCGTGAACATCGCGCTGCCGCAGGCCCAGGCCGACCTGGGGATCACCGACGCGAACCGGCAGTGGGTGATCACCGCCTACACGCTGGCCTTCGGTGGTCTGCTGCTGCTCGGCGGTCGCATCGCCGACTACTGGGGGCGCAAGCGCACCTTCCTGGTCGGCATGACCGGTTTCGCGCTCGCCTCCGCGCTGGGTGGTCTGGCCACCACCGGTGGGATGCTCTTCGCCGCCCGCGCGTTGCAGGGCGCCTTCGGCGCGCTGCTCGCCCCGGCCGCGTTGGCGCTGCTCACCGTCCTCTTCACCGAGGCCACCGAGCGGGCCAAGGCCTTCGCGGTGTACGGCGCGATCGCCGGCGGCGGTTCCGCTGTCGGTCTGCTGCTCGGCGGGGTGCTCACCGAGTACGCCGACTGGCGCTGGTGCCTGCTGGTCAACATCCCGGTCGCCGCCATCGCCATCGCCTTCGCGCTCCCGTTGGTGCCGGAGAGCCGGGCCCATGGCAACACCCGCTACGACGTACCCGGCGCGATCGTGGTGACCGCCGGCCTGGTCTCCCTGGTGTACGGCTTCACCAAGGCCGCCGAGGACGGCTGGGACGCCACTGTGACGCTCGGCTTCATCGCCGCGGGTGTGCTGCTGCTCGCCGCCTTCGTGGTGATCGAGCTGCGCTCCAGCCACCCGTTGCTGCCGCTGCGGATCATCCTGGACCGCAACCGGGGCGGGGCGTTCCTCACCTCGACGCTGATCGGCGCCGGCCTGTTCGGTGCGTTCCTCTTCCTGACCTTCTACTTCCAGGTGGTTTTGCAGTACAAGCCGCTCGAAGCCGGTCTCGCGTCGCTGCCGGTGACCGCCGGTGTGCTGATCGCCGCGGGCGGCGCCAGCCAGCTGATGCCCCGGCTGGGCGCCAAGCCGCTGATGGTCGCCGGTGCGGCGCTCGCCGCCGTGGGCATGCTGGTGCTGACCCAGATCGACGTGGACACCCCGTTCCTCACCCACCTGCTGCCCGCACAGGTCATCCTGGGCCTCGGGCTGGGCTTCACCTTCGTCCCGCTGTCCAGCCTCGCCCTGGTCGGGGTGCCGGAGCACGACGCCGGGGCGGCCAGCGCGACGCTCAACGCCACCCAGCAGATCGGCGGGTCGCTCGGCACCGCCCTGCTGAACACCTTCTACACCAGCGCGGTCGCCGCCTATCTGGTCGGCCGGGCGCCGAACCCGGTGAACCAGGTCGAGGCGCTGGTGCACGGCTACCGGGTGGCCTTCGCCTGGGGCGCGGCGCTGATCGTGCTGGCCGGACTGGCCACCCTGGTCCTGGTGAAGGTGCGCAAGGAGGACATCCCGACCGGCAACACCGTGCACATGGGCTGAGCTGACCGACTGACCTGGCCGCCGGCCGGCCCGCCCCGACCGTGGGGTGGGCCGGGCCGGCGGCCACGTCCGGTAACGTCCCGACCATCGTCGAAGAATCCGTTTGAGGAGACCCATGTCGACCCCTGCTGACCAGATCATCACAGCTCTGCGCGCGGGCCACGAGGAGCTCGCCGCGCTCGTTCGGGACCTCAAGGAAGACGACCTGCTCCGGCCGTCGGGTGCCAGCGAGTGGCAGGTCTCCCAGGTGCTGAGCCACCTGGGCAGCGGCGCCGAGATCAACCTGGCGACGCTGGACGCCGCCCGCACCGGCGCGCCCGGCCCGGACGGAGACTTCAACCGTGGCGTGTGGGCACGCTGGGACGCGATGTCCCCGGCCGAGCACGCCGCCGGCTTCCTCGCCACCAACGAACGGCTGGTCCAGGCGTACGAGGCGCTGGACGCCGAGACCCGCGCCTCGATGCGTATCGACCTCGGTTTCCTGCCGGAGCCGGTCGACGTGGCGACCGCGGCCCGGTTCCGGCTCAGCGAGTTCGCCCTGCACCAGTGGGACACCGAGGTGGCGTTCAACCCGTTCGCGGCGGTGACGCCGGGGGCGGTGGCGCTGCTGCTCGACCAGATCGGCGGCCTGCTGGCCTGGACCAGCCGACCGCAGGAGCTGGCCGGGCGGGAGGGCACCCTGCTGGTCCGGCTGCACGCGCCCGATCGGACGTTCGGGCTGCGGCTGGGCGAGCGGGTCGAAATCGTCGACGCGCCGGAGCGCCCCGACGGGGAGCTGGCGGCCCCGGCCGAGGCGTGGCTGCGGCTGGCCACCGGACGGCTGGGCCGCGAGCACACCCCCGAAGGGGTCGAGGCGACCGGTCCGGTGACCCTCGACGACCTGCGCCGGGTCTTCGTCGGCTTCTGAGCCGGTGCCGCGCGGGCCGGGTGACCCGGCCCGCGCGGTCGCTCAGCCCTTCACACAGAGCACCTGCTTGAGGTGCGCGACCACCTCGACCAGGTCCTCCTGCTGGGCCATCACCTCCGTGATGTCCTTGTACGCGCCGGGGATCTCGTCGACCACCCCGGCGTCCTTGCGGCACTCCACCCCGGCGGTCTGCGCGGCCAGGTCGTCGGTGCTGAACGTCCGCTTGGCCTGCGCCCGTGACATCCGACGCCCCGCCCCGTGCGACGCCGAGCAGTACGCGTCCGGGTTCCCCCGACCCCGCACGATGTACGACCCGGTGCCCATCGACCCGGGGATGATGCCCAGGTCACCCCGGCCGGCCCGGATCGCTCCCTTACGGGTGACCAGCACCTCCACCCCGTCGTAGGTCTCCTCGGCGACGTAGTTGTGGTGGCAGCTGATCGGCTCGTCGTAGCCGACCTGCGGGAAGTGCTCACGCACCACGCCGCAGAGCAGGGCCAGCATGACCGCCCGGTTGCGCCGCGCGTACTCCTGCGCCCACCACAGATCCCGCCGGTACGCGTCCATCTCCGGCGTGCCGGCGAGGAACACGGCCAGGTCCCGGTCGGGCAGGTCGGCGTTGTGCGGCAGCTTCCGGGCCACCCCGATGTGCCGCTCCGCCAACTCCTTGCCGATGTTGCGGGAGCCGGAGTGCAGCATCAGCCAGACCCGCCCCTCGTCGGCGCCGCCCTGCTCCAGGCAGACCTCGATGAAGTGGTTGCCCCCGCCGAGAGTGCCGAGCTGCCGCTGCGCCCGCGTCTCCAGCTGCGCCACCCGCCGGTCCAGGCCGGCGAACCGGCCCCAGAAGTCGGCCCACCCGGCCTGCTCGAGGCCCCGGACCCGACGCGGGTCGACCGCGTCCGTGCGCTGGGCGAAGCCGACCGGGATGGTGGCCTCGATCGCGGAGCGCAGCCCGGCCAGGTCGTCGGGCAGGTCGGCGGCGGTCAGTGAGGTACGCACCGCCGACATTCCGCAGCCGATGTCGACGCCGACCGCGGCCGGCGAGACGGCCTGCCGCATGGCGATCACCGAGCCGACCGTGGCGCCCTTGCCGAAGTGCACGTCGGGCATCACGGCGACACCCTGCACCCAGGGCAGCGCGCCGATGTTGCGCAGCTGCTTGGCGGCCTGCGGCTCGATGGCGTACGGGTCGGTCCAGACCCGGACCGGTGCCCGGGTACCGGCGAGCGGGGTGAATCCCATGGTGGACTCCTTCAGTCGTGCCGTGACCGTTAATGATCAGATTGGGGTCGCCAGCGGCGGTGTGCGGATACGAAAGGGCCGCCCGATCCCGGTGGGATGGGCGGCCGGCGGACGCGTCAGCGTCGGCGTCAGTCGCGCCACCCCGGCTGGTAGCGCCGCAATGGGCAGCAGGCACGGGTTTTGGCGGTGAGTTGCGGAGGGGCACCGGCGGGGAGCAGGCGCGAGGCGGCATCGGTGCGGTCGCGTCGCGGCACGGCGTACTCCCCTCGGGGTGTGATCGGTTGACTTGCACCGACGAGACTAGGAGGGCGGCGGCGCGTCCGCAATGGATATCGCCCCGAGCCTGGCCGGCGGCGGTTGTGGGGCAGACTCGCGGACATGGTGGAGACCTCGGTGCGCCTACTGCGGCTGCTGACCCTCCTGCAGGTCCGTCGGGAGTGGTCCGGCGCGGAGCTGGCCGACCGGCTCGCGGTCACCACCCGCACCGTGCGCACGGACGTGGAGCGGCTGCGGGTGCTGGGCTACCAGATCGAGTCACACCCCGGGGTCGCCGGTGGTTACCGGCTCGGTGCCGGGTCGGCGCTGCCACCGCTGCTGCTCGACGACGACGAGGCGGTGGCGGTGGCCGTCGGGCTGCGGGCAGCCGCCGGCGGCTCGGTGACCGGCATCGAGGAGACCTCCCTGCGGGCGCTGGCCAAGCTGGAGCAGTCGCTGCCGGCGCGGCTGCGGCACCGGGTGGACGCTCTGCGCACCGCGACCGTCTCCGCCGCCGGCGGCGGCCCGACCGTGGACGCCGACACCCTCACCGCCGTCTCCACCGCAGTGCACCGCCGGGAGCGGCTGCGCTTCGACTACGCCGGGCATGACGGCACGATCAGCGTGCGCGACGTCGAGCCGTACCGGCTGGTCTACACCGGGCGGCGGTGGTACCTGCTGGGGTGGGACACCGACCGGTGCGACTGGCGGACCTTCCGCGCCGACCGGCTCCAGCCCCGGGTGCCGACCGGCCCGCGCTTCGCGCCCCGGGAGCCGCCAGGTGGCGACGCGGTCGCGCACGTGCTGCGCGGCGTCGGCTCCACGGCCTGGCCACACCCCGCCCGGGTACGCCTGCACGCGTCGGCCGACACGATGGCGCGGCGGATGCCCAGCACGGCGGGCCTGCTGGAGGCGATCGACGAGCAGACCTGCCTGCTGCACACCGGCGGGGAGTCGCTGGGCAATCTCGCCGCCTTCCTCGGCACCCTGGCTGTCGACTTCGACGTGCTCGACCCGCCGGAGCTACGTGCCGTCATCCGGGACGTCGCCGCCCGGTTCGCTCGTGCCGCCGGCCCCGCGCCGGGGTGAGTGACTGTCTACCCCGGCGCGGGCGTGCCGGTGCGGCTACGACTGTGGCACCAGCCGGAAGGACTGCGCCGCGGTGCCGTTGCAGGTGTACTGGACGAGCTGGACGCTGTCCGCGGTGGACGCCCCCGGGACGTCGAGGCACTTGCCGCTGAGCCGGTTGACCAGCCGGTAGTAGCCGCCTCCCTCCGACTCGGCCCGCCACTGCTGGTTGTTGCCGCCGCTGTAGGACCAGAGCTGGATGGGCGCCGAGTCGGCGGTCGACCGGTCCTTCACGTCGAGCACCTGGGCGCTGTTGTTGCGGTTGTTGACCCGCAGGTAGCCGCCGCTGGTCGGCACGAACTGATACTGCTGGGCGGCGCTGCTGTTGCACGCGTACTGCTGGATGGCGGTGCCGTTCGCGCTGGCCGCGGCCCGCGCGTCCACGCACTTGCCGTTGCCCCGGTTGACGACGGTGTGCCACGCGGTCGGCGAGATGGTGCCGTCGGACGGCGGCGTCGTCGGGGGCGTGGTGCCGACGCCGGCGAGCCAGTGCAGCCCGTCGATCAGCAACTGGTTCTGCTGCGGGCTGTCGAAGGTGGAGGACAGCCCGGTGTTGGTGCTGTAGTTCATCGCGTTGTGGCCGAAGTTGGCGTACAGCATCTTGTACTGCCGGTTGCTCCAGACCAGCGGGTAGTAGCCGCCGTACCAGGACTGGTTGGGGTCGGTGCCGACCGGGAAGCTGGACGGGTCGATCGAGGCGAGGATGTCGATGTTGGGGTTCTGCCGCAGGTCGTTGCTCCACGAGTACCACTCGCTGATCGACGACGGGAAGGTCGCCGGGAGGTTGCGGGTGGCGGCGTGCGTGCGGTTGTCGGCGCGCATGGTGACGCGGGTGGGTCCCCAGGTGTTCGTCTGGAACGAGCCGGTGCCGAGGAAATTGTTGTAGTACCAGCTCCAGCTCGACGGGTTGTCGGTCCACGCGCTGACGTGGAAGCCCAGCCACGCCCCGCCGTTCTGCATGTACTGCTGGAACGCGGCCCGCTGCGCGGTGGGCGGCGCGTCGTCCAGGAACATGACGACCTTGTACTGGGCCAGGTTGGCGCTGTTCAGCAGACCCCAGTTGTTGGTGGCCTCCCAGGAGAAGCCGTACTGGGCGGCGGCCTGCGGGAACCAGGCCCGGGCGTCCTTGACGAAGTCGATGTGCGCGGCGTCCCAGGTGCCGTTGTAGAAGGCCAGCACCTTGAACGTCGGCGCGGCCTGCGCGCCGCGCGAGGCGTTGACCGCGAGACCGGCGGTCACCGCGACGACCAGGGCGACGAACAACGACAGGATCCGTCTGGTACGGGTGGAGAGTTCTGCGATCACCTGATCGTCCCTTCGGTCGGGACGCGCGCCGCCGCGTCGATGTGCATCTGTTCACAAGGTTTACAGATAGATGAGAGGTTATGCCTCCGGTTGGGCGTCGTCAATCGAGGGGCGGCCGATCGGGTGGGATTCCTGCGGCAATGGGTACCCCGGCCGGATGACCAGCCCGGATGCGGTCGACGTCGACCAGCCGCTCGCCGTGGACGTACCCGCCGCGCCGCACGACGCCAGTGGCGAGCGGGTACCGACCCGCGACCTGGCCGGCCTCGCGCCGCCGGCCCGGTCGGCGCGCCGCTGGACCCCGGGCCGGGTGGTGGCCACCCCCGCCGCGCTCGACCACCCGCACGGCCAACGGATCGTCGAGCGGGTGCGGGCACTGGGCATCGAGGTGGAACACCTGCGCTCCAACCGGCTCACCGGGGTACGCGGACAGACCGACCGGGAGACCTACGCCCGCGCCAAGGCGACCATGGCGATCGTGGTCAGCCCACCCTCGCGACGGGTGCTGCAACCCATCGCGCCCAGCGCCGACTGGCGGGTCGACCTGGCCGAGGGCTGCCCGGCGCACTGCCAGTACTGCTACCTCGCCGGATCACTGTCCGGCCCACCGGTGACCCGGGTGTACGCGGACCTCGACGACATCCTCGCCGGGCTGAGCGGGTACGCCGGGCGTGGAACGGTGACCAGCCGCAACGCCCGACGCGCCGACGAGGGCACCACCTTCGAGGCGTCCTGCTACACCGACCCACTCGCCCTGGAGCACCTGACCGGCAGCTGGCGACGGGCGGTGCAGCACTTCGCCGACTGGGACGCGCCCGTGCAGTTGCGCTGGACCACCAAGTACGCGGACGTGGACACCTTCGTCGGGCTGCCGCACGCCGGCCGGACCCGGGTCCGTTTCAGCGTCAACTGCGCCCCGGTCGGGGAACGGTTCGAGGGCGGCACCGCCCGGGTGCCGGACCGGCTCGCCGCGCTGCGCCGGCTCGCCCTCGACGGCTACCCGGTGGGGCTCACCATCGCGCCGATCATCGCGTTGCCGGACTGGCGGGAGCGCTACGGCGAGTTGCTGGACCAGGTCCGCGCGGCGGTCGACGGGGTGCCGGATCTGGACCTGACCGCCGAGCTGATCACCCACCGGTTCACCCCGGGCAGCAAGGAGGTGCTGCTCGGCTGGTACCCGCGTACCCGGTTGGAGATGGACGAGGAGTCCCGCACCCGCAAGCACGGCAGGTTCGGCGCGGTGAAGTACGTCTACCCCCGCGAGCAGATGGCCGAGCTGCGGGACTGGTTCACGACCGAGCTGACCGCCCGGGTACCAGCCTGCCGGATCCTCTACTGGACCTGATCACCCGACCGAGGAGCGGGCGACCGGGGCGGCGAAGAAGGTGTCCGGGTACGGCTCGACGCGCAGGCTGTAGTGCCACCACTCCCGCTCGTAGTTGACGAACCCGGCGTCGGTCATCAGCCGCTGTAACAGCCGACGGTTGTCCCGCGCCGCCGCGGTGACACGCGAGTCGGCGGTGTGCGCCCGTGGGTCGAAGCAGTCGAAGCCCGTGCCCATGTCGATGCTGTTGTCGGCGAAGCGCTGCCCCCGCGGCGCGGTGCAGGCGACCAGCGGTTGCCCGACCCGGTACGGGGGTTGGCTGGCGGCGGGCTCGTCGACCAGGGTCAGGTCCATGGTGCTGCCCCGGCTGTGCGCGGTGGGCGCCCCGATGTATCCGTCGGCGAAGAGCCGCGTCTTGGGCACGTCCGGGTAGAACTCGGCCTTGGTCTGCTGCTCACCGGGGCTCTTCGCCCAGGAGACGAAGTCGTCGACCGCCGGTTGCGGGCGGTAGCAGTCGTACACCTTGAGACTGTGCCCACCGGCCAGCGCGGCGTCCTGTACGCGGCGCAACGCCTCGGCCGCCTGCCGGGTGAGCAGGCACAGCGGCTCACGGTAGCCGGTGATCGGTCGGCCGACGAAGTTGTGCGGGGTGCCGTAGCGGATGTCGGCGTGGATGCGCGGGTCGAGGTCGGTCAGCACCACGAACCCCGGCAACCGCTCGACCGGTGTGGGCGAGGGCGAGGGCGTGGACGGCACCGGCGTCGGCTGCGGCGCGGCCGGGGCGGGGCGGGGGTCCGGCCGCGAGCATCCGCCGAGCAGCGCGACGAGCGCGAGCAGGACGGCGATCCGGATTCGCACCAGTCCTGTCTATCAGCACCTCGGCCATGATCCACTCGGCTTCAGGGATTCCGGGGTGTCCGGGCCGTCGGACAGCCCGACATCAGGAAACCCGAGTCGATCACGGCTCGGCGGACGACCTCCGGGAGCCCGATGACGAGCCGGACCTCGACAAGGAGCCGATAGGCTTCCGGAACTTTTCCGCAACTCCGGCGAATCTTCAGCCGACCTCGCATGTCGTCAACCCGCATCGGTGAGGCAAGATGGCGCGTGGAACGGGCACGCCGTTTCGGGACACACGGCGGACGACGACCTGTCGTCGTTCCTCCGGCTCGGTGAAGGAGACGCGGGTGGGCGCGGACGACGGACGCAGGGTGACCATCACCGCGATCGCACGGGAGGCCGGGGTGTCGGTGCCGACCGTGTCCCGGGTGCTCAACGGTCGCTCCGATGTGGCCCCGGACACCCGGGAGCGGGTCGAGGAGTTGTTGCGCCACCACGGCTACCGGCGTCGCACCAGCCGCAGCGTTCGCCGTGCCGGCCTGGTCGACCTGGTCTTCAACGACCTGGACAGCCCTTGGGCGGTGGAGATCATCCGGGGTGTGGAGGATGTCGGGCACGGCGCGGGCGTCGGCACGGTGGTCTCCGCGATCCACCGGCAGCCCACCGCGGCCCGGCAGTGGCTGCAGAACCTGCGCACCCGGGCCACCGACGGCGTCATCTTCGTGACCTCGCACCTGAGCCCGCCGCTGCACGCGCAACTTCGTCGCCTCAACGTGCCGGTGGTGGTGGTCGACCCGGCCGGCGTGCCGGCCATGGACGTGCCGACGATCGGCGCCACCAACTGGGCCGGCGGGCTCGCCGCGACCGAGCATCTGCTCTCGATCGGGCACCGGCGCATCGGTTTCGTGGCCGGGCCGACGCACCTGCTGTGCAGCCGCGCGCGCCTCGACGGTTACCGGGCCGGGCTGGAGGCCGCCGGGGTGCCGGTGGACGACGCGCTGATCTACCCGGGCGATTTCTACCACGCCTCCGGGTTCGCCGGCGGCACCGCGCTGCTCGACCTCGCCGACCCACCGACCGGCATCTTCGCCGCCAGCGACCAGATGGCCTTCGGCGTCTACGAGGCCATCCGGCGTCGTGGGCTACGCGTTCCGGACGACGTGAGCGTGGTGGGTTTCGACGACCTGCCGGAAGCCCGTTGGGCCTCACCGCCGCTGACCACCGTGCGCCAACCGTTGGTCGAGATGGGACGGTTGGCGGCTCGCACCGTGCTGCGCCTGGCCCAGGGTGAGGGCATCGACTCCCCCCGGGTGGAACTCGCCACCGAACTGGTCGTTCGGGACAGCACCGCCGCCCCGCCGACCGGGTCGCCCGACCCGGCGTGACGGCCGGAACTGCGGCGGAGACCGGATGGACCGGTTCCGGTCGGTTCCCGAAAATTCCGGCCAGCGCGGTGGGCGACCGACGGTCACCCACCGCGCCGTACCGTCAGTGGTGGTGGTGCCAGCGGGTGGCCTTGCGGATGGTCACCGGCAACGCGGGCGCGCCGTCGACCGGCGCGGGGTCCTCGGCGGTCGGAGCCACTCCCCCGGCGGCGATCCGGTCCAGGGTGGCCAGGCCGGGCGCGTCGACCTCGCCGAAGATCGTGTAGTTGGGACGCAGCGCGGAGTTCGCGTACACCAGGAAGAACTGGCTGCCGTTGGTGTCCGGTCCGGCGTTGGCCATGGCCAGCACACCCCGGGCATAGACGCGCCGCTCCCCGGTCGGGTCGGTGGGCGCGGGCGGCAGGTCGGTCGGCAGTTCGTCGCGGTAGCGGTATCCCGGGCCACCCTCGCCGGTGCCGGACGGGTCACCGCACTGCAACACGCTCAGCGTCGGGTACGCGGTGAGCCGGTGGCACGGGGTGCGGTCGTAGAAGCGCTTGCCGACCAGGTGCAGGAAGCTCTGCACCGTGCACGGCGCGGCGGCCCGGTCCAGGGTCAACCCGATCGGCCCGTGGTTGGTCGCCAGGGTCACCCGGACAGTGCCCCGCGACGGCGTGCGGCGCGGGTCGGGCGGCAGCGGCACCGGCCGGGCGGCCGGCTCGTCCGGCGTCTCGGTGTACGCGCACGGGCCGTGAGTGGTGTGCGGTGGCCGGGCGGCGGTGTCGACGGCGGCGCTCTGCGGCGCGGTGGAGAGGCGCACCGCGTCGGCCGACGGGCCCGGTGCGGCGAGCGCGGTGGCGGACGCGCCGACGACCAGCGCCCCGGCGAGCACGGTCACGCCCGCGAGGCGGGTCAGGGCGCGAACCGGCCGGCGGGGTGCCGCCGGTGCGGGGCGCGTTTCGGGTTCACTCGACACAGGGATCCTCCTGGACTGGTGGTGCCAGAAAGACCGGAGTCTATGGACGGTGGCGCCCGATGTCGATCCGTCAGAGCATCCGACGGCGACGCCGCCACAGCAGCCCGCCCAACGACGCCAGCACCGCCGCGCCGCTGACGGCGGTCACCGACCAGAGCCAGCCCGAGTCGCTCCGCGCGGGACCACTGGCCGCCGCCGGCCGGGGCGCGCCGGGTGCCGCCAACGCGGACGGCGCCACCGACGGCGTGGCGGTCAGCTCGCCGGGCTCGACCAACCGGCCCACGGAGGC
Source organism: Micromonospora sp. NPDC049645 (assembly GCF_040675155.1). Classification (NCBI taxonomy): domain Bacteria; kingdom Bacillati; phylum Actinomycetota; class Actinomycetes; order Micromonosporales; family Micromonosporaceae; genus Micromonospora; species Micromonospora sp. NPDC049645. The sequence goes on from NZ_JBFAOI010000022.1 coordinate 50,082, forward strand.
GCCCCGGGGCAGCGTGAAGCCCCAGTCCAGCAGGGCCGCGCCCTGTTCCCAGCCGCGTACCGGCGCCGATTCGGCACCCAGCAGGGTCACCACCAGCCGCCGTCCGCCGCGTTCCGCCGCCCCCACGTAGGTGTGCCGGGCCAGATCGGTGAAGCCGGTCTTGCCGCCGAGCGCCCCCGGGTACCGGTAGATGAGCTGGTTCTCGTTCTGGATCTCGAAGCCCTTGGTGCGTTGCGCCGGCTGCGCCGGAATCGACGTCTGCTCGGTCAGCGCGTAGCGGCGGAAGGTCGGCTCGGCGAAGCAGGCCCGGGCGATCAGTGCCAGGTCGTACGCGCTGGTGAACTGCCCCCTGCCGTCAAGTCCCGACGGGGTGACCGCGTGTGTCTGGAGCGCGCCGAGGTGGTGGGCCTTCTCGTTCATGGCGCGTACGCCGGCGGCGCTGTCCGTGCCGCTGCCGAGTCGGGCCAGCGCGTTGGCGGCCTCGTTGCCCGAGTTGAGCAGCAACCCGAGCCAGATGGTCTCGATGGTGTACCGACCGCCTTCGACCAGGCCCACGGCCGAGGAGCCGGGTTCGATGTCCATGTCCGCGTCGGTGACGGTGACCGTCTGCTTCGGGTCGAGCCTGGGCAGCATCGTGGCCGCCAGCAGGAGTTTCTGCACGCTCGCCGGTGTGCCGTACTCGTGGGGGCCGCAGCCGCCGAGGACCTGGCCGCTGTCCAGGTCGGCGACCAGCCACGAGGTGGCGGTGACCCCCGGTGGCGCGCCGACGCCGGCCGGCACGACCAGGCCGGCCGTGTCCAGTGCCGCGCCGCCGACCACCCGTTGCTCGGGCACGGCGGGCGGGGGTGAGGGCCGGGGCGGGCGGGACGCCGCTGGCGCCGGGACCCGCGGGCAGCGCACCGTCGGCGCGGCGGACGCTCCCGCCGCGCCCACCGGCACGGGAGCGAGCAGGACGGCGGACGTCGTGGCCGCAAGCAGCGCAGCTCTCATGTGCCCGACCCTAGTCAGGAGGATCGCCCGGCGGGACGGGATGCCGGTCAACCCGCGTCGCCGCGACCGCGCAGGTAGTCGTGCAGGGCGGCGCTGCCCCGCAGCCGGCGCAGGCTGCGGGCGTGCAGCTCCTGCTCGCGACGGGCCAACTCGGCGCGGACTCGTTGGGCGCTGCCGGTGGTCCGCAGTTCGCCCAGCACCGCCGCGATGATCTCGAACGGGTACGCGCCCCGGCGCAACAACGCGATGACCTGCGCGGCGCGTAGCTCTGCCTCGTCGTACACCCGGTAGTTGGTGCCCGGGGTGCGCCCCGGGCGCAGCAGCCCGCGCTCCTCCCACAGCCGCAGCTGCGAGGTCCGGACCCCGACCAGGGTGGCGACCTCGCCGATGCGGGCGTCGTGGCGCGGCGCCGGCCGGGCCGCAGGTGGGCTGGCCAGCACGGTCTCGAAGGCGCCGAGCACCCGGCGGATCTCGGCGCGTTCCCGGTCCAGCTCGGCGTGGCCGCCGTCGAGCGCCGCCAGCGCCGCCGGCAGGTCACCCCGGTGCACCGCCGCCATGACTTCCCGGGTACGGATCCAGCCGTGCCCCTCGGCCATCCGTCGCGCCACGGTCAGCGCCCGCGCGTGTTCGCCGGTGAAGATCCGGTAGCCGCTCGCGGTGCGCCGCACCGGCGGCAGGACCCCCAGCTCGACGTAGTTGCGCACCTGCTGCACCGAGATGCCGACGGTGGCCGCCAGGTCCACGGCGCGCAGCCGGTCCTTCGGGGCGACGTCCACCCGAGCACCCTAGCGCTTACGACGTGATTTGAGACTTTCTAGGACACGCTGCTGCCGTCCGCGCTGGGATTCCGTCGAAACTCTCTACATGGGGATGAATGAGACAATGGAACCCGCCAGTGTTCGGCGGGAGAAGTCCCGCCACGATTCCGTGAAGGGTTCGCATGTCGCAGCCAGCATGGTCCGCCGCCGACAGCCACGACATGATCGAGGTACGCGGGGCGCGGGAGAACAATCTCGCCAGCGTCTCGGTCGACATCCCCAAGCGCCGGTTGACCGTCTTCACCGGTGTCTCCGGATCAGGCAAGTCGTCGCTGGTGTTCGGCACCATCGCCGCAGAGTCCCAGCGCATGATCAACGAGACCTACAGCGCCTTCCTCCAGTCGTTCATGCCGAACCTCAACCGGCCGGACGTCGACTCGCTGCGCAACCTCAGCGCCGCCATCGTCGTCGACCAGGAGCGGATGGGCGCCAACTCCCGCTCCACCGTCGGCACCGCCACCGACGCGTACGCCATGCTGCGGATCCTCTTCAGCCGACTCGGGCAACCGTCGATCGGCGGTGCCGGGGCGTTCAGCTTCAACCTGCCCGAGGGCATGTGCCCCACCTGCGAGGGGCTCGGCCGGGTCTCCGACCTCGACGTCAACGAGTTGGTGGACGTCGAGCGCTCCCTCAACGACGGCGCGATCACCGCGCCCAACTTCGCGGTCGGCTCCTGGTACTGGCAGACCATCGTCGGCTCCGGCCTGTTCGACCCGGACGTCAAACTCCAGGACTTCACCCCCCAACAGTGGGAGGACCTCCTGCACAAGCCGCCCACGAAGATCAAGGTGGGCAGCAACAACTGGACGTACGAGGGCCTCGCGGTCAAGGTCAAGCGGCTTCTTCTCGCCAAGGACCGCGAGTCGATGCAACCGCACATCCGCGCGTTCGTCGACCGGGCGGTCACCTTCACCACCTGCGGCGACTGCGGCGGCACCCGACTCAACGCGGCGGCCCTGTCCTCGCGCATCGCCGGCCACACCATCGCCGACTGCTCGGCGATGCAGATCAGCGACCTGGCCGCGTTCGTCCGCGGCGTCGACGACCCGGGCGTGGCACCCCTCATCGCCAACCTCCGTGACCTGCTGGACTCCCTGGTCGAGATCGGGCTGGGTTACCTCAGCCTGGACCGTGAGTCGGCGACCCTGTCCGGTGGTGAGGCGCAACGGGTGAAGATGGTCCGGCACCTCGGCTCCAGCCTCTCCGACGTCACGTACGTCTTCGACGAACCCACCGTCGGCCTGCACCCGCACGACATCGCCCGGATGAACGACCTGCTGCTGCGGCTGCGCGACAAGGGCAACACCGTGCTGGTGGTGGAACACAAACCGGAGACCATCGCCATCGCCGACCACGTGGTCGACCTCGGGCCGGGGGCCGGCACCGACGGTGGACGGATCTGCTTCACCGGCGACGTCCCCGCGCTACGCCGCTCCGACACGCTCACCGGTCGGCACCTCGACCACCGCGTGACCCTGCGCGAGGCGGTACGCCGACCGACCGGGCAACTTCCCATCCGCCGGGCCGACCTGCACAACCTGCGCGACGTCGACGTGGACATCCCGCTCGGGGTCCTCACCGTGGTCACCGGCGTGGCCGGCTCCGGCAAGAGCTCACTGATCCACGGGTCGCTGCGCGGCCGGTCCGGGGTCGTCATCGTCGACCAGTCCCCGATCCGTGGCTCACGCCGCAGCAACCCGGCCACCTACAGCGGGCTGCTCGACCCGATCCGCGCCGCCTTCGCCAAGGCCAACGGAGTCAAGGCGGCGCTGTTCAGCGCCAACTCCGAGGGCGCCTGCCCGGCCTGCAAGGGAATCGGGCTCATCTACACCGACCTGGCGATGATGGCCGGCGTCGCGAGTGTCTGCGAACGATGTGAAGGGCGACGCTTCACCGACGAGGTGCTCACGTACACGCTGCGCGGCAAGAACATCAGCGAGGTACTGGCCATGTCCGTCACCGGGGCGTACGCCTTCTTCCCCAGCGGGTCGGCGCATCTCATCCTCGGTCGGCTGGTCGACGTCGGGCTGGGCTACCTCCGCCTCGGTCAGCCGCTGACCACGCTGTCCGGCGGGGAACGGCAACGACTCAAGCTCGCCATCCACCTCGCGGAGAGGGCCACCACGTACGTCCTGGACGAGCCGACCACCGGCCTGCACCTGGCCGACGTGGACCAACTGCTGGCCCTGCTCGACCGAATGGTCGACGCCGGAAACACGGTGATCGTCATCGAGCACCACCAGGCGGTCATGGCACACGCCGACTGGCTCATCGACCTCGGTCCCGGCGCCGGCCACGACGGCGGGCGGATCGTCTTCACCGGCACCCCGGCCGAACTGGTCGCCACCGGTGACACCCTCACCGCCAACCACCTACGCGAGTACGTCAACGAACCGGCGATGGCCGCCCAGAGCTGACACCGCTGCGGCGACGGCGATGGGGTGCGGTGACGGTCAGGCGACGCGGCGCAGCCAGCGCCGCTGCCAGGGCGTCTCCACCGCCTTCGGGTGGTAGCCGGCCCGAACCCACGGCACCGCCCGCTCGACCGGCAGCCCGTCGAGGATCGCCAGCGCGGCCAGGGCCGTTCCGGTGCGACCCACCCCGCCTCGGCAGGCCACTTCGACGCGTTCGCCAGCATGCGCCCGCCGCAGCGCCTCCCGCAGGGCATCGATCGCTTCGGCGCGGTCGAGCGGTACCCAGAAATCGGGCCACCGGACCCGCCGGTACGGCCAGGCAGGCTCCGGGCCGGGTGCCAACAGCACGGCGAAGTCGGCGGGCGAGGTCGCCGCAGCGATGCGGCGCCCACGCACCACGACGCCACTGGGCAGTGCGAGTACTCCCGACTGCTCGGGCCACGGCTGCACGTCAGTCACCCGAACATTGTGCCGCCGCCGTCCGACGACAGGCGGGACAGACAGCGCCGCCCCCGGCCGGTGAGCCGGGGGCGGCGCTGACGTCGGTGTGCAGGTCGCCTCTCGGCGAGTGGCACGACGCGGCTCCAGCCGAACGGTATTCCGCGAGGGCAATTTGGG
>NZ_JBFAOI010000023.1:0-42372 GCF_040675155.1 Micromonospora sp. NPDC049645
ACTGCGGGGGGGGGTCCCCCAAACACCCCCCCCCCCCCCCCCCCCCCCCCCCCCCGCGGGGGGCCCCCCCCCCCCCCCCCCCCCGGGGGGGGGCGGGGGGGGGCCGGCCCCCCCGGCCCCACCTCGCCGCCGTCAGGGGCGGGGCTGCCCGGTGAGGTGGGTCAGCGAGCGGGCGACCAGGTCGTCGCGGGCCGCTGGAGGCAGCCCTTCCAACCCGAAGCCCAGATACACCGTGTCCCCGGTGACCACCACCGAGCCCTCCTCGAACGCCTGCTGGCTGCGCGACCAGTCGTTGGCGTTGCCGCCGGAGCCGGCCGGAGGCCCGGCCACCGTCCAGCCGCCCAGGTCGGCGGACTCGAACGAGGTCTCCGCAACCGTCGACCCGTCGACCACGACCCGGGCGTCGTCCAGGAAGACGCCGAGGCCCTGGGTGCTCCAGTCCGAGGCGTACGTGATCGACACCTCGACCTGCTTGCCGGCGTACGGGGTCAGGTCGACGACGAACTCCTTCCAGCCGCTCGACGTCCCGGTCGCCGCGTTCCAGCTTCCGGTGCTTCCGGCGGGGGAGCAGCCGGCGCCCTGGTAGTGGGCGATGAACGGGTGCAACTCGTCCCAACCCGACGCGCAGCTCTCCCCGGTGACCGTGCTGGTCTTGCCGTTGACGTCCGGCAGGGTCGTCCAGTCGTCGCTGCCCACCTGGTGCGCCTCGACGAAGAGGAAGTCCCAGTTCTGCTCGATCTCGTACGAGGTGAAGAAGCGCAGCTCACCGCTTGTCGCCCCGATGAGATCGACGGTGCGGGTGAGCCGCTTGTACGACTCGTCGGCCTGCCCGCTGTGCAGGTACCACTCACCCGTACGGGGGTCGAACGGCGCGCCGCCCGGTCGGGTCCAGCCCACCGGCGCGGAGCTGGCGAACTGCGGGAACTCGTCCGGCGGCAGGAAACTCGACGTGGTCAGGAACGACGCGGTGTGCCCCTGGTTCTGCGCCGAACCGGCCGCGTTGAGCTGCCCTTCGAAACCGGTGAACGCGCCGTCGTCTCCGGCGACCGGGAACGGCTCTCCCTCCGGCGCGGTGCCGCCGTCACTGACGTAGGTGTGCGCCCCCAACCAGTACTGCTGAAAGTCGTTCAGCAGCGGCAGACACGTGGGGTCGTCGGCGTTCGTGCACTCCGGCGGCGCGTCCGGGTGGTAGACGTACGAGCCGTTGGCGCCCTGGGCGAACAACGCGTACTGCCCGCTGACCAGGAGCTTGCCGCCCTCGTTCAGGTAGTCCCGGACGGCCAACTCGGTGTCCAGCGCGGCCTTGGCCGCCGTGCCGGCGACCTGGCCGGGGGAGCGCATGATCACGTCGTCGCCGGTCTCCCACACCACGGCCTTGTAGTGCGACAGCACCCCGAGCGGGTGCGGCGCCTTGCGGCCCATCGCGTCGAAGTCGTACACGTCGCTGCTGCGCCCGGTGGCGCTCAGCGACGCCGCGACCTCGTCGGCGTACTTCGCGGTGGTGCCGGTCTGCGCCGGGCTGAGGCCGGTGACGTCCTCCACCGCGAGGACCAGCACATCGCCGCCGACGTCGTTGTGCACCCGATAGGTGAAGTGTTCGCTGGCCACCACCCCGGCACGCGGTTTGTTCCCGGTGAACCAGACCTCCACCCGGTCGCCCGGCTTCGTGCCCTGGACCGTGCCGCGTAGCTCGGCGTAGTAGTCGTCGTGGGTGCCGCCGTACCGCTCACCGCCGCGCCACTCGCGGACCGCCACGGTCTTCGGCCGCCCACCGTTGACCGTGTAGTGCATCTTCACGTTCTTCAGCGCCCGCCGGGTGATCGCGGCGACCTGCTGGGTGCGGCCGTACGAGGTGTCGAAGGAGTCCACCACGAAGTCCGGAGTGCTCCGTCCGACCACCGAGACCGGCTCGTCCGGGTCCGCCGCCGACTTCGCCACCGCCAGCGCGAACGGCAGGTTCTTGCCCACCTCGGCGGCGATGAGCGCCTCGTCGTCGGGGAAGATGAAGCCACTGACGCAGTCCTCCGGGCGCCACTCGTCGTCGGGATCGACGGCGGAGGCGGCCTCGCAGGTGGACATCTCCGGGGTGAAGCCCAGCGTGCCGTACTTGACCGTGGCGTGGCTGTCGGTGTCGCCGTTGGTGGTGTACAGCTCGGCCGAGATGTCCGGGTCGTAGCCGGGCACCGCCGGGTGCGCGTCGTCACCGGCCATCGCCTTGTAGATCTCGTCGTCGGGGGTGGGTGTGCTCACCTGCCAGCCGAGGCCGTACAGCAGCAGTTCGGCCGCCGAGTGGTAGTTGACGAAGAACTCGAACCCGACCCGCTTGAAGAGCCGGTCCAGTGCCGTGGTCTCCGGCTCGGAGTTGGGGGTGGGGCCGCGGTAGGTCTCGCTGCTCGGCTCGGGCGACGAGCCCTCGTTGTCGTAGCCCCACTTGTAGCTGAAGTTGCGGTTGAGGTCCACGCCGTCGCCGGAGGTGATCTGTCCGTCCCCGTTGTTGTCCCGCAGGTTCTTGCGCCACAGCCGGTTACCCGGGGTGAAGGTGAAGTCGTAGCCGTCCGGGTTCGCCACCGGCAGGAACCACAGCTCGGTGGTGTCCAACAGACGGGTGATCTCCGGGTTGGTGCCGTAGCTGTCCAGCACGTGGTGCATCAACCGGCGGGTCATCTCCGGCGTGATCCACTCGCGGGCGTGCTGCGCGCCGGCGTAGAGCACGGCGGGCCGCTTGCCGTCCGCGACGGTCCGCGCGTTCTTGGTGACCTTCACGGCCAGGATCGGCTGACCCTGCTGGGTACGACCGATCGTCTCCACCTTGGTCAGCTTGGGATAACGGGCCGCGGTGGCGTTCAGCTCGTCGCGCAGACCGCCCGGCTCCCCATAGGGCCGGAACGCCGTCCAGCCCGCCGCCGCCTGCTCCCGCAGCGCCTGCGACGCGTCCTTGCCGCGCACCTTCTTCACCGACAACGGGACGCCCTGGTCGGTCAGCCGCTTCGCCTGCCGACGGCTGAGCACCGTCTCGACTGTCGTCTCGCCGGTCGAGTCCGTCTTCGCATCGTGGCCGAGGTCGACCCCTGCCGCGCGTAGCTGGTCCCGCTGCTTCGCGTCGACCGTGCCGACGTACACCTCCAGACCGTCGCGGGCGCCCGGTTCGGACGGTGGCTTCGCGCCCGCCGGCGGGGTTAACGCCAGTGCGCCGAGCAGGGTGACCACGCTGGCGATCGCCAGTCGTCTCGGTCTCATCGCGCCTCCTTGGGGGTGAAGGACCTGTAGGCGCGAGCTTTCGGTGTGGACTGATCGCTGTCAATCGGTCGATGGGCGGGTCGTTGCTGCCCGTGTCGATGCCGGAGCCAGCTGTGACAGGTGGCGGGTCGTGGGGGGAGGCCCCGTCAGCTCGCGCCGGGGCCGACGCGGGCAGTGCGTCGACCCCGGTTGCGACGGCGTCAGCGTGCCAGCGGAATCCCGGTGCGCCGGTCGAAGAGCGGATCGGGCCGTATGCCGCACAGCCGGGCGAGCTGGTCGACGACCTTGGCTGGCTCGTCGAACGGGTCCAGTCCACTGACCTCGAGAGGGTCCAGGACGGGGACCGTCACGTGCGAGATCAGCGGGTGCAGCGGCCGGTGGTCGGCCTCTCCCTGACCGAGCAGGTCCTCGTGCAGCTTCTCGCCGGGGCGCAGCCCGGTGTAGACGATCGGGACCGGGCTGGCCGCCTGCTCCACCATCCGGCGGGCGAGATCGTCGATCCGGACCGGCTCGCCCATGTCCAGCACCAGGGCCTCCCCGTCGCGGCCGATCGCGGCGGCCTGCAGGACCAGGTGCACCGCCTCCTGCACGGTCATCAGGTACCGCGTCACGTGCGGGTCGGTGACGGTCAGCGGCTGCCGCGCCTCGATCTGCCGCTGGAAGGCGGTCACCACCGAGCCCCGGCTGCTCAGGACGTTGCCGAAGCGGACGCTCAGGAAGGTGCCCGGGTAGGTCGCCGCCGCGTGCGCGGTCAGCATCTCGGTGATGCGCTTCGAGTAGCCGAGCACGCTGATCGGGTCGGCGGCCTTGTCGGTGGAGATGTTGACGAAGCGGGCGACGTCCCGGCAGGCGTCCAGGACGGTGAGCGTTCCCCAGACGTTGGTCTTGACCGCCTCGCCCGGGTGACGTTCCAGCAGGGTCAGATGCTTCAGCGCTGCGGCGTGGAAGACGATCTCGGGACGGCGCTCCCGCATGATGCGCCGGACACCCTCGTCGTCACGCAGGTCGGCGAGGATGAGTTCCGGACCGTCCAACAGTGCCCGCCCGGTGAGCGACATCTGGAGGCTGTGCAGGGCCGACTCGTCCCGGTCCAGCATCATCAGCTCACCGGGGTTGGCGCGCATGATCTGCCGGCACAGCTCCGAGCCGATCGAGCCCCCGGCGCCGGTGACCAGAATGCGTCGACCGGTGAGGCCGTTGTCGTCAAGGGTCAGGTCGCCGACCACCTGGCGTCGGCCGAGCAGGTCACTGATCTGGACGTCCCGCACGTCGCTGACCGTGATCCGGTGGTCCACCAACTCGCGGACCGGTGGCAGGACCTTGAACGCCGCGCCGGTGCGCAGGGTCGCCTCCCGAACCTCACGGATCAGCGTGGCGTCGGCGTTGGCCACCGCGAAGATCACCGTCGTGGCGCCGGTGCGGCGGATCACGTCGACGAGGTGCTGCCGACCGCCCAGCACCGGCACGCCGGCGATACGCAGGTCGTGTTTGCCCGGGTCGTCGTCGAGCGCGCCGACCGGCAGGTAACGGCCCTTCGGGTCGCTGAGCATCGCGCGTACCAGCCCCTGCCCGGCCTCGCCGAGACCGAAGAGCAGCACCGGGGTCGCCGAACGGGCGTCCGGTCGCATCGCCCGGTCCCGCCGGTGCCGGTGCAGCAGACGGGAGCTGAGCATCAGCAGCAACGCCAACGCGGCACCGATCACGGGCGTGCTCGCCGGCACCGGGCGCTCGCCCAGCGCGAGGAGGGCGACGAGGACCACCGCCGCCGTGGTGGCGGTGGTCCCGGCGAGACCACGGACCTCCTCGACGGTGCCGAGGGGTTGGCGACCGGAACGAATCCGGCGCAGCGCGCTGACGCCGACGTGCAGCACGGCGGCCCCGCCGCCGAGCAGCACCGCGTTGACCGCCTGGTCGATGGTGAGCGCCAGCTCGTACCTCGCCCAGCCGGCGACCGTGAACCCGCCCACCCAGCCGAGGGCGTCGGCGGCCAGAAAGATGGCGGTCCGACGACGACTCACCCGGGCACGTCCCGTGACTGTTGATGTCGTTGGCTCAACCCGTGGTATTTCCGGCGGCATCTACGACTCCCTGTCCTGTCCGTGGCCGGCGTTGACCCAGGGCAGGTCAGGGGGCCACGCACGTCCCCTAACTGCTTAGCGGAATATCGTCCTCCGAATCCGGTTTTCACGTTTCTATGGCCGGTTGTCTGATTTAGTGTCGCGACAGGGGACGCAGGTTGAGTGCTCGGCACGGCCCTACGCGCAACGACCACGTACGCAAGGGCGTTTCGCCCGGTCGATTGGTTCGTTGGGCCAGGAGCGACCAACCAACTCCCAAAGGGGCGTGCGCGATGACCTGGCCCGGGGCTGCCCTCGACCCCGGCGGGGCGACCCGTGGACCCGGGGCGCGGCCGGATCGGCCAACCGGGGACGGGGCGTCGGGCACCCACCGGGATCTCGTCGGTCGGCTGTTGCGCTGCTACCCGGTGACCGTCGTCGTGCTCGCCCCGTACGCGCTGCTCATCCTGCCGATGGCGATCTTCTACCGGAACCCGGAGACGGGTTTCATCGTCTCCCTGGTCGGGCTCGCGTTGCTGGGCAGCGTCGCCGTGGAGACGGTCGGCCGGTTGTTCGGTCGCCCCGACCCGCGGTGGCGCGAGGGGTTCCGGCGGGCCTACGCCCGGTATCCCTGGCTCTACCCGATCGCCATCGTGGTCACGCTGACCAGCATCACCGCGAGCGTGCTCGGGGCGTACCTCGGTCGGGGCAGCATCGTCAACCAGGTCTCCGGTGACCTCTCCGACGGGCCGCTCGCGGTGGTGAGCACGCTCTTCTCGGGGTGGCGGGCGCTGGGGTTCGCGTTGCTGGTGGCCAGCCACCTCAGCGGTCGGCTGTCGCGGGTGCGGTTGTACGGCTGGCTGGCCGTCCTCGTCGGCGCGGAGGTCTGCGTCGCCGTGCTGACCGCTGTCACCGCGCCGCTGGTCGCGCTGGTGTTCTTCATGGCTGCCACCGGGGCACTCTGCGGCGTCTTCCGGCTGCGGTATCTGGCGCTCTGTGCGGTGGTGCTCTTCGTCGCGTGGCCGGCGGTGTTCGAGCACCGCAACAGCCTGCGGCAGGACCGCGGCATCGCGGTGGACACCCAGCTCACCGCCGCCGACCGGTTGCGGCTGGACAACCAGCTCACCGTCGTGGCGGGCATCGACGTCCCCGTCGACCTGGGCCAGCCCGGGCTCACCGACTACCTGCGATACGGGCTGGTGCCCCGGGTGCTGGATCCGGACCGGCCGGCGCTCTCCACCGGGCAGCAGATCAACCAGTACATCGGTGGTGGTCCGACGTCGGCCTTCACCTTCCTGCTGCTGGGCAACATCTGGTTCTTCGACGGCCCGACCGGAGTGGTCGCCGTGAACGCCTTCTGGGCCGCGGTGGCGGCGGTGCTGCTGCGCTGGCGCGGCCCGCCCGGTCCGGTCCGGCTGAGCCTCTTCTGCCTGGTCCTCTTCGACCCGCTGCTCTGGTCCAACACGTACCCGGACTCGACCATCAGCTTTCTGCAACATGTGGTGGCGGCGATGCCGGTCTTCGTCCTCTTGGCGCTCACCCGCCGCCCCCTGCACGGGGCCCGCAAACGCCCGGACCCTGGTCGGTCGCCCACGGTCCCGGGCGCGCGCCGGTGACCGTACGGACCGGCCGGCACACGCTACGCCGGGCCGCTGCCCCGGCCGGGCCACGGACCGGCCGGCGTGCCCTGCTCGCGCTGATCGTCGGCGGGCTCTCCAGCGGTGGCAACCTGTTGCTGGCGATCACCGTGACCCGACTGGAGTCGGTCACCGGGCTGGGCCAGTTCGCGCTGGCGTTCTCGTTCTACATCGTCGGCTCCGGTCTGGTGCGCAGCACGGTGACCGACAGCGTGCTGGCCACCGGGGTCGGGGCCGTCGCGTCGGCCGCCCGGCGGGCGATCCTGCTCGGCGCGGTCGTCGGCACGCTGATCTGCGCGGCGGGCGTGGCGTACGGCTCGCCCTACCTGCTGTTCGTGGGCCTCGCCCTGCCCGGGTTGGTGCTCTACGACTACACCAAGGCGGTCGCCGTCGGCATCGGCGCTCCCTCGGCGGCGATGGTCCAGGAGATCGCCTGGGCGGTGCTCTCCGCGTGTGCCGCGCTGGCCGGCCTGCTCCGGGTGATCGACGTGCCGTACGTCTTCGCGCTGTGGGCCGGCGGCGGCGCGCTGATCGGCCTGGTCGCCGCGGCCCGGCGCGGGTACGCCCTGGTGCCCGGCTGGCGCGTGGGGCGAGCCGAGACCCGCGTCGCGGCCGGATTCGGCGCGCAGTTCCTGCTGACCACCGGCTCGGCGCAGCTCGCGCTGACCGCGGTGGCGCTGGTCGCCGGCACGGCGGTGGTCGGGGCGTTGAGCGCCGGACGCACGCTGCTGGGGCCGGTCAACCTGGTGCTGTCGACCGCCGCCACGCTGATCCTGCCGCAGCTGGCCCGCACCCGCGCCGAGTCCCGTGCGGTGCGGACGCGGACCGCCGTCCGGCTCGCGCTGCTGGTGGCCGCCGCCGTCCTGCCGCTGACCGTGGCGGTCGCCCTGCTGCCGAACGCGGTCGGTGCGGAACTGCTCGGCGCCAACTGGAGCCACGCGCGGAGTTTGCTGGTGCTGCTCGCACTGGAGAGCCTGCTCGCCGTGCCGGCCACCATCGGTTTCGCCGGGCTGCGGCTCGAGCAGGCGAGTCGCCGGGCGATCGTACTCGGTGCGCTGCTCGGCGGGCTCCGCGTGCCGACGGTCGTCGCCGGGGCGGTCCTGTTCGGCGCGCCTGGAGCGGCCGGCGCGCTGGTCGTGTTGGCGCTGCTCAGCGCCCTCGCGTGGGGTGGCAGTTACCTCCTGCTGCTGCGCGACCGAGCGGCGGACCGTCCGCCGGCGGTCCAACCGGTCCAACCGGTCTGACCGGTCCAACCGGTCTGACCGTTGGCCCGCGCCGGTCACGCCGGCGCGGGCCCCGGGGGAGTCAGCCGATGGACGCCAGGGCGGCGCGGACGCGCTCCACCACGGCCTTGACCGCCGGTTCGCCCAGGTCGGCGTACGTGGGCAGGTTGATGCCACGCCGACTCAGATCGTCGGTCACCGGACAGTCCGCGCCCGGATCATGGTGCGCGGGCAGGTCCGGGATCGGCACGAAGAACGGACGGGTCTCCACGCCGAGCCGGGCGAGCGCGCGGGCCAGTGCGTCCCGGGACGTGGCGTCCCCCTCGGCCCCGACGAGGAAGGCCGCCATCCAGGGCGCGCGGCGGACTCCGGCGGCCACCGGCTGCGCCGACAGTGCCGGCTCGTCGGCCAACTGCTCCTCGTACCCGGCGATCACCCGGTCCCGGAGGGCGATGATCTCGTCCGCCCGGTCCAGTTGGGCGCAGAGCACCGCGGCGCACAGGTTCGTCATCCGGTAGTTGTAGCCCAGCACCGGGAAGTAGTAGCGCCGTTGCGGATCCATGCCCTGGTTGCGGAGCAGGCGCATCCGGTCGGCCAGGGCCGCGTCCGAGGTGGTCACGCAACCGCCCTCGCCGGAGGTGAGCACCTTGTTGCCGAAGAACGAGAAGGTCGTGACGTCGGCCAGCGAGCCGGTGGGCCGCCCGTCGAGGGTGGCGCCGAACGACTCGGCCGCGTCGGCGACCAGGAGCAGGCCGTGCCGGTCGCAGAGATCGCGCAGGGCGGTGTAGTCGGCCGGGTGCCCGTACAGGTCGACGGCGATGACCGCCCGGGTACGTGGACCGATCGCGGCGCGTACCGCGGCCGGGTCGACGCACCAGCTCTCCGGCAGGACGTCCACGCAGACGGCACGCGCCCCGCAGTACGCGACGGCGTTGGCCGTGGCCACGTAGGTCAACGCCGGTACGATCACCTCGTCCCCCGGCCCGACGCCGGCCGCCGCGAGGACCAGGTGCAGCGCGACCGTGCCGTTGCTGGTCGTCAGCGCGGTGTCGGCGGCGCAGCGTTCGGCGAAACGCTCCTCGAAGTCCCGCAGGTACGGGCCCTGCGACGAGATCCACCCGCTGCGCAGGGCGTCGACCACGTACCGCTCCTCCAGGCTGGAGAGGCTCGGCCGGGCCACCGGATAGGTGTCGTCGGCGATATTCATGATCCATCCCCTCCGGCGGCGACCGCGTCGTTCGCCTCGGTGACGAACGGGGACCGCGGCACCGGACCCGATCCACCCTTCGCCGCCCAGCGCAGGACGTCCAGGTAGTCACGGCCGGTGGCCGCCCAGGTGCGGCCGGCCAGTCGTGCGTTCGCCCGCCGGGAGGCGGCGGCGTAACGCTCCCGGTCGTCCAACAGTTGCCGTACCGCGTCGGCGAGGGATCGCGGATCCCGGGCCCGGAAGACCGCCGCCTCGGCGCGGTTGAACTCCAGCTGGTCGCGCAGCGGCTCGACGTCGGCGCAGGCGACCGGGAGACCCCAGGTGAACGCCTCCAGCATCGCGCCGCTGGCCGCCTCCCAGAGCGAGGGTACGACCACCGCGTCCGCCCGGGCGTAGATGGCGTTCAACTCGTCCAGGCTGACGAAACCAGGGAACGACACCCGTCCGCGCAGGTCGGGTAGTGCCGCGCGGGCGAGTAGCCGGCTCGCCTCGGGCTCGACCAACGGCCCCGGGCAGATCAGGCGGCAGTGGGGCAGTAGCGCCATCGCCTCCAGCAGGGTCGCGTGGTTCTTGTGCTCGGCGGTGGACGACGGGTAGACCAGCAACCCCGGCTCCGGCCGCGGCTGCGCGCGATCCGGTGCCGGTTGGAACGCCGGGGTCGGGATGAGTACGGTCCGCTCCGCAGCCTCCGGGAAGAGGCGCAGCGTCTCCCGGTACGGGTGGGGCCAGGTGACCACGATCGCCGCCGCGCGGGCCACGTTCTCCCGGATCACCGCCGCATAGCCGGGGGCGTGGAAGTCGGCCCGCAGGTGACGCGTGTCGTGCAGGACGACGACCGAGGTGCCGGACCCGATCGGGGCGCCGTGCACCGGAGACAGGGTGACGTCGGTGTCGCTGTGCCGCACGACGGAGCGTTGCCGGACCGCGTTGACGGCGGTGCGGACGGTGCGGGAGTTGCGCATCACCCGTGGCGTCCAACGTCGCAGCAGTTGGCCGGTGGGGTTGTCGGAGCGCAGCGGCTGCGCCACCTCGGTCCAGTCGATCCGTGCGTCGGGCACCTGGTCCCGCCACTGGGCCAGCGTGCCACGCAGGACGTTCACCCGCAGGTCGCAGGTGTCGTCGGCGGCCATGCCGGTCAGCAAGCCGTAGGTGAAGGCTTCGAGCCCCGCGGCGTGACCGGGACGGATGGGTGCGGCGTCGACCGCGACCCTCACCGGTCCACCCGGACCAGTCGCCCCATCCGCTCGTCCTCGAGCAGCTGCCGGTCGGCGTCGACCATGATCCGGACGAGGTCGCTGAAGAGCGTCTTCGGTGCCCAACCCAGGGTGCGTCGAGCCTTCGAGTAGTCGCCGATGAGGGCATCGACCTCCGCGGGACGGAAGTAGGCGGGGTCCAGCTCCACGTAGCGCTGCCAGTCCAGCCCGACCCGGTCGAAGGCGGCCTCGACGAACTCGCGCACGGTGTGACCCTCGCCGGTGGCGACCACGTAGTCGTCCGGGGAGTCCTGTTGCAGGGCCAGCCACATCGCCTCGACGTACTCCGGCGCGTAGCCCCAGTCTCGAACGGCGTCCAGGTTGCCCAGGTAGAGCTTGTCCTGGATACCGGCCTCGATCCTGGCCACCGCACGGGTGATCTTGCGGGTCACGAAGTTCTCGCCCCGGCGCGGGCTCTCGTGGTTGAACAGGATGCCGTTGGCGCAGAACATGTTCCAGGACTCGCGGTAGTTCACCGCCGACCAGTAGGCGTACACCTTGGCGCACGCGTACGGGCTGCGCGGGTGGAACGGGGTCTCCTCGCGCTGCGGGGGCGGGGTCGAGCCGAACATCTCCGACGAGGACGCCTGGTAGAACCGGCAACCGACGTCGGCGGACCGGGCCGCCTCCATCATGCGCAGCGCGCCGAGCCCGGTGACGTCGGCGGTGTAACCGGGAATGTCGAAGGACACCCGGACATGACTCTGCGCGCCCAGGTTGTAGATCTCGTGTGGGCGGATGTCCCGAATCAGCGCGGTCAGCGAGGCCGGGTCGGAAAGGTCGCTGTAGTGCAGGAAGAGGCGGGCGTCGCCGCTGCGCGGATGGACGTCGACGTGGTCGATCCGTTCGGTGTTGAAAGTGGACGCCCGCCGTTTGATGCCGTGCACCGTGTATCCCTTGTCGAGCAGGAACTCCGACAGGTAACTGCCGTCCTGACCGGTGATGCCGGATATGAGTGCCACTCGTGACATGAAGTCCCTCTCCTGCTGGGCCAATTTTCCCCGCGGGTTCCTTATATCGCTCTCGGGCCCGCCGCTCCTGAGGTTTCATGTATCCGGCGGAATTTATTCCGCGCGGCCGATCGAGAAAAGAGCTTCAGTCACGGATCGCGTCTCCGATCGTTGGGTGAATCGATCCTGTGGCACGAGCGAGGAGCGAGGATGGCCGGCGATCCCACCCCCGCGGCGGACACCCGAGAACGACCCGCGACGGTCGACGAGAACAAATTCCGCGTCCTTGTCACCGCCGGCTATTTCGCTCCCGGTTGGCGTGCCGGAGGGCCGGTCCGGTCCATTTCCGAAGTGCTCGCCCTGGCCAGTGACGACATTGAGACGTCCCTGCTCACCCGAGACCGCGACCTCGGTTGCCGCGACCCCTATCCGGGGCTCTCCGGTCGCTGGTCCCGGGTCGGCCGGACGAATGTCTTCTACCTCGGAGTGCGTCGGCCGGGGCACTGGCGCGCGCTCTGGCGCTCACTGCGCGCCGGCCGCTTCGACCTTCTGTACGTCAACAGCGTCTGGTCGACGTTCTCGATCCTGCCGATGGCCGCGGCCCGGCTCGGTCTGCTGCGGGTGAGTCGCATCCTGGTCGCCCCCCGGGGCGAGTTCGGCGCCGCCGCCCTCCGGGTGCACCGACTCCGTAAGCGGATCTTCCTGACCGCCTGGCGGTGGATGCTGCTCGACCGTCGGGTGCTGTGGCACGCCACCACACCGGTCGAGGCCACCGACATCCAGCGGGTGCTGCCCCGGGCGCGGATCGGTGTCGTCGCGGTCAGCCGCGGGCCCGAGCCGGAGGGAGCGCCGGTCGAGCTGCCCGCGACCCACCACGCACGGCTGGTCTTCATCGGGCGGATCTCCCCCATGAAGAACCTCGACCTCGTGTTGGCCGCGCTCGCCTTCGTGCCGGTGCCGGTACGACTGGACATCTACGGCCCGGTGGAGGACCAGTCGTACTGGCGGCGCTGCCGGGAACACCTGGCCGAGCTGCCCGACCGGGTCACCGTCAGCTACCGGGGTGAGCTGGCCCCCGAGCAGGTCCGCCCGACCTTCTCCCGGTACGACGCGTTCGTGCTACCGACCCGGGGGGAGAACTACGGCAACGCGATCGCCGAGAGCCTGTCGGCCTGCTGTCCGGTGCTCTGCTCCGACCGGACACCCTGGACGGCCGTACTGCGCGACGGTGGCGGGCTGGTCCTTCCCGAGCTGACCGCGACGGCACTGGGCGTGCTGGTCACGCAGGTGGCGACCGCCACCCCCGAGCAGCGGCACGCGGCCCGCGTCGAGGCAGGGGCCGCCTACCGCCGTTGGCGCGCCAGTCGAGCGCCGATCAGCGTGCTCGACCAGGCGTGGCGGGTGATCCGCGACCCGGGATACCGGGTGCCTCCGCAGGGGCGGACGCCGTGACCCGTGGTCAAACCCGTCCACCACGTCCCGCCCGCCGGGCCGAATCCGCACATCTGCCACCAGGAGGCGTCAAGTGACCCGCGTGATGACCGTCGTCGGAACCAGACCGGAGATCATCCGGCTGGCCCGGGTGATCGACGCCCTCGACCGGACCGTGGACCACACGTTGGTGCACACCGGGCAGAACTGGGATCCCTCGCTGTCCGATGTCTTCTTCAGCGAGCTGGGTGTCCGCGCGCCGGACCTCTTCCTGCGGGCCGACACCCAGTCACTCGGTAGCCTCCTCAGCGCGGTCCTGGTCGGTACCGAGAGGGCGATCGCCGAGCTGCGCCCGGACGCGCTGCTGGTCCTCGGTGACACCAACAGCGCGATCTCGGCCCTGATGGCCCGGCGGATGAACGTGCCGGTGTACCACATGGAGGCCGGCAACCGATGCTTCGACCTGAACGTGCCGGAGGAGACCAACCGGTGCATGGTCGACCACGTCGCCGACTTCAACCTGGTCTACTCCGAGCACGCCCGGCGCAACCTGCTCGCCGAGGGGTTGCACCCGCGCCGGATCCTGCACACCGGCTCGCCGATGCGCGAGGTGCTCGACCACTACCGGTCGCAGATCGAGCGATCCACCGTGTTGGCCCAACTCGCCCTCGAACCGGGCGGCTACTTCGTCGTCAGCGCGCACCGGCAGGAGAACGTCGACCACCCGGACCGGCTCCGTCGACTGTTGGAGTGCCTGCGGGCCGTACGCGACGAGTGGCGGCTGCCGTTGCTGGTCTCCACGCATCCACGTACCCGCAAGAGGCTGGAGGCGCTCGCGGGCGACGGCCTGCACCTCGACGGCGTGACCTTCCACGAGCCGTTCGGCTTCTTCGACTACGTGACCCTGCAACGGCACGCCCGGTGCACCCTCTCCGACAGCGGGACCGTCAGCGAGGAGGCGGCGATTCTCGGCTTCCCGGCGGTGACCCTGCGCGAGTCCATCGAGCGTCCCGAGGCACTGGACAGCGGAGCGATCGTGATGACCGGCCTGGAGCCCGACGGGGTCGTGGAGGCCATCCGGGTGGTGGTGGCGCAGGTGGCCGACGGCTCCGTCGCCTGCCCGCTCGACTACCAGGTCCCCGACACGTCACGCCGGGTGGTCGACTTCATCCTGTCGACCGTGCGCCGCCATCACGACTGGGCGGGCATCCGCCGGTGACCGGCCGGCCGGCCGCGCCGGCACACCCGTGACCACGACGCCCGGGGCGACATCACGGGTCACGCAGGCACCGGCGCCCACGGTGGCGTCCCGGCCGACGGTCAGCTTCGGCAGGACCGCCGCCGTGGTGCCCACCAGGACGCCTTCCTCCAGTCGGCAGTAGCCGGAGACCGCGGCGAGCGGGTTGATCGAGACGTAGTCGCCGAGCACGCTGTCGTGCCCCACCGTGCAGTTCTGGTTGAGGTGCACGTGCCGTCCCAACAGCACGTTCGTCGTCACTCGGGCACCACCGGCGGCGAACAACCCCTGCTGGTAGACACAGTCGGGGCCGATCTCCGCAGCCGGATGCACCACTGTGGCCGCCGGTAGGCCGTACCGGGCGATGGTCTGGTCGGTCTCCCGGCGCAACCTCGGATGCCCGACGCCGAGCACCACGTGGGTGCTCGGCGGTTGGGCGGCCATCCACCGGGTCGGGCCGAGGAAGGCGGCGCCGAGGCGGTGTACCAGCTCGACGTGGGGCTCGGTCGGGTAGTCGTCGACGAAACCGAGAACCCGCCAGGGCGGCTCACCCTCCGCAGTGGTGTTCAACAGCCGAATAACCTGATATACCTCACGGCCCATCCCACCCGTGCCTACGATCACTACGTCGGTCGTCAACCGCGGCTCCCCTCGGCTACGGAGAACGCTGGCCGCTCTCCGTCATCTGAACCGGTTACCGGTGCCGGTGGTGACGGGTGGGTGCCGGCGATGGTGACGGTCGGACACCCGTGGCCGCGAACGCGCGGGCTCCCCCAGTGCCGGTCGTCACCTGCGAGCCGCTCCCGGCGCCTCCTCCCGGGTGCTCTCGTCAACCCTCGCGCGACCCCGGTGCCGGTGTGCCCGTGCCGACGCCGGGACAGCAGTCTGGAAGGTGAGCCGAAGGTGAACGAGCTGGCAAGCACGCGTCTCCCCGGCAGCGCCGGGACACCGAGGGGGACGGCGCGATCCGCGACCACGTCGGGCTACCGGGTGCTCGCCACCGCTCGTGTGTTCGAACCGGGCTTCCGGGGCGGCGGGCCGATCCGCTCCCTGCGGTTCATCCTGGACACCCTGCCGGACGACCTCGACGTCACGCTGGTCACCGGAGACCGGGACCTTTCCTCGCCCACACCCTACCCGGGGTTGTCCGGGCAGCTGGTGCGCCGCGACGACCGGTGCGCCGTCTTCTACCTCGGACCGTTCGCCCTGCGGCACTGGGTCCGGCTGGCGCGGCACATCCGCTCCCGCCCGGTGGATCTGATCTACGTCAACAGCCTCTGGTCGCTCTTCTCGGTGCTGCCGATCCTGGCCGTGGCGCTGCGGCTGGTGCGGGTCCGCGCGATCATGCTGGCCCCGCGCGGCGAGCTGTCGCCGGGCGCACTCGCCATCAAGGCGCGCAAGAAGCGTCTGTTCCTGGCGGTCTGGGCCCCGCTGCTGCGTCGGCTCGACGTGCGCTGGCAGGCGTGCAGCCGACTGGAGGAGGAGCAGATCCGCGCGAACGTGCCCTGGGCGCAGATCATGGTGAACGGCAACGAGTGCCCGATCCCGGAGCGTCCGGCCCCTCCGGTCGTCGTGCACGACGGGCCGCTGCGGTTGGTGTTCGTCGGTCGGATCTCCCCGATGAAGAACCTCACCAGGGCGTTGGAGGCGGTCGGCGGCGCCACCCGACCGCTGGAGTTCGACATCTACGGCCCGCGGGAGGACGCCCAGTACTGGGCGTGCTGCCGACGCCTCATCGACGCGATGCCCGACCATGTGCGGGTCCGCTACCGGGGCGAGCTCGGGGCGCACGAGGTGATGGCCACCTTCAGTCGCTACGACGCCTTCCTCTTTCCGACGCTCGGCGAGAACTACGGGCACGTCATCCTGGAAAGCCTGGCGTCCGGTTGCCCGGTGGTCTGCTCCGACGCGACGCCGTTCAGCGACCTGATCGCCGCCGGCGGGGGAGCGGTGGTCCGACCCGCGACGGCTGCCGCGCTGAGCGAGACCCTCGACCGGCTGGCCGACCGGTCGGCCGGGGAGCGCGCCGAGGCGAAGGAGATCGCCGGCCGGCGCTACCGACTCTGGCGACAGCAGGTCCGGGAACTCAACGTGCTGGACCACGCCCGGCGGTTCTGCGCCTGAACCGGCGGCCCGAACCGGTCGGACCCTGAGCCGGCTGGCCGTGATCGCGTCACTCGGGCTGGAACTGCGTCGTTGCAATGGCTGGGCCCGCGTGGGCGGGTCCGCCACCCCGACCGGCCCGACCAGCGAGGACAGCACGTGCCCAGACGCGTTCGTACGATGGTCCGACGAGTCCGGGACCACCTGGCCGCCACCCGCGACCCCGAGGCGTTCGCGCGGTCCCTCGGGGTGAACCTGACCGGACGGGTCAGGTTCTACGGGATCAGCCGGGCGATGTTCGGCTCGGAGCCGTGGCTGATCACCATCGGCAACAACGTCTACATCACCTCCGAGGTGCAGTTCGTCACCCACGACGGCGGCACCCTGATCCTGCGCAAGGACCACCCCGACCTGGACTGGACCGCGCCGATCACGATCGGCGACGACGTCTACATCGGGATGCGGTCGATGATCCTGGCCGGCGTCACCATCGGGAACCGGTGCGTCATCGGGGCGGGCTCGATCGTCACGCGCGACATCCCGGACAACACGGTGGCGGCCGGTGTCCCGGCGCGACCGCTGCGGACCACCGACGAGTACCTCGCACGGTTGCAGGCCAAGTCGCTGGGCATCGGGCACCTTCCCGTCCCAGAGAAGCACGCCGCGATGAAGAGGATCTACGGGGTGACCACCGTCTGAGCCGTGCGCCGGCTCAGGCCCGTCGGTACGCGACCCGTGGTGGCGGCAGTTGGTGGACGCCGGAGATGGTGATCGCCCCCAACGCCCCGGTCGTCCCGGTCACCTCGTAACCGAACCGGTCCCCGGTCATCGCCGCCGAGCTGGTGCCGAGGTTCAGGGTGGTGGCGGCGCCGGCGTCGCTGGCCCGCAACGCGGGCGCGGTGCCGTCGCTCGTCTGCCACACGTGCCCGTACCAGTGCCAGCCGGCGGGCAGCACCACGGGAACGGCGAGCACCGACTCCTGGACCCCGACGGACGTGACGGTGACGCCGCCGAAGTCGGCGATCGGGCCGAGCACGGCCGGACGGCCGGTCGCTGGATCGTGGGCGTACACGCCGTGCCGCAGCAGCCCGGTACCCGCCTCGGTGACCTCGACGCACACCCGGTCGACCGGGGTGGGCTCCGCCAGGTACACCGGGTGCAACAGGAGTGACTGGTAGGTGCCGGCGTAGCTGACGCTCTGCGTCCGGCCGGCGAGCGGGAGGAAGTAACTGCCACGAGGGCTGGTCGCCCCGGGCAGCGGCCCCACCCGGGACGGACCGGGCACCGCGCGCCACATCCCGTACCCGGTGGGGACCGTCATGCCGTACGAGATCCCCGCGACGGCGACCCGGTCCGGCACGGTGAGGTTCGTCGGGCCCGCCGGGACCAGCAGCCGGTGGAACAGCTGCGGCGCGGCCATCTGGGTCTGGGCGACCGCGTCGACCCGCTCGATCAGCACGAAGTCGTGGGTGGAGTCCGACACGACGATCTCGGTGGCGGCCGAGGGCGGGGCGAGGTAGCGCCGGTAGGCGGTGCCGGTCACCGATTCGCCGGCCTCGAGGGTGCGGCCCCACACCAGCTGCGGGTAGTTCTTCTTCAGGCTGGCGCTGATGAACCACCCCTTGGCCGTGGTGCGCCGAGCCCGGATCTCGGGCATACCGTCGGCGACCGGCAGCAATCCGACGGCGATGCCCCACTGCTGGACCTGGCCGCTGTCGACCACCCACTGCGTCATGCTGCTCGCCGGCAACAGCGGGTTCGTGAGCGTCGCCGGGGTGATGTCGGTGAGGGCCGCCAGCGTGTCGATGTTCGCCCACACCGACCAGTTCAGGCCGCCGGCCGTACCCACGTTCGGCATGAACTGCCGGCGGGTGCCGCCGGCCACCGGGGTCAGCGGATGGCACTGGGTGACCCCGGCGTTCAGGGTGAAGCGCTCCAGCGCGGCCACCGTCTGCCCGACCAGCAGGCCGCCCTGCGACCAGCGGTACACGTTCGAGACGCGGCACAGGGACGGGATCCGCGACATGATCGTGGCGATGGGCGTGCCGACGTTGGCGCGGGCGGTGTCGATCATCCCCTGGTAGGACGGGATCAGGTAGGACTCCCGGATCGTCAGTTCCTGGCCGGTGGACCGGCCGTCCGGCACCGGTCGTCCGTCCAGCTCGACCGTCACCGTGTGGGAGTGGGTGGCCGGGCGGATCTGCACGTCGGGCGTCAGACCGGTGATCGGCACGGTGGCCGTGTGGATGGCCCCCGAGAGGTGGGTGAGCGGCGCGGCCGGCTTCACCCGGTCGCCCTGCGCGATGCCGTCCACGATCGTGTACGGGTTGCCGAACAGCAGGCTGTCCGCGTTGGTGATGGCCAGCAGGGTGAAGGTGCGCGTTCCGTCGGTCCACTGCGAGCCCACGTCGGCCGTCGTCTTGCCGTGGTTGGTGACGACGATCTGGTTGCCGACGTTGTAGCCGTGGTTGCCGCCGACGTACGACCAGCCGGTGTTGATCGGGCAGTTGTCGTCGGAGGTGTCGTGGATCTTCGTGCCGACGGCGGACATGACCGGCCACACCTGGGCGTCGGTCGCGGTCGAGGGCACCAGGGTGACCTGGGGAAGACCCGAGTGCCACATGCCGACCATCGCCTCGGCGTACGCGAGGTTGGCGGGCATGACCAGGTCACGGGTGCCGTCGAAGCGCGACCTGACGGACATCAGGGCGTTGGACCGGTAGACGATCAGCTCGGGCACGGTCGCACCTCCCACCGCGAGCGCACGCACGACGACCCCACTGTCCCCCGTCGGGGCGAGGCTGGCCGCTCTCGGTCACCACCCGGACAGGGTGAATTTGCCGTCGTCGCCGTCACGCCGCCCGCGCTCAGTCGATGAACAGGTGTTCTGGCGTAAACGGGGGGTTTCATGCGCGTTCTGATCACCGGCGGAGCCGGTTTCATCGGGTCCAACCTGGCCCGCGCCGCGGTGGCCGAGCCCACCGTCGGGGAGGTCACCGTCCTCGACGACCTCTCGGTCGGGCTGCGGGCCAACCTCGACGGTCTGGACGTCGAGCTGATCGAGGGCTCGATCCTGGAACCGGCCGCACTGGACGCGGCGATGGCGGGCCGCGAGGCGGTGGTCCACCTGGCCGCGTTGCCCAGCGTCCCCCGCTCGCTGAGTGACCCGGTGGCCTCCCACCACGCCAACGCGACCGGCACGCTCATGGTGCTGGAGGCGGCCCGCCGCCACGACGTCGGGCACGTCCTGGTCGCGTCCTCCTCGTCGGTGTACGGCATGAACCCGGCGCTGCCCAA
This sequence comes from Micromonospora sp. NPDC049645, assembly GCF_040675155.1. NCBI lineage: Bacteria > Bacillati > Actinomycetota > Actinomycetes > Micromonosporales > Micromonosporaceae > Micromonospora > Micromonospora sp. NPDC049645. Next base: position 19,633 of record NZ_JBFAOI010000023.1, read on the forward strand.
GACCGAACTGACCTGGACCCGCCCGATGAGCCCGTACGCGGCCAGCAAGCTCGCCACCGAGGCGTACGCCCTGGCCCACCAGGCGTCGTTCGGGCTGCCGACGTTGGCCTTCCGTTTCTTCAACGTGTTCGGCCCGGGGCAGCGGCACGACCACGCGTACGCCGCCGTCATTCCCCGTTTCGTGCACGCCGCGCTGCGCGACGAACCCGTCGTGGTGCACGGCGACGGGACGCAGTCGCGCGACTTCACCTACGTCGGCACGGTCTGCGATGTCATCCTCGACGCGCTACGTCGCCGGGTCCACCATCCCCAGCCGGTCAACCTCGCCTTCGGGGCCCGGGCCAGCCTGTTGCGGGTCCTCGACGAGCTGGAGTGGTTGTGCGGGCGGCCGATCGCCCGTGCGTACGCGCCGCCACGCACCGGCGACGTCGCGCACTCCCTGGCCGACAACGCCACCCTGCGGCACCTGTTCCCGGACGTCGCACCGGTGCCCCGCGCGGAGGGGCTGCGCGCGACCGTCGAGTGGATGGCCGGGCGGTTGGACGCCGAGCCTGCCGTAGCCGCCGCGCTGCGGTGACCCGGGCAGCGAGTCGGGCCGTACCCGAGCCGGCGGCCTCGGTGGCGGCGGTGCCGGCCGCCGGGCCGCCCGCCGGCACCACGGTCGCGCCCGCCCCGCCTGTCCCGGCGGCGTCGAAGGATCGGGACCGCACCGTCACGGTGGGCATCGCCGCCGCGATGGTGGCGAAGGGGATCGGCCTGGCCGCGCCCCTGGTCATCACCCCGGCCTGCTTCCGGTACCTCGGCGACCAACGGTACGGCCTGTGGATGGCGGTCACCGCCCTCACCGGGATGGCGTGGTTCGCGGATCTGGGGCTGGGCAACGGTTTGCTCACCCGACTGAGTCACCTGACCGACGACGCCCGGCAACAGGCCCGGGAGGTGTCCAGCGCGTTCGCCACCCTCGGGGTGGTCGCGGCGGCGCTGCTGGTGGGTCTCGTGCTGGTCGTCCCCGTGCTGCCCTGGGCCGCGTTGTTCAACGTCACCGACCCGGGTGTCGCCGCGGAGGCGTCCGCGCTGGTCCTGCTCTGCTTCGGTGCCTTCCTGGTCAACATTCCACTCTCGTTGATCCAACGGATCCAGTACGCCCGTGGCCAGGTGGTGCAGAGCAACATCTGGCAGTCGGCCGGGGCGCTGGCGGCGATGGCGGCCGTGCTGGGCGCCATCGCCGCCGGGTGGAGACCACTGACGGTCGTCGCCTGCGCGGTGCTGGCCGTGCCGGCGACCAACCTGCTCAACTGCGTCACCTACTTCTGGTTGCAGGACCGCGGGCGGCGGCCGGGCCCGAAACTCGTGCACCGGGCCACCGCCGTCGGTCTGCTCCGGCTGGGCCTGCGGTTCTTCGTGCTCACCGCGATGTCGGCGGTCGCGCTGAACGTGGACAGCCCGCTGGTCGCGAACGTCCTCGGGGCCACCACGGCGGCGCACTACGCGGTCGTGGGGAAGTTGTTCGGCGTCCTCTCGATCTTCGTCGGGCTGGTCGGCATGACGGTCTGGCCGATCAACGGGGCCGCCCTGGCCCGGGGCGAGGTGGCCTGGGTGCGTCGCAACACCCGGCGCATGGTGCTGCTCTACGGGTTGATCGTGGGGACGGTCGGGGCCGTCCTGGTCGGCTACGGCCACCGGCTGATCGACCTCTGGGTCGGTGGCATCGACCGGACGGAGATCCCGGTCACGGTCCTGATCGGGTTGGCGATCTGGTCCCTGCTGATCGCGGTCGCCTCCCCGCTGATCCTGGTGCAGAACAGCATCGGGCTGCTCCGCCCGCAGTTCGTCGGCTGGGCCACGTTCCTGCTGCTGGCGACCGCGCTCAAGGTCTGGGCGCTGCGGCGGTTCGGGCTCGCCGGCCTACCGGCGGCGGCCTGCGTCGCGTACCTGCTCACCATGTGGCCGGCCGTGCTGGTCGGCTACCGGCGGGCGATCACCCGGGCAGAGCCGACGTGAGCGGCGAGTGCCGGGTGCTGCGGGTGGTCGGTGAGTTGAACTTCGGCGGCACCGAGATGCGCACGGCCGAGTTGCTGCCCCGGTTGTCCGCCGCCGGCGTACGGGTGCATCTGGTGACGCTCGACGACCGGGTCGGTCCCGGCCCGCTGGCCGGCGTGGTCGCCCGACACGGCGGTTCGATCCACCCGATACCGCTCGACCTGCGCTTCGTCACCCGCTTCCTGCGGCTGCTGCGGCGGCTGCGGCCGGACGTGGTGCACGTCGACTGCGCCAACTTCTCCGGGGTACTGCTCGCCCTCGCCGCCCTGTGCGGCGTACGCGGGCGGGTCGCGCACTTCCGGGGGGACGACAACCAGCACCGCAACCTGCGCCGACGGGTCTACCGGTGGATCTGCAAGCGGCTGCTGCGGGCCACCGCCACCGACATCCTCGGCGTCTCGCCCAGCTCGCTCACCTTCGCCTACGACCCGCGCTGGCGCGACGACCCCCGCTGCCAGGTGGTCCTCAACGGGCTCGACCTGGACCGGCTGCGCCGCCCCGCCCAGGACGACCTGCGGGAGTTGATCGGCGCCCGCCCGGGTGAGCTGGTCTGCGTGAGCGTCGGTCGGGCGTCGCCGGAGAAGCGGCGGTGGCTCCTGCCGCCGATCCTCGCCGCCCTGCGCGCCCGGGGAGTGCAGGCCCACGCCGTCCTCATCGGACCGGGCGACGACACGGACGACGAACGTGTCCGGGTGGCGGCTGCCGCCGCGGGTCTCGCCGAGCGGGTGCACCTGTTGGGTCCGCGCGACGACGTGGGTGGGCTGCTGAGCCAGGCCGACGTGGTGGTCCACCCCTCCTGCCTGGAAGGGCTGCCCGGGGGCGTGCTGGAGCCGGTCGCGTTGGGTGTCGGCACGGTGGCCGCCGACCTGCCGGGAGTGCGGTTCATCGCCGAGCACCTGCCCGGGGTGTCCATCGTCGACACCGATGCCGCGCCGCAGGCGTGGGCCAGCGCGGTGTGCGCGGCGGCGTCGTACACCGGGCAGACCTCGGCCTCGACGGCGGCCGAGCGGTTCGCGCGCAGCGTCTTCGCGATCGACACGGCGGCCACCACCCACCTGACGATCTACCGGCGGGCGTCGGCCCACCCGTACCACCCGGGGCCACCAGGATCCGGAGCTGGCCGCGAGGCTGCTCGAAACGGGGAGAGAGATGGACGACCAGACAACGGTGCTCACCCGGCGACCACGGCCGGACGCGGAGTCGACCGGGCGGGCTGACCAGCCGCGTCCGCTGCTCGTGGGCGCGTACGCCTTCCCGCACGGGGACGCCACCTCCAACCGCCTGCTGCAACTCGCCCGCAGCGCCGCGCCCGACGGCGGGCGCACGCTCGTCGTCAACGACTGGCCCTGCGAGGTGGCCTTCCCGGCCGGGCAGCCCGGCCCGGCCGGCATCGACCTGATCACCATGCGGATCCGGGGTCGGCACCACCTCACCCGCATGTCGGCCCGGCTGGCCCGACCGCTGCGGGTGCTGCGGGCCGTCCGTCGCGCCGGCGTGCAGCGCGGTCAGGTGAGCGTCGTGCTGCTGCCGATGGCGCTGATGACCCTCGGCAACTGGGCGACCCTGCGCCTCACCCTGCGGTGCCCGGTGGTGGTGGACGCCAGCGAGCGCCACGACCGGCGGCAGTTCCGGCGGGGCTGGCTCACCCCGTACTTCGTCCGGCATCGTTGGTCCACGTTCCTGGCGACCCGACTCGTCGACCGGGCCACGGCGGTCTCCACCACGCTTGCCGAGTACCTGGCCGGACACGGCATGGAGGTGCTGGTGGTGCCGCCGCAGGTGGACTGCGACGAGTTCCGGGCGCCGCAACCGCCCCCGATCAGCGACGGCCTGCGGCTGCTCTACGCGGGCACCCCCGGGCGCAAGGACATGCTCGACGTGATCCTGCGCGGGATCAGCCAGCTCGCCCCGGAGCACCAGCGGCGGGTCAGCCTCACCATCGCCGGCGTCAGCCGGGAGGCCGCCACCGCCCACTCGGACCTGGACGTCGCGGTGCTCGACGCGGTCTCGGCCGACGTGCGGTTCCTCGGCCGCGTTCCGCGCGAGGCCGTGCTGGCCCTGCTGGCGCAGTCGCACTTCTCGATGCTGGTCCGCCCCACCGGCGGGTACGCGGCCAACGGCTTTCCGTCCAAGGTGCCGGAGAGCCTCGCCGCCGGCTGCCCGGTGCTGCTCAACCACACCAGCGACCTGGCCGCCTACGTACACGACGGGGTCGAGGGGTTGGTGCTCGACGGAAACAGGCCGGACGACGTCCGGTTGGCGATCGAGCGGGCGTTGCGGCTACGGGACGAGGAGTGGACGGCGATGAGCCGGGCGGCCCGGTCGCGGGCCCGGGAATCCTTCGACCACCGCGCCTGGCGGGAGCGGGTGAGCGCCTTCGTGACGGCGGGCCGGGGCGACTGAGCCGTTCAGCGCGACAGCGTGGCGGGCCGGCGCGGCGCGCCGTTCTCGACCACGCCGGCCCGCTGCTGACGCGGCTCCGCGTGCGGCCGGTCGGCGCGGGCGGCGTCCCGACCGGCGCGGTCCCGCTTCCTCGGCAGGTGCAGCAGCGCGGCGGCGACCACCGTCCAGAACACGTACGGGTAGGTCTGGCCGGTGCCGAACATCGCCGACTCGGTGACCTGGATCAGCAGGCCGGTGACGACGAGCCAGACGAGACCCGCGTCGGCCCGGCGCACCGGGGCCCGCAGCGCGACCCGCCCGGCGGCCATCAGCAGCACGAGCAACGGCAGGACGGCGGCGAGGCCCAACTCCAGCAGCAACTGCAGGTAGCTGTTGTGCACCACGCTGACACCGGTGGTGCCGAAGAAGTCGTCGGCGCTGGCCAACTCGAACAGGTGGTTACGCGACGCGTACCCGAAGCCCAGCGTCGGGCGGTTCTGCCACCACAGGTCGATGGTCGCCTGCCACATCTGGGTCCGGCCGTTGGACAGGTCGCCGCCGGTGGGGTCGGTGAAGCGCAGGACGAACTGTCGCATCCAGGGCGCCGCGAAGATGGCGGGCAGCAGGTTGAGCAGCTGCGCCACCAGCAGCAGGGCGGCCACCCCCGCGGCCAGCCGGACCATCCGGCCGAGCCCGTAGCGCAGCACGAGCCAGAGCGCGCCGACGAGCACGGCGATCAGCGCGGTGCGGGACTGGGACAGCAGGAGGCTGGCGGCGGCCGGCACCATGCCGAGCAGTGCGGCGTGCCGCCGGGACTGCCGGTAGACCGCCCAGCCCAACGGGATGGTCAGGGCGCAGACGATGCCCAGCATGTTCGGGTTGTTGTAGAGGCCCTGGAAGCGCGTGACGCTGGAGGTCGCGGCGACGAGCGTGCCGTCGGCGAACCCGATGCCGAGGCTGATCACGATGGACGCGCTGAGGACCAGGTACACCACGCGCAGGTCGGCCATCATGACACTGCGATCGGGCCAGCGACGCCGAATGAGTACGTGCACCAGGGCAGCCAGCAACAGCAGCGCGACGCCCCGCTGGAGGGTCTCCATCGGAACCACCGACCAGGCGAAGCTCAGCGTGGCGAGACCGGCCATCACCCACAGCGCGGCGACGAACACCCGGCTCCACGGGTCGGTGTGCGTTGGTGTCCGCCCCGGTAGGCAGAGCCCCCAGAGGACCAGGCCGGCGACCGCCGCGTACCGGGGGTAGAAGCTGGCCTCGACCAGGGCCGGCACGTTGGACGAGGCGCAGACCAGAAGCCCCATGGTCAGGGCCAACATCCACCGCCAGCCGTCCACCCGCCGGCTGAGGGCGAGCAGGAGCACCAGCGCCACCACCCCGGTCGCTACCAACGGCACGTTGATGGCGGCGATGGTGGTGACCACCACGAGACACGTCGCGCCGACGAGCAGGCCCAGTTGGCCCATCCGGTTTCCCACGTGATGTCCTTTGAAATCCGGCCGCAGGCGTTGCTGGCGGTCGTCGGGTGGTCCGCCTTCAGCGAGGCACGTCCTGTAGGCCCGCCTCGGCCCGGTCGACAGCCCAGCGGGCCCTGGCGGCGTGCATCGCCCGGATCATGTCCGGCCAGTCCGGCGGCCGGTAGCCGGTAGCCTCGGCGAGGGCGTCCGCGTTCATCGACCGGTCGCAGGCGAACACGTCGTCCGGCACGATGTCACCGGGCCACCCGTACACCTCGGCGATCAGGCGGAGCAGGTCGTACTTCGAGATCGGGTCGGCGGCCACGTGGTAGAGCCCGGTCAGATCCTCCCGGGGCAGGATCACCGTACGGAGCAGTCGGGCGAACTCGACCGTCGTCACGCCGCTGTAGATGGCCCGGGTGAAGCCGCGCACCTGCCCCCGCTGGGAGAGGAACCAGTCCACCAGCGAACGGTTCGTGACCAGCTCGTGTCCGATGATGGACGTACGGAGGGTGAGCGCGCGGACCCCGGTCGCCTCGCCCAGCAGCTTGGACCGTCCGTAGAGGTCGGGCGGATCGGGCAGGTCGTCCTCGACATAGCCGCCGCGCCGGCCGGAGAAGACACAGTCGGTGCTGACGTGGATCAGGCGGCTGCCCAGGTGCCCGCAGGCGTCCGCGAGCAGATGGGGAAAGAGCGCGTTGAGCGTGACGGTCTGCACCGCGTCCTGCACGTCCGGCCGTTGCTTGATCACGCCCACGCAGTTGACCACGACGTCCGGCCGCAGCTCGTCGACGAGTTGCCGGACCTGGCCGAACCGGGTCGCGTCGACGGCCGGGGTGATCCGGCTGAGCAGGCGCTGCGGGTACCACCCCGCGCGGTCCTCGATGCTGCGGGCCACGCCGTACACGTCGAGGTCCGGGTCGTCGCTGAGTTCGCGCACGACCGCGTGGCCGAGCATGCCGGTGACGCCGACGACGAGGACCCGTCGCGCCGAGCGCGGCTCGTCCTCGCCGGGGCCGCTGCGTCGACGGGGGACCAGCTCCGGTCGCCGGTCGCCGGTACCGGTGCTCATGCCGTTACGACCGCCGCCGCCGCGGCCTCGACCTGCGCGCGTACCTCGGGCAGCGTCATCAGCAGCGACTCGATCTCGGGTACGGAGAGCCGCCGGGCGTTGTGCGAGTGGAAGTCGGCCATGTTGCCGCTCTCGACGTCGCCCTCCTCGAAGTAGAGGGAGTAGTTGAGGTCACGGCTGTCCACCGGCACCCGGAGGAACTCACCGAGGTCCTCGACGTGGGCGAGTTCCTCGCGGCTGGCCAGGGTCTCGTACAGCTTCTCCCCGTGCCGGATGCCCAGCACGTTGAACTTCGCCGGCACCCCGAACAGGTTGCACAGCGCGGTGGCCAGATCGCCGATGGTGCAGGCGTCGGCCTTGCGGATGAAGACGTCACCCGGCTGGCCGTACCGGAAGGCGTGCTCGACCAGGTCGACCGACTGCGGCAGGGACATCAGGAAGCGGGTCATCGACGGCTCGGTGACCGTCGGCAGCCCACCCCGGAGGATCTGGTCGATGAACAGCGGGATCACCGATCCACGCGAGTACATGACGTTGCCGTAGCGCACGCAGCAGACCCGGGTCCGGGCTTCGGGGTTGTTGCGGGAGTGCGCCTGGGCGACCTTCTCCATGAGGGCCTTGGTCATGCCCATCGCGTTGACCGGATAGACGGCCTTGTCGGTGCTGAGCAACACCAGCGCCTCGACGCCGACACGCTCGCAGGCGTCCACCACGTTCGCGCTGCCGAGCACATTGGTGCGGACGGCCTCGAGGGGGAAGAACTCACAGGAGGGAACCTGCTTGAGGGCGGCGGCGTGAAAGACGAATTCCATTCCCCGGGCGGCCTTGAGCACGCTGTCGTAGTCCCGGACGTCACCGACGTAGTAGCGCACCCGGTCGTCACCGAGACGGTGCCGCATCGCGTCCTGCTTCGACTCGTCGCGGCTGAGTACGCGCACCTCGGCGGCGCCGGCGTCGAGCAGTCGGGAGACCATCGTCTGACCGAAGGATCCGGTGCCACCGGTGATCAGAAATCGCCGGTCCGAAAGCGAGGAAACCACATCTTCTCCTGCCTGTTTCCCGGGGCGCTGTCCTCGGGAATCGGATTCTCGTCGAAGCGACCCTACAGTTGCACAAGAGACGCCGTGCCCGCTTCCGCTAAAAGGAATTCGGATCGCGTTCGCTGTTCGCCGCCGCCCCGCCGACAAATATGCGAACCTCTCTCGGCGCCCTCGAAGTGGCCGTTCGGCTCCATTGTCGACGCGCGGAAACGCGTTAGCGCGAAAGTGGGAGTTGGCGCTTGAGAAAGGTGGTATGCGTACTCCATGCCAAAAGTTGCTCTCCACGCGGCGCACGCGCGCGCCGGTGCTTCCGGCCTGGCGACCGGTCCGGAAACACCTCGGGACGGCACTACGACCCGGCGACCGTACGATCGCTGGAAGCGGCTCCTCGATGTGCTCGGCGCTCTTCTCGTCCTCCTGCTCGGCGCTCCCCTGATGGCCGTGGTGGCTCTGGTCGTGCTGGTGGCGCACGGCCGGCCGGTGCTGTTCCGGCACACCCGCCCCGGGCTGCACGGCAAGCTGTTCGAGGTGGTCAAGTTCCGGACCATGCGCCACCCCGACCCGGCCCGGGGGTTGGTGAGCGACGCGGATCGGCTGACCCGGGTGGGCAGCTGGCTGCGGGCCAGCAGCCTCGACGAGTTGCCGGAGTTCTGGAACGTGCTGCGTGGCGAGATGAGCGTGGTCGGTCCCCGCCCGCACCTCGTCCGCTACCTCAGCCTCTACAACTCCGAACAGGCCCGCCGGCACGACGTACGACCGGGCATCACCGGGCTGGCTCAGGTGCGTGGCCGCAACGCGCTGGGCTGGGACGCGAAGTTCGCCTACGACGTCGAGTACGTCGACCGGCGGTCCTTCCTGTTGGACCTGCGGATCGTCCTGGCCACCATCTGGGTGGTGCTCAGCCGCCAGGGCATCTCCGCGCCGGGCGCGGCCACCTGGCACGAGTTCACCGGCAACCCGCCCGCGCAGGCGACCGCCGACCACGACTCCGCCCACCGGCGATGAACCGGGTCCTGCTCCTGGGCGCCGGCGGGTTCCTCGGCCGACACATCCGCACGGCGCTGGCCGCCCACACCACCGTCCGGTCGGTCAGCCGCACCGAGTGTGACCTGGTCCGGGTCGAGCTGCGTGACCTCACCGCGCTGGTCGCCCGGGAGCGACCGGACGTGGTGGTGACGGCCGCGGGGCGGATCGTCGGGTCCGGGTACGACTTCGTGCAGGCGCACGTCGTGGCGACCGCGAAACTGATCGAGGCGGTGGCCGCCGCCGCTCCCGGCGCCCGCCTGATCCGGATCGGCTCGGCCGCCGAGTACGGTGCCGTGCCGCACGGCCTCGCGGTCAGCGAGGAGTACCCGGGCGCACCCGTGGGCGAGTACGGGCTCAGCCACCTGGCGGCCACCCGGTTGGCGGAGCTGGCGGCCGCGGCCGGTCGGCTCGACACGATGGTGTTGCGGATCTTCAACCCGGTCGGGCCGGGCATGCCACCGGGCAACGTGCTCGCCCGGGTGACCGCGATGGTGCGCTCGGCGGTCGCCGCCGGATCGAGGGAGATCGCCGTGGGCCTGCACGACACGTACCGGGACTTCGTCGACGTGCGGGACGTCGCCACGGCCGTCCTCGCGGCGGCGCGCTGCCGACCGGGGCCCGAGCGGGTCTTCAACGTGGGCAGCGGAAAGGCGGTGGCGACGCGGGACGCCGTACAGCTGCTGTCCGAGGTGTCCGGCTTCACCGGTCGGATCCGGGACGGCAGTTTCGCGCCGGATGCCAGCCGCTCCGCAGCGGTGCCCTGGATGTGCGCCGACATCGAACGCGCCAACCGGGTGCTCGGCTGGGCTCCCGGGTACGACCTCGGGGAGTCGCTGACCACGCTCTGGCAGGCCGACGGCGAACGGTCCGTCCGCCCCGTCGCCGGCTCGGCGGCGAGGTGAGGCCCATGCGGATCGGCCTGCTCACCCAGTGGTTCGACCCCGAGCCGGGCGCCGCCGCGCTCCCCGGAATGCTCGCCAGGGCCCTCGCGGTCCGAGGGCACGAGGTCCAGGTCCTCACCGGCTTCCCGAACTACCCGACCGGCGAGTTGGCGCCCGGCTACCGGGTAACCCGTCGGCTCGACGAGGTCGACGGGACGACCCGGATCCGGCGGGTGGCCCTCTACCCCAGCCACGACCGCTCCGCGCTGCGCCGGATGGCGAACTACGGGTCCTTCGCCACCTCGGCGCTGGTTTCCGGCACGTCGGCGCTGCGCGGCCTGGACGCCCTCTGGGTCGGGAACTCACCGATCAGCGTCGCCCTGCCCATGTGGTTCACCCGGTACGTCCAGCGGGTGCCGGTGCTGCTGCACGTGCTGGACCTGTGGCCGGACAGCGCGCTGGCCAGCGGTTTCCTCGGCACCGATCGGCTGTCGCGGATGATCGAGCGGGGCATGGCCGGCTGGTGCGGTGGGATGTACCGCAGCGCCGGCCGGGTCGCGTACGTCTCGCCGGGCGCCGCCGACCTGCTCGCCAGCCGGGGCGTGCCCCGGGAGAAGCTCGTCCACATTCCGGTGTGGGCGGACGAGACGCCGCGTATCGGCGGCACGGACCTGCGCGCGGAGCTCGGGCTCCGCGCCGACCAGGTGGTGCTGGTGTACGCCGGCACGCTCGGGGAGGCGCAGGGGCTCGACTCGCTCATCGACGCCTGCGCGCGGATCCGCGACCCACGGCTGGTCTGCCTGATCGCCGGCTCCGGTACCACCGAGGACCGGCTGCGCCGCCGGGCCGAGGAGGCGAACGCGACACACGTGCGCTTCCTCGGGCGGCTGCCCCGGGAGCGGATGCCCGCGTTGATGGCCACCGGCGACGCGCACTACGTCAGCCTGCGACCCGGCGGCATGTCGGCGTACACGATGCCGAGCAAGGTGCAGGCCACCCTCGCCGCCGGGCGGGCCCTCCTGGTCGCTGCGGAAGGCGACGCCGCAGCTGTCGCCCGGGACAGCGGCGCGGGTATCACTGCTCGGCCGGGCGACCCGGACTCGATCGCCGATGCCCTGCGGGAACTCTGCGACCTGGGCCGGGAGAAGCTGGAACTGCTCGGTCAGGCCGGGCGGGTGCACTACGACCGGGTCTTCTCCGTCGCGGCCGGCGCCGAGCGGGTCGAGCGGGCGCTGCGCGAGGCGGTGGAGAGTCACCGACGGCGGTGAGCCCGATGCAGCACGTTCCCGAGCGTGGGCAGCTCGTCCAGACTGGTGGCGCGCGGCCAGCGCCCGCGGGGTGAGTCGATGGCGGTCTCCGACCAGGCCGAGGCGCACGTTGTGGCCTCGGCCTGGTGCTGCTCCTGGCCCCGACAGGGCGAGCTGTAGAGTCGCGGCGGCCGGTCGGGCGAGGGAAGAAACGGCCGGACCTGCGAGGGGGATGGCGCGTGCTGCACTTGAGGGTGATCGCCCCGGAGAGCAGGTCGACGGAGGTCGTCGACCTGCTCTCCGCAGAGGCCGGGGTGACTCACCTCGCCGTGCTGCCTGGTGCCGCCCGGCAACCGCAGGGTGACCTCATCCTCTGCGACGTGGTGCGGGAGAGCGCCGACCGCGTGCTGCGGGAGTTGCGGCGGATGGGCGTGGACACCAGCGGCGGCATCGCAGCCGAAGACATCGAGCTGACCATCTCCGCGGCGGCCGACCGGGCGGCGGACCGGGCGCCGGGCAGTGGCGCGGACGCGGTGGTCTGGGACGAGATCGCCGCGAAGACCGGCGAGCAGACGGAACTGTCCGGCACGTACCTCGTACTGATCGTGGTGGCCACCATGATCGCCGGCATCGGGGTGCTGCTGGACCAGCCGATTCTCATCGTCGGGGCGATGGTCGTCGGTCCGGAGTTCGGCCCCCTCGCCGCGCTGTGCGTGGCGTTGCTGCGCCGCCGGCTCGGGGTGATCGGCCGCTCGGTGCAGGCCCTGGTGGTCGGCTTCCTGGCGGCCGTGGTGGCGACAGTGCTGAGCACCTGGGCGCTGACCGCAGCCGGCCTGGTCAGTCGGGAGATGCTGCTCGCCGAACGCCCGCTCACCGACTTCATCTGGCGGCCGGACGCGCTGTCCTGGGTGGTCGGTCTACTCGCCGGCGTGGCCGGGATGCTCTCGTTGACGTCGAAGAAGTCCGGCAGCCTGGTCGGGGTGCTGATCTCGGTGACCACGGTCCCGGCCGCGGCGAACGTGGCGGTGGCCACCGCCTACGGAGTGTGGGACGAAGCGGGCGGCTCGGCACTCCAACTGGTGATCAACCTGGGTGCGATCGTCCTGGCCGGACTGCTCACCCTCGTGGTGCAGCAGGTCTGGTGGTGGGGTCTGGCTCGCCGGTCCCGTTCAGCAACCGGCTGAGCAGCGTCCGCAACGGGATCGACTCGCCGTCGCGGCCACCCGCCCCCACGACCAGCGGTGCCGGGCTGGGTTCCGGGTCGACGCCGAACAGCCAGGCCCGCAGGCCACCGCGCACGGTCAGCAGGTGAAACCGGCCGGCCACGTCCACCGCCCGGGTCTCGGCCCGGTCGACGTACCAGCCGGTCAGCCCGGTCCGGTAGTGTCGACGGCCGTCGTAGCCCCGGGCGACCAGGCGAGTCGTGGGCAGCCCTCGCCGGGTCGCCTCGGCCACGAACCAGGCCACCAGCTCCGCCGCCTCCGCCTGCTCCGCGGCCTTCCGCCGCGCCTCCGCGTCGGCGTGCGCCCGTACCGCGTGCCGCTGCTGATCCCGCCACTCCCGGCCATCCCGCTCACCCACGACGCCGACGGTACGCGAGTCCGCTCAGCCGAGGACGCCCCGCCGCAGTGTGTGCCGGGCGGGAACCCGCGTCGAGCAGGTCCACGCCGGCATCAGATCCACCGCGGGGGCAGCTCGGCCTCGTCGATCAAGGGGTTGTGGTGCCTGGCTTGGCGTTATGCGGGTGATTTGTCACCCACCACAACTCCATGATCGACGGGGTCACGCGGGCTTGACGTGCTGAGCGGGGTCAGGCCAGGCCGGCGCGGCGCAGGGCTTCCGCCATCGCGTCGTTGGCCGGCGCCGGTGCGCCCTGCCGCTGCCCGCCGCGACCACCCTGCCCGCCGCCGCGACCGCCGCGACTGTCCTGCCCGCCGCGACCGGTTTGGCCTTCGCGGCCGCCCTGGCCGCTGCCACGACCGCCCTGCGGCGCGCGCTGCGCCGGGCCACCCCGCCCCTCCTGGCTCGTCCGACCACCACCACCGGCGGCGGGCTCGTCGTCGAGGCGCAGGGTCAGCGAGATGCGCTTGCGGGGTACGTCCACGTCGAGCACCCGGACCTTGACCACGTCGCCGGACTTCACCACCTCGCGGGGGTCCTTCACGAAGGTCCGGGACATCGCCGAGACGTGCACGAGACCGTCCTGGTGCACCCCGACGTCGACGAACGCGCCGAACGCGGCCACGTTGGTGACCACGCCCTCCAGCACCATTCCCGGCGTCAGGTCGCTGATCTTCTCCACCCCCTCGACGAAGGTGGCGGTGCGGAATTCGGGGCGCGGGTCGCGGCCCGGCTTCTCCAACTCGGCGAGGATGTCGGTGACGGTGGGCAGGCCGAACCGGTCGTCGACGAAGTCGGTGGCCCGCAGCCCGCGCAGGATGCCGCTCTTACCGATCACCGAGCGCAGGTCCTGCCCGGTGCTGGAGAGGATGCGACGCACCACCGGGTACGCCTCGGGGTGCACGCTGGAGGAGTCCAACGGGTCGTCCCCGTCCGGGATGCGCAGGAAGCCGGCGCACTGCTCGAACGCCTTCGGCCCGAGCCGGGCCACCTTCTTCAGCTCCGTACGCGAGCGGAACGGGCCGTTGGCGTCGCGGTGCAGCACGATGTTCTCGGCCAGGCCGGCGCCGATCCCGGAGACCCGGGTCAGCAGCGGCGCGGAGGCGGTGTTGACGTCCACCCCGACCGCGTTGACGCAGTCCTCCACGACCGCGTCCAGCGACCGGGACAGCTTCACCTCGGACAGGTCGTGCTGGTACTGGCCAACCCCGATGGAACGCGGATCGATCTTGACCAGCTCCGCGAGCGGGTCCTGGAGGCGGCGGGCGATGGAGACCGCGCCACGCAGCGACACGTCCATCCCGGGCAGCTCCTGCGAGGCGTACGCGGAGGCGGAGTAGACCGACGCGCCGGCCTCGGAGACCATCACCTTGGTCAGGTTGAGCTGCGGGTGCCGGGCGATCAGCTCACCGGCGAGCTTGTCGGTCTCCCGGGAGGCGGTGCCGTTGCCGATCGCGATCAGCTCCACCCCGTGCGCGCCGGCAAGCCGGGCCAGGGTCTCCACCGAGGCGTCCCACTGCCGGCGCGGCTCGTGCGGGTAGATGGTGTCGGTGGCGACCACCTTGCCGGTGGCGTCCACCACGGCCACCTTCACGCCGGTCCGCAGGCCCGGGTCCAGGCCCATGGTGGGCCGGGTGCCGGCCGGCGCGGCGAGCAGCAGGTCCCGCAAATTGGTGGCGAAGACCCGTACGGCCTCCTCCTCGGCCGCCTGCCACAACCGCATCCGCAGGTCGGCACCGAGGTGGATGAGGATCCGGGTGCGCCACGCCCAACGGACCGTGTCGGTCAGCCAGCGGTCGGCCGGACGCCCCGCGTCGGACACCCCGAACCGGCCGGCGATGGCCGCCTCGTACCGGGTGGGGCCGGTCGGTACGGCGTCCGCCTCGCCCGCCTCCTCCGACTCCATCGTCAGGTCGAGCACGCCCTCCTTCTCGCCCCGGAACATCGCCAGGATCCGGTGCGAGGGCAGCTTCGGGTACGGCTCGGAGAAGTCGAAGTAGTCGGCGAACTTGGCGCCGGCCGCCTCCTGACCGTCGCGTACCCGGGAAACCAGCCGACCCCGCGACCACATCTGCTCGCGCAACGTGCCGATCAGGTCGGCGTCCTCGGCGAAGGTCTCGATGAGGATCGCCCGCGCGCCCTCCAGCGCGGCGGCGGCGTCGGCGACCCCCTTCTCCTCATCGACGAACGCGGCGGCGGTGGCGCGCGGATCCTGATTCGGGTCGGCGAGCAGCGTCTCGGCCAGTGGCGCCAACCCGGCCTCGCGGGCGATCTGCGCCCGGGTCCGCCGCTTCGGCTTGTACGGGAGGTAGATGTCCTCCAGCCGGGACTTCGAGTCGGCGGCCATGATCTGCGCTTCCAGCGCCTCGTCCAGCTTGCCCTGGCCGCGGATCGACTCCAGCACCGCGGCCCGCCGCTCGTCCAACTCGCGCAGGTAGCGCAGCCGCTCCTCCAGGGTGCGCAGCTGCGTGTCGTCGAGCAGGCCGGTGGCCTCCTTGCGGTAGCGGGCGATGAACGGCACGGTGGCGCCGCCGTCGAGCAGCTCCACGGCCGCCCGCACCTGACGCTCGGCCACGCCGAGCTCGTCGGCGATCCGCTGATGAACAGACTGGGTCACGATCTCGATCCGCCTTCGACTCGATCCGCCTTCAAGAGCGGGTACGCCTGCATTCTGCCGGGCCGGCCCGGGCGCTGTCGCCGCGCCCGGCCGGGACGGGGACCGAACCGCCGTGCCCGGCCGGGGTGACCGGCGGCGATCCCGCCGGGCCTGCGCTAGCGTGGCGATCATGGAATCTGCTGCGGAGCCGCGCGCCCGGCGGCTCTTCGGCGGCAGCGCCCGAGCCCTCGGCGACCTCACGGCCAACCCGTTCCGCGCCGACCGGGACCGGATCGTCGGCTCGCCGTTCTTCGCCCGCCTCGGCGGTGTCACCCAGGTGATCAGCCCGGTCGGCTCCGGGCTGCTGGTGCACAACCGGCTCACCCACAGCCTCAAGGTCGCCCAGGTGGCGCGGGCGGTCGCCGAGCGGTTGGGCGCCGACGAGCAGTGGCGTGACCTGCTGGACAAGCTCGGCGGCTGCGACCCCGACGTGGTGGAGGCGGCGGCGCTCGCCCACGACCTCGGGCACCCGCCGTTCGGGCATCTGGGGGAGCGGGTGCTGGACCGGCTGGCCCGTCAACGCCTCGGCCTCTCCGACGGTTTCGAGGGCAACGCGCAGTCGTACCGGATCGTCACCAGCACCGAGATCCGCGGCGCGGCCACCACCGGGTTGGACCTGACCGCGGCGGTCCGCGCGGCGATGTTGAAGTACCCGTGGACCCGCCTGGACCACCCCGACCCGCACCCCCGCACGATGGATCCGCCGCCGCGCGGAGCCACCCCGCCGCCGGACGACCCGGACAGCGGCTCGTCGAAGTTCGGCGCGTACCGGACCGAGTTGGACGACCTGCGGCAGGCCCGGGAGCCGTTCGCCGGCCGCATCGCGGAGTGGCAGCAGACCGTGGAGGCGTCCGTGATGGACACCGCCGACGACATCGCGTACGCCATCCACGACGTGGAGGACTTCTACCGGGTCGGCGTGCTCCAGCAGGGTTCGGTCTCCGCGGAGTTGATGGCCTGGCAGCGTGAGAGCGGGCACCTCCGGGCGATCACCGACGCGGCGCTGGCCACCTCGGCCCGGCGACCCGGTGCGGCGATCGAGCGGCTGCGTCGGCAGTTGCACCGCAAGGACGCCTGGATCGCCGACGACGACGCGTTCGCCGCCGCCGTCGAGCACGTCCGCGAGGAGTTGGTCGACGGGCTGCTCGCGATGCCGTTCGACGGCTCGATCGAGGCCGAGCAGTACGTGGCCCGGTTCTCCGCGCGCTGGTCCACCCGCTTCGTCGAGGCGATCACGGTCACCGACCAGCCGTCGGTGCGTTCCGGGCACGTGCTGCTGGGCTGCGCGCAGTGGCACGAGGTGCAGGTGCTCAAGTTCGTCCACCACCGGTTCGTGCTGGCCCGGCCGGATCTGGCCCTGCACCAGCGTGGTCAGGCCCGGCTGCTGGGCACCCTGGTCGAGGCGCTCTGGGAGTGGCTGCTCGACCCGGAGGAGGAGTCCCGGCTGCCCCGCCGGCTGCACGACCTGGTCGAGCTGGCCGAGGCGGAGCTGCACCCGCGTACCCCGGACCGGATCGGTCGCGCCCGGGGGCGGGCCATCGTGGATTTCGTCGCGCAGCTCACCGACGGTCAGGCGGTGGCCATGCTGGACGCGCTCTCCGGCCGGTCCGGCGCGCTCTGGACCGACGCGTTCGTCCTCTGACCTGGCTCAGGCGATGCCTGCTTCTGCCTGACGTCAGGCGACGGCCTGCCACCAGCCGTCGACGGCGGGCGGCTCGTCGACCACCACCCGCTCGCCGGGGCGGGGCACGGCGAGCCGCACGTCGCGCGCCTTCGCCTCGGCCCACAGCCGGTCGACCGGCTCGGACCAGTCGTGCAGGGCCAGGTTGAACGTGGCCCAGTGCACCGGCACGAACAGCCCGCCACGCAGGTCGAGGTGGGCGGTGACCGCCTCCTCGGGGAACATGTGGATCGTCGGCCAGGCCCGGTCGTACGCGCCGATCTGCATCAACGTCACGTCGAACGGCCCGTGCTCGGCGCCGATCTCCGCGTACCCGTCGAAGTAGCCGGAGTCGCCCGTGTAGAAGACCTTGCGGCGCGACCCGGCCACCACCCACGAACTCCAGAGCGTGCCGTCGCGGCGCAGCCCCCGACCGGAGAAGTGCTGGGCGGCGGTCGCGGTGATCTCCAGCCCGGCGACCCGGTACGACTCGGACCAGTCCAGCTCGATGATCCGCTCGGCGGGTACGCCCCAACGGTCCAGGTGCGCGCCCACTCCGAGCGGCACCAGGAACGGCGCGGACTGCCCGGCGAGCAGCGCCCGCACGGTCGCCATGTCGAGGTGGTCGTAGTGGTCGTGCGAGATCAGGATGGCGTCCAGCTGCGGCAGCTCGTCGATGCGCACCGGTGGCTCGTGCAACCGGCGGGGGCCGACCAGCCCCGAGGGGGAACACCGCTCGCTCCACACCGGGTCGAGCAGCACCCGCCGGCCCTCGATCTCGATCAGCGTGGACGCGTGGCCGTACCAGACGATGTTGAGCTCGTCGGCGACCTCCAGTGCGCCGGCGGGCCCGGCGCTGGGGCGCAGCAGCGGCACCGCAGCGGTGGGACGCCGCTTCTGCTTACCGAAGATCAGCTCGCGGACCAGGTTGCGCCCCGGCTCGGCGACCATCGTGCGGGTGTCGGCCCGATTGTGGAAGGTGCCCTCCCGGAACTGCGGCGAGCGGGCCGCCCGTGCCGCCCGCGCCCCACTGAGCCGACCGCCCAGCGCCGCCGGCACATCCCGCGCGACCCAGGCGAGGCCGGCCAGCGCGGCCAGGCCAGCCGCGCCCCGCATCCGCCGCCCGAGCGACCGTTCGACGTCCGTGTTCTGCGCTCGTGCCATTGCCGTCCCTCCGACGTGTCCGCCTTACACGGTAGTCACCCAAACCGACCCGTGCCTCGGTGGTCGCCACGCCGGGTCGGTCGCCGGCAGCGGCGACCGACCCGGGACAGCTCAGCGGGTGCCCTAGCCGCCGTTGCTGGGGCGTCGGGCGGTGATCCGGAACGTCTTGCCCACGCCCGCGATCCGGTCCACCGCGGCCAGGAACCTGGGGCCCATGGCGGCCCGCGCCTGCACCGCCGGGTGGGTGGCGCCGAAGTCCTCCGGGTTGGCCTGCCCGTCGGCGAAGAGCGCGTAGGTGAGCACCGCCGCGCCGGAGCGGTCGAAGATCACGCCGGCCTCGTGCCGGGCGTCGGCGAACCAGCCGGCCTTGGTGGCGATCCGGGCCCGCTCGTCGGAGGACATCGTGCGCCGGATTCCGTCGGTGAACGCCACCGGGGAGCGCAGGATGCCCAACAGGTACGTCGTCGAGGCGGGCGACAGCAGCGTCCCGGCGACCAGGGCGCGCAGCAGGTCGTGCGTCTCCCGGGGGGTGCTGGTGCCGAGGAAGAACCGGTTCGGGTTGGCCACCGGCTGGACCTGCGTGTTCGGGAAACCCTTCGCGACCAGGATCGAGTTGATCTCGGCGGCCGGGGCGACCAGCCCGCACAACCGCACCGCCGTGTCGTCCGAGACGGTCAGCAGGTTGGCCAGCACGTGCCCGATGGTCACCATGCTCGGGTACGCGCCGTCCAGGCTGAAGATCCCGTCACCGCCCGGCACGACGATCGCCGCGCTCACTTCGACCTGCTGGTCCAGCGTGAGCAGCCCCCGGTCGACCTTGTCGAGAACCGCCGTGGCGACGGCGATCTTGTTGACGCTGTACGCCTCGATCCGCCGGTCCGCGTCGGCCTCCACCGCGACCACCGGCGTACCGGCCGGGTCGGCGACGCTGACGTACGCCTGCCAGTTGCCGCCGGCCTCGGCGCTGTGCTTGCTGAAAACGGCGGCGACCCGACGGGCGGCCCGGGCGGGTGTCGTCGGCGACTCCTCGGTGGCCTCGGCGGCGCTCGCCGGGGCGGCGGCGCCCAGCACCGTGCCCGCGGTGGCCATCGTGCCCAGGCCCAGTGCCGTTCTGCGGTTCAGTCGGATGGTCAATCGTCTCCCCGATCGTGGTGTGCCAGAGCGCTTGCTGGCCCACCACCCTAGGCGAGTTGATCGACGCACGATGCCCCCAAAAGTGTCCCGAACAGTTCCGAACAGGGTCAGCCGAGCCGTCGGCGCAGCGCGGCGCCCACCGCGCCGACCGGTCCGGTCACGAGTTGCCGCAGGTCGGGAAGGTGACCGCCGCGTACCGCCTCACCGGCCGGGTTCGGCGCGAACACCGAGCCATCGTGGGGGGCAACCGACCGTCCACTGAGGCCGAGCGCCCGCATCAACGGCCCGACCAGACCGTCGTAGACCGTCGGCACGACGGTGAAGCCGGCACGCAGCAGCACGTTGAGCCGGCCCACCGAGACCTCCCGGCGCGGCCGATCCACACAGTCCACGATGGCCCGGGCCACCCGCTGCGGGCTGGTGACCGGCGGTGGGGGTCGCCCGATCCGGCCCAGGTAGTTGGCCGCCTGCTGGTAAACCGGAGTGTCCACGCTGCCCGGGTTGACCAGACACAGTCGGATCTCCGGGCTGTCGCGCAGCTCCTGCTGCACCGTGCGGACCAGCCCCTGCAACCCCCACTTGCTGGTCACGTACGCGCTCATGTACGGCGCGGTGATGTGCCCGAGGACCGAGCCGGTGAGGACGACCGTGCCGGCCCCGGCGACCCGGAAATGCCGCAGCGCCACCCGCACCGAGCCGGCGGTCCCGAGCAGATCGGTGCGTACCACCTGGTCGAAGACCTGTTCCGGTAACTCGTCGAACCGCCCGTAGGCCATCACCGCCGCCGTGTGCACCCACACGTCGATGCCGCCGAAACGGTCGACCGCCGCGCTCGCGAGCGCTTCCAGCGCGTTCGGCTCGGTGACGTCGGTCGGCACGGTCAGCACGTCGACCCCGGCGCACTCCGCGCGTACCTCGGCCAGGGTCGTGGTGGCGCGAGCGGCGAGGACCAAGCGGTCGCCACGCTCGGCGAACGCCCGGGCCGTCGCCCGGCCGATCCCGCTGCTCGCGCCGACGATCACGACCACCCGGCTCACGGCTCACCCCTCGCACTCATGGTTCGAGCACGACCTTGATGCAGCCGTCCTCCTTCTTCTGGAACATCTCGTACGCCTGCGGCGCCCGAGCCAACGGCACCCGGTGGGTACGCAGGTCCTCCACGCCCAACGGGTCGTCGTCGCCGGAGAGCAGCGGCAGGATCTCGTCGGTCCACCGGCGCACGTGACACTGGCCCATCCGCAGCTGGACGCCCCGGTCGAACATCTCCATCAGCGGCATCGGGTCGGCCTCGCCGCCGTACACCCCGGAGATCGACACGGTGCCACCACGGCGGACCCCCTTGACCGCGGCGTGCAGCACGGACAGCCGGTCCATGCCGGCGCGGTCGGTCATCGTCTGGGCCAGCTTGTCCGGCAGCAACCCCACGGCGGCGTGCGCGAGCTTCCCCACCGGCGAGCCGTGCGCCTCCATCCCGACCGCGTCGATCACCGCGTCCGGGCCGCGCCCGTCGACCAGGTCGATCAGCGCCCCGGGCACGTCGGACAACTCGCTGACGTCGAGCACCTCGATGCCGTGCCGGCGGGCCAGTTCCAACCGCTCGGGCACCAGGTCCAGCCCGATCACCCGGCCCGCGCCGAGGTGACGTCCGATCCGTGCGCAGAACTGCCCCACGGGGCCGAGGCCGAAGACGGCCAGGGTCCCGCCCGACGGGGTGTCCGCGTACCTCACCGCCTGCCACGCCGTCGGCAAAATGTCGGAGAGGTAGAGGTAGCGCTCGTCGGCGCCGGTCTCCGGGATCTTGATCGGCCCGAAGTGGGCCTGCGGAACCCGCAGGTACTCGGCCTGCCCGCCCGGCACCGAACCGTAGAGCGACGTGTAGCCGAACAGGGCCGCGCCCTTGCCCTCGCTGGTGACCTGGGTGGTCTCGCACTGGGCGTAGAGCTGCCGGGAGCACATCCAGCAACTGCCGCAGGCGATGTTGAACGGCACCACGACCCGGTCGCCCGGCTGGAGCCCGGTCACCTCCGACCCGACCTCCTCGACGATGCCCATCGGCTCGTGACCCAGCACGTCACCGGGCTTCAGGTACGGCCCGAGCACCTCGTACAGGTGCAGGTCCGACCCGCAGATCGCCGTCGAGGTGATCTTCACGATCGCATCGGTCGGCTCCTCGATCCGAGGATCCGGGACCTCCTCGACCCGTACGTCCCGCTTGCCCTGCCAAGTGAGCGCCTTCATGTCCGTCATCCCTTCTCACTGCCGTCTGGGATGACTGCTACCCGGGCTCGGGCACTTGAACCGACCGCGGGTCGCGCTCCTGTCGTCCCTGTCCCCGTGGGCTCGTCCCGCTGACTTGTCCGGCCTGTCTGGCTTGTCTGGCTCGTCTGGCTCGGCGGTGGTTGCGGTGCGGGCTGGGGGCGACCGTCCCCGGCTCCGGGCGGTCAGGCTTGATCCCTCCGCCGGGAACGGTCGCCCCCAGCCCTGTGGGCGGCCCGTGTCCGCGCGCTTGGCCCGTCGGACCGTGTGCCCTCGCGCCGACTCGAACCGTGAGCCCTCGCGTCGAACTCGAACCGTGTGCCCTCGCGCCGACTCGAACCGTGAGCCCTCGCGTCGAACTCGAAACGTGTGCCCTCGCGCCGAACGGCGATCTGCCCACCTTGCCCACCTTGCCCGCTTTGCTGCGCTGGTGTGTGGGCATCTGTAGAGCGACGCCCGCGTGATCCACTCGCGTTTCTTAAAGTCGCGGTATCCGAGGGCGTCCGACAGGCCGACTTCCTGAAACCCGAGTGGATCACGCAGAGGGCGAGCCCATTGACGAAGCAGAGGTGCGCCAATTCATGACAAGGGGGGCGAAACGCGGCGGCGCGCTGCAGGGGCGCCGGTAGCTCCGCTGGCCGTGGCGAGGTGGGTCGGGCGGGGCCTGGGCGGGCGCGGGCGGGCGGGTCGCGTCGGGCTGGGGTGGGTCGACCTGGGCTGGGCCTTACCGGGGCTGGGTGGCTCGGGTGGGTCGACCTGGATGGGCCTCCCCGGGACGTCGGTGGTCGAGGGCTGACGCCCGTACCCAAGGAAGAGGGCGACCGGCGGACGGCCCGCAACTAAGGCCCGCGACCGGCGGGCGGCCCGCAACTAAGCCCCGCGACCGGCGGGCGGCCCGCCGCCGGGGCCCGCGACCGGCGGACGGCCTGCCGCATGGAGTCCGCGACCGGCGGGCGGCCCGCCGCCTGGGGCCCGCGACCGGCGGGCGGCCCGCCGCCTGGGGCCCGCGACCGGGACCGAGGTCAGGGCTGGGGCGACCGTCCCCGGCGGAGGGAGACATGCACACCGCCCGTAGCCGGGGGCGGGGGCC
>NZ_JBFAOI010000024.1:0-42309 GCF_040675155.1 Micromonospora sp. NPDC049645
CAGTCGCACCTGGGCACCTCGTTGGCCGGTGACTACCAGGCCAACCTCCAGCGTTTCGCCGATTTGGGCGTGGACGTGCAGATCACCGAGCTGGACGTGATGACCGGCGGCAACCAGGCGAACATCTTCGGCTCGGTCACCCGCGCCTGCATGAACGTCTCCCGCTGCACAGGCATCACGGTGTGGGGGGTTCGCGACTGTGACTCGTGGCGTGGGTCCGACAACGCCCTGCTGTTCGACTGCAACGGCAACAAGAAGGCCGCGTACACGAATGTCCTGAACGCCCTCAACGCCGGCCCGGCCATTCCCACCACGCCGCCGCCGACGGACCCGCCGCCGACCACCCCGCCGCCCACCGACCCGCCGCCGACCACCCCGCCGCCGACCACCGATGGTTGTTCGGCGTCGGTGTCACTGAACTCGTGGAACGGGGGGTTCGTGGCGAGCGTGAAGGTGACCGCCGGCTCCTCGGGTACGAACGGGTGGAACGTCAGCGTCACACTTCCCAGTGGCGCCGGCGTCACGAATACCTGGAGCGCGACAGCAAGCGGCTCCTCCGGCACGGTGCGGTTCGCCAACGTGGACTACAACGGCCGGCTCAGCGCCGGTCAGGTCGCTGAGTTCGGCTTCCAGGGCACGGGCAGCGCCTCCGGCCTGACCCCCACCTGCACCGCCTCCTGAGTACGACCGACTGACCGCACACGTCGGCCGGTGTGCGGGACCTATGCTGGTCCCGCACACCGGCCGACGTCGTCTCGCGACAAACGCAAAGATCAGGAGTACGGAAGTCGCAGCACCGACTGGTTGCCGATGCCCACGGTGCTCGGGTTGTTGCCGATCGCCGACCAGACCTCCACCCGGACCGTGCCGTTGCTCAGCGCGCCCAGCGTGCCGGTGGCCGAGGACAGGCCGGCGCTCTGGGTGTAGTGCTCGTAGCCGGCGACCGGGTCGGTGGCGAAGTAACGCGACGTCTCCACCCGTTCCCAACTGCCGTTGCCGGTGAGGTCGTAGGAGATCCGCACCTGCACGGCGTTACCGACCGCTGACCCGGCGTCCACGAACAGGTCGAACGCGGTCTGCCCACCGCCGTAGGCGAGGTTCAGGCCCGTCGCGGTGAAGACCTGGGGGTTCGTGGGCGTACCGTCGTGGTTTCCGTTGGCCGCCGCGACCGTCGTCGTGGCCGCGCTGTCGGCGGCGCCCAACCCGCCCCCGGGCAGCAGATAGCGGGTCGGACCGCCGGTGGACGGCGGCGGGGTGGTCGTCGGCGGGGTGGTCGTCGGCGGTGGGTCCGTCGGCGTCGTCGGGGGAACGCCGCCGGCCGCGTTGCCGCCGCTCCAGGTGTACGCCCCGGTGGTGGCCGTCTTGCCGGCCCCCACGCTGAGGGTGGTGCCGTTGGAGAACGTCACCGTGATCGGCGTGGCCGTCGGGTTCGACGCCACGTAGGTGCGGGCCCCGTTGCGGGAGAAGACCGCCGACAGTGGATGGTTGCCGGTAACCGTCGTGTCGACGGTGCCCAGAGCCGCGAGGTTGCGGATCCAGTGGAAGGTGTGCGCCCGGCTCTCGCCCTCCTCCGGGGTGTAGCCGGGGTTGGCGCGCAGGTTCGCCAGCGCCGCGTCGGCGTCGCCGAGGGCCTGGAACTGCCAGAGGACGTCCTGCCACACCGTCGGCGGTCCACCGTTGTTGCGGACGAGCTCGGCGTAGTTGGTCCGCACGTACGCCGGGTTGTTGCCCAGGTAGAGGTGTCCGCCGGTGACCGGGAGCAGGTTGATGCCCTGGATCATCTCCGGTTCGCCGCTGAACCAGGTGGCGTACGCGCCCCCGTCGCCCCAGACCATGCCGACCGTGGAGTGCCCGAACGCGCTCGGGAAGTTCTGGTCGCTGGAGTCGAACCAGTATTCCTGGATGGCCGCGGCCTGCGTGGTGTAGAGGAAGACCCCCGCGTCGCGGACGGCGGTGTCACCGGTCGCCTGCCCCCACTGGATCAGGGCGCTCGCGAAGTTCATGCCCTCCGACGAGGACTCCTGGTTGTTGCCCGAGCCGAAGGAGCCGTGCCCGGACGCCCAGTCGTGGCCGGCGTAGATGTCGAAGTCGCGCAGGTACGGGAAGCGGGTGTCGTCGCGTCGGTAGTTGTTGGCGTCGCGGATCAGCAGGTCGACCATGCCGCCATAGCGGCTGCTGCTGGCCCAGGTCGGGTCGAACTTGGCGAGGGTCGCGGCGGCGGCGATGTAGTAGCCGTAGTGGAAGTGGTGGTCGTTGAGCTCCTGGTCGGACCCGTACGACGCCGGGTAGCCGATCAGGGTGCCCCAGTTGTTGTCGTAGTAGAAGACCCGGCTGGTCTTGCCACTGGACGCGGTGAACCAGTCGGTGAGCGTGCTGCGGATCGCGTTCAGCGCGCTGTCGCGGGTCGTGGTGTCGTTGACCTGGTCGGCGATCTCGGCGATCCGCGCGGCCCGGCCGAGCCCCTTGCCGGTCCAGTAGGTGTCGTTGCCGCGTTGGTCCATCGGGTTGGCGCGGGTGGCGGCCAACTGCCCGGTGAGTGTCGCCAGGTCGCTGCCGCTGCCGTCGCCGACGGCCGGCAACTCCGGCAGGATGCCCTGGAACTTCATCGCGGTGCGGAACTGGTTGACGCCGGTGAGCACCTTCATCCGGCCGCGCGCCGACGGGTAGGTCGGCGTGATCGCGGTGGACCCGCTCAGCGACTTCCACTGGTGCGGGTAGAGGCTGACCACGGTCTGCGTGGCGGTGCCCTCCCGGGCGGTCGTGGTGAACGCGTACGTGGTGGTCAGGCCACTGTTCGCCGGGTTGTACGCGTACGAGACCTGGGTGCCGGTCACGTGGGCGTGGGCGTACTGGCCGTAGGTCGCGGCCAGGCTGGCGCGCTCGGTGGTGCTGGACGTCGGCGGCAGCAGGGCGACGGAGAAGTAGCCCCGACCGGCCAGGGTGGACGAGATCCGGCCGGACGCCACGCTCCAGCTGGCCCCGCTGGGCGCGAACCCGACGTAGTCGTGGCCGTTGACCCGGAAGCCGATGGTGGCGCCGCTGTTGGACCAGACGTCCGGGGTGCCGGCGGTGCTGATCTGCGCGTTCCCACCGGTGGTCTGGAAGTACGCGAAGGGCAGGCCGTGACCGATGGTCGCGCGCATGGTCCGGGTGCCGTCGCTCCAGTGCGGGCTGACCGTCCAGTCGGTCCAGCCGTCGACCTTGACCTGCGGTGCGGCCAGCCCGGCCACGCCGACCCGGATGTCCTGCACGTACGGGTAGTGGTACTCACCGACGCCGGTCGCGGTGCCGCTGATGGAGGGCGTGGAGTTGGCGGAGAAGCCGAGCCCGTCGGTGAAGGTGTCGTACGAGATCGGGTGGGCGTGCAGGGGTTCGCTGAAGGAGCAGTCGGTGCGCTTCCACAGCAGCGAGGACCACCAGTCGTTGGTGGGTATCGGCCCGGTGGGCGCGTTGGCGGTGGCGAACTGCCGGGGGTTGCTGGACATCGAGCCGCAGCCGCTGGGAAGTGGACCGACCGGGGTGGTGGTGTAGCTGCCGGCGCCGACGGGTGCGGCCTCGGCCGCGCGGGTGACGGGGATGGCGAGGCCGCCGACGACCAGGGCCAGGGCGGTGGCGGCGGCCAGGGCCCATCGGCGGTGGGGGACGGGAGGTTTCATGGTGCCTCCATCGCGCGCGCCGGGTGCGGCCCTTGCGGGGTCCGACGCGATGCGTCTGAATTGGGGGGAACGTCAGGTGAGAGAGCGCTCTCTCGGGCCACGGTAGTGGAGCACCGAGATCCCCGTCAATGTGTCCAACCCGTTGCGTGCTGATGTCGCTATTTGCCGACGCCCGCCCGGTCGCCCAGCAACGCGTCCGGCACGCGCATCCGCCACGCGTCGGTCACCAGCTCGGTTAGCCGGTCGAGATCGACCGCCGCCAGGCGCAGCAGCACCAGGGGTAGGCCGTCGTAGCTGGGTGTGGTGAAGAAGGCCTCGGGCTCGCCGAGCAGGAGCGCCTGCTTCTCCGCCTCGTCACCGACGTACAGCACGGCGATGTCGACCCGGATCACCCGTGGCTTGCCCGGTATCCGCTCCGGATAGGACCAGACGAGACCCTTGTCGGCCACCCGGAAGTCGAAGCCGTCGCTCGGGATCTCCACCGTGTGCGGCAGGGCCAGCGCCACCCGGCGTACGTCGTCCGCGTCAGCCACCGAGCCCCCTCGTACCCCGCACCACCCGCATGGGTCGAGACTACGCGGTGGACAGCTCGACGGCGGTGGCGCCGAGGACGGCCCGGTTGCCACTCTCCTGGACATAGCCGACCACGCTGGCGCTGCGCGGGTCGAGATCAGCGGGCGTGGCCAGCTCCACCTGCCCCGGCTCGGCCCTCAGCTCCACCGACCTGAAGGCGCGCACCACGTTGTCCTGCCGCAGCGTCCGCCCGGCGTTCTCCCCTCGGGCGATCTCGCTGTCCAGGCCCCGTTCCACGATCGCCACGTTGAGCACCGCCCGCTCCGGGGCCCGCTCGGTCCGGTAGTCCAGCGTCACCCGGTCCGTCCCGAGGTTGGCGACGGACAGCGCGAGTGGGGTGGTGGCCCTCGCTGCCATGGCGGACATGATCGCGCCGGCCGCCCGTCGGCGATCGGAGCCGACGAACTCGACGGTGCCGTTGACGACCATCTGCGGGGTGTACAGCCCTCCGGTGCCGAACGCCCGGGCGTACGCCTCCTGCCGCGCGGTGTACGCGGCGTCCGCGAACTGGTCGGGCCACCCCAGGTCGTCCCAGTAGTCGACGTGGAACCCGAGGGCGAAGACGTTCTGCCCGCGCTCCCGGGCGTCGCGTTCGATCTCGCTCAGCAGCTCCTCCGCCGGGGGACAACTGTTGCAGCCCTGGGACGTGAACATCTCCACGACGGCGTAGCCGCCGTCCGTCGATGGATTCGTCATGGTGGCGCGTCCCCTCCCACGGTGTGCCGGCGGCGTTGCGTTCCCCTTTCGGCCGAGACAATGCCGTGCGGTCGCGTCCCCGTCCGGCCTCGGTCCGCGCGTCGCCGGCTCGGGTGGTTGGATGGTCGGGTGCAGTTCACCGTGACAGACGCGCCGGAGCGGGAGCGTTTCGAGGCGCGCGACGAGACGGGCACGGTCGCCGGGTTCGTCACCTACCAGCTGACCGGCTCGATCATCGCCTACACCCACACCGAGGTCGATCCGGCGTACGAGGGCAGGGGCGTCGGGTCGACGCTGGCGCGGGCCGTGCTGGACGACGCCCGGAGCAAGCACCGGACCGTGGTGCCGATCTGTCCGTTCCTCGCCGACTGGCTGGTCAAGCACCCGGAGTACGAGGGCATCGTGGTCCGCTCCACCCGCAAGATCAAATAAACGCGCCGCCCCGGACGGTCAGGTGGCGGGTACACCGCCTGACCCCGTATGCGCACAACCCCGTCGGGAGATCCCAGCGATGACAGCCTCCGCCTTCCGCGCCCTGCACCACGACCGTGCCCCCGGCGACCCGCTCGTCCTGCCGGGCCCCTGGGACGCGGCCAGCGCACAGGTGTTCGCCGACGCCGGTTTCCCGGCGCTCGCGACTCCGAGCGCGGGAATCGCCGCCTCGCTCGGTTACGAGGACGGCAGGACCCCGCCGGACGAGATGTTCGCGGCGGTCGCCCGGATCGTCCGCGCCGTGTCCGTTCCGGTGTCCGCCGACGTCGAGGGCGGTTACGGCCTGGCCCCTCGCGAGTTGGTCGGGCGGCTTCTGGAGGCCGGCGTGGTCGGCTGCAACCTGGAGGACTCGGAGGGGCACGCCACCCTCAAGGACCCGCAGCGGCACGCGGACTGGCTGGCCGAGGTGCGGGCGGAGGCGGGCGACGCGCTCTTCATCAACGCCCGCGTCGACACCTTCGTGGTCGGCTCGGGTGATCCGGCCGACGCGGTGCAGCGGGCCCGCCGCTACGTGGCGGCCGGGGCCGACTGCGTCTACCCGATCCTGGCGCCGCTGGAGGTGTTGCCCGTGCTGCGGGAGGGCATCGCGGGCCCGCTCAACATGGCCGCCGGGCCCAACCGGGAGTCGGTGGCCGCGCTGGGCCGGCAGGGCGCGACGCGCATCACCTTCGGCCCGGGGATGCAGCGGTACGCGATGGGGGCGATCGGCGACCTCGCGGCGGGGCTGCGCGGCTGAGGCGCAGTCGCCCGCACCGGCGCTCGGGCGCAGTCGCCTGACCCGTGCGGATCGGGCGTTGCTGACGGCCCGGTGCCGGGTCGGGTGGCGGCGTGAGCGCCGGGTCAGGCATCGGCGCGGGCGGCGAGGGCGTCCACCAGGCGGCGGGCGGAACCGGCCAGGTTCCATCGTTGGGCGAGTTCGAGCAGCCGGTCGGGGTCGGCCGGCGCGGTCGGCAGCGCGGTGGGCAGCTCCGGCAGTGGCACGTCCAGGGCGACCCGGACCACCGTTGGCGCGACGCCCAGGTAGTCGCGCGCCGCGGCCAGCTTGGTGCGCAGGCCCGGCGCGAAGGACGAGTCGGAGTCGTCGAGCGCGGCCAGGATGCCGGCGATGCTGCCGTAGCGCTCGATGAGCCGGGCGGCGGTCTTCTCGCCGACGCCCGCCACCCCGGGCAACCCGTCGCTGGGGTCGCCGCGCAGCGCGGCGAAGTCGGCGTACCGGTCGGCCGGCACGCCGTAGCGGGCCCGCACCGCGGCGTCGTCGCAGTCGTCGAGTTTGGCGACACCGCGCCCGACGTAGAGCAGCCGGACCGGTCGGACGTCGTCGACGAGCTGGAACAGGTCCCGGTCGCCGGAGACCACCTCGACCGGGCCCGGCTGGGTCACCGAGAGGGTGCCGAGCACGTCGTCCGCCTCGTAGCCGGTCGCGCCGACCGCGGTGATGCCCACCGCGGCGAGGACCTCCAGGATCATCGGCACCTGCGGGGAGAGGGTGTCCGGCACGACCTCGCCACCCTGCGGGGCCACCCGGTGTGCCTTGTACGACGGCAGCAGGTCGACCCGCCACGCCGGGCGCCAGTCGTAGTCGAGCGCGCAGACCATCCGGTCGGCGCCGCGCCCACGGATCAGGGTGGCGAGCATGTCGAGGAAGCCGCGCACCGCGTTGACCGGGGTGCCGTCCTCGGCTCGGGCGGCGGACTCCGGGATGCCGAAGTAGGCCCGGAAGTAGAGGCTGGGTGCGTCGATCAGCAGGATCGGGGGTCGGTGTGCCACGCCGGACAGCCTGGCACAACCGTCTGACGATCAGGCGTACGGCCGGCCGTGTCAGTGGTGTTCGTCGGGCCGGTAGACGGTCTCCCGTCGGGCCAGGTGCTGCACGACGTAGCTGGTCACCAGCAGCAGGATCGCGACCACCACCTCGACCCAGGCCGCGACGCCGTCGGCGACGGTGACGCCGATGATCAGCAGGACCAGGCCGACGAGGGCGAGGACCCCGGCCCACAGTTGGCGGCGACGACGGGTCGCCGCCGCCCGGCTCGCCTCGTTCGCTGCCACGTCGGTCCTCCCGCGTCGGGGAGTCCGGACGGGCTCCCCGGTTCCAGGCTATGGCCCTCGGTGGCGTTCGATCAGGAAAACCGGCGCGCAGCGCACCACCGGCCGTCGATGCAGACCGTTCCAATCCGGAACGAACTATAGTCGGGGCGGAACCGAGGGGGTGGCTGGTGCGGCGAGAGGATCTTGCCGATGCGGACTGCGGCATCGCGCAGGCGCTCGGCGTGCTGGGGGACTGGTGGACCTTCCTCATCGTCCGCGACGTGGCCGGCGGGACCACCCGCTTCGACGCGCTCCAACGCGAGCTGGGCGTCAGCCGGCGGGCGCTGACCGAACGCCTCAACGCCCTGGTCGAGCACGGGGTGCTGGAACGCCGGGCGTACTCGCGACACCCGCCGCGGTACGACTACCTGCTCACCGCGAGGGGCGAGGGGCTGTTGCCGGTGCTGATCGCGCTGCAGGAGTGGGGAACGAGGCATCTCATGGGTGACGGTGACGTGACCGCGACGGCCGACGCCGGCTCGGCCGAGGCGCGCCGCGCCCACGACCTGGTCGGCCGGCGGTTGCCCGAGGTCGTGCTGCCCGCCGCCGACGGACGGCCGGTGGCGGTGGCCGCGACGCGGGCGTGGACGGTCCTCTACCTGTTCCCCGGGGCGTACGCGCCGGGAACGCACGGTTATCCGCCCGGCTGGGCGGAGATCCCCGGCGCCCGGGGCTGCACCCTGGAGTCGAGCACCTACGCCAAGCGTCATCCGGACTTCGTGAGCGCGGGTGTCCGGGTGTTCGGCGTCAGCACCCAGCGGCCCGACCAGCTCGCCGGCTTCGCCGAGTACGCCGAACTGCCGTTTCCGCTGCTTTCCGACGTGGACGGCCGGCTGGGGGCGGGGTTGCTGCTGCCGGTGTTCCGGGCGGGCGGGGTGACCCGGTTCAAGCGTCTGACGCTGCTGGTCGACCCGGCGGCGGTGGTGCGGGCCGTGCAGTTCCCGGTCACCGATCCGGCCGGCTCGGTGCAGGAGATGCTCGCCCTGGTCCGGGAACAGGCGGGGATCCCCGGCTGACGCTGTCGCGTCGACCGGGGATCCGCGCGGGCCGTCCGCGGGTAGCGTCAGGCCGGGAGCGTCCAGCGCTGGTTGGCGCCGGCGAAGCAGTCCCAGATCTGCAACCGGGTGCCGTCGGCGGAGCTGTTGTCGCTGGCGTCGAGGCACTTGTTCGACTGCGGGTTGCGCAGCGTGCCGTTGGACTGCGCCTGCCAGACCTGCGCGCCGCTGCCGTTGCAGTCCCAGAGCTGGACCTTCGCGCCGTTGGCGGTGGAGCCGCTGGTGATGTCGGCGCACTTGCCGAGGGCGCGTAGCGTGCTGTCGCTGGCCACGGTCCAGGTCTGCGCGTTGCTGCCGTTACAGGTCCAGAGCTGGATGGCGGTGCCGTTGGCGGTGCTCGCCGAGGCCACGTCGACGCACTTGCCGCCGATCCCGGTGATCCGGCCGGTACGACCGGTCGGCGGCGGGGTGGTGCCGCCCATGATGGTGTCGTACATGGCGCTGACCAGTGAGGTCGAGCCGGTGGTGTCCTGGGACAGTTCCCAGTTCATGACGCCGCCGGCGTTGGCCAGGGCCCACTGCGTCTTGCGCTTGACCGTCGGGACGCCGTTGTAGCACTGCTGCGCGCCACCGGCGGTGGTGCAGTCCCGGTTGGCGTTGGCCGGGTCCAGCGCGACGAGCGCCGAGTACGTGTAGTAGCCGGGGCGGCTGTAGAACGGGATGCCGAGGACGGCCTTGCTGGCCGGCAGACCGCGCGCCTTCCACAGGTTGACGCTGTTGATCGACCAGTCGTAGTTGGAGTGCGGGCTGCCGCCGTCGTACGCCATGATGTTGAGCCAGTCGATCTGGTTGAACACTGCCGGCTGCACGCCGTCGAGGTAGTAGCCCTCGCTGACCACGGCGGCGGTGAGCAGCTTGCCGCGACTGTGCATGGCGCTGCCGAGCTGCGTCATGAGCGCCGTGTAGTTGTTGGCCGAGGCGCCCGGGTCGGGGTACTCCCAGTCCATGTCGACGCCGTCGAGGTTGTACTGGTTGACGAAGTTGACCAGGTTGTTGACGAAGTTGGTCCGGCTGCCGGAGTTGGCCGCGAGGGCCTCGAAGGCCGAGTCGTTGCCGTCGTTCCAACCGCCGACGGCGATCGACACCTTGACGTTGTTGGCGTGCGCCTGGGAGACCAGCGAGGAGAGTTTGCTCGGGTTCTCCACGGCGCGCAGGCTGCCGTCGTTGTTGGGCAGCACGAACGCGTAGTTGATGTGGGTGAGCTTGTTGTACTGGATGGTGTTGACGTTGCCGGCCCAGGAGGGCATGTAGCCGACGCTCTTGAAGTTGTTCGGCAGCACCACGGCCTGCGCGGCGGTGGAGGTGACGGTCAGGGTGGCGCCGGCCGTGGCCAGCGCGAGCAGGCCGGCGGCGAGGACGCGGCGCAGTGGTGAGGACATCGGGGGCCTTCCCGTGGGCGGGGGACGACACCCGCCCACGCAGGGTTGTCGCGGGCGGGGAATGCGGGACGCAGGGACGGGTGGGCCTCGAGGCAGCCAAATCTTAAAGAGTGTTAACTGTCCGAGTCAATCAACATCGGTGGATTTCCGGCGCGCTGATGTCGATAGGGGGTTTGCCCAAACGACCGTTAAGCTGACGGGGTGGGAATCGACGAGCTGTTTCCGCCCGACCGGCTGATCGCCGCGCAGCGCGCCACGGCCGCCGCCGGCCTGGACGCCCTGCTGCTCACCCCGGGCTCCGACCTGCGGTACCTGACCGGGTACGACGCCCACGCGGGGGAGCGGCTGACCTGCCTGGTGCTGCCCGCCGAGGGGGAGCCCACCCTCGTCGTGCCGAGGCTGGAGCGTCCGGCGGCGGAGGCGTCCCCAGCGCCGGCGACCGGGGTCCGCATCGTCGACCACGTCGACGGTTCCGACCCGTACCCCCTGGTCGTCGCCGCCCTCGACGGCCCGGTCGCGGCGGTCGGGCTCGCCGACCGGATGTGGGCCGAGCAGGTCCTCGCCCTGCGCGCGGCGCTGCCCGACGCCGCGCAACGGCTCGCCGGGGAGGTGCTGCGCGAGCTGCGGATCCGCAAGTCGCCGGCGGAGGTCGCGGCGCTCGCCGAGGCCGGCGCGGCGATCGACGAGGTGCACCTGCGGATGGGCGAGTGGTTACGCCCCGGTCGCACCGAGGCCGAGGTGGCCACCGACATCGCCACGGCGATCCGGGCCGCCGGCCACGTCACCGTCGACTTCGTCATCGTGGCGGCCGGGCCGAACGGGGCCAGCCCGCACCACGGCACCTCGGACCGACCGATCGGCGCCGGCGAACCGGTGGTGGTCGACATCGGCGGCACGATGCCGTCGGGCTACCGCTCGGACTGCACCCGCACCTACCTGGCGGGTGGTTCGGCGCCGGCCGAGTTCCTGGACTACTACGCGGTGCTGCGCGACGCCCAGCGTGCCGCCGTCGCGGCGGTGCGGCCCGGGGTCACCGGCGCGGCGGCCGACGCCGCGGCCCGCGAGCCGATCGCCGCGGCCGGCTTCGGACCCGCGTTCCTGCACCGCACCGGCCACGGCATCGGTCTCGACGGTCACGAGGAGCCGTACCTGGTGGCCGGCAACGACCGGCCCCTGGAGACCGGCATGGCGTTCTCCATCGAACCGGGGATCTACCTGGCGGGCCGGCACGGCGCCCGCATCGAGGACATCGTCGTCTGCACCACGGACGGCGTGCAACGGCTCAACACCACCCCCACGGAGCTCATCGCGCTATGACTGTCGACCGGATCCTCCCCACCGACGAGGCCCACGACCTGCTGGGTCTCGCCACCGAACTCGCCGATGGCGAGCTCGCGCCGAAGGCCGCGGCCTTCGAGGAACGCGCCGAGTTCCCCCGCGAGGTGCTGCGGACGCTGGGCCGGGCGGGCCTGCTCGGCCTGCCCTATCCCGAGGAGCACGGTGGCGCGGCGCAGCCGTACGAGGTGTACCTGCAGGTGTTGGAGATCCTGGCCAGCCGCTGGCTCGCGGTCGCCGAGGCGGTCAGCGTGCACACCCTGTCCTGCTATCCGGTGGCGACATTCGGTAACGACGAGCAGCGCAAGCTGCTGCCGGACCTGCTCGGCGGCGAGTTGCTCGGCGCGTACTGCCTCTCCGAACCGCAGGGTGGCTCGGACGCGGCGGCGCTGAGCACCCGGGCGGTGCGCGACGGCGACGCGTACCTGGTCTCCGGCACCAAGGCGTGGATCACCCACGCCCACACGGCGGACTTCTACAACGTCTTCTGCCGCACCGGAGGACCCGGCCCGACGGGCATCTCCTGCCTGCTCGCCGACGCGGGCACGGTCGGCATCACCCCGCAGGCGGCCGAGCGGACGATGGGTCTGCGTGCCTCGCCGGTGGCGCAGATCGCCTTCGACGAGGCGCGGGTGCCGGCCGACCGGCTGATCGGCGGCGAGGGCGTGGGCTTCACCATCGCGATGTCCGCGTTGGACTCCGGCCGGTTGGGCATCGCGGCCTGCGCGGTCGGGCTGGCCCAGGCGGCGCTGGACTACGCGGTCTCCTACGCCCGGGAGCGGCAGCAGTTCGGGCGCTCCATCATCGACTTCCAGGGGCTGGGGTTCCTCCTCGCCGACGCGGCCACCCAGGTCTCCGCCGCCCGCGCGCTGACCCTGGCGGCGGCCCGGCTGCGCGACGCCGGCCGCCCCTACGCCATCGAGGCGGCCAAGGCGAAGCTCTTCGCCACCGACATGGCGATGCGGGTGACCACCGACGCGGTGCAGGTGCTCGGCGGCGCGGGTTACGTGGCCGACCACCCGGTGGAGCGCTACATGCGTGAGGCGAAGGTGTTGCAGATCGTGGAGGGCACCAACCAGATCCAGCGGATGGTGATCTCCCGGGCGCTGGCCAAGGACTGACGACGGCGCGTGGTGGTGCGGCTGCGGTGGGTGCGTCACGGCCCGTCGCGGCCCGCCACCCGGGTACCTCGTCGCCGTACGGCGGTTTTCCCGGTAGGTTGCACGCCGTGGAGGAGATCGACCGCGCTATCGTCGCCGCGCTGACCGCCGACGGCCGTCTGTCGTACACCGACCTGGCCGAGCGGGTGGGGCTGTCGGTGTCCGCCGTGCACCAGCGGGTCCGTCGGCTGGAGCAGCGCGGGGTGATCAAGGGGTACGCGGCCCGGGTGTCGTTCGAGGCACTGGACCTGCCGCTGACCGCGTTCGTGGCGATCCGCCCGTTCGACCCGTCGCAGCCGGACGACGCGCCGGAGCGGCTGGCCCACCTGCCGGAGATCGACTCCTGCTACTCGGTGGCGGGGGAGGACTTCTACCTGCTGCTGGTGCGGGTGGCCAGCCCGACCGACCTGGAGCGGGTGCTTCAGGAGATCCGCACCTCGGCGAACGTGACGACCCGGACGACCGTGGTGTTGTCCACACCGTACGAGAACCGGCCGCCGAAGATCAGCGCTGCGGCACCGAGTCGGTCGCGGTCCCGGGCGCCGGAGGAGCCGGCTGGTTCCACCGCAGGATGACCTGCCGGCCGTGTTCGTGACCGAGCGCGCTGACCGTGGCGGTCTCCAGGCGTAGCCGCCCACCGGCGGACGGGGGCAGGCCGATCCAGCGGGCACCGAGCACCCGCAGGCTGTGCGCGTGCCCGACCAGCGCCACGGAGCCACGGTCGAGCAGTGGGGTGACGCGGCTCAACACCCGGTCGAGCCGTTCACCCACCTGGGCGGGGGACTCGCCGCCGGGGCAGCCGTCGGTCCAGATGTTCCAGTGCGGATCGTCGTCGTGGATGTCGACGGTGGTGCGGCCCTCGTACTCGCCGTAGTTCCACTCGCTGAGGTTCTCGTCGACGGCGTCGACGGTGAGCCCGGCCAGCTGCGCGGTGCGCAGCGCCCGGGAGCGGGGGCTGGCCAGCACGGTGACGAAGCGCCGGCCGGCCAGGAACGCGGCCAGGGTGCGGGCCTGTCGCTCGCCGTCGGGGGTCAGCTCCAGGTCGGTGTACGAGGTGTGCCGCAGGCTGGCGCTCCAGGTGGTCTCGCCGTGCCGGATCAGCAGGAGCTCTCCCATTTGGTCAGTTAACCATCGTGAGCTGGGCCGACAGGCGACCCTCCCACAACCTATCTTCCTAGGATGCCTTACCGGGTGTGCCGACCGGCACCACCGGTTTCAGCCCCTGGAGACCGGGCAAGCGAGCCGGGACAACGCCAGACCGAGGAGGCGCGATGAGCTTCACCGAGAAGGCAAAGAACAAGGTCGAGCAGATGACCGGCGCCGCGCGGGAGCGTGTCGGTGACATGACCGACAACGAGCAGATGCGTGGCGAGGGCGCCAGCCAGCAGAGTGACGCCCGTGCCAAGCAGGCCGGTCAGAACGTCAAGGACGCCGGACGCAACGTGAAGGACTCCTTCACGAAGTGACCTGCGCACTCCACGGGTCCCCGGGCGCACCGTCGCCCGGGGACCCGTGGCTGCTGCGGCTACTGTCGCGGGGTGACCGTGCTGCGTTCCCTGGTGTTGTTCGCGCTGGCCGCACTGGCCGAGATCGGCGGCGCCTGGCTGGTGTGGCAGGGCTGGCGGGAGCAGCGCGGGCTGTGGTGGATCGCGGCCGGGGTGGTCGCGCTGGGCTGTTACGGCTTCGTCGCCACGTTCCAACCGGACGCGAACTTCGGCCGGATCCTGGCCGCGTACGGCGGGGTGTTCGTGGCCGGGTCGTTGGGTTGGGCGATGGTGGTGGACGGCTTCCGCCCGGACCGGTGGGACCTGGCCGGCGCGGCGCTGTGCCTGCTCGGCGTGGCGGTCATCATGTACGCCCCGCGTGGGGGCTCCGCCTGACCCGCAACGGGTCCTGAGCACGTGAGCCTCGGTCGCTCGATGCCGCGTCTGCGGGGCTGCTGCGCGCGGGGACCGCACGGGCGGGCGGCATGCTCCTGGAAGGCGACATACCTCAGAGTCATACTTATGCCGCTCCGGAGCGGCGCCGCTCGGCGGACCCGGGACCCGCGCCCGGTGAGCCCTCACGACGGCACGCGGGGGCAGTGAGACACTTTCGCGTCTGCGATGATCTGCGGCGTGATCCGAGCTCGGCTCCGCGCGTTTCGTGGCGTACTGGTGGTGGCGGCCATCCTCGGCGGTGCCGGGTGTGCGGCGTCCCGGGTGCCGCCCCCGGACCGGCCGGTGTTCGTCGGCTCGTCCGCCTCGTCGAGCCCATCCACGCCGTCGGTCGCGCCGTCGGTCGGCGTCTCGCCGTCCGCGGGTGTCGACCCGGCCGTACCGTCGACCGGTGTCCCGTCGCGACCGGCGGTTGCCTCGGTGCCGGGAGCGACGCCGACCGGGGCCAGGGCGCCGGTGGTGGACCACGGGCCACGGACCGGTAGCAGGGTCGCGTTGACCTTCGACGCGGACATGACCGACGCGATGTTGGCCAACCTGCGGTCCGGTCGGGTGAAGTCGTACGCCAACCTGCGCATCCTCGACCTGCTGGAGCGGGAGCGGGTGCCGGCGACGTTCTTCCTGACCGGCAAGTGGGTGCAGCGCTATCCGGACGTCACCCGGCGGATCGCCGGTAATCCGCGCTTCGAGTTGGCCAACCACACCTACGGGCACGCCGCGTTCACCGGGGACTGCTACGACCTGCCCGCGCTGCCGGTCGACGAGTTGGCCGGGGACGTGGCGAGGACCTTCGAGGTGATCGCGCCGTACGGGGGGCGGCAGACCCGGTACTTCCGGTTTCCGGGGCTGTGCCACGACGCGGCGACGTTGGAGGCGTTGGCGCCGTTGGGTGTGACGGTTGTGGACGGGGACGTGGTCAGCGGTGATCCCTTCGCGACCGCGTGGAAGCCGCTGGTGCGGGCGGTGCTGGACCACGTCCGCCCCGGGTCCGTGGTGATCATGCATGTGACCGAGGCGAACGCCGCGATGACCGATGAGGCGTTGCCGCACATCCTGGCCGGGTTGCGGAAGCGGGGGCTGGCGCCGGCGCCGTTGTCCGAGGTGTTGGCCGCCTCGCCCGTCTCCTGAGCGGTCGCGCGGCACGGCGCCGGACGCGGAAGACCCCGGACAGCGACTGTCCGGGGTCTTCCGCGTCCGCGGGTGTGGTCAGTCGTCGCGGTGGTCGTTCCACCACTGCTGGCCGTCGGCGGGCAGGGTGTCGATCGGGTCGTAGTAGGCGTAGCGCTTGTTGAGCGCCTCCAGGTCGGCGGATTCGATGGAGGTGCGGTAGTTCTTCGTCCAGTAGGAGATGCCGCGTTCGCGGTCGTAGTCGGTGAGCATGTGCACCCAGCGCTTGCCGACGAAGGGGACGTCGCAGACGATCCGGGGGGTGGCGTAGCCGGGGAGGTAGCCCATGATGTCGTGCTGAAGTTGCTGGGCGTGCCAGACCGGGACCCGCCAGTGTTCGGCGTTGGGGATCATGTCGCACATGTAGAAGTAGTACGGCAGGATCCCGGCTTCGCCCTGCAGGGCGAAGCAGAGGTCGAGCAGTTCCGGGGTGGTGGCGTTGACGCCGCGCATGAGGACGCCCTGGTTGCGGACGTCGCGGACGCCGACGTCGAGGGCGGTCTGGGCGGCCTTGGCGACCAGTGGGGTGAGTGACTGGGCGTGGTTGACGTGGGTGTGGATGGCGAGGTTGACGCCGCGGCGGGCGGCGGTGCGGGCGACGCGCTCCAGGCCCTCGACGACGTCGGGTTGCAGCCAGTGTTGGGGTAGGCCCATGAGGGCCTTGGTGGCGAGCCGGATGTCGCGGACCGTCTCCAGTTCCAGCAGGCGCATGAGGTACGACTCGAGGTTGCGCCAGGGGACGTTGGCCACGTCGCCGCCGGAGACGACGACGTCGCGTACGCCGGGGTGGGCCTTGAGGTAGGTGATGTGGGCGTCGTAGCGGTCGACTGGTTTGAGGGTGAGTTTGAGTTTGTCGACGGCGGGGGTGGAGTTGCCGACGAGGTCCATCCGGGTGCAGTGCCCGCAGTACTGGGGGCAGGTGGAGAGCAGTTCGGCGAGGACCTTGGTGGGGTAGCGGTGGGTGAGCCCTTCGGCGACCCACATGTCGTGCTCGTGGAGGCTGTCGCGGCTGGCGTAGGGGTGTGAGGGCCAGTCGGTGCGTCGGTCGGAGGCGACCGGGATCATGTAGCGGCGGATGGGGTCGGCGAGCAGCGCCTCGGTGGTGGGGGTCGTGAACGGCACCATCGTGTTGATCATTTGGGGTGGCACCAGCATGGACATGGTGGCCAGGGCCTTCTGGTCGGCCTCGAGGTCGGCGTAGAAGGTGTCGTCGATCAGGTCACCGAGGACGGCGCGGAGCTGCTTGATGTTCTTGACGCAGTTGACGCGCTGCCACTGGGCGGATTCCCACTGGTCGCGGGTGACGTGGCGCCAGCCGGGGAAGCGGGTCCAGTCGGGTTCGACCAGGGGGCGGCGGTGGTATTCGTAGGGCTGCCCGGCGGTCGGTGCGGTGACCGGGGCGTGACGGGGGTGCGGGATGGTGTGGGTCACGGCCCCTCCTCGGTGTTGCTGCTGATCATCGAAGCCCGAAGGCTACTGGAAAATATTCGGCACAGAAACTAGTCTGCCGTAAGTTTTCCCGTTACGCGAGCCTTGACCGGGGCTTCGGGCGGCTGGACAGGGGAGGTCGGCGTGACGTCACCGGTGGGACTGCACCGCGTCGTGCAACCGGCGGGGGTGCTGCCGCAGGCGGCTTGGCGGCTGGACACGTCGGCGGCGATCGCCCCGAACGAGGTGCGGATCCGGGTGCAGCGGCTCAACCTGGACGCGGCGAGCTTCCGGCAGTTGTCGGAGAAGCACGGCGGGAACGGTGACGCGGTCCGCGCCGAGGTGCTGGAGATCATCGCGACCCGGGGGAAGATGCAGAACCCGGTGACCGGGTCGGGTGGGATGCTGATCGGCACGGTCGAGGAGGCCGGTCGGCGGTCCCCGCTGGGGCTCACGGTGGGGGATCGGGTCGCGACCCTGGTGTCGTTGACGTTGACGCCGCTGGTGATCACCGACGGGTTGGCCGGCTGGGACGGGCGCAGCGAGCAGGTGCCCTGCGACGGGTGGGCGGTCCTGTTCGCGCGGTCCATCGCCGCGGTGCTGCCCGACGACGAGGACCCGCAGTTGTCCCTGGCCGTGCTGGACGTGTGCGGGGCGCCGGCGCTGACCGCCCGGGTGGTGTCGCGTTACGTCGAGGAGCGTCGGCGTACCGAAGATCCGACGCCGGTGCGGGTCGCGGTGATCGGCGGGGCCGGTAAGAGCGGGTCGCTGTCCCTGGCCGCGGCGCGGCGGGCGGGCGCCGCGCGTACCGTCGGGGTGGTGCCGGTGGCGGCGGAGCGCGACGCGCTGACGGCCGCCGGTCTGGCGTCGGTGGTGGCGTTGGCCGACGCGCGCGACCCGGTGGGGTTGTCCACGGCGGTGACCACGGCGCTGGGGGTGCCGGCGGACGTGACGGTGGTGTGCGTGGACGTGCCGGGGTGTGAGCACGGGGCGGTGTTGGCCACCGCGGACGGCGGCACGGTGATCTTCTTCTCGATGGCGACGAGCTTCTCCGCGGCGGCGTTGGGCGCGGAGGGGTTGGCGGCGGACGTGACGATGCTGGTCGGCAACGGGTACGTGCCGGGTCACGCGGAGTTGGCGTTGGGGCTGTTGCGGGCCGAGCCGGGGGTGCGTCAGCTGTTCGCGGCGCGGGTCGCGGCAGACTGAGGTTATGACGAACCCCTCGACGTTGTACCGCGGCGGCGTGCTGCACTGCCCCGCCGACCCGAGCGCCACCGCGCTGCTGGTGTCCGGTGGGCGGATTGCCTGGTTGGGGACCGACGGTGACGCGCCGCCGGCCGACCGGGTGGTGGATCTGGGTGGGGCGTTGGTGACGCCCGCGTTTGTCGACGCGCACGTGCACGCCACCGACACCGGGTTGGCGTTGTCCGGGCTGGAGTTGTCCGGGGTGCGCTCGGCGGGGCAGCTGCTCGACGCGGTGGCGGGTTTCGCGGCGGGTCTGCCGGCGGACGCGGTGGTGCTGGGGCACGGGTGGGACGAGTCGGGTTGGTCGGATCCGACGTTGCCCGACGCGGCGGCGTTGGACCGGGCGGCCGGTGGCCGTCGGGTGTACCTGTCGCAGGCGTCGATCCACTCGGCGTTGGTGTCGTCGGCGTTGCTGGCGGCGTGTCCGCAGGCCGAGCGGGCGGCCGGGTACGACGCGTCGGGCTGGTTGCGGCGCGACGCGCACCATGTGGTGCGGGCGGCGGCGCAGGGGTCGGTGAGTCGGGCGCAGCGGGTCGCGGCGCAGCGGGTGGCGTTGGCGCACGCGGCGTCGTTGGGGATCGCGGCGGTGCACGAGTGTGGTGGCCCGGAGATCTCCGACGAGGAGGACTTCACCGGCCTGCTGGCGATCTCCGGTGCGGGGGTGCCGGAGGTGTACGGGTACTGGGGTGAGTTGGGTGGTGCGGCGCGGGCCCGGGAGTTGGGTGCGGTGGGTGCCGGTGGGGACCTGTTCGCCGATGGGGCGTTGGGTTCGCGGACGGCGCACGTGTCGCAGCCGTACGGCGACGGTGACGGCTGCGGGCACGGATACCTGACGGTCGAGCAGGTGCGTGATCACCTGTTGGACTGCGCGGCGCACGGTATGCAGGGCGGGTTCCACGCGATCGGTGACGCGGCGATCGGGACGGTCCTGGACGGTTTCGCGGCGGCGGCGCGGACGGTGGGTGTGGAGCGGTTGCGGGCGGCCCGGCACCGCATCGAGCACGCGGAGGTCATGAACAAGCGGTTGATCGCGCGGTTCGTGGAGTACGGGGTGGTGGCGAGTATGCAGCCGGCGTTCGACCGGTTGTGGGGTGGCGCGGGCCGGATGTACGAGGCGCGGTTGGGGTTGGACCGGTCGTTGGAGTCGAACCCGATGGGTGCGATGCATTCGGTGGGGGTGGCGTTGGCGTTCGGGTCGGATTCGCCGGTGACGCCGCTGGACCCGTGGGGGTCGGTGCGGGCGGCGGCGGCGCACCACAACCCGGCGCAGCGGATGGGTGTGCGTTCGGCGTTCGCGGCGCACACCCGTGGTGGGTGGAGGGCGGTGCACCTGGACGTCGAGGGGGTTCTCGCGTTGGGTGCGCCGGCGACGTTCGCGGTGTGGTCGACGCCGGCGGGGGTGGAGCGGGGCCTGCCGGTGTTGTTGGCCGAGGATCCGGAGCAGCGGGGTCCGGACGACCCGACGCCGCTGCCGGTGTGCCGGCGCCTGGTGCTGCGCGGTGAGGTCATCTATGAGGAAGGGTCGTCATGACCGGGAAGCTTGATCTTGATCCGGTGCTGGTGGCGCGGGCGCGGGAGTTGGCGCGTCGGGCCGGGCAGCCGGTGGTGGACCTGGCGCGCAGCCACACCACGGTGTCGGTGGAGCGGGCGGTCCTGCGGTTGGCCGGGGTGACCGGCGCCGACCCGGACGGCATTCCGTGGGTGAACCGGCTCGTCGACGCGGTCGCCGCGGATGTGGGGTTGGGTCACGGGGTGGCGGTGCCGGTGTTCGACGCCCTGGTGCGCGAGGGCAGCACCGATGTGACGTTGCTGGCGCAGAAGGCCGCCGCCGGGTCGGTGCGGTTCGCTCTGCCTTCCGGGCGGGCGGCGAGCGCGGCGCGGTCGGCGGCGCGTAAGGCGGTCGGGGCGGGTGTCCGGCGCATCGACCGGCGGCGGGCCGAGCGGGAGCGGCTCGTCAAGCGGCACGGGGATCCGGCGCAGCGGCCGTGGATCTACCTGATCGTCGCGACGGGTGACATCTACGAGGACATTCCGCAGGCGCAGGCGGCGGCTCGGGCGGGTGCGGACGTGATCGCGGTGATCCGTTCCACCGGGCAGTCGCTGTTGGACTACGTGCCCGAGGGCGCGACCCGGGAGGGGTTCGCGGGCACGTACGCGACGCAGGAGAACTTCCGGCTGATGCGGGCGGCGTTGGACGAGTCGTCGAAGGAGGTGGGCCGCTACGTGCGGTTGACCAACTACGCGTCCGGGTTGTGTATGCCGGAGATGGCGACCCTGGCCGGTCTGGAACGTCTCGACATGATGTTGAACGACTCGATGTACGGGATTTTGTTCCGCGACATCAACCCGGTGCGCACGTTCGTCGACCAGCGGTTTTCCCGGCAGGTGCACGCCCGCGCGGGGATCATCATCAACACCGGTGAGGACAATTACCTGACCACCGCCGACGCGGTCGACGAGGCGCACACGGTGACGGTGTCGCAGTTGCTCAACGAGTTCTTCGCGCACGAGGCGGGGTTGGCGGACTGGCAGTTGGGCCTGGGGCACGCGTTCGAGATCAACCCGGAGGTGCCGGAGTCGTTCCGGTTGGAGTTGGCGCACGCCCTGTTGGCCCGGGAGTTGTTCCCGGACGCGCCGTTGAAGTGGATGCCGCCGACGAAGCACATGACCGGTGACGTGTTCCGGGGCAACCTGCTCGACGGGTTCTTCAACCTGGCCGGTGCGCTGACCGGTCAGGGCATCCTGCTGGTGGGGATGATGACCGAGGCGGTGGTGACGCCGTGGTTGTCGGATCGGGACATCGCCCTGCAGAACGTGCGGTACGTGCTGGGCGCGGCCGGTGGGCTGCACGAGGACTTCGTGCCCGCGCCGGGCGGGTTCATCCGCCGCCGCGCGAACCAGGTCCTCGGTGAGGCCCTCGATCTGTTGGAGCGCATCGGGGAGCAGACGCTGCTGTCGGCGATCGCCGAGGGCACCTTCGGGATCATGAAGCGGCCCGCGGACCGGGGTAAGGGCCTCGACGGGGTCGCCGCGCACGAGGCCGACTACTGCAATCCGGCCACCGACATCCTGGAGGCCGCGGCGTGAGCGCGCAGACCGGCAGGCAGATCGTGCGGCCGTACGGGGACACCACCGGTGACGGGATGGTGCAGGTGTCGTTCACCCTGCCGGTGGCCCATGACAAGCGCGCCGAGGGCGCGGCGGTGCAGTTGGCCAACAAGATGGGCATCGACCCGGCGATGGTGGTGCACGCCAAGCCGATGGGTGACGGGTTCACGTTCTTCGTGGTCTACGGGCGGGTGAACCATCTGGTCGACGTCGACGCGGTGCAGGTCGTGGAACGCGACTTCGCGCTGCTGTCGGCGAAGGACGTCAACACGGTGATCAGGCAGCGGTTGCGGCGCAAGCTGTCCGTGGTGGGGGCGTGCATCGGCA
The DNA here is from genome assembly GCF_040675155.1 of Micromonospora sp. NPDC049645. NCBI lineage: Bacteria > Bacillati > Actinomycetota > Actinomycetes > Micromonosporales > Micromonosporaceae > Micromonospora > Micromonospora sp. NPDC049645. Next base: position 21,647 of record NZ_JBFAOI010000024.1, read on the forward strand.
CCGACGCGCACACCGTGGGCATCGACGCGATCCTCAACGTCAAGGGCATCGCGGGGGAGAAGGGCCTGGAGTACTACCGGGAGTTGAAGGTCACCAACATGGGCGCGCAGGTCAGTGTGCCGGAGTTGGTGGAGACCGCCCGGGTGGAGAAGGCCGACGCGGTGCTGGTGTCGCAGGTGGTCACCCAACGCGACGCGCACCTGCACAACACCCGGGAGATGTCGGCGGCGTTCCGGGAGGCGATGCCGGCAGGCAAACGGCCGCTGCTGATCGTCGGTGGCCCCCGGTTCGACGAGACGATGACCGACGAGTTGGGCGTCGACCGGATCTTCGGTCGGGGCACCACGCCCGGCGAGGTGGCCAGCTATCTGGTGCACGCCCTGATCACACAGCGGAAGGCGATGGCATGACCGACGCGCGGCTCGGGTTGACGGTGACGCACCGGCGGTATGTGCCGTACTCGCACGCCCACTACGCCGGCAACCTGGTCGACGGGGCGTACGCCCTCGGGTTGTTCGGCGACGTCGCCACCGAGGTGTGCATCCGCACCGACGGCGACGAGGGCCTGTTCGCCGGGTACTCCGACGTGCGGTTCCACGCGCCCATCCATGCCGGGGACGTGGTCGAGGTGACCGCGCGGGTGTCGCGGGTGGGCACCCGCAGCCGCACCCTGGAGTTGAGTTGCGCGGTGGTGTGCCGGGGCCGCCCGGACCGCTCCGCGTCCGCCGCGGAGGTCCTCGACCCGCCGATCGTGGCGGTCACCGCGACCGGCACCGTGGTCGTCCCCGCCGCCCCACTGAGCCGCGAGGAGTGAGCCGGGGTTGCGAGCCCGCGGTCGCGAACAGGGAGGACCGGTGACCCTGGCGGTCTGCGCGGACGTCGGTTCCACGTACACGAAGGTGGCGGTGGTGGACCTCGCCGCCGGTGTCCTCGCCAACGCGGCGGCGGCGCCCACCACGGTCGGCACCGACGTGCTGCACGGCCTGGACGCCGCGGTCGCGGCGGCCACCGCCGGGCTGAAGGTGCGTGACGTGCCGTGGTACGTGTGCTCGTCGGCCGGCGGTGGGTTACGGCTGGCGGTGATCGGCTACGAGCCGCTGGTCACCGCCCAGGCCGGCCGGCGGGTCGGGTTGTCCGCCGGCGCGCACGTGGTGCACGTCGCGGCCGGTCGGCTCGGCGCGGCGGACCTGACCGCGTTGCGGGCGGCCCGATGCGACGTGGTGCTGCTCGTCGGTGGCACCGACGGCGGCGACGCCGACACCATCACCCACAACGCCACCCGGCTGGCCCGCGCGCGGTGGCGCACCCCGGTGGTGTACGCGGGCAACGCCGACGTGCGCGAGGCGCTGACCGGGCTGCTGCGCGACGCCGGGGTGCCGGTCACCGACGCGGACAACGTTCTGCCGCGCATCGGGGTGCTCGCGCCGGCGTCGGCGCGGGCGGCGATCCGCGCGGTGTTCCTGCGTCACGTCATCGGCGGTAAACGGCTGTCCCGGGGTGCCCGGTTCGCGCGGCTGGTGCGGGCGGCCACTCCCGACGCGGTGCTCACCGGTGTGGAGGTGCTCGCCGACACCATCGGCGGTGACCTGGCCGTGGTCGACGTGGGTGGGGCCACCACGGACGTGTACTCGGTCCTCACCCCGGACGAGCGGGCCACCGGGCCGGGCCGGGAGGTGGCCGGCAGCCTGTGGCGGGCCCGCACCGTGGAGGGTGACCTGGGCATGCGGTGGAGCGCCCCCGGGGTCGTCCGCGCCGCCGCCGAGGAGCGGCTGCTCACCGCCGACGAGTCCGCGCACCTGGCGGCCGCGGCGGCGCGTCGGGCCGAGGACCCGGCGTTCCTGGCCGTGGACGACGCCGAGCGGGCCGCGGACCGGCGTATCGCCACTCTCGCCGCGACCGTCGCGTTGCGCCGGCACGCCCGGGGTGCCGCCACCGGGGAGCGGGCCGGGCGGGACCTGCGCGACGTGCGGCTGTTGGTGGGTTCCGGTGGGGTGCTGCGGCACGCGTCGGCGGGCACCTCCGGGCAGGTTTTGGCGGCGGTGCTGGCCGACCACGCCGGCGGGTGGGCGCTGCCGCGTGCCGCCGCCGCGGTGGTCGACGCCGACTACGTGCTGGCCGCCGGAGGGTTGCTCGCCGAGGAGCACCGGGCGGCCGCGCAGGCGCTGCTGCGTCACCATCTGCGTACGCATTGAGACTCGCCGACCCGACACGCCGTGGCGCAACACACGACAGGCCGGCTGCGGGTTGACAACCGACGGGGGTCGGCACGTACCGTCTTTGAGTCCTACCACGGGAAGCGGCTGTTGTTCGCTTCGTCCCTTCGTCCGCTGGCCGAGCGACATGTTTCAGCGTCATCGTCGCGGCGGCCAGGTCCAGCGGGCGGGGGTCGGCGGGGCGGCGCGAACCGGCCGCGGTTACCGGTGTACGGGCAGGGTGAGGTGCACGGCCAGTAGACAACGGCCCGGCGGGGGCAGCCAGTCCGCGTCCGGTCGGTCCGAAGGTCGTCGTGCCCCATCCTCGCCACACCGGCCGGGAAGGGCCTGGGAGCATCGGGGCGCGGCGTCAGCCGCGCCCCGATTTCATTGCCCCCGGGCGGTTCGTGTCCGACAGCCCGACGCGGCCGGTGTGCCCGCCAGCCAGGTAACCTTCGCCCCGTGATCGAGGTGAAGCGGTGACGACCCTGGACCGGGACGAGACGCACACCCCGGCGGTGCTGCCCCGACCGGTCGTTCCCGGTCGGCCGTTGCCGCTGAGGGTTGCCGTGCCGCTGGCTGTGGCCGCCGGGCTGGCCCTGCTGGTGGCGTTCCCCCCGTACGGGGTGTGGCCGCTCGCGCCCGTCGGGGTGGCGTTGCTGGCCGCCGCCGCGCACCGGCGGCGGTTACGCGCCGGCGCCGGCCTGGGCTTCCTCACCGGGGTGGCGTTCTTCGCCCCGCTGCTGGCCTGGACGAACCTGCACACCGGTTACCTGCCGTGGGTGCTGCTGTCGCTGCTGCAGGCCGGTTACCTGGCGCTGCTGGGCGCGGCCACCGCCTGGGTGTCGCCGCTGGCCGACCGGAGCCGGTGGGCGTGGCCGGCGCTGACCGGCCTGCTGTGGGTCGGGCAGGAGGCGTTGCGTGACCGCACCCCGTTCGGTGGGTTCCCGTGGGGGCGGTTGGCGTTCAGCCAGGACACCTCGCCGCTGCTGCGCCTGGCCGCGCTGGGCGGCGCGCCGCTGGTGACCTTCGCGGTGGCCCTCGTCGGCGGGTCGCTGGTCACCGCCGTCTGGCGGGGCTGGGTCACCGCCCGGCACACCGCCCCAGCCGACCCGCTGGGCGCCCCGTCGGGCCCCGGCAGCCCGCAGGGCGCCACGGCGGCGCGGCGGTGGGCTCCGGTGGCCGTACCGGCCGTCGTGGCGGTCGCGTTGACCGGCGGGGGGCTGCTGGTGCCGGTGGCCACCGCCGGGTCCGGCGCCACCGTCACCGTGGCGATCGTGCAGGGCAACGTGCCGCGGTTGGGCCTGGACTTCAACGCCCAACGGCAGGCGGTGCTCAACAACCACGTCGACGCCACCATCGAGTTGGCCGGGCGGGTCGCGGCCGGGCAGCAGCGCCGACCCGACCTGGTGGTGTGGCCGGAGAACTCCAGCGACATCGACCCGCTGCGCAACCCCACCGCCGGGGCGCGGATCTCCCAGGCCGCCGACACCATCGGGGCGCCGATCCTGGTCGGCGCGGTGCTGTTGGGCCCCGGCGCCGGGCAGGTCCGCAACGCGGGCATCCTGTGGCGGCCCGGCACCGGCGCCGACATGGACCAGCTGTACACGAAACGCCATCCCGTGCCGTTCGCCGAGTACGTGCCGCTGCGCGACGTGGCCCGCATGGTCAGCAAGCAGGTCGACCTGATCCGCAGCGACTTCGTGCCCGGCAGCACCCCGGGCGTGGTACGCGCCGGCCCGGCCGTGCTCGGTGACGTGATCTGCTTCGAGGTCGCCTACGACGAGGTGGTCCGCGACACCGTCACCGGCGGCGCGCAGCTGCTGGTGGTGCAGACCAACAACGCCACCTTCAACGTGGCGGAGGCCCGCCAGCAGCTGGCCATGGTGCGGCTGCGGGCGGTGGAGCACGGACGGGCGGCGTTGATGGCCTCCACGGTCGGAGTGTCCGGGTTCGTCGCACCCGACGGGCGGGTAAGCGATGCCACCGGGTTCAACACCCGGGAGGTCGTGGTGCGGCAGTTGCGCCTCGACGACGGACGCACCCTCGCCACCCGCCTCGGTTGGTGGCCGGAGGTGGCGCTCGCCGCGCTGGCCGCGGCGGCCCTGCTCGGCGCGGCGGTGCTGCGCCGGCGGCAGCGGGTCATGCCCGGATAGCAACAGCCGGTACGCCGGCGGGAGCGGAGGAACCGTGATCCAGGCGACCGATACGATTCGACGCCGGGACGAGGTGCCCGGGGTGGGCCGGGTGCTGGTGGTGATCCCCACCTACAACGAGGCCGACAACATCGCCGCGATCGTGGGCCGGGTCCGGCGCGCCGCCCCGGCGGTGCAGGTCCTCATCGCCGACGACAACAGCCCCGACGGCACCGGGGCGATCGCCGACGCCCTCGCCGACGGCGACGCGCACGTGCAGGTGCTGCACCGCCAGGGCAAGCAGGGCCTCGGCGCGGCGTACCTGGCCGGGTTCGGGTGGGCCCGCGAGCGCGGCTACCAGGCGGTGGTGGAGATGGACGCGGACGGCTCGCACGCCCCGGAGGACCTGCCGGCGTTGCTGGACGCCGCCCGCGACGCCGACGTGGTGATCGGCTCGCGGTGGACCAGCGGCGCCCGGGTGCTCAACTGGCCGCTGCGGCGGTTGTTGCTGTCGCGCGGCGGGAACCTGTACGCGCGGCTCGCGTTGGGCATGCCCGTCTCGGACGCCACCGGCGGTTACCGGGTGTACCGGATCAGCGCGTTGGACGCCATCGACCTGGAGTCGGTCACCTCGCAGGGGTACTCGTTCCAGGTGGAGCTGTCCCGGCTGGCGCACCGGGCCGGGGTGCGGATCGTGGAGGTGCCGATCACCTTCGCCGAACGGGAACGCGGCGACAGCAAGATGAGCCCGAAGATCGTGGCCGAGGCGCTGTGGCGGATCACCGCCTGGGGTGTGCGCGACCGGCGTCAGGCGGTACGCCGAGGGCTGCACGGCACCGCTACCGGTCAGGCCCGGTGGCCGTGAGCGCGGCCGTGTCATGCTGGATGAGCGGGACACGTCCGTGGTGTCCGCGGGGATGGCGATGAGGTGAGATGCGCCGAGGACTGAGGTTCGTACCGTTGGCCCTGTTGCTGGCGGTGGTGCTGGAGCTGGCGGTGTTCGTCGGTGTGGGACGGGCGCTGGGTTTCGGGGCGGCGGTGTTGCTGGTGTTCGCCGCGTCCCTGCTGGGGTTGGTGCTGCTGCGCCGTGAGGGGATGCGCGCCTGGCGTGGTTTCCGCGCCGCCGCGGCGGCCGGGCAGCCACCGGGTGGGCAGGTGACCGACGGGTTGGTCGGGTTGGCCGGCGCGCTGTTGCTGGCGGTCCCCGGTCTGGTCAGCGGGTTGGTGGGTCTGCTGGTGCTGGTGCCGCCGGTGCGTCGACTGGCCCGCGCCGGGGTGCGCCGCGCCACCGAGCGGCGGGTGTCGTCGATGGTCGCCGGTGACCTGTTCGGGCCCCGGACGGTGCGGGTGCGCCAGGGTGCGCCGCAACCGACCCCGCAGCCGGAACAGCCGGTGGTGGTCGACGGCGGTCGGGCCATCGAGGGTGAGATCGTCGAGCCGCGGCCCTGAGACCAGGCTCGCCCTGAGACGGACACGACGACGCCCCCGGGGGAAACCCCGGGGGCGTCGTCGTGGTGCGTGGTGCGGCTCAGGCGCGGCCGCGGCGGGTCCGAACCTCCTGCAGGCGCTCCTCCAGGATGTCCTCCAGCTCGGCGATCGAGCGCCGCTCCAGGAGCATGTCCCAGTGGGTACGCGGCGGCTTGGCCTTCTTCTGCTCCGGCTCGCTGCCGTCGACGAGTCGGGCGACGCTGCCGTCGAACTTGCATTCCCAGGTCGTCGGGACCTCGGCGTCGACGGCGAACGGCACCTCGAACTGGTGGCCCTTGGCGCAGAGGTACTCGCGGGTCTGACGCGGCGCGAGCTCCGTGTTGCGGTCGGATTCGTAGCTCACCGCGCCAAGGCGGCTTCCGCGCAGCATACGCTCGCCCATGATCGACTTCCCCTCGTTCGTGGTGCTGGTCTTCTGGGTGTAACGGTGCGTCCCCGTCGAGCCATTCCCGCCCGAGGGCGTGAGGCGTCCACGGGTGGGCCGGGACCAAGGGTAGCCGGCCGGGACGGTCACCCGGTGAGGTGATCCCCGGGCGGGTCGCGGCGACGGTGTGTGTCCGCTGCCACCGGGGAGGTTAACCGCCCGAGCGTAGCGAAGGTTGCGCCGCGACCCTCAGCCGGCGTCGCCGGGAGCGGCGGCGCCGAGGCGGGCCAGCGCCAAGGCCAGGTCGCTGACCTGGTCGCCGAGCTGCGCCACCCGCCGCTGGGCCAGGTCCCGGTCGGTCTCGGCGGCGTCGAGTCGTACCGTCAGGGCGCCGAGTTGACCCTCGGCGGTCGCCGCGGCCTGCCGGGCCGCGGTCAGCTCGGCGCTGAGGGTGTCGCGGTGGGCGGCGGTGGCGGCCAGCTCCGCGCGTAGCCGCGCGGCCACCTCCGCGGCCTCCTGCCGGGCCTCGTCGGCCTGCCGGGCGGCGAGCTCGGCGCGGTCGCGGGCCCGGTCGGCCTGCTCCCGCGCGCGGGCGGCGTCGGCGGCCTCGGCGCGGGTCCGCGCGGCGTCGGCGCGGGCCTGCTCGATCTGACGCCGCACGTCCTGCACCTCGGCCTGCCACCGCCCGGCCCGCTCGGTCGCCTCGGCCGCGGCCCGCCCGGCCCGCTCGGCGTCGGCGCGCACGGCGTCACGTTCCACGCTCAGGTCGGCCACCCGTTGCCGCTCGGCGTCGCGGTCGGCGCGTAGGTCCCGCGCCTCGGCGCGGGCCTGGTCGCGGTCGCGTTCGGCCTGGGCGCGTAGCGCCTGCGCGGCGCTGGCGTCGTGGCGTGCCTGGTCCCGGGCGGCCTCGGCGTGCTGCGCGCGCTCGTCGGCGGCGGTGGCCTGCCGGTGCGCCAGCTCGGCGCGCTGGCGGGCGTCGTCGGCCTCGGCCGCCGCGGCGCGGGCCTGCTCGCGGGCGCGCGCCGCGTCGGCCGCCGCGGCCTCGGCGTCGTCGCGGGCCTCGTCGCGTTCGGTCTGCGCCGCGGCGATCTCGGTGGCGGCCTCCGCGCGGGCCTGGGCCAGCTGGCGTTGCACCCCCACCGGGGACAACTCGGCGTGCAGCGACTCGGTCAGCGTCTCGACGATCTGGTCGAGGCGGTCCACCGCCTCCCAGGTGCGGGCCACCTGACCGGGCAGGCCGGGCGCGTTGCGGTGCCGCATCCGGCTGTTGCGGGAGGCGCGCTGGCAGGCGCCGTCGTTGTCGCGGCAGTAGCGAAACGGTCGACCCGCGCCGACACGCTGCGGCACCGGCCGTCCACAGTGGGCGCACGGGCGGGTCTCGGTGGTGCTGGGCTGGGCGTCCATCGAGGGCGAAGTCTAGTGCCGGCCGGTCAGCTCGTCGCCCGGGCCGTCGCGTCCAGGGTGTAGCGGCGTTGCAGCAGCAGCGCCGCGAGCATCGCCGCCGCCGGCAGCAACCCGAAGCCGTAGCGGACCGCCGCGAGCGCCGCGTCCGGCTGCACCGGCGACTCACCCGCCGTCGAGGCCACGAAACCACCGACGGTCAGGCACAGCGCGTACGCGTACGGGCCCAGCGCCGCGCCGGTGGCCTCGGTGGCCGTCCACACCCCGGTGTAGGTGCCGGCACCGGTGGCGCTGGTGGTCGCGGCGCGGATCACGTCCGGCAGCATCGAGAACGGCAGCAACTGCATGCCGGCGAACGCCACCCCGAGCACCGCCACCGCACCGATCAGCACCGGCAGGCCGGCCGGACGGCCCACCGCCAGCACCAGCGAACCGATCGCGAACGCCCCCTGCGCGCCGAGCAGGGCCCGCTGCTTGCCGACCCGGCGGGCCACCACCAGCCAGGCCGGCGTGACCAGCAGCGCGGGCGCGACGAAGGCGGCCACCAGCGCCGTGGTGAGGCCGGGCGCGCGTAGCTCGTACTCGGCGTAGTAGGGCACCCCGGCGAGCACCAGGTGGGTGGTGGTGGACATGGCCAGGTACGCGGCGACCAGCCACCGGAACTGCCGGTCGCGCAGCGCCGTGCGCAGCGCCCGCCACCCGCCGTGCCCGGGCGCGGTGGTGACCGGCGCGGACCCGCGCAGCCGGGCGATGCCGGCCACACCGACCAGCATGGCCACCAGCATCCCGACGGCGAGGACCACACCCATGCGCTGGTAGCCGCTGCGCGTCGCGGCGTCACCGCCGGTGAGCAGCGGGGCCAGCAGCCCGGAGACCAGGATGCCCAGGGTCAGCACCACCATCCGGAACGCCATCAGCCGGGTGCGTTCGTGGTAGCCGATCCGCAGGTCGGCCGGGGTGGCCAGGTAGGGAACCTGGTAGGCGGCGAAGAGCAGGTTGCCGGCGATGAAGAACACCGCCACCCACGTGGCCGCCGGCGCGCTGGTCAGGCCGCCGGGCACGGCGAAGAGAGCGGCGAACGCGACCGGCAGGACGCAGCCGAGCAGCAGCAGACGACGCCGGTCGCCGCGTCGGGTCTGTTCGACGTCGGCGCGGTGCCCCACCCACGGGTGCAGCAGCACGTCGGCGATCTTCGGCAGCAGCAGCGTGAGGCCGGCCAGCCACGGCCCGACGGCCAGCACGTCGGTGAGGAAGTAGAGCAGCAGCAGGCCGGGCACGGTCACCCAGACGCCCATGCCGAGCGAGCCGGCGGCGAAGCCCGCCAGGGGGCCGCGGGGCAGCGTCGCGTCGGTGGCGGCCGCGGGCCGCCGGTCCAGCCCGGTCATCGCCGCATCCTCTCCGCAATCCAACGGTTGCTGGATTCTAGGGGCAGAATGACGGTCATGACCATGCCCCGCCGCCGCCCCGGTCGGCCCCGCCGCGACGAGATCCGGCCGACCCGCGAGGTGGTGCTCGCCGCGGCGAGCGCGCTCTTCGCCGAGCGGGGCTTCGACGCCGTCGGGCTGCGCGACGTCGCCGCCGCGGCCGGGGTCGACGTCGCCACGGTCGTGCACCACACCGGCACGAAGGCAGCCCTCTACGACGCCTGCTTCGCCCGGGTGTTCGCCGCCGAACGGGAGGTGCTGACCAGGGCCGCCGAGCAGGCCCACCGCGCGCTCGACGCGGGCCCGCACGCGGCGCACCACGCCCTGCACGAGCTGGTCGACGTCTTCGTCGACTTCCTCGAGGACCGCCCGGAGACCACCGCGCTGTGGTTGCGTCGCTGGCTGGAGCCACAGCGGCACGCCGAGCTCGACCAGCGCTACGCCGACCCGCTGTACGGGCTGGTCGCGGAGTTGCTCACCGCCGCGGCGGCGGCCGGCGCGCTGGCCGAGCCGACCCCGCACATCACCGTGCGGAGTCTGGTGTGGGCGACGCACGGGCACGTGGTGGCGCTGGCCGCGGGCGCGCCCGGCGCCCGGGAGCGGCGCGAGTTCCGGGCGTTCGTGCATCGTCTGCTGGACGGGCTGTACGGGTCGTCGCCGACCCCTTGACGGGCCGCCGCAACCCGACAATTATCCATCGGACGTTGGATTGATGGGGGCGGCAATGGGCGGACCACCTCGGGTGGCGGTGATCGGCGCCGGCGCCGCCGGGCTCGCCGCGGTCAAGGCGCTACGCGACGCCGACGTGCCAACGGTCGGCTTCGAGGCCGCCGACCAGGTCGGCGGCCTCTGGGTGTACGGGGCGCCCGACTCGCCCGCGTACCGCACGTTGCACCTCAACACCAGCCGTGGTCGCACCCAGTTCGCCGACCACCCGATGCCCACCGACTGGCCGGACTACCCCGACCACCGTCGCATCGCCGGGTACCTCGCCGACTACGCCGAGCGTTTCGGGCTGGGTGACAGCATCCGGCTGCGCAACACCGTCGAACGGGTCAGCCGGAACGCCGGTGGCACCTGGACGGTGACCGCCAGCGACCCGACCGGCCCGGTCGAGGTCACCGTCGACGCGGTGGTCGTCGCCAACGGCCACAACCGGGTGCCCCGACTGCCCGAGCCCGGGTACCCCGGCACCTGCACCGCCGAGCAGATGCACAGCCACGACTACCGGGGCCCGGAACAGTTGGCCGGCCGGCGGGTCCTGGTCGTCGGCGGCGGCAACTCCGCGATGGACATCGCCGTGGACGCGTCGTACGCCGCCACCCGCACCCTGCTGTCGCTGCGCCGGGGCGTCTGGGTGGTGCCGAAATACCTGCTGGGTCGCCCCTCGGACACCCTCAACGGGGCGCTGGCCCGCCGCCTGCCGTGGCGGCTGCGCCAGCGGATCAGCCAGACGATGCTGAACGCCACCGTGGGCAACCCCGCCCGCTACGGGCTGCCCACGCCGACGCACGGTTTCCTCCAGGACCATCCGACGCTCTCCGACGGGCTGCTGTCCCGGCTGACCCACGGCGACGTCGAGGCCCGACCCGGCGTCGCCGCCCTGAACGGCGACCGGGTCGAGTTCACCGACGGCCGCAGCGACAGCGTCGATCTGATCATCTGGTGCACCGGCTACCGGGTCGACGTCCCGTTCCTCGACCCGGCGCTGCTCGCCGGGGGCGCGGACACCCTGCCGCTGTACCGGCACGTGTTCCACCCCGACGCGCCGGGCCTGAGCTTCGTCGGGCTGATGCAGTCCACCGGGTCCGCGTTCCCCCTGGTCGAGGCGCAGGCCAAGCTGATCGCGGCGCACCTCGCCGGCCGGTACGCGCTGCCGGACCCGGATCGGCAGCGCGCCGTGTGCCGGGCCGAGCTGCGGGCCGCGACCGCCCGGTGGGGTCACCGCCGCCCGGCGATGCGGGTGGACTTCGACGTCTACCTGGCCGAGTTGGGCCGGGAGTTGGCCTCCGGGACCCGCCGCGCCCGCCCGGCGGTGCGGGCGTGAGCGTGAGCGCTCGATCGCTGGCCGGTCGTCGGGTGTTGGTGACCGGGGCGAGCGGCACCTTCGGCCGTCACCTCGGCGTCGCGCTGGGCGCCGCCGGCGCCCGGGTGGTGGGGCTCGACCTGCACGCCCGTCCCGACGGCGACCCGCCGGTGCTCGGCTGCGACCTGACCGACCCGGACGCCGTGCCGGCGGCGGTGCGGGCCGCCGTCGACCGGCTCGGCGGGCTCGACCTGCTGATCAACAACGCCGGCGTCGGCGGTCCCGCCCCGGCCGAGTTGCCGCCCGGCGAGGTGGTCCACCGGCAACTGGAGGTCAACCTGCTCGCCGCCTGGCGGACCACGGCCGCGGCGCTGCCCCCGCTGCTCACCGCCCACGGACGGGTGATCTTCGTGGCCAGTCGGATGGCGGTGCTGCCGCTGCCGCTCGCCGCCGCGTACGGGGTGAGCAAACGGGCCCTGGTCGCGTACGCCGACGCGCTGCGCCACGAGGTCGGCACACACGTCGGAGTGAGCGTCGTCTACCCGAGCATGGTCGCCTCACCGATTCACGACAGCACCACCGAGGCCGGGCTGTCCCTGCGGGGGGTGTCACGCCCCGAACCCGTCGAAGGGGTGGTCGCGGCGATCCTGCGGACCGCCACCGCCCGGCGGGCGCCACGCGACGTGGCGACCACCACCCGTGGCCGGCTGGAGATGGCCGTCGGCCGGCACGCGCCCGCGCTGGCCGACCGGCTGGTCCGCCGTACCCTCACCGCCCGGCTCGCCGCCGGTGACCTGGACGCCGCGCCGCTGGCCGCCGGGATGGTCGCCCGCCACCGGGGGCGGTGACCGTCGGGTCAGGGCGTGGCGACCGCCGCGCGGGAACGGTCGGCGGCGATGCGCACGGCCAGCGCGGCCAGGGCCGTACCGGTCACCCACCGCTGCACCCGCAGCCACACCGGCCGGCGGGCGAAGAACCCCGCGAGGGTGCCGGCGGTGAGCACGATCAGCGCGTTCACGCTCAACGCGACGGCGATCTGGGTCAGGCCGAGCAGCAGGCTCTGCGTCGCCAGGTGCCCACGGGTCGGGTCGATGAACTGCGGCAACAGCGACACGTAGAGGATCGCGATCTTCGGGTTGAGCAGGTTGGTGACCAGCCCCATGGTGAACAACCGTCGGGGCGGGTCCGGTGGCAGCGGTGTGGGGGCGAATGGTGACCCGCCGCCCGGGCGCAGCGTCCGCCAGGCCAGCCAGAGCAGGTAGCCGGCCCCGGCGAGCTTCACCACCGCGTACAACGTCGGCACCAGGACGAAGACGGTGGCCAGGCCGGCGACCGCCGCCGCCAGGTAGACGCCGAAGCCGGCGGCCACCCCGAGCAGCGAGACGAGCCCGGCCCTGCGGCCCTGCGCCACCGAACGCGACACCAGGTAGACCATGTTCGGGCCGGGCGTGAGCACCAGCCCCAACGCCACCAACGCGATGCCCAGCAGCGCACCCGTACCGACCATGACGCTTCCCCCGTTCGATAGTCCCCGCACCGACCGTAATCGGCATGAACACCCCGGCACAGGGCCACCTGGCAGGCCGTGGCCTGCTTCGGCATGATCCTTCCCGGGCGCTTGACCATCCGAGGCCATCCGGCGGGAATGGTCACCGTCGCGGGCGCGCTGACCCCTTGCGGGTACGCGCCGCCGTCCGGAGGTGGCGCGTTACGGTGGCCAGGGAGGTGCCGCACGGTGACCGAGGCGTGGGAAGCGTCCGTGGAGGCGAAGATCCAGGATGCCGTGCAGCGCGGCGAGTTCGACGACCTGCCTGGCATGGGCAAGCCGATCCCCGGGCGCGGAACGGCGTACGACGAAGCATGGTGGATCAAGAGTTTCCTGGAGCGCGAGGCGCTGCCCAGTGACCTGCTGCTGCCCACGTCGCTGCAACTGCGCCGACGCGTCGAGCAGGTCCCCGACGAGGTCCGTGACCTGCCCACCGAACAGGCTGTCCGCGACTTCGTCGGGCAGTTGAACGCGCAGATCATCGCGTGGCTGCGCTTCCCCGACGACGGCCCCCGCGTCGCGGTGCGCCCGGTGAACACCGAGGACGTGGTGCGCCGCTGGCGCGCCGAGCACACGACGCCGCGCATCGCGACGCCCACCACCGAGCGGGTCGCCGCCGTCGCCGCTGCGCCGCGCCGGTCGCGCCGCACGTGGTGGCTGCCGTGGCGGCGCCGGTCGCGCTGACCGACCCGGCCGACCGGTCTGGCCGGGCGCGCACGCCACCGGCAGACTGTCCGGATGGTGATCGAGCTGCGGGCGCCGGGTGTCTCCGCGACGCCGGATCTCGCCCTGCGACCCTGGCACGACGACGACCTGGGGGCGCTGCTGGACGCGTACCGGGATCCGGTGCTGCGCCGGTGGACCCGGGTGCCGGTGACCAGCCCCGCCGAGGGACGACGGTGGCTGCGGCGCGCGCGGCAGGACTGGGACGAGGGGCGACGGTTCAGCTTCGCCGTCCTCGAGGAGCAGGCCGAGGGCCCACGACTGGTGGCGAACGTGGTGCTCAAGGGGATCACACCGCAGCGCCCGGTCCCGGAGGTCGGCTACTGGACGGCGTCGTGGGCGCGTGGTCGCGGTGTCGCCCCGCGCGCGGTCACCGCGCTCAGTCGCTGGGCGTTCGACCGGTTGCCCCAGGTGACACGTCTGGACCTGCTGCACCAGGTGGACAACGTGGCGTCCTGCCGGGTGGCGCAGAAGTGCGGTTACGCGTTCCAGGAGGTGTTGCCGGCCCGGCCGCCCTTCCCGCTCGACGGTCACCGACACACGCTCGACGTCGGTTAGCCGGGCGGCAGGGCCGACACCGCCGGCCGTCCGAACCTGCCGCGAACGGATCCGAACAGGTTCGAACGGCTGCTGTCGATCCCGACGGTCCCAACGCGGATACGGTCTGGGCCGAGCGCCCAGACCACAACCGGCGCGGGAGGGGACGGGGTGACGTGACCGAGCGCGCCGCGACGTACGCCGAGGTGTTCGCGGTGCGCGAGTACCGCCACCTGTTCGGCGCGTACCTGCTGTCCCTGGCCGGCGACCAGCTCACGGCCGTGACCGTGGCGTACCTCGTCTTCACCGAAACCGGCTCGGCCGCACTGGCGGCGGCCGCCTACGCCAGTTCCTACCTGGCCTGGCTCACGGGCGGGCCGCTGCTGTCCGGTCTCGCCGACCGTTTCCCCCGGCGAAGCGTGATGATCGCGTGCGACCTTGGTCGCGCCGCGCTCATCCCGCTGGCGGCGCTACCGGACCTTCCCGCGCCGGCCCTGGTGGTGCTCCTCTTCGTGGTCAACCTGATGCGGCCACCGTTCGTGGCGGCGCGGGCGGCGATGATGCCGGAAGTGCTCGACGGTGACCGGTACGCCGTGGCCAACGGCGTGGACAACATCTGCGCCCAGGTCGTGCAGGTGGTCGGCTTCGCCGTCGGGGGGAGCCTGGTGGCGTTGCTGTCGCTGCGCGGTGCCCTGCTGGTGGATGCCGGCACGTTTCTGGTCTCCGCCCTGGTGATCAGGTTCGGGGTGCGTTCCCGCCCCGCGCCTCGAACACCGGTGAGCCCGACCGGCCAGGGCCGGGCGGTCGGCCTGCGGGTGATCTTCGCCGATTCCCGGCTGCGGTCCTACGTTCTCGTCCTGTGGACGGCCAGCGCCTTCACCTACGCCGCCGAGGGGTTGATGGCGCCGCTGGCTCGGCAGTACGGAGGCGGCGCCGCCACGGTCGGGCTGTTACTGGCGGCGGCGCCGTTGGGGATGTCTCTCGGCGGGGTCGCGCTCACCCGGTTCTGCCCACCGGCGGCCCGGCCACGGCTCATCCTGCCGCTGGCCGCGATGTCGGCCGGGGTGTTGACGGTGACCTGGCTCGTCCCTCCGCTGTGGATGATGCTCCTGCTGTTGGTGCTGGCCGGCGCCGCGAGCGCCTTCGCCATCCCCCTGAACGCGTTGTTCGGCCGGGCGGTGCCGACGCAGTACCGGGGACGCGCGTTCGGGGTGGCGATCACCGGTCTCAGTGGGCTGCAGGGCACGGCGATGGTCCTGGCGGGTCTGGCCGCCGACCGGTGGTCGGCCACCTCGGTGATCGGGTTCAGCGGACTGTCGGGCGCGCTGGCGGTCCTCGCCTTCGTGCCGCTGTGGCCGCGGCGACCCACCCGCACACCGGTGACGTCCGAGTCTCCGGTCGAACAGTCCCGAACGAATCCGAACGCCGAGATCCCTACCGCCGAGGCGGGCCGTGGCCGACTCTGAGGTCACCCGGCGGGCACGGGGGCCGTCACCGAGGGGAGAGGAGAAGGGCATGCGCAGCGTTCGCAACCGTGGCATCAGCTGGACCTGACCGTAGCGCTCCATCCGGGTGGTCGCCCGGGCAGGCGACCACCCGGCCCGCGACGCCGGTGCGAGTCAGTCGGCTGCGGCCCGCCAGCTCCAGGATGTGCGCCGCACCCGGCCGGGCAGCTCACCGCGGCCGGTCATCCAGAGCAGCACGTCGGGTGCGGCGCCGGCCGGGGCGTCCGGGAAGAGTCGCCGCAGCACCAGTGCGCTCAGTCGCTGTGGTGGCTGCCACGGCACGTCGAGGCCGAGGGTGATGTCGTGGGTGTGCAGCAGGGTCTCGGCCACCCCCATCGCGGCGAACCCGGCCGGGTCGCAGGGGCCGAAGTGCCAGGCCCGCGTGTCCGGGTCGGCGGCGTCGACGGCGAGCAGCCCGGCGCAGGCCCGCACCACGGCGAGGGTCTGCGCCGGTGTCGCGGTGGGGGAGACCCGCAGGTCGTACGGCAGGTAACCGTCATCCGGGCGGCCGGTGACCTGCCCGGCGTACCCGAGAAGGTCGTGCGCGACATGCGCGGCGGTCGTCCAACAGCTCCACGTCAGGGTGCCCGCGGGTACGGACCAGTCGCGCTCCCGGTGCGGCGTCAGCGTCCGGGTCATCTCGTCGGCCGCCGCGCACACGTCGGCGCCGATCAGCGC
Organism: Micromonospora sp. NPDC049645; assembly: GCF_040675155.1. Lineage (NCBI taxonomy): Bacteria > Bacillati > Actinomycetota > Actinomycetes > Micromonosporales > Micromonosporaceae > Micromonospora > Micromonospora sp. NPDC049645. The sequence continues at coordinate 37,666 of NZ_JBFAOI010000024.1, forward strand.
CGACATCCGCCACCTCGGCGGCCGGCACCGGTACGCGGGGAAAACGCCGTGGTGGGCACGACAAATCGAAGCATGCGAGAATCCAGCCTCGCACGCGGGGGGAGGTCAGCAGAGTGTTGCCCAACCTGCTGGTGGACACGACGGTGTTGCCGCCGGCGGAGAGGTTCGACTTCTGGTACGCGCTCATCGCTCAGGAGACGGCACCGACACACATCAGCAGCGCCCACCTGGACAACTTCGTCGGGTACGCCCGAGCCATCGATCTCGGTCCGATCCGGATGATCTCGCTGCGGTACCCGTCGCTGGATTCGACGCGGCCCCCGCAGGTGGTTCGCCGAGCCGAGGCGGAGGCGTTCCAGCTCGCGTTGCCGCTGACCGGGCGCAGCGTGCTGACCCAGGACCGCAACGAGTCCGCTCTCGAGGCCGTCAATCACTTCACCCTCCTGGACGTCGCCCGGCCGCACGTCGCCCGACACAGCGCTGACGGACCCGGTCTCGCCGCCACCATCACCGTGCAGATACCGCGCGCGGCGCTCCCCGTGGCACCGGACCGGATGCGTCGGCTGCTGGCCATGCCGATCTCGGGGCGCCTCGGCTTCGGCGGGCTGTTGACCCACCACCTGCGCAGCATCGCGGCACATCCGGAGCACTATCAGCCGGCCGACGCCGAGGTCCTGGGCCGGGTGGCGTTGGACCTGCTCGCTGCCGTGGTCGCTCAGCAGCTCGACGTCGGGGGCACCCTGTCTCCGGAAACCCGGCAGACCGCGCTGCGAGCCCGGATCCTCGATTTCATCGACCGCCATCTTGACAGCGCCGAGCTCAGCCCTCGGAGCATCGCCGCCGCCCACCACATCTCGCTGCGATCGCTGCACCGCCTGTTCGAGGGGGAGTCGACGACGCCTGCCGAACTCATCCGCGCCAAGCGGCTGGAGCGGTGCCGGCGTGACCTCGGCAACCCGCTGCTGCGGCAACCGGTCCACGTCATCGCCGCCCGGTGGGGATTCTCGGACAAGGCCCACTTCAGTCGCGTCTTCCGTGCGCGTTACGGACGTTCGCCGCAGGCGTACCGGACGGCCGTCACGGGTCAGGATCGGTGACGAGGGTTGCCACCCAAACATCAACGTTGAGAAGTTACAGCTGCTTGCTAAAATCTTGCAATCCTCTGTTGATTTTCCGTACGCTGCCGTGGTGAACGAGGAGCCGCTGGTCGAGGCGAAAAATCTGACCAAGGTCTATCCACCACGAGGGTCCACAGCGGAGTTCCGCGCGGTCGACGGCATCGACTTCGCGCTACGACGGGGGGAGTCCTTCGGACTGCTCGGCCCCAACGGCGCCGGCAAGTCCACCACCATGCGGATGATCGCCGCGACCTCGCCGATCAGCGGCGGCAGCCTGCGGGTGCTCGGCATGGATCCGATGAAACAGGGGCCGGAGATCCGCTCCCGGCTGGGCGTCGTGACGCAGGACGACCACCTGGACAACGAGCTCACCGTTCGGGAGAACCTGCACATCTACGGGCGGTACTTCAGTCTGCCCCGGGCCGTCATCCGGGACCGCGCCACCCGTCTGCTGGACTTCGCCCAGCTGAAGGAGAAGGCCGGCGACCAGGTGGAGACGCTCTCCGGTGGCATGCGCCGGCGGCTGACCATCGCCCGTTCCCTGATCAACGAACCCGACATCCTGCTGCTCGACGAGCCGACCACCGGCCTCGACCCACAGGCCCGACACATCCTGTGGGACCGACTCTTCCAGCTCAAGCAGGAGGGCGTCACGCTCATCCTCACCACGCACTACATGGACGAGGCCGAGCAGCTCTGCGACCGGCTGATCGTCGTCGACCACGGCCGGATCGTCGCGCAGGGCTCCCCGCAGGACTTGATCACCAGGTACGCCACCCGGGAGGTTCTCGAGCTCCGCTTCCGCCTCGACGAACGGGACACCGCGGCGGAGAAACTGCGCACCTCGGCCCTGGCCACCGGCGGCAGCGACACCGACGGCCGGGTCGAACCGCTTCCCGACCGGGTGCTGGTCTACACCGCCGACGGCGAGGCCGCGCTCGCCGCGGTGCACGCCATGTCACTCACGCCGCTCACCGCACTGGTCCGCCGCGCGACGCTGGAGGACGTGTTCCTCAAGCTCACCGGCCGATCACTCATCGAGTAGCAGGAGGGACCGCCGGTGCTGCACGCATTCCGATACTGGCTCACGCTCTACCGACGCACCTGGCGCGGCTCGATCGTGATCAACGTGTTGAACCCGTTGCTGTTCCTCATCGGCATCGGCGCCGGCCTGGGCGCCCTCGTCGACGACAACGCGCCGGCCCAGATCGCCGGCGTGTCCTACGCGGCGTTCTTCGCCCCGGGGATGCTGGCCGCGGCCGCGATGCAGAACGCGTTCCTGGAGGCGTCCGGGGGAGTCGCACGGGCCGCGGGGTTCGGGGCCTACCGCAGCGCCACACCGACGCCACTGGACCCGGAGCAACTCGCCGCCGGGCACCTGCTCTTCATCACCTTCCGGGTCCTCGTCGCCAGCGGCGCCTTCATCGCGGTGATGGCCGCGTTCGGGTTGATCGGGGGATGGTGGGCGCTCGGTGCCCTGCTCGGCGCGACGCTGACCGGGGTCGCGTTCGCGGCACCCGCCGCGGCGTGGGCGGTCGGCGTGCGCAAGCTGCGCCACATCGACACGGTGTTCCGGTTCGTCATCATGCCGCTGTACATGTTCTCCGGTACGTTCTTCGCGATCTCGCAGCTGCCGGAGTGGATCCGGCCGGTGTCCTACCTGCTGCCGCTGTGGCACGGGGTGGAGCTGTGCCGCACGCTGAGCCTCGGCACGGCCACGATCGCCGGCAGCTCCGTCCACATCGGCTACCTGCTGACGCTCGCCATCGGCGGCTTCCTGGTCGCCCGGGTCACCTACCGCCGACGGTTGCACCCGTGACGGCCCACGTCCAGCGCCCTCGTGGAGGCAGCATGAGCACGGTCGCCGTACCCGCCTGGACGGTAGGCCGCGCCCTGGCGCTCATCGAACGCAACTTCATGATCTACCGCCGGTCGATCACGCCGCTGCTCAACGCGCTCGTCGAACCGATCCTGTACCTGCTGTCGATCGGTGTCGGCGTCGGGCTGCTCGTCGGCACCGTCCCCGGGGTCGACGTGCCGTACGCCGTCTACGTGGCACCGGCGATCCTGGCGACCACGGCGATGAACACGGCGTTCAACCAGACGAGCTTCGGGGTCTTCATCCGGATGCGGGTCGACAAGACCTACCAGGCGATCCTGCCGACACCGCTCTCCGTCACCGACATCGCCGTCGGCGAGGTCACCAGCGCGATGATCAACGCGTTGCTGACGTCGATCGGGTTCCTCGCCCTGATGGCGGCCGGTGGGCTGGTCACCTCGGCCTGGGTGCTGCTGGCGCTGCCGGCGTCGGTGCTGATCGCGTACGCCTTCGCGGCGGGTGGGCTGGCCGTCACGACGTATTTGCGCGACTTTCCCGACTTCCAGTACATCCAACTCGTCATGCTGCCGATGTACCTCTTCGCGACGACGTTCTACCCCCTGTCGGTCTATCCGGAGGCGGTGCAGCCCCTGATCCGGGCGCTGCCGCTCTACCACAGCATCGAGCTGGTCCGGGAGCCCGCGTTGGGCCACCTCGGCTGGGACCTGCTGATCCCGGTGGCCTACCTGGTCGCGTTCGGCTCGGTCGCGATGTACGTCGCCACCCGTCGAATGACCCGGGCGATGCTGCGCTGACCCGCCCCCTACCGCCGCAGGTCGGTCGGGTCGTCCGCCCTGAAGTCGCGTACGGCGGTGCGGATGGCCTCGCCGTACGGGTCGTCCGGCAGTTGCCCGAGGTGCTCGCGGGCCCGGGACAGGTGCTCGGCGGCCAGGGCGGCGTTGCCCAACCGGCGGTGGCAGTCGGCCAGGTTGAGGTGCAGCGACGGCAGGAACGCCTGGACCTGGAGCGAGGACAGGTAACGCTGCGCCCGTTCGTCGGTCAGGTCGGACACGGCCGCCAGGGCACGCTCGTCCCAGCTCAACTCCGCTTCGGTGCTGTCCTGGAGATCGGCGAGGTAGTGGGCGAGGGTGCAGCGGTGGAACGCGTCGCCGTCGGCGCCGATCTCGTCCCACAGCGCGGCGAGGGTGTCCCGGGCGAGATGCTTCTGCCCCGATCGGCCGAGCTGCACCGCCGTACCGATTTGGGTCATGGTCGGGTCGGGCGTCGGTTCGTTGTCCATGCCGCAGATGCTCGACCCTCGACCCGGTCGAGGGTCAAGTCGGCGGATGGTGCCGCGCGTACCAACGCGCCGCTGACCGACGCCTAGACGCCGGCGGCCCTGCTCCTGCTCGCGCTCCGCGTTCGCGCGGTGATCCCTCATGCCCGAGATTCTGCGGGGAGGCACGGGCACGGGAGTCGCTGCCGTTTATTGGATTTCCGGTAACAGCAATCTAATAAACTAGGCCACGAAAGGGGCATAACGCCCGGACACCATAATGACAGTTCTTGTGCGTAAGGCATCAGGATGGTGTGAGAGAACTGGGACGGGGCGTGTTGAGCGCCAGCCGCACTTCAGCGGCGGTGACGCGGGCGTTCAGTAGGGACGACACCGCTCTTCAGTACCGCGTCACCGATCTTCTGTCCTGG
>NZ_JBFAOI010000025.1:0-38640 GCF_040675155.1 Micromonospora sp. NPDC049645
GGTGTCGGCCGGTGGTGGGTTTTTGTGGGGGGGGGGGGTCGCTGGGGGGGCGGGCGCTCCGTGGATGCGGGGCGGGGCGGGGGGGGGCCGGGCGGGGGGCCCCCCCCCCCCCCCGGCGGGTCAGTCTTCCTCGGCCTCCGGACCGGCGACCTCGACACCGTCGCCACGCACCACATGGATGCACTCGCCCGGGCACTCCTTCGCGGAGTCGATCACCTCAAGGCGCAGGTGCGCGGGAACGTCGACCCGGGCGCCCGGCGCCATCCGCAGCTCACCGTCGACGCCCTTGACGTAGGCCAGGCCGTCGATGTCGAACTCGAACACCTCCGGCGCGTACTGCACGCAGAGCCCGTCGCCGGTGCAGAGATCCTGGTCAACCCAGACCTGCAACTCGTCGGTCGCGACCTCGGCCACCGGTGCACCCCCCATGTTCTCCCGTCCCACGCTCCGACGGTACCCGAACGCCAGTAACGGCCCGTCAGGCCACCCTTGGCGATCAAGGTTCGGTGACGAGGGTGTTGCGTGGGACCGAATCGGCCTCATAGCGGCTAGTGTTAGGGCAGAACGTTCAAGCCCCCCGGGGAGGTGGGACGTGGCAGCACGTAGCGACGACGCGGACTCGCGCGCCGCACGGTGGGAGAAGGAAGCCCACGATCTCTCCACGCAGGTCGCGTTCCTGCAAGAGGAACTCGCCCTGGTGCGGCGCAAGTTGACCGAAAGCCCCCGACACGTCCGGCAGCTCGAAGAGCGGCTGGCGGCCACCCAGGCACAGTTGGCGCGGCTGACCGAGAACAACGACCGGCTGGTGAGCACCCTCAAGGAAGCTCGCACGCAGATCGTGACGCTCAAGGAGGAGATCGACCGCCTCGCGCAACCGCCGAGCGGGTATGGCGTCTTCCTCGCCAAGCACGAAGATGGCACGGTGGACGTCTTCACCGGCGGCCGCAAACTACGGGTCGCGGTCTCGCCCTCGCTCGACGTGGGTGACCTGCGGCGCGGCCAGGAGGTCCTGCTCAACGACGCGCTCAACATCGTCGACGCGTTCGGCTACGAGCGGGTCGGTGAGGTCGTGATGCTCAAGGAGATCCTGGAGGGGCCGAACGGCGGTCCGGGTGACCGGGCGCTGGTGGTCTCCCACTCCGACGAGGAGCGCATCGTGCACCTCGCCGAGACGCTCATCGGCTCGGCGATCCGGGCCGGTGACTCGCTCATGATCGAGCCCCGCTCGGCGTACGCGTACGAGCGGATCCCGAAGAGCGAGGTCGAGGAGCTGGTCCTGGAGGAGGTGCCCGACGTCGACTACAGCGACATCGGTGGCCTCCAGTCGCAGATCGAGCAGATCCGCGACGCGGTGGAGTTGCCGTTCCTGCACGCGGACCTGTTCCGCGAGCACCAGCTCCGCCCACCGAAGGGCATCCTGCTGTACGGCCCGCCCGGCTGCGGCAAGACGCTCATCGCCAAGGCGGTGGCCAACTCGCTGGCCAAGAAGATCGCCGAGCGTCAGGGCAAGGAGAAGCACACCAGCTTCTTCCTCAACATCAAGGGCCCGGAGCTGCTCAACAAGTACGTCGGCGAGACCGAGCGGCACATCCGGCTGATCTTCCAGCGGGCCCGGGAGAAGGCCGGCGAGGGCACGCCGGTGATCGTGTTCTTCGACGAGATGGACTCGATCTTCCGGACCCGTGGCTCCGGTGTCTCCTCCGACGTGGAGAACACCATCGTCCCGCAGCTGCTCAGCGAGATCGACGGCGTGGAGGGGCTGGAGAACGTCATCGTCATCGGCGCCTCCAACCGGGAAGACATGATCGACCCGGCGATCCTGCGCCCCGGCCGACTCGACGTGAAGATCAAGATCGAGCGACCGGACGCCGAGGCGGCCAAGGACATCTTCTCCAAGTACATCCTCTCCGGGCTGCCCCTGCACCCGGACGACCTGGCCGAGCACGGCACCGACGCCCAGGCCACCGTCGCGGCGATGATCGACGCCGTGGTGCTGCGGATGTACTCGGAGACCGAGGAGAACCGCTTCCTCGAGGTCACCTACGCCAACGGTGACAAGGAAGTCCTCTACTTCAAGGACTTCAACTCCGGCGCGATGATCCAGAACATCGTCGACCGGAGCAAGAAGATGGCCATCAAGGAGTTCCTCACCTCGGGCCGTAAGGGGCTGCGCCTGCAGCACCTGCTCGACGCGTGTGTCGACGAGTTCCGCGAGAACGAGGACCTCCCCAACACCACCAACCCCGACGACTGGGCGCGCATCTCCGGCAAGAAGGGCGAGCGGATCGTCTACATCCGCACGCTCGTCTCCGGCGGCAAGGGCGCCGAGGCCGGCCGGTCCATCGAGACCGCCAGCAACACCGGCCAGTACCTCTGACCGTTCAGCGGCGGCACCGGATCTCCTCCGGTGCCGCCGCTGTGCGCGTCCCGTACCCCGCCGCCCCACCAGCGGCACCTCGCCTCCGCCCGTTCCGGCTAGACTGCGGCGACTTCGCCGATCTACCCGAACGAGGACTCCCGTGCGTGCCGACGCCACCGTGCAAACGCCAGCCGTGCCAGGCAGCACCGAAGCTCACCCACCGGTAGCCGCCCCGACCACGGCCCGGCGACCCCGGATCGGCCCGCTGCTGGGCGTCCTGCTGGCCTGCTGGCTCCTGCCTCTGGCCGCGAACGCCGTACACGCCGCGTGGCTGCTGCCCCCGGTGGTCCTGCTCGGCACCGCCAGCCTGCTGCGCTCCGGCCGGAGCCTGCTCGACCGGGTGGTCCTCGCCCTGGCCCTGCTCGCCGGCCTCACCTGCGCCGTCGGGCTCCTGTTCACCGTCTGGCCCTGGGGCCTGCACCCGGTGCCGGTCACCGGCCTGGCGCTCACCGTGCTGACCGTGGCCGCCGCCCTGTCCCGGCGCGCACCCCGGTTGCCCCGCCCCGGCTGGTCCGATCTGGTCTCGCTCGCCGCCGCCGCCCTCGCCGCCGGCTACCTCGCCACCCCCTACCTGCGGGCGAGCAGCTTCGGCCAGCGACTCGGCCTCGTCATGGTGGGGGAGGACAACGGCCGGCACCCGGCCCTGTTCGACGTGATCGGCCGCCTCGGCGGATACCTCTTCCTCGACCCCGAGACCGCCCGCGAAAACATCTTCTCCGGCCTCGTGCACTACCCGCAGGGCTGGCACCTCACCACCGCCCTGCTCGACGGCTTCCTGCGCAGCGCCGGCGACCCGCCCACCGGGGCGCGGCTCATGGACCACTACGTGCTCTGGTGCCTGGCCACCTTCGGGCTGCTGCTGCTCGCGCTGATCTGGGCCGCCCAACACGTCGCCGGCCCCCTGCACCCGCTGCGTCGGCTGGTCCTCATCGTCGCCGTCACCGCGCTCGTCCTCGGCACCGAACTGCCCCGGCTGCTGGTCGCCGGCTACCCCAGCGAGACGTTCGGGCTCAGCCTCGCCGCGCTGCTCGTCGCCCTCATCGCCCGCCCCCTGCACCGGCTCCGCGAACAACTCATCCTCGTCGGGGCGCTGCTGATCGGCATCGGCTTCAGCTACTACCTCTTCCTCTTCCCGACCGGCGCGATGGTGCTCTGCTGGCTCATCGCCGACCGACGCCGGCTGCGCACCCGCCCCGGCACCGTCGCCATCGTCGCGGTCCTCACCGCCGTACTGGCCCCGCTGACCGCCCTGCTGGGCGTGCTCGTGGCCGGCCAGAGCGAAGCGCTCGCGGCCCCCGGCGGCACACCGCCGGTCGAGACCTACAACACCCTCCTCGGGCTCGGCGCGCTCGTCGTCGCCGCCATCCTGGTCCGGGCCAACCTCACCGAACCCACCTGGCGGCGCTACCTGGTCGTCCTCGGTGTCGCCGCGCTCTTCTCCGCCAGCATGGCCGCCGTGAACCTCGCCAACGGCACCCAACCCGCCTACTACTTCGGCAAGACCGCGCACCTGGTCATCATCGTGCTCATGATCGGTGTCGCCGCGCTCGCCCGACTGCTCCCCGTGCCACCCGTCCCGAGTGCCGAAACCGACCCGCGCCGCCGACCCATCACCGGCGCGCTCCCCGCCGTGGGCACCGTCGCCCTCGTGACGCTCGCGATCCTCGCCGGCACCGGCCTGATCGGGTGGACCGGCGGCTTCTTCCACCGCAACGGCGGCAACGGCACCTGGGCGAGGGACTGGGCCGACCGTGACGTACGGGCCGTCTCCCGGCCCGCGTCCGTCACCAACACCGCCTACCGCAACTACCCGGCGATCCCCGGCACCGTCACCCTGGTCGTCGACAAGCAGGGCCTGCACGGCTACCGGGAGTCGATCTTCCTGTCCGCGATGCAGGGCACCAGCGGTCAGACCGAACCCGGCATCTACTTCACGATCTACGACGAACCCGCCCGCACCGCCGAGCTTCTGCGGCGCGTCCCCCGCCCGCTGCGGCTCATCGTGGCCGATCCGGCGGCCCAGCAGGCCATCGACGAGGCGCTCACCGCGAACCCGACCCTGCGCGACGGCCTGACCGTGGTGCCGCTGCGGCCCACCACGCCCCGCTGACCACGCCGCGCCGACCGCCAGGGTCGCGCGGTGCGCCATCACGCAGACTAGTCTCGATGGTGTGAGCGGCGGGCACGCCGGCTCCGTGGGCGAGCGAAGCGAGTGGTCGCATGACGGTACGTCGGATCATGGGCACCGAGGTCGAGTACGGCATCTCCGTGCCCGGGCAGGCCGGAGCCAACCCGATGGTCACCTCATCGCAGGTGGTCAACGCCTACGGGGCCCGTCCGGAGCTCAACCGGGGCGGCCGGGCCCGGTGGGACTACGAGGAAGAGTCGCCGCTGCGCGACGCCCGCGGCTTCACCTACTCCGGGGCCGCGTACGACCCCGCCGAGGCCCTCGCGGACGAGGACCTCGGCCTGGCCAACGTGATACTCACCAACGGCGCACGGCTCTACGTCGACCACGCGCACCCCGAATACTCCACCCCGGAGGTCACCACCCCCCGCGACGTGGTCCGCTGGGACAAGGCCGGCGAGCGGGTGATGGCCGAGGCGTCCCGCCGCGCCGCCACCATCCCGGGCAGCCAGCCGATCCACCTCTACAAGAACAACACCGACAACAAGGGCGCCAGCTACGGCTCCCACGAGAACTATCTGATGCGCCGGCAGACGCCGTTCGCCGACATCGTGGCGTACCTGACGCCGTTCTTCGTCACCCGGCAGATCGTCTGCGGCGCCGGCCGGGTCGGCATCGGCCAGGACGGCGGTCAGAGCGGCTTCCAGATATCCCAGCGCGCCGACTTCTTCGAGGTCGAGGTCGGCCTGGAGACCACGCTCAAGCGACCGATCATCAACACCCGTGACGAGCCGCACGCCGACGCCGACAAGTACCGCCGGCTGCACGTCATCATCGGCGACGCCAACCTCTCCGAGATCTCCACCTATCTCAAGGTCGGCACCACCGCCCTGATCCTCACCATGATCGAGGAGAAGGCGCTCGGCGCCGACCTCGGCATCGCCGACCCGGTCAGTGAGCTGCGCGCGGTCAGCCACGACCCCGCCCTGACGCACCGCATGCGACTGCGCGACGGTCGCCGGCTCACCGCACTGGATCTGCAGTGGGCCTACCTGGAGCGGGTCCGGTCCTTTGTCGACGACAGGTACGGCACCGACGCCGACGAGCAGACGATCGACGTGCTCGACCGTTGGGAGAGCGTCCTGGACCGGTTGGGCCGGGACCCGATGCTCTGCGCCGACGAGCTGGACTGGGTGGCCAAGCTGCGGCTGCTGGAGGGCTACCGGGAGCGGGAGAAGCTCGGTTGGGGCTCGCACAAGCTCCAACTGGTCGACCTCCAGTACTCCGACGTCCGTCCGGAGAAGGGCCTCTACCACCGTCTGGTCAGCCGTGGGGCGATGAAGACGCTGCTCACCGACGACGAGACCCGCACCGCGATGACCCAACCTCCGGAGGACACCAGGGCCTACTTCCGTGGTCGCTGCCTGGCCCAGTACGCCTCCGAGGTGGTCGCCGCGAGCTGGGATTCGGTCATCTTCGACGTGGGTCGGGAGTCGCTGGTGCGGGTGCCGATGATGGAACCGGAGCGGGGCACCCGCGCACACGTCGGAGCCCTCTTCGACCGTTGCGCCAGCGCGAAGGACCTTTTGGAGACCCTGACCGGGGGCTGATCCCGGATTCGTCCGCCCGTCGTGCGCCGCGAGCCGGCGCGCGGCGGGCTTTTCGTCGCCCGCGCGAGGTAAGTTCATCGCAGACGATCGTGGAGGAGGCAGCAGTGGCCACTCATGACAGCGGCGGCCAGTCGCAGTCCGGCAAGTCCCGCCAGGGCGAGGAAATCGAGGACGTCACCACCGAGGCCAACCCCGAGGTGGCCGAGCGGCACGCCGAGATCACCGAGGATGTCGACGACCTCCTCGACGAGATCGACTCCGTCCTCGAAGAAAACGCAGAGGAATTCGTGAGGGGTTACGTACAAAAAGGAGGTCAGTAAACATATAGGGTTAATTCGGACGTGCCTGAAGCTGACGATGATCGTGACGGGCTTCGTCGCTGCCGCGATTGCAGCGAATGGAAGGCGCTCGATCAGTTCTGCGCGAGTTCCACGAGGCCGGGCGGGCGGGGCAGCTACTGCAAGCCCTGCCACAACGCCAAGACCCGAAAGGCCAAAGAGCGGCTGTACGGGGCAACCGCGAGTATCACCTGCGGCAGCGGTACGGCATCGGGGAGAAGGAGTTTCAGCAGCTCCTGGCCGAGCAGGGCGGGCTCTGCGCGATCTGTGGCGGCGCCGACCCGCAACATCTGGACCACGATCATCGCACCGGATGGGCGCGCGGGATACTCTGCTTCAACTGCAACGGTGGTCTTGGCCAGTTCCGTGACAGTCCCATGAGACTGGCCAGGGCGATCACGTACCTGAGAGGAACCACGTGGCAGCGGGCTTTGATCCATCCGGGCGTCTACCAGATGTGTTCACCAACGCGGGGACGTCCTCCTTCACGACGTTTCTGAGTCGGGTGGCCCCCGAGATGCTGCCCGGTCGGCGACCGCTGCCGCCGGGCATGGCCGCCGACCTGGCGCCGCACGCGACCACCATCGTGGCCATCGCGGCCGCCGAGGGTGTGGTGATGGCGGGCGACCGACGGGCCACCATGGGCAACCTGATCGCCCAGCGCGACATCGAGAAGGTGCACCCGGCCGACGCGTACTCGCTGGTGGGCATCGCGGGCACCGCCGGCATCGGGATCGAGCTGATGCGACTGTTCCAGGTCGAGCTGGAGCACTACGAGAAGATCGAGGGCGCGATGCTCTCGCTCGACGGCAAGGCCAACCGGTTGGCCTCGATGATCCGGGGCAACCTGGGGGCGGCCATGCAGGGGCTGGCCGTGGTGCCGCTCTTCGCCGGGTTCGACCTGGCCGCCGCCGACCCGGCGCGGGCCGGTCGGATCTTCAGCTTCGACGTGACCGGTGGCCCCTACGAGGAGACCGGCTACGACGCCATCGGGTCCGGGTCGCTGTTCGCCAAGTCCGCATTGAAGAAGCGGTTCCGCACCGGCCTGTCTGTCGCGGACGCGACCCGACTCGCGGTCGAGGCGCTCTACGACGCCGCCGACGACGACACCGCGACCGGTGGGCCCGACCTGACCCGACGGATCTACCCGGTGGTGATGACCGCGACCGCCGAGGGCACCTACCGGCTCACCGACGCCGAGACGGCGACGATCGCCGAGGGCGTGGTCGCCGGCCGGATGGAGAACCCGGGCGGTTAGCCGCGTCCACCCCCACCAGCCCGCAGTCGTCAGCACAGCGCCGTTAGGAGAACCGCCGCCGTGGCCATGCAGTTCTACGCCTCGCCCGAACAGATCATGCGCGACCGCTCCGAGTTGGCCCGTAAGGGCATCGCTCGGGGGCGCAGCGCGGTGGTCCTGAGCTACTCCGGCGGGGTGCTCTTCGTCGCGGAGAACCTCTCCAGCGCCCTGCACAAGGTCAGCGAGATCTACGACCGGATCGGCTTCGCCGCGGTCGGCCGGTACAACGAGTTCGAGAACCTCCGTCGGGCCGGCGTGCGGATGGCCGACCTGAACGGGCTGAGCTACGACCGCCGGGACGTCACCGGGCGGGCGCTGGCCAACGCGTTCGCGCAGACCCTGGGCGCGATCTTCACCGAGCAGTCGAAGCCGTTCGAGGTGGAGATCTGCGTGGCGGAGGTCGGGGCCACTGCCGCCGACGACGAGCTGTACCGGCTCACCTACGACGGCTCGGTCAACGACGAGCCGGGGCGGATGGCGATGGGTGGCCAGGCCGAGGCCATCACCGGTGTGCTGAAGTCCAACCATCGTCCGGACATGTCGCTCGGCGAGGCGGTCAAGGTCGCCGTGCAGGCGCTGAGCAGCGTCGGCGGGGAGGGCGGTGCGGCCCGGACGATCGCCGCGGACCAGCTTGAGGTGGCGGTGTTGGACCGTCAGCGGGTCGGCCGGACGTTCCGGCGGATCACCGGGGCGGCGCTGACCGCGCTGTTGGACGGGAAGGCGGCGCCGCCGGCGAGCGACGCACCGGACACCCCGAGCGTGCCGACCGGGGAGGCCGGTAAGCCGACCAGTTCGGCGGGGTCCGCGGATCTGGAGGATCGGCCGGGGCAGGCCGACAACTGATCGGGTGACACGAACGTCGGGGACCGCTACTGCGGTCCCCGACGTTTCTGCGTGTCGGTCAGGTCAGCGGCGCGGGAGCAGCGGCCGGGCGAGCGCCCAGTAGCCGGCGGCGACCGCGTTGAAGACGCCCATGCCGGGGGGCGAGTCGACGTTCGAGGGGGCCACCCGGGCGGTCATCAGGTCGGCGATCACCCCGTCGGGCACGGTGCGTTCGGCCTGGAGTTGACGGCGGCGGGCGCCTACCCAGGCCCGGTTGCGCCACAGCCAACCCCAGCCGCGGGTCTTCTGCCTGGTCCAGCCGCCGGCGAGCGCCGCGGCGAGCATGGCTGCCTCGGTGAGCAGCAGCATCGGGGCGAGCACCACCAGCGTCCGGGTCTGGTACGCGGTGAGCAGCGTGACCAGCCGGTTGCGTTCCACCAGGTACAGCTTCAGGTCGTTGCGGGAGAACTCGTAGTGGTGGCGCACGACGGCGTCCGGGACGTACTCCAGGCGAAGGCCGCGTTGCCAGAGCCGCAGGCTGAGTTCGGTGTCCTCGTGGTAGGCGAAGTATTCGGCGGCGAAGCCGTCGAGTTCCTGCCACCGTTGGCGGCTGATCACGAAGCAGCAGCCGCTGAGCGACGGGACGGTGGTGCGGACGGCGTGAGCGGTGGCGGGTTCGCCGTTGCCGCCGGCCCAGGAGAGCCCGGTGAAGTGCAGCGGGTTGCCGGAGGTGTTGATCAGCTCGGGGGTGTCGGCGAGCCGGATCGAGGCCATCGCGGCGCCGACGCCCGGTTCGGCGGCGACCGCCACGGTCTTGGCGAGCGCGTCGGGGGCGACGATGGCGTCGGAGTTGACGAAGGCGAGCCAGTCACCGGTGGCCTCGGCGGCGCCGACCCGGCAGCCGCCGGAGTAGCCGGTGTTCTGTTCGGGGCGGACGACCCGCACGTGGGGGAAGCCCTTGACGATGTCGATGCCGTCGCCGGTGCAGCCGTTGTCGACGACGACCAGGTCGATGTCGACGTCGGTGCTGGCCAGGATGGCCTGGGCGGCGTCGACCAGGTACGGCTCGGCGCCGTAGGCGAGCATTACCGCGGTCACCTGTGGGCGGGTCATCGGATGCCTCCGGATACGGCGGGGGTGACGGCGTCGGTGAGGGGCCGGGTGGGGGTGGTGGGTCGGCGGACGCCGCCGCGCAGCAGCACCGCCATGGTGGCGGCCACGATGACGGAGCCGACGGCGTACGCCAACTCGACCCGCAGGGTGACCGGGGCGGGGATCAGCGTCACGGCGACCAGTGCGGCGACGCCGACGGTCCAGGCGATGGCCTGGGCGCGGTGCCGGTCGAGGGCCAGCAGGGCCTGGCCGAGCACCATCGCCCACAGGTAGGCGAGCGTGGCGGCGGCCAGCCAGGCGAAGTCGCCGTGGCCGAGGACGCCGGGGGCGTCGAAGAGTGCGCGGACCAGCCACGGGCCGACCAGCACCGCGCCGAGGGCCCCGGTGAGGCCGAGTGCGGTGACGATGCCGAGCGCGCGGCGCAGCAGGCTGTGGAAACCGGCCCGGTCGCCGGTGGTGGCGGTGGTGGCCAGGCCGGGTAGCAGGGATGCCTGTAGCGAGCCGAAGACGAACAGGGGGATGCGGACCAGCACGAGGGCGGAGAGCAGGGCGCCGGCGGCGGCGGTGTCGGACGGGGCGAGCAGCTTGACGTTGATCACGCCGATGTTCACCACGACCTGGGAGAGCAGGCTGGAGGCGGTGAGCAGGCCGAGGCCGCGCAGCAGGGTGGCCCAGGCCACCGGTGGGCCCGCGCCGACGGCGCGCAGCACCGGCGGCAGGGTGAGCAGGACGCTGACCAGCGGGGCGGCGACGAACACCACGCCGTACCAGACGGGGGAGCTCACCCCGGTCAGCCCGAGCAGGGCGACCATGGCGATGCGCAGCCCGCCGTCGATACCGAGTTGCGTGCCGTACCAGGGGAACAGTTGCAGCCCGGAGAGCACGCCGCGGGTGGCGTAGGCGACGGCCATCGCGGCGAGCGCGCCGACGAGGACGGTGACCATGGTGGCGTCGCCGTCGAAGAGTTTGTCGGCGATCAGGTGACGGCCGGCGGTGATGGCCAGCACCAGGGCGGCCAGTACGGCGGCGGCGACCGCCACGCCGCGGGCCAGGACGGGCCCGGGTGGCAGGCCCTGGCTGTGCCGGGCGGCGACGACCCGGGCGATCTCCTGCTCGATCGGCATGAACACGCCGATGCCCAGGGTGAACACGATCGACCAGAGCACCGACAGGGAGTTGTAGTCGGCCTCGGTGAGGCTGTGGCCGGCGACGGCGAGGTGGACGTAGGAGGCGAGGCCGAGAAGACCCAGCCCGGCACCAACAGCGATGGTGCCGGGCGGGATCAGGCGCAGGAGGCGACGGATCACCGGCGAATGAGCGCCAGCGTGAGGACGGCGAACGCGCGGCCGAGGTAGATCATCGCCCGGGCGGGGGAGTGGCTGGGCGTGCCGGCCATCCGCTTGCGCATGGCGACGGGCACCTGCCGGATGCGGTAGCCGCGTCGGGCGGTGTGCACCAGGGTCTCCACCGTGTCGCCGAGGTACTCCGCCGGGTACCAGCCGGCGAACATCTCGATGACCCGCCGGTTGGCGGCCCGGAAGCCGGAGGTGGTGTCGGTGAGTTTGGTGCGGGCGACGCGGGACAGCACGGCGGAGAGCATCACCATCGCCCAGCGGCGGGGGCCGCGGACGTTGTAGTCGCCCTCGCCGGCGAATCGGGCGCCGATGACCAGGTCGTTGTCGTCGAGCAGGTCGACGAGCTTCGGCACGTACCGGGGGTCGTGCTGGCCGTCGGCGTCGATCTGGATGGCGACGTCGTAGTCGTTGTCGCGGGCGTACCGGTAGCCGAGGCGCATCGCGCCGCCGACGCCGAGGTTGTACGGCAGTTTGGCGACACGGGCGCCCGCGGCGGCGGCGACGGCCGCGGTGCGGTCGGTGGAGCCGTCGTCGACGACGAGGACGTCGACGCCGGGCAGCTCGCCGCGAACCTCTCCGACGACGTCGGCGATGGAGCCCGACTCGTTGAGGGCCGGGATGATGATCAAGGTGCGCTTGCCGTTAACCATCGTGGGACACCAGTTCGTCTCGGGCTGCCCGGTCCGCGTCGATCTGCGCGCGGAGCAGGGCGAAGTCTTCGGCCAGGGTGCGGGTCTCTTCTTCCAGGGCGCTGACCTCCCAGCTCAGGTGCACGCACACGAGCAGCAGGAAGACGATGCCGAGGAAGAGCACCAGGCTGACACCGGAGGCGACGCCGAGGAGCCCGGCGACGTTGTCGAGCAGCCGGGGGAACAGGGACAGCGGGATCACGACGACCAGGACGGCGAGCCAGAGCATGCCGTACTTCTCGCGCAGCTGACGGCGGCGGAGCAGCTCGACGATGGTGCCGAGGAGCAGCAGGCCGGTCAGGCCGGTGACGAGGGTGAGCTTCATGCGACCTTCCACGGGGCGGGTGGAGCGGGGGAGTGGAACGCGTCAACCAGGGCGCTGTGCCAGTCCGGAAGCGGCGGCAGACCCACGGCTGCCCAGCGGCTGTGCCCTAGCACACTGTACGCAGGCCGGGGGGCGGGACGCGGATACCGGTCGCTGGTGGTGGGTCGGATCCGGTCGGGATCCAGGCCGGCCAGCGTGAACGCGGCGCGGGCCAGCCCGTACCACGTCGTCTGCCCGGCGCAGGTGCCGTGGTAGACGCCCGGCGTCGCGTTCCCGGCCAGCGCCGCGTCGGCGAGCGCGACCAACCGCTCGGCGAGCGCGTACGACCAGGTGGGCTGGCCGTGTTGGTCGTCGACCACGTCGAGGTGTTCGCGCTGGCCGGCGAGCCGGAGCATGGTGGCCACGAAGTTCGGGCCGTGCGCGCCGTACAACCAGGCGGTGCGGACGACGTACCCGGTGTCGGGCAGCAGCCGCGCGACCGCCTGTTCGCCGACCAGCTTGCCCCGGCCGTACGCGTTGACCGGCGCGGTGGGTGCGTCCTCCGGGTACGGGCTGTGCGCGTTGCCGGCGAGGACGTAGTCGGTGGAGACCTGGATCAGTCGGGTGCCGTCGGTGGCGCACGCCGCGGCCAGGTTGGCCACGGCGTCGCCGTTGACCGCGGTCGCCGCGGCCTCGTCGGTCTCGGCGGCGTCGACGTTGGTCCACGCGGCGGCGTTGATCACCACGTCGTGCCCGGCGACGGCGGCCTGCACCGCCGCGCGGTCGGTGATGTCCAGGTCGGCGCGGGTGGCGGCGGTCACCTTGAGGTCGGGCCGGGTGCCCAGCACGGTGACCAGGTCCCGGCCGAGCATCCCGCCCGCGCCGGTGACGAGTAGTCGGGTCATGCGCTCGGCGCGGACTTGAGTGGTTCCCACCAGCTGCGGTTGTCCCGGTACCAGCGGACGGTGTCGGCGAGGCCGTCGTCCAGGGTGATGCTGGGGTGGTAGCCGAGCTCTTCGCTGATCTTGGTGATGTCCAGTGAGTACCGGCGGTCGTGGCCCTTGCGGTCGGTGACCGGGACGACCCGGTCCCACCCGGCGTCGCAGGCGTCCAGGAGCAGGCCGGTGAGTTCCTTGTTGGTCAGCTCGGTGCCGCCGCCGATGTTGTAGACCTCGCCGGCGCGGCCCTTCTGCTGCACCAGGGCGATGCCCCGGCAGTGGTCGTGCACGTGCAGCCAGTCCCGGATGTTGCCGCCGTCGCCGTAGAGGGGGACGGTGCCGCCGTCGAGCAGGTTGGTGACGAACAGCGGGATGACCTTCTCGGGGAACTGGTACGGGCCGTAGTTGTTGGAGCAGCGGGTGACCACCACGTCCATGCCGTGGGTGCGGTGGTACGACAGGGCGAGCAGGTCGGAGCCGGCCTTGGACGCCGAGTACGGGGAGTTCGGGGCGAGCGGCCAGGTCTCGGTCCAGGAACCCTCGTCGATCGAGCCGTAGACCTCGTCGGTGGAGACGTGCACGAACCGGCCGGTGCCGTGGCGCAGCGCCGCGTCGAGCAGCGTCTGGGTGCCCAGCACGTTGGTGGTGACGAACGGCGCGGCGCCGGCGATCGAGCGGTCGACGTGCGACTCGGCGGCGAAGTGCACGATCACGTCGTGCTCGGCGACGACCTCGTCGACCACGACCGGGTCGCAGATGTCGCCCTGCACGAACCGCAGTCGCGGGTCGTCACGGACGGGCTCGAGGTTGGCCAGGTTGCCCGAGTAGGTCAGCTTGTCGAGCACGGTCACGACGGCCGGCTCGAGCGGTGGCACGCCGTCGGCGCTGCCGAGGGGCTTGCCCAACAGCAGGCGAACGTACTCCGACCCGATGAATCCGGCTCCGCCGGTGACGAGGATCCTCACGGGTCCGGAAGTATACGCGACGGGCGGCGCAACTCCTGCTATGCGACCCCGCGCGCATTCCGCATCGGTGCGGCTAGGCTTCGCCGGTGCGTGGAATCCTACTTGCCGGCGGCACCGGGTCGCGGCTCTGGCCGATCACCCGGGCGGTCTCGAAGCAGCTGATGCCGGTCTTCGACAAGCCGATGATCTATTATCCGCTCTCCACCCTGGTGATGTCCGGGGTGCGGGAGATCCTGGTGATCACGACCCCGGACGACCAGGACCAGTTCCGCCGGCTGCTCGGCGACGGCAGCCAGTTCGGGCTGCGGCTGGAGTACGTCAGCCAGGAGCGCCCGGAGGGCATCGCGCAGGCGTTCATCCTCGGCGCGGACTTCATCGGCACCGAGGCGGTGGCGCTGGTCCTCGGCGACAACATCTTCCACGGCGTGGGTCTGGGCCGGCAGCTCGCCGACCACGGTGACCCGGTCGGTGGGCGGGTCTTCGCCTACCAGGTGGCCAACCCGCAGGAGTACGGCGTGGTCGACTTCGACGCCGACGGTCGGGTGCTCTCGATCGAGGAGAAGCCGGCCCGGCCGAAGTCCCGTTACGCGGTGCCGGGCCTGTACTTCTACGACAACCGGGTGGTGGACATCGCCCGCAAGCTCACCCCGAGCGCCCGGGGCGAGCTGGAGATCACGGGTGTCAACGAGGTGTACCGGGAGACCGGCGAGCTGTCGGTGACGGTGCTGGATCGGGGCACCGCCTGGCTGGACACCGGCACGTTCACCTCGATGATGCAGGCCGCCGAGTTCGTCCGGGTGGTCGAGGAGCGGCAGGGTCTGAAGATCGGGTGTGTCGAGGAGGTCGCCTGGCGGGCCGGCCTGATCGACGACGCGCAGTTGCGCGCGCTCGCCGAGCCGCTGACCAAGAGTGGTTACGGCGACTACCTGCTCGGTCTGCTGGCCGAGAAGACCGCCGGCGACGGGGGCTCCTGGTGAAGATCCGGGAGTTGAGCATCGAGGGCGCCTGGGAGGTCACCCCCCAGCAGCACGGCGACCCGCGCGGCATGTTCATGGAGTGGTACCGCTTCGACAAGCTCGCCGAGGCGGTGGGGCACCCGCTGCGGCTGGCCCAGGCCAACCTGTCGGTCTCCGCGCGCGGTGTGGTGCGCGGCGTCCACTTCGCCGACGTCCCGCCCGGGCAGGCCAAGTACGTCACCTGCGTGCGCGGCGCGGTCCTCGACGTGATCGTCGACCTGCGGGTGGGTTCGCCGACCTTCGGCCGCTGGGAGGGCGTCCGGCTGGACGACACCGACCGGCGGGCGGTCTACCTCAGCGAGGGGCTGGGGCACGGGTTCTGCGCGTTGACCGACGACGCGACCCTGAGCTATCTCTGCTCGGCCACCTACAACCCGACCGGCGAGCACGCCGTGCACCCGCTGGACGAGGAGTTGGGCATCGAGTGGCCCGCCGAGGTGCCGCTGCTGTCCGCGCGCGACGACGCGGCGCCGACCCTCGCCCAGGCCCGCGAGCGGGGTCTGCTCCCGGAGTACGACAGCTGCCGGCGGTTCGTGGCGAGCCTCGGGCCGGACGGAATGTCGCACTCAACCGGTATGTGACCGCTCTCAGGGCACGACCTGTGGTCCGACAGTGACGAACCGGCCCTCCGGGCGGCTAATGTCACACCATGGAGCGGCGAATCTTCGGCCTCGAGACCGAGTACGGCGTCACCTGCACCTATCGCGGGCAGCGGCGGCTGTCCCCGGACGAGGTCGCGCGGTATCTGTTCCGTCGCGTGGTGTCCTGGGGCCGGTCGAGCAACGTCTTCCTGCGCAATGGAGCCCGGCTCTACCTGGACGTCGGGTCGCATCCGGAGTACGCGACACCGGAGTGCGACTCGGTGACCGATCTCGTCGCCCACGACCGGGCCGGCGAGCGGATCCTGGAGGGCCTGCTCGTCGACGCGGAGAAGCGGCTGCACGACGAGGGCATCGCGGGTGAGATCTACCTGTTCAAGAACAACACCGACTCGGCCGGCAACTCGTACGGGTGCCACGAGAACTACCTGGTCTCCCGGCACGGGGAGTTCGGCCGGCTCGCCGACGTGCTCATCCCGTTCCTGGTCACCCGGCAGTTGATCTGCGGGGCCGGCAAGGTCCTGCAAACCCCACGCGGCGCGGTCTACTGCCTCTCGCAGCGGGCCGAGCACATCTGGGAGGGCGTCTCCTCGGCGACCACCCGCAGCCGCCCGATCATCAACACCCGCGACGAGCCGCACGCCGACGCCGAACGCTACCGGCGGCTGCACGTCATCGTCGGTGACTCCAACATGAACGAGGTCACCACGCTGCTCAAGGTCGGCACCGCCGACATCGTGCTGCGGATGATCGAGGCCGGGGTGGTGATGCGCGACCTGTCCCTGGAGAACCCGATCCGGGCCATCCGGGAGGTGTCGCACGACATCACCGGCCGGCGCAAGGTGCGGCTGGCCAACGGCAAGGAGGTCAGCGCCCTGGACATCCAGCAGGAATACCTGGCCAAGGCGACCGAGTTCGTCGAGCGGCGCGGCGGCGACCAGGCCGCCAAGCGGGTCGTCGAACTGTGGGGCCGGGTGCTCAACGCGGTGGAGACCGGGGACCTGGAGCCGGTGTCACGGGAGATCGACTGGGTCAGCAAGCTGCGGCTGATCGAGCGCTACCAGCGCAAGCACGACCTGCCGTTGTCGCACCCCCGGGTGGCGCAGATGGACCTGGCCTACCACGACGTGCGTCGGGGCCGGGGCCTCTACGGGCTGCTGGAGCGCCGCGGCGAGGTCGACCGGGTGGCCACCGACCCGGAGATCTTCGAGGCCAAGGAGACCCCGCCGCAGACCACCCGGGCCCGGCTGCGGGGCGAGTTCATCCGGCACGCCCAGGAGAAGCGCCGCGACTTCACCGTCGACTGGGTGCACCTGAAGCTCAACGACCAGGCGCAGCGCACCGTGCTCTGCAAGGACCCGTTCCGGGCCTACGACGAGCGGGTGGAGCGGTTGATCGCCAGCATGTGACCGGTGCGCCGACCCCGACGGTGCTCTGCGCCGACGGGGTCGGCCAGCCCGGCGCGCCGAGCGGCTAAGCTGAGCGCGCCATGACGACTTCTGGACCTTCCGACCGCTCCGAGCGCGGCACCGAGCGGCAGAACTGGGTCGAACGCCGGCGGGAGAAGATCCGCGCCGAGATCGACCGTAACCGGCGCGGTGAATACACGGTCCCGACGTGGGTGCTGGCCCTGGCGCTGGTCCTCATCGTGGGCGGCTGGTTGGCCCTGATCTTCCTCGCCTGACCAAGCCCCACCCACCCCACCGGCCCCGGCCCCTCGCGTCGATCATGAGGTTATCGTCGCGACACGCCGAGGCGGCGAGCGACAACCTCATGATCGCCAGGGTGAAATCGGAGTCCGCCAGGGTGGGTGGTCAGGGGAGCAGGGTGACGGCGTGGCGGCCGGCGGCGGCCGCGGCCAGGAAATAGGCGTAGTCGGCGTCCAGGCCACGGCCCATGGTGGACAGCGGCACGGTGCTGGCCCGCAGCGCGGCGTCGAGACCGTCGATGAGCACCCGGACGACCCGGTGCCGGGCCGCCAGCGGCGCCAACGCCGCGTGCACCTCGGCCGCGAGGGACGGCTCCAGGTCCTCGGGCACCACCAGCTCCGCCGGGGCGAGCGCCACCCGTCCGTACGCGGTCAGGCTGTGGTGGGACACGCCCCGGTGTCGGGGTCGGGGGTCGGCGTCGGAGATGCGCAACGAGCCGACCGGCTGCCCGCCCAACGTGGCGATCGCGTTGACCGCCTCACCGACGGCGACGCCGGAGAAACCCCAGCGGGTGCCGGTGCCCAGGTTGCCGGGTCCCTGGGCCACGATCGCCACGTCCGCGCCGAGCACGTACCGGGCGGCGAGCAGACCGCCGTGCAGGGTGGTGGCCTCCAGGTCGCCACCGAAGGCCTGCCCGACGGTGATCGTGCCGGCCAGTTGGTCGCGCAGCCCGGCCAGGGTGCGGGAGAACCAGGCGGGCAGCGCCCCGCCGTCGGTGAGCAGGTAAGCCACCCGGGCCTGCGGGGCGTCGGCCCGGATGCCGGCCAGGATCGCCGGGAGCGCCGAGTGCAGGTCGGCGGTGACCACCGGCAGTCCGCCGAGGTCGTCCGCGTCGGCCAGCACGTCGCGGTGCGGGGACGCCTCCTCGTCGACGCCGAGCAGGATCGGCTGCAACGGCGTGTAGCGGGCCTTGACCAGGTGACCGGCGTCGCGGGTGTCGGCGACCTCCGGCGGGTCCGGTGGCAGTCGGTCCGGCAGGGCGACGACCAGGGCGTACCCGCCGGTGCCCAGGCCCATCAGCAGCGCGCCGGCGTTGAGCAGCACCCGGTCACCGGGCTCGGGCGTGCCGACCAGCTGCGGGTACGCCAGCGCCCGCATCCGCGTGCCGTCGGGCAGGTCGACGTCCAGCTCGACCGCCCCGGTCCACTGCCGTCGCAGCGTCGCCACCGTCCCCGTACGCCATCGCACCATGACGGGCACGCTAGCCGCGCGGGCCCGGCGGCCCGCGCCCGGGTGTGGTTCAGGTCGGCGGGGGCCCACCGGCGTCCGGGCTCGGCCCGGCCTGGGTGTGCCGGGCGTCGCCGGTGACGCCGGGCAGTGACCGGGTGGGGTCGAGGAAAACGAAGCGGATTTCCCGGTACCGGCCGGTGAGCCGCCGTTCGGCCTCGTCGGCGGTGGCCTCGATCTGCGCGCCGGTGGCCTCGTCGCGGAAGTCGACCTTCGCGGCGACCAGGATGTCATCCGGGCCGAGCTGCATGGTCAACAACGTGTCGATGCGCTCCACCTCGGGCAGCCCGGCCAGCTCCTGTTCGATCTCGCGGCGCAGTCGTTCCGGAACAGCCCGGCCGACCAGCAGCGACAGGTTGTTGGCGGCGAGGATCCCGGCGACGGTCAGCAGCAGGAGCCCGATCAGGATCGACGCGACGCCGTCCCACACCTCGTCGCCGGTGGCGTGCGACAGACCGACGCCGAGCCCCGCCAGGACCAGACCGATCAGGGCCGCGCTGTCCTCCAGGAAGACCGCCTTGACGGTGGTGTCGGCGGTCAGCCGCAGGAACCGCCGGGGTGTGGTCTGCCAGCGTCGTGACTCGCGGCGGACCTGCCGCACGGCCCGGGCCAGTGAGATCGACTCGATGACGAACGACACCACGAGCACGATGTACGAGATCAGGTAGTCGCCGCTGTGCTCGTGCACCAGGATCGTGGTGACGCCGTGGGTGACGGCGAAACCGGCCCCGGCGACGAACGTGAACATGGCCGCGAAGAACGCCCAGACGTAGCTCTCCTTGCCGTACCCGAACGGGTGCCGCTGGTCGGCCGGCCGGGCGCCGCGGCGCAGCGCCTGGAAGAGCAGCACCTCGGTGGTGGTGTCGGCGATCGAGTGCGCCGCCTCGGAGAGCATCGCGGCCGAACCGGAGATCAGCCCGGCGATCAGCTTGGCCACCGCGATGGCGAGGTTGGCGGCGCCGGCGACGACCACGGTGCCGAGGCTCTCGCTCTCGGGCCTGACCTCGGGTTGTGACATGGGGATCACCCTATGACCGGGAACGGCGACGCGCCGGGGGAGGCCCGATCCGAACAAGTGTGCGGCACGCCCGCGCGGGTGCACGGTCTGGGCGGGTCGGCTGCTAGCGTCTACCGCGTGTCGCGGACCCGCACCGAACGCCTGGTCAACCTGGTGATCTGCCTGCTGTCCACGCGACGGTTCCTGACCGCCGCGCAGATCGCCGCGACCGTGCCCGGTTACGAGCACGATCCTGACGACGCGCGTGACCACGAGGCGTTCCAGCGCAAGTTCGAGCGGGACAAGGCCGAGCTGCGCGAGCTGGGTGTGCCACTGGAGACCGGCACCGCGAGCGCGTTCGACGCCGAGCCCGGCTACCGCATCGCCCACCGTGAGTACGCGCTGCCCGACATCCTGCTCGAACCGGACGAGGCCGCCGCGGTCGGCATCGCCGCACGACTGTGGCAGCACGCCGGGCTGGCCGCCGCCGCGTCGTCCGGGCTGGCCAAGTTGCGTGCCGCCGGGGTGGACGTGGACCCGCAGGCGACCCTCGGCCTGGAGCCGATGGTCACGGTCGACCCGGCGTTCGCACCGCTGACCGCCGCCGCCCGGGACCGCCGCGAGGTGGGTTTCGACTACCGGGTGCCCGACCGTGACGCCCCCAGCCGACGGCGGCTGCAACCGTGGGGCGTGGTCTGCTGGCGCGGCCGGTGGTATGTGGTCGGCCATGACCAGGACCGGGCGGCGACCCGCTGCTTCCGGCTGTCCCGGGTTGTCGGCGCGGTCCGGGTGACCGGCGCCCCCGGCGCGTACGAGCCGCCGGCCAACGTCGATTTGATCAGCCACGTGGCCCGCTGGTCGGGTCCGGTGGAGCGCACCGGTCGGGCCACCGTGCTGGCCGTGCCGGGGCGGGCCGCCGGGCTGCGCCGCTGGGCGGTCGAGGTGACCGCCGGTCCGGACGGCGACCGGCTGGTCCTGCCGTACGCGGACCCGGACGGGCTGGCCGGCCACCTCGTCGGCTACGGCCCCGACGTGCGGGTGCTCGATCCGCCGGAGGTCCGCGAGGCGGTCATCCAACGACTCAAGGAGATCGCCGTCCGCCACGACGAGCTGACCCTCAGCGGGGGTGCCCGGTGACCCGCCCGACCGCTCGTGGCGGCTCGCGCGCGTCCGCCGACCGGCTGGCCCGACTGCTCAACCTGGTGCCCTACCTGCTGGCCCGGCCCGGCATCGAGATCGCCGAGGCGGCCGGTGACCTGGGCGTCACCGAGCGGCAGCTCCGCGAGGACCTGGAGCTGCTCTGGGTGTGCGGGCTTCCCGGGTACGGCCCCGGTGACCTGATCGACATGGCGTTCGACGGTGATCGGGTGACCATCACCTACGACGCCGGCATCGACCGGCCGTTGCGGCTCACCCCCGACGAGGCCCTCGCGCTCGTGGTGGCGTTGCGGATGCTCGCCGAGACACCCGGGGTGGCCAACCGGGACGCCGTCGAGCGGGCCCTCGCCAAGATCGAGGACGCGGGCGACCTGGTGGGCGCCCCGGTGGCGGTCCGGTTGCCGGGGGACACCCGGCGGGTCGAGGCGCTGCGCGCCGCCGTGGCGGGCGGGAAGGCCCTGCGGATCACCTACTACACGGCCGCCCGGGACGAGACCACCGAACGCGTCATCGACCCGCTGCGGATGCTGATGGTCGGCGGCCGGGCGTACGTGGAGGCGTGGTGTCGCCGCGCGGAGGCCGTCCGGCTGTTCCGGGCCGACCGGATCGACGCGATCACCGAGTTGGACGAGCCGGCCACGGTGCCGCCGCAGGCCGTGCCGCACGACCTCACCGAGGGCGTCTTCCGCCCGTCGACCGACCTTCCGCTGATCACCCTGCGCATCGGCCGGGGCGAGCGGTGGATCACCGAGTACTACCCGTGCGAGCGGGTGGAGGCCGGCGACGGCGAGCAGTGGCTGGTCTCTCTGCGGGTGACCGACCTGGGGTGGGCCCGCCGGTTCGTGCTGGGCCTCGGCCCGGAGGTGACGGTGGTCGCCCCGGTCGAGTTGGCCGAGCAGGTCCGGGCGACGGCCGCCGCCGCGCTGGACGCGTACGCGGTGCCCGCGCCCGCCGCCGTTGCCCGGCCCGAGCTCGACCCGGAACACGCCCGATCGGGTGACCCGGCGGTGGCCGGCCGCACCCAGTAGGCTGACCGCCGTGCTGATCTGGATCGTGCTCGCGGTGCTGCTGCTACCCCTCGTGGCGCTCGCGCTGGCCGTGCGCCCGGTGCTGGCCCGGTTGCCCCGCCTACGCCGCGCCGCCGTGGCGTTGCAGCGGCGGGCCGTCGAGGCCGAGGCGCTGCGCGACACCGCCGAGGCGTTGCAACAGCGCGCCGAAGAGGTCCAACGTCGGCTCGACACCACGTCCCGACGGCTCGCGGTGATCAAGGCCAAGCGCGGCTGATCGAGCCCGCACCCGGCGGTGGTTGACGGATCATCGCGGGTTGGTCAAGACTTCACCCTCCCGGCCAAACCACCACCACCCAGTGGGTGGCGGGCAGCCGATCCGCACGTACGATGGGCTGCGTATCACCCCTCGGACACAGACCGACTGGAGCTTCTCATGGGTGCCCTCAAGCCGTGGCACATCGCTGTTCTCGTGGTTGTGCTGATCCTGCTCTTCGGTGCGAAGCGGCTCCCCGACGCGGCCCGTTCGCTGGGTCGGTCGCTGCGGATCATCAAGGCCGAGACCAAGAGCCTGCAGGACGACGACCGCGACCTCGCCGAGAAGGCCGACGCGCAGGCCGGCTACCAGCCGCTGCCGCCGCACGCCGGGCAGCAGGCGCCGTACGCCGCCGGGCAGCCGCAGCAGGCCCCGTACCAGCAGGCCCCGCCGCAGCAGCCGGTCGTCGACCCGGTGCACCGCGTCCGCGACAACTGACCGAAGGGCCCCACTCCCGTGGCCTTCGCACTGCGTAAACGCGGCCCCAGCACCTTTGAGCGGGCCGCCGACGGCTCGATGACGCTCATCGAGCACGTCCGCGAGCTGCGCAACCGTCTCTTCCGCGCGTCGTTGGCGATCATGATCGGCTTCGGCGTGGGCATCTGGCTGGCGACGCCGGTCCGGATCCTGTTGTCGAAGCCGTACTGTGACCTCCCGGCCTCGATCGACCAGGTCTCCGGCAAGTGCAAGTTCGTCCAGCTCGGTGTCGCGGACGTCTTCCTGCTCAACCTGAAGATCGGCCTGTGGGTGGGCCTGGTCATCGCGGCGCCCATCTGGCTCTACCAGCTCTGGGCGTTCATCGCGCCGGGCCTGCACCGGCACGAGCGGCGTTACGCGTACATCTTCACGGCCCTCGCCGCGCCGCTGTTCGCGGCCGGCGCGGTGCTGGCCTTCTTCGTCACCACCAAGGGCCTCGAGTTCCTGCTGAATGTGTCCGGCGATGACATTTCGACCAACCTGGAAGTCACCCGGTACATCTCGTTCGTCACCAACCTGATTCTGCTGTTCGGGGTGGCGTTCGAGTTCCCGTTGATCGTGCTGATGCTCAACTTCGTGGGCCTGGCCAGCGCGAAACGGTTGCTCAGCTGGTGGCGGGTGGCGATCTTCGTGTTCTTCGCGTTCTCCGCCGTGGTCACCCCCA
This sequence comes from Micromonospora sp. NPDC049645, assembly GCF_040675155.1. Classification (NCBI taxonomy): domain Bacteria; kingdom Bacillati; phylum Actinomycetota; class Actinomycetes; order Micromonosporales; family Micromonosporaceae; genus Micromonospora; species Micromonospora sp. NPDC049645. Next base: position 23,149 of record NZ_JBFAOI010000025.1, read on the forward strand.
CCCCGGACCCGTTCGGAATGACCGCGTTGGCGATCTGCCTCTCCGCGCTCTACTTCGCCGCGGTCGGGGTGGCGTTCATCAACGACCGGCGGCGCGGGCGGGGCAAGGAGGTCTACGCCGGCATCGGCGACGACGAGGTGTCGCCGCTGGAGTTCGACGCGGATCCGGTGGTCGCCGGGCAGCGGGTCGACTCGACCGCGCCGATCGGCGTACCCGAGCCGATCGCCGCACCGGCGCCGATCGAACGGCGCTACGACGACATGACCTGACGGCCTCGCGCCGCCCGGTTCACCGACGCCGTCCCCGGATCACCGGGGGCGGCGTCGTCGCGTCACGTCGCGCGGCGTCGTCGGGACTGATGGTGACGGTGCCCGCCCCTGGTGAACGGCGGGTGTCCGACCGGTACGGTGCTGCCCGTGACCGCAGACGATCACCTGCCCGGCCCGGTCGCCGGTGGACCTGTCGACCGCGCCCCGCTCGCCGGTGGGCCGGTGGCCGTTCTCACGAACCCGTCCGCCGGCCGGGGACGGTACAGCGCCCTGCTGCCCCGGTTGCTGGACGGACTGGCCGCCGCGGGACGGCCGCTTCGGCTGCTGTCGGCGTCCAGCCCGGGCGAGGCGGAGGCGGCGTGCCGTCAGGCGGTCGCCGAGGGCGCTGGCGCGCTGGTGGCGGTCGGTGGGGACGGCACCGTGCACCGGGCCCTGCAGGCGGTCGCCGGCACCGACGTGCCGTTCGGCCCGATCCCGGCCGGCACCGGCAACGACTTCGCCCTGGACACCGGTTTCCCGGCCGACCCCCTCGCGGCGGCGGCGGTGATCGCCGCGGCGGTACGCGACGGCCGCGGTCAACCGGTCGACCTGGCCCGGATGGTCGGCGCCGACGGCGTCGAGCGCTGGTACGGGGCGGTCCTCGCGGCCGGGTTCGACGCGATCGTCAACGAGCGGGCCAACCGGATGCGCTGGCCCCGTGGCCCGCGCCGGTACGACCTGGCGATCCTGGTCGAGCTGGCCCGGCTGCGCCCGCGCCGCTACACGTTGCGCCTCGACGGGGTGCCGCACGAGCTGGACGCGGTACTCGTGGCGGTGGGCAACTGCCCCACGTACGGCGGTGGGATGCGGATCTGCCCCGACGCGGACCCGACCGACGGGCTGCTCGACGTGGTGGTGGCGGGTCGGGTGAACCGGCGCACCCTGGTCCGGGTGAAGCCGCGCATCTACCAGGGCACCCACGTCAGCCACCCGCTGGTGCGCAGCTTCCGGGCCCGCACCGTGGAGCTGGCCGCCGAAGGCATCACCTCGTACGCCGACGGGGAACGCTCCCTGGCGCTGCCGGTGACGATCAGCGCGGTTCCGGGCGCCGTGCGGCTGCTGCGTTGACCCGTACCGCGCCGATGCTGGCCGCGATGACCAGCACGATGGCGGCGCACTCCAGCAGGGTCAGCGCCTGCCGCAGCACCAGCCACCCGGCGAGCGTGGCGACGGCCGGGCCGAGGCTCATCAGCACCGCGAAGGTGGCGGTGGGCATCCGCCGTAGCGCCAGCAGCTCCAGGGTGTAGGGCAGCCCGGAGGCGAGCACCGCGAGACCCGCGCCGAGTGCCAGCACCGTCGGGTCGAGCAGCACCGCGCCGCCGTCGACGATGCCCAGCGGCAGGGTGACCAGCGCCGCGACGGTCAACGCCAGGGCCAGGCCGTCCGCGCCGGGAAAGTGGCCGCCGACCCGGGCGCTCAGCACGATGTACGCGGCCCACATGCCGCCCGCGCCGAACGCGAGGGCCACCCCGACCGGGTTCAACCGGTCGAAGCCGCCCTGCCCGAGCAGCGCCACCCCGGCCAGTGCCAGCCCCGCCCAGCCCCAGCTGGCCAACCGTCGGGCGGAGAACACCGACAACGCCAGCGGGCCGAGCACCTCCAGCGTCACCGCCGGGCCCAGCGGGATGCGTTCGATGGCCTGGTAGAACAGCGAGTTCATGCCGGCCAACGCCAGCCCGAACGCGCCGGCCGCGAGCCAGGCCGAGCGGTCGTGCCCGCGCAGTCGCGGCCGGCACACCACGAGCAGCAGCACCGCGGCGATGGTCAGCCGCAGGGTCACCGCGCCGGCCACCCCGGTACGCGGGAAGAGCAGCGCGGCCACGGCGGCGCCGAACTGCACCGACAACGCCCCGCCGAGCACCAGTCCCACGGCGACGATGCCACCGCGCCGAGCGGGTCGGGTGTCGCCCGCGGGTGGCGTGGGCAGCAGGGTCTCCGTCACGGGCACGACGCTAGGCCGTCCGCTTCGGCCGCCTTGCGGCGGTATCCACCTGGCGACACGGCGGTAAGTGTTCGCCAACCCGGTGCTACCGGCGTACGGTCCCTGGTATGACCAGCGCGATGCGGAAGCTATCGATCTCCGTGCCACCCGATGTGGCTGAGCGCCTGGAGCGCGAGTCCAACGCCAGCGCCTACATCACCCAGGCGGTCCGCGACCGGATGCGGCTGGACGCCCTGGACGCGGAGCTGGCTCACCAGGGCATTCCGATCACCGAGCAGGGCGTGGCCGAGGCGCGCGCCCGCCGGGCCGCCGTGGAGGCCGACTGGTCACCGGAGCGCCGCAACGCCCTCCGCGAGCGGGCCCGCCAGCACGCGCTGGACGCCGCCGCCGGCACGCTCGAACAACCGGCGGCATGAGCCGCGAAGACGACCGCCCGGTCCGGCTCGTGCTGGACCGGTCGGCACTGCTGGCGTACCTGGCGGGTTCGGTGCATGTCGGGGAGCCGCTGCACGAGGTCATCCAGGACCGCAACAGGTTCGGCGTCACTGCCGTGACCGCGGCGGAGGCGCTGGCGATCGTCAGCGATCCGAAGGACCGGGCGACCCTGCACCGGCTGCTGAACCTGGACGCCTGCGAGGTGCTCTCGACCGAGGGGCACTCCTGGCACGAGCTCAGCTTCTGGCGCACGGTGACGGGACGTGCCGATCTGGCCAGCACGGCGCTGGCCGTCCTCGAACACGACGCCTCGATCCTCACCGGAGAGGACCGGTACGGCGACGGTGACCTACCGGTGATCCACATTCCCGCCTGAGGGCACCCCAACCGGCCGGTCAGGCCGGCAGGGCGAGGTCGAGCACCGCGCCCAACCCGTTCTCCCGGCCCGGCTCGGCTGCCGGGAGCACCAGCACCGAGCAGCCGGCGGCCACGGCGCCCGCGTCCGCCGGTGTGTCTCCGACCATCAGGGTCTGCTCCGGATCGACGCCCAGCATGCCGCAGGCCCGCCAGAAGATCGCCGGGTCGGGTTTGCAGCGCCCCACCTCGTAGGAGAGCACGAACGCGCCGACCAGGTCGGTCAGGCCCCAGGCGTCGAAGTGCGGCCGCAGGTCGAAGCCGATGTTGCTGACCACCGCCACCGGCACCCCGGCGTCGCGCAGCGCGGTCAGGGTGGGGGTGGTGTCGGCGTACGGGAGCCAGCCCTCGGCGGTCAGCAACCGTTCGTAGAGCGCGTCGGCGAACCCGTCGATGCCGGCGTCGACGGTCTCGGCCAGTCCGGTGTACGCGCCCCGGTGGGCGTGCTGGTAGAGGTCCCGGTCGGCCCACAGCTCGGCCAGTCGAGGTGGCACCCGCGCCGGCAGCGGCCCGCCGGCGCGTCCGGCGGTGAGCAGGCGGTCGGCCAGCGAGGTGGCGCGGACCGGGTCCAGGGTGACCCCGCACGCCGCCGCGGCCTTCAGCACCCACTGTCGGGGATCCTCCACCTGGGCCAGGGTGCCGTGGAAGTCGAAGAGCACCGCCTTGACAGGGCGTCGGGACGCCCGGCGGGCCGCGGGCGCCTCGGCGCTGCCCGGCGGACTGGTCTGGGACGGTTCGGCGTGGTCCGGCACGCCGTGCACCCTACCGACCGCCCCGGACGGCGGCTCGGGACGGCCTTGTGGGGTGACGTGTCCCGGCACGCACTAATCTTGGAGCCATGTCGAGCCCCGCCGAGCGGTACGCAGCGGCGCGCCGCCAGGCCGCACAAGCCGCACAGTTTCCGGCGTTGGACGAGTTCGCCCTTGAGCTGGGGTTCGACCTCGACGACTTCCAGCGGGAGGCGTGTCAGTCGCTGGAGCGGGGCAGCGGTGTGCTGGTCTGCGCTCCCACCGGCGCCGGTAAGACGGTGGTCGGGGAGTTCGCCGTCCACCTGGCGTTGCGGGGGCGGCCCGGTGACCCGGTGGCAGCCGACGACCCGGTGGCGCCGCCGACCCGGCGCAAGTGCTTCTACACCACGCCGATCAAGGCGTTGTCCAATCAGAAGTACCACGACCTGGTCGCCCGGTACGGTGCCGAGCAGGTCGGCCTGCTGACCGGCGACAACGCGATCAACGGCGACGCCCCGGTGGTGGTGATGACCACCGAGGTGCTGCGCAACATGCTCTACGCGGGCTCCAGCACCCTGCAGGGCCTCGCGTACGTGGTGATGGACGAGGTGCACTACCTGGCCGACCGGTTCCGCGGTGGGGTGTGGGAAGAGGTGATCATCCACCTGCCGGCGTCGGTGACCCTGATCTCGTTGTCGGCGACCGTCTCCAACGCCGAGGAGTTCGCCGACTGGCTGGTCACCGTGCGCGGCGAGACCGCCGTGGTGGTCAGCGAGCACCGGCCGGTGCCGTTGTGGCAGCACATGCTTGTCGGCAAGCGGATGTTCGACCTGTTCCACGACGCCGACGCCGCCCGTAAGCATGACGTGCACCCGGAGTTGCTGCGCTACACCCGGGAGACCGCGCGGCGGCTGGAGTTGGGCGAGGGACGCGGCGCGGGGCCGGGCGCCGGGCGGCGTGGCCCGCGCTGGCGGGGCCCGCTGCGCCCGGACATCGTCGACCGGCTGGACCGGGAGGGTCTGCTGCCGGCGATCCTGTTCATCTTCAGCCGGGCCGGCTGCGCCGCCGCGGTGCAGCAGTGTCTCGCCGCCGGGCTGCGGCTCACCTCGCCCGAGGAACGGGCGGAGATCCGCCGGGTGGTCGAGTCCCGGGTCACCGCCATCCCCGGTGAGGACCTGTCGGTCCTGGGCTACTGGGAGTGGCTCGACGGTCTGGAGCGCGGCCTGGCCGCCCACCACGCCGGCATGCTGCCGGTGTTCAAGGAGGTCGTCGAGGAGCTGTTCGTGCGGGGCCTGGTGAAGGCGGTCTTCGCCACCGAGACCCTGGCGCTGGGCATCAACATGCCGGCCCGCTGCGTGGTCCTGGAACGGTTGGTCAAGTACAACGGCGAGGCGCACGTCGACCTGACTCCGGGGGAGTACACGCAGCTCACCGGGCGCGCCGGCCGCCGGGGCATCGACGTGGAGGGGCACGCCGTCGTGGTGTGGTCCCCGGAGACCGACCCACGGCACGTGGCCGGGCTGGCGTCCACCCGCACCTACCCGCTGCGTTCCAGCTTCCGACCGTCGTACAACATGGCCGTGAACCTGGTCGGCACGGTCGGCGCGGAGCCGGCCCGGGCGCTGCTGGAGTCCTCGTTCGCCCAGTTCCAGGCGGACCGGTCGGTGGTCGGCCTGGCCCGGCAGGTGCAGCGCAACACCGAAACCATCGAGGCGTACGGCGCGGAGGCCGCCTGCCACCACGGTGACTTCGACGAGTACTTCGCGTTGCGGGTGGCGATCGCCGACCGGGAGAAGGCGATCGCGCGGCAGGGGCAGACCCAACGCAAGGCCGCCGCGGTGGCCTCGTTGGAGCGGCTGCGGGTCGGCGACGTGATCCGGGTGCCGTCGGGCCGGCGGGCCGGTCTGGCCGTCGTGTTGGACCCGGCGACCGGCGGGTTCGGTGAGCCCCGACCGTTGGTGCTCACCCAGGACCGCTGGGCCGGACGGGTCAGCCCCGGTGACTTCACCACCCCGGCAGAGGTGTTGGCCCGGATCCGGGTGCCCAAGCACTTCAACCACCGGTCGCCGGCCGCCCGACGGGATCTCGCGGCCGAGGTCAGCGGCACCGGCCTGGACCGGCACGGCGGCCGACGCGGAGGCCGCTCCCGGCAGGTGACCGGCGAGGACCACCGGATCACCCAGCTCCGCACCGAGCTGCGCCACCACCCCTGCCACGCCTGCCCGGAGCGGGAGGAGCACGCCCGCTGGGCGGAGCGGCGTCGGCGGTTGGAGCGGGACACGGAGGAGTTGCGGGAGCGGGTCAGCGGGCGCACCGGTTCGCTCGCCCGCACGTTCGACCGGATCGTCGCTCTGCTGACCGAGCGCGGCTACCTCGGTCGGGATGGCGCGGTGACCGATGCCGGTCGGATGCTCGGCCGGATCTGGACCGAGGCGGACCTGCTGGTCGCCGAGTGCCTGCGCCGGGGGGTGTGGAACGGGCTGTCCCCGGCCGAGTTGGCCGCCGCGGTGTCCGTGGTGGTGTTCGAGGCGCGTCGTGACGTCGACGAGCGGGCGTCGCTGCCGCGCGGTCCGGTGGCCGACGCGGTGGACGAGACGCTGAAGTTGTGGGGGGAGATCGAGGCCGACGAGGCGGCGCGGGGGTTGACCGCGACCCGGGAGCCGGATCTCGGCTTCGCCTGGCCCGTCTACCGGTGGGCCCGGGGTGAGGCGCTGGCCAAGGTGCTCGGTAGCGGTCACGAGATCGACGGTGAGATGCCCGCCGGCGACTTCGTGCGGTGGGCCCGGCAGGTCGTCGACCTGCTCGGTCAGATTGCCGACTCCGGCGGTGCCACACCGGAGCTGCGCTCCACCGCCCGCCAGGCGATCGCGGCCGTCAATCGGGGCGTTCTCGCGTACCACACGTCGGCCTGACAATTACGAACGGTGATTATTGTCGTCGAATCGACGCAGCGCACGGTTACCGCAACCGCACCCCTCGGTGCGCCCTGGGGGCACTGTTGCGCCTGATCACGGCACCCCTGATCATTGCCGAAGCGTCTTGTTGACGCGCCGGTAACGAATGGGGAGAAAGCCGCCGTGGCGGAAATAAATCACTTTGAGTACGGATGGATCACACCCACGCTGAGCTACGCGCTGTCCGTGCTCGGGTCGATCCTCGGGCTGATCTGTGCCGGGCGTATCCGGACGGCCAAGACCAGCGGCCAGCGGGCCTGGTGGGGTCTGCTGTCGGCCTGGGCGCTGGGCGGCACCGCCATCTGGGCGATGCACTTCATGGCCATGCTCGGCTTCGCCGTGGAGAACACCCGGATCCGCTACGACGTTCCGCTGACCGCGGCCAGCACGGCCATCGCCGTGGTGGCGGTCGGTATCGGCCTGGCCATCGTGGGTACCGGCCGGCTGAACCCGGTGCGACTGATCGCCGGCGGTGTCTTCACCGGTGCCGGTGTGGCCGCCATGCACTACACCGGGATGGCCGCCATGCGACTCAACGGCAGCCTCGACTACGACAGGGTCCGGGTCGTGCTCTCGGTGGTCATCGCCGTGGTGGCGTCCACCGTCGCGCTGTGGCTCGCGATGACCGTCCGGCGGGGGCTGGCGATCTTCGCCTCCGCGCTGGTGATGGGTGTCGCCGTCAACGGGATGCACTTCACCGGCATGAGCGCCCTGTCGGTGCACCGCCACGACCGTGGCGGTGAGATCACCGGCGCCGGAGTGAGCACGCTGCTGGTGCCGATCGTGCTGGCGGTGATCTTCGGGGTGGTCGGTCTGCTCTACGCCCTGCTCGCCGCCCCGACCGACGACGACCGGGCCGCCACCGCGTACCTGGCTGGTCGGAGGGAATCCGAATCGGCGGCGGCGCCGCCCACCGCCGCGCCCGACCCGGTCGGGTTGCGCGCCCGCTCCACCCTCGGCCAGCCGGGCACCCCGTTCCCGTCCCGTCGGGACACGCCGCCCCGCTGAACCGGTGCGGCCGGCCGGCGTCATTCCGGGGGGCGCGGCTCAGGTCGGCGGTCGGCCCCGGTCGACGGTGAGGGTGGTCAGCAGGCCGGCGTGGTCGGTCACCCCGTGCATGGGCACCAGTCGGCGACAGCAGAGCGTGATGCCGGTGGTCGCCATGACGTGCTGCAGTCGGCCGTCGCCGATCCGTTGGTGGCCCGGCGGCGTACAGGAGCGTACGTCGGGGTCGTGGCCGGCGAGCAGGTTGAGGTCCCCGCCGAGCACGACGGGCCGGTCGCCCGCGGTACGGCTGATCGTCGGCAGGATCGTGTCGAGCAGCTGGTCGCACTGGGTGAGCGCGACCCGGTCGCCGGTGGCGGACAGGTGCGTGGTGCAGGCGAGCAGGGCTTCGTCGACGTCGACGCAGAGCCAGGCGCGTTCCTCGGGGTCGGCGAGGTCCTGGGTCGGGTGGATGCCGCGGTACACGGTGTGCGGGCTGCCCGAGGTCGGTGCCTGGGTCAGCACCCCGACGCCGAACCGTTCGCCGTTGCGGCAGCGGGTGTCGTTGCCGCTCGGGCGGTCACCGGCGGCCTGGAACGCGGCCACGACGCGTCGGCCAGGGTGGACGGTCGCGAAGGCGCCGCGCAGCACGGGAAGGTCGTCCGCGCAGATCTCGTTGAGGGTGACCAGGTCAGGGGCCTCGATGCTGATCACCTCGACGGCCCTGGCCATCGCTCGGCCGGTGTAGCAACCGGCCCGGCCACTGTTGCAGAGGTTCATCTGGAGCATCCGCAGCGTGGTGGTGCCCGCGCCCTCGGTGGGGGCGGTCACCGTCGGTGTCGCCGGTAGCGCGCCGGCGGCCAGCAGGCAGCCGATCGCCAGTGTGCGGCGCAGCAGTCGGTACGAACGGGCGGCGGCCACAGGGACTCCGGATGCACGAGGCGAACGTTGTCGCCGAGGTGCCAGTGATCCTACTGGCGGCCCAACGCCCGATCGTCGCCCGGACGGCGGGGGCGAGGGGGCACCCGCGCGGCGCGTACCCCCTCGCAGCGGTCAGCGGGCGCGGACCGCGACGGCCGTGTACGCCGTGGTCGGGGTGGGTGGGGTGGTGAAGCGGGCGTTGGGCAGGTAGAGCCGGCCCAGCGCCTTCGCGACGGTGGTGGGCACGTCGAAGTTCGGGTCGGTGATGGTGTCGGTGAGCGCGCCGGCGGTGCCGGCGTGGTTGAGCTGGACCACCGCGATCTGGTTGAGGCGGTTCTGCACGACGTAGAGGGTGCGGCCGAGCAGCAGCAGCCCGTCGCCGTTGGCGAAGGTGTGGCCGGGCACGTCCACGACGGTGCTCCCGCCGGTCGCCGGGTCGACCCGGTACAACGTGCCGGTGCTGGACTGGACGACGATCAGCGCCCGGCCGTCCGGCGTGGTGGTGATGCCGTTGAGGTTCACGCCGGTGCCGACCTGCTGGTACGCGCCGGTCAGCGTGATCGTGTCGAAGGCGTCGGCGGGCGGCAACGCGCCACCGCGTCCCAGCGGCAGCCGGTAGAGCACCGGCCGGTTCGAGTCGGTGAAGTACGCGGCGTCACGGGTCAGGACGACGTCGTTGACGAACGTGGGGGCGGTGGCGAACTGGTAGCGGGCCAGCACCTCGCCGGTGCGGGTGTCGAGCACCCGGGCGTCGCCAGCCGTGCCGCCGGAGACGAAGAGCCGGCCGCGTGGGTCGACCTTGAGGCCGAGCGACGGGGTGCCGGTGGCCGCGCCGATCGTGGTGCCCCGGCCGGTGATCAGGTCGACGCGCTGGATGGCGCCGGTGGCCCGGGAGCCGAAGTAGGCGTACCGACCGGCGGTGGCGATGCCCTCGGGCTGGAATCCGTCGGGGAGGGCGAGGACGGTCGGCGGTCGCCCGGCGGGGTGCGCCTGCGCGGGCGCGACGGCGACGGTGGTCAGCAGGGCGGCGGTCAACGCGCCGACGAGCGCGGTGCGGAGGGGGCGGTTCACTGTGCTCCTTCCGGGCGGAGGGCGGCACGAGCCGACACGTCCGCCAGGTTCACTGGGGCCAGGACCCTCCCCACTGTACGACCGCCGCCGGGTGTCCGCCGGGCGTCACCGGCGCGGCCTTCGGGTGACCGCGCCGGTGGCCCGTGGGCCGGAGGTCAGGCGTTGCGGACCAGCCGCCACCGGTTGTCGGCGCTGCCGTTGTCCGGGTCCTGTACGGCCTGCGCACCGTAGGCGGTGGACCCGTTCAGGATTCCGAGCAGCTTGTTGCTGTTGACGTTGCGGATCTTGTAGGTCCCGTCACCGTTGTCCACCAGGATCCAGCGGTGGTCGGCGGTGCCGTTGTCGGCCCACTGCAGGACCCGGGCGTTGTCGGCGGTGGACATGTTCTCCACCCCGAGCACCTTGCCGCTGTTGACGTTGCGGAACCGGACCGCGTTGCCGTCGGTCACCAGCACCCAGTTGTGGTCCGCGGTGCCGGTGTCGCCCCACTGCACGGCCAGCCCACCGTCGGCGGTGGACATGTTCTGGATGCCGAGGACCAGGCCGGTGCCGACGTTGACCAGGCGGTAGCTGCCACCGGTGTTGCCGCCACCGCTGGTGCTCCAGTAGACGGTGTAGTTGTAGCCGTGCGCGTCGTAGAAGGGAGCGAGGTTCACCGTGGACCCGTTGGCGCTGGCGGTGAACGCGAGTGAGCTGGTGCTGGTCCGCGTGATCGACGAGACGGTGAGCGCCGGCAGCGTGCTCAGCGTGGTGTTGCCGTAGTTGCCGGCCAGCACCGTGGGGCCGTACGTGACGGCGGCCACCGAGCTGTTGTCGTTGGCGGCGCGCGTGACGAGCTGCATCGGCAGTCGTACGGTGATGGTGTCGCCGGCGGCCCAGGTGCGGGTGACCGTGGCGTAGCTGCCCGGTGTGGTGGCGACGTTCTGCACCGTGCCGTTGACGGCGATCGTCGCACCGCTGGTCCAGGCCGGGATCCGAACCCGGATGCTCCACGAGCCGCTCATCGACCCGGACAGGGTCAGGGTGCTCGTGTCGCTGACCGGGTAGCTGGTGCTCTGGGTGACCGTGATGCCCCGCTGCGACCAGGTCAGCACCGACGGCGTGAACAGGTTCACGGTCAGCGTGGTCCCGTTGTAGAAGTAGACGGACTCCATCAACCTCGTGTTGATCTCCAGGCCGGTGCCCTGGCAGCACCAGAACGAGTTGTAGTCGGTGCTCCAGGTGCCGCCGCCCCAGGCCGGGCCCACACCTCGACGCCCGCCCGGCCGCAACGGGGTGAAGTAGGTGATGTGGCCGTGGCTGTCGGCCGGGTTCTGCCCACCGATCAGGTGGTTGATCAGCGCTCGCTCGTAGAAGTCGAAGTAGTCGGTCCGGTTCGGGTCGAGCAGCCACAACTCCCGGGTCAGTTTGAGCATGTTGTAGGTGTTGCACTGCTCGCAGGTGTCGTTGCTGAGATACCCGGCGATCGCGTTCGGGGCCCGGAAGTGCTCGGCCTGGCTGTTGCCGCCGATGACGTAGGTGTGCGCGCCGACGGTGATGTTCCAGGCGTTGCTGGCGATGTCCCGGTAACGGGTGGTCCCGGTGGCCTTGTACTCACGGGCCGCGCCGATCCACTTGGGCACCTGGGTGTTGGCGTGCAGCCCGTTGAGCTGGTCGGAGTTGGCGGCCAGCGGGTTGAACACGGCGGCGTGGTCGAAACGTTGGGCGGTGGTGAGCCAGCGGGAGTCACCGGTCTGCTGGTAGATGTCGGTGAGCACGTCGTTCATCCCACCGAACTCGGTGCCCAGCATCGACTGCATCTGGCTGGAGCTCAGTCGGCTCGTCCGGGTGTCTACCCAGCCGGCGAGGGCCAGCAGGACCGTACGGGCCTGGGTGTTCCCGGTGTAACGCCAGACGTCGAGCAGCCCCGCGAGGGTCTTGTGGATGCAGTAGTAGGGCACGTTGCCGTTGGACAGCGTCCGTGCCTCCAGGGCGGTGAAGTCGGACTCGGGGAAGCCGGACAGGTAGCCCGCGCCGAACCCGGCGGCGGAGTTGTTGGCCTGGCACTTGGCCAACTCGGCCACCATGTAGTTCGCCTTGTCCCGGCAGGTGGTGTCACCCAGCACGGCGTACGCGTACGCCCAGGCGGTCAGGAGGTGTCCCTGCATGTGCGTGCGGAACGGGAAGTTCGGCGCGTCCCAACCCCCGTTGGTGGCGGCGCCGTTGGTGGACAGCCGGTGGTTGGCGCGGAAGTTGTAGAGCATCCGGTCGACGTCGACGAACCGCAGGTAGTTGAGCGTCCGGGTCTGGTTGTCCATCCATCGACCGGCGGTCAGGCGTACCTGACCGGGGTCGAAGGGGTACGCCGAGACGCCGATGTCGGGCCGGGCCGGCGGCACGATGGCCGCGGAGGCGCTGCCGGGGGTGACGGCGGCGCCGGTCGCGGAGAGCAGCGCGGTGGCACCGGCGGCCTGAAGCAGGTGGCGGCGGCTGAGGGGCAGCGGTGACATGGGGAACCTCCAGGTGGCCGGGTACGTCGGGCCGCCATCGATGGCGGTGGGGTCGTCGGCGGCAAGGGGCCGACGACGCGTGTGGTGTGGATGGTGGGACACGGTCGCCGTGGGCGCCGGGTGCCCACCCCTGGCGCCTATCGCGGCGCATCAATGTGATCGCTAACATAGTTGCTCGTTAACACGCTCGCAACCCCCGAGGTGTCCCGCTGGGTCATCGCGGCGGCGCCCCGGCCCGCCGGGGCGCTCGCCCGACCGCGGCTGTGGTCCGAAACGGACATTCGCCGGACCTTCGACGGCAAATTGTGACCGTGTGTGACGGATGCCGATGGGTGGAGAGGCTGTGCGGTTTCGTTGACGCCCGCCCGGTCACTCAGTACGGTGCATCGTAAATCTTGGATGTCCACGTCAATACATCAATGCTGCGATGTGGTTACGACGGTCATCCCACGCCATGCGAAAAACCAGGTCAGTTGAGGGGAGTGGTACTCGACAAATTGCTGTTAGCGCTAACACGGCTGCCGGCCGTGCGGTTCATCGTGCGCGGGAAGGCCCGCACGATCGCCAGCCCCGGCGGCGGTGGCTCACCAGGTCAGACGTCACGCACCGCGCACTCTCTGTGGGAGCACACGTGAAGGTCAAAGATCGAACCACCACCCGGACCACCCGCCGGTTCAGGCGCGGGGTCGCCTGGCTGGCGAGCCTCGCCTGCGTCCTCGCGCTGATCCCGGGCACGGCCCGGGCCGACAATCCCATCGTCCAGCACATCTACACCGCCGATCCGGCGCCGCTAATCCACAACGGCCGGGTGTATCTCTACACCGGCCACGACGAGGACGGCTCCACGTACTTCACGATGAGGGAATGGCGGGTGTGGTCGTCCGCGGACATGGTGAACTGGACCGACCACGGCTCGCCGATGAGCCTGGCGACCTTCGCCTGGGCCGACGCCAACGCGTGGGCCGGCCAGGTCGTCGCGCGCAACGGCAAGTTCTACTGGTACGTGCCGGTACGCCAGCGCTCGAACGGGCAGATGGTCATCGGCGTCGGGGTGGCGGACAGCCCCACCGGGCCGTTCCGCGACGCGCTCGGCCGACCACTCGTCGGCAACAACGAGATCGACCCGACGGTCTTCGTCGACGACGACGGTCAGGCGTACCTGTACTGGGGAAACCCGGGTCTGTGGTACGTGCGGTTGAACCAGGACATGATCTCGTACTCCGGCAGCGCGACCCGCATCCAGCTCACCACGGCGGGGTTCGGCACCCGGAACGGAAACGCGAGTCGCCCGACCCTGTATGAGGAGGGGCCGTGGGTGTTCAAGCGCAACGGTTTGTACTACAACGTGTTCGCCGCGGAGTGCTGTTCGGAGTTCATCGCGTATTCCACTGCGCCGGGGCCGACCGGGCCGTGGACGTACCGAGGGACGATCATGCCGCGCCAGGGCGGTAGCTTCACCAATCACGCGGGGGTCGTCGATTTCCAGGGTGGGTCGTATTTCTTCTACCACAACGGGGCGTTGCCCGGTGGTGGTGGTTACACCCGTTCGGTGGCGGTGGAGAAGTTCAGCTACAACTCCAACGGCACGATCCCGACGATCAACATGACCACCACGGGTGCGCCGCAGGTGGGCACGTTGAACCCGTACGTGCGGCAGGAGGCCGAGACGATCGCGTGGGGTTCGGGGATCGAGACCGAGGTGTCCAGCGAGGGCGGAATGAACGTCGGCTGGATCGAGAACGGCGACTACCTCAAGGTCAAGGGCGTCGCGTTCGGCGCGGGCGCGACGTCGTTCAGCGCCCGGGTCGCGTCGGCCACCAGCGGCGGGCGGATCGAGGTCCGTCTGGACAGCGCCACCGGCCCGACCGTGGGCACCTGCACGGTGGGTGGCACCGGTGGATGGCAGACCTGGAGCACCACCACCTGCGGGGTGAGCGGCGCGACCGGCACCCACGATCTCTACCTACGCTTCGCCGGCGGCAGCGGCAACCTGCTCAACATCAACTGGTGGCAGTTCGGCGGCGCCGGCGGCAGTGCCAACCTGCTCACCAACGGCGACGTGGAGAACGGTACGACGGGTTGGGGCGTACACGGCAGCGGAACACTCACCAGGAACACGACCGTCGCGCACGGTGGCAGCGGGTCGTTGTCGATCACCGGCCGGACCGGCGCGTGGAACGGGCCCAGCCAGGACGTGACGTCGAAGCTCACCAACGGTAAGAGCTACACCACAAACGTCTGGGTACGCGCACAGAGCGGCACCCCGTCGGCGAAGGCGACCCTGTCGCTGACCGTCAACGGCACGACGAGCTACCAGCAGCTGACCCCCGCCGCGGGGGTGAACGTCAACGGCTGGACGCTGCTCACCGGCACCACGTCCGTGTCCTGGAACGGCACGCTGACCGGCGCTGCCTTCTATGTCGAGACGGCGGAGGGCACCGACAGCCTCCTCGTCGACGACGCCTCGTTCCAGTGAGGTGGGCGGCCGGAGCCGTCCGCGTACGGCTCCGGCCGCGCCCCCGTCCGGTGTGTTCGGGCGAGCGGTCCGTTACGTCTTGACGAACGCCGTGTTATCGCTCACAGTCGATGTCTGAGGGCGGCCGCACCTGTGGTTCACCGGGCGAATCTGCTGTGGCCCCTCGGAGCGCGACGTCCGCCCAGGGCATGCCGGGCGTCGTGTCAGGACTCCCCGCACTGCTGCCGCGACGGCGACCGCTGCTGTCGTCTCCGATGTCGCAGGAGCAGATTCGGGCGCTGCGCCTCCATCGCCGCACCACCACAGACAAGGATTCCGCATGAATCACAGAAGAGCCTGGCGAGCGGCGGTGACCATCGCAGTCACCGGCGTGCTCGCCGCCGGAATGACGATGGCGCTGACCTCCACGGCCAGCGCCGGCACCACCCTCCGGGCGTCGGCGGCCGAGAAGGGCCGCTACTTCGGCGCCGCCGTCGCGACGGGCAAGCTCTCCACAAGCGTTTACACGACGATTTTGAACCGCGAGTTCAACAGTGTCGTGGCCGAGAACGAGATGAAGTGGGACGCCACCGAGCCGCAGCAGGGGCAGTTCAACTACGGCGGTGGTGATCGTCTGGTCAGTCACGCGCAGGCCAACGGGATGAGCGTGCGCGGTCATGCCTTGCTGTGGCACCAGCAGCAGCCGGGTTGGGCGCAGGGCATGTCCGGTAGCGCGTTGCGCAACGCGGCGATCAACCATGTGACGCAGGTGGCGACGCATTTCCGGGGCA
>NZ_JBFAOI010000026.1:0-36511 GCF_040675155.1 Micromonospora sp. NPDC049645
GCTGTTGAACGACATGTGAACTTCAGTAAGAACGACATTGTTCTTCAGTGGCTGTGCCACCGGCGGCACAGGCGCTGATCTCGCATCCCACCTTTGGAGATCACGAAAAACGGCGAAGCAGCTTTCCAGCAACCCGCCACCTTGCGGCAGTCACCCCAGGTGCGGGCCTAGATCAACTGCCTAGCGTTGTTTTGGTCTGGAATCTACGGACGGCCCATCACCGTAAGCCGCGCAATGCTGAGAAGCTGGTTCCGCTCCATGGTCTACCTAAACCCGAACGGCAATATGGGCGCGCACTTAAGAGCACCGGGCGGGCCGCGCTAAAACCCGCCGGTGTGCGCTCAGCCCTGGCCGCTGGCTGGCCGGTCGCCGGCGGGCTCCGCGCCTGCGACCCGGAGTTCGCTGCGCCCGAGGCACGCATTGCCAGGTCACGCCGTACGGTTCTCGCTGGCGTCGGCTGGTTCGGCTGGCTTTGCCCGTCGGGATGCCCGGCGCCTGCCCAGCACGTGGGCGGGGTCGCGGTCGAGGTTGTGCCGATCGCGGTCGTAGCGGCGGGTGGTGCGCACGTCGGCATGGCCCATCGCATCCTGCACGTCCTCCAGCGGCACCCCCGCAGCGCGGGCCGAGGTGGCGAACGCGTGCCGCAGCGAGTGCGGCGACAAGCGGTTGGCCGAGGCGATACCTGCGGCCGAGGCCAGGCGACGGAGCCAGGTGAACACGTTGGGCTCGGCAAGCCGGCCCAGATGCCCGACGGAGCTGGTGGTGGCGAACAGTGGGCCGCTCAGCGCGTCGATGGTGCTCCCGGCATGGGCCGCGCGGGCGGCGAGGTAGTCATCGAGTGCCTCCAGAGTGTGTGCGGGCAGGGGGCGCTCCCGCTGCTGGGTGCCCTTGCCAATGAACTTCAGCGTGCGCTGACCCGCGTTGTAGCTCAAATCGGTTACATCACGGTCGAGGGCCTCGCTGATGCGCAACCCGAGGTCACCGAGCAGCCGCAGCAGTGCCCGGTCGCGCAGCGCCGCCAAGTGCCGGGCGTTCCGAACCGGCGTCGGCGCGGCCTGCCAGCGCTTGGTGCGGTCGGCGGCCTCGTCGTCGGTTTGGGCAAGCAGCAGGTCGACTTCGTCGAGGGTGAGTCCGGCGGTGGTGGACGTGTGGGCGTTGACCTTGGGTCGTTTCACCGCGACGACCGGGTTGCAGGCAAACTGGCCGTCGGTGTTGGCCACCAGATGGGTGTACCAACTGGACACCGAGGCCAGGGCGCGGGCGACGGTGCTGGGCTTGGCGGCACGGCTGCCGGTGCCGCCCAGCTCGCGCCACACCTTGAACTGGGCTAGGTTGGTGGGCCGGGCAGTGAGTGGGTCCAGGCGTTCGCGGAGGCACCAGTCCAGGTAGGTGGAGAGGTCTCGGCGGTGCGCGATCGCGGTGTGCCGGGAGCGGCCCCACGCATCAAGGTTCCAGGAGACGGTGAGCCGGCGGATGCTGTACCGAGTGCCGTCGTCGGGGGGCAGTGCGGGCAAGCCGGCCGCCCACGTGGCGATTTGCCGGGTCGCGGTGGCCAGGGTGCCGGACGGCCCGGGGCCCGGGCCGTCCGGCACAGGCATGGCGGCTTGGGCGGTCACTGTTTATCTCCGGGGATGACCTGCAGCCGTGGGGTGGGCACCGGGAGCCCGAGACCCTCGAAGGCAGTCCGGTCGAGGTGGAGCTGGCGCTGGTCCGCTCCGTCGAGGCAGCGCTGGAGCAGGTCCCGGCCAGGCCAGGACCTGCTCACCGATCGAGTCGGTGAGGATCTGCAGCAGGTCGACGTGGCGCAGCTGGCTCCACGAGCGGCTGGTGTAGACGTGCCCGCACAGCGCGGACTCGGGCTGGCTGAGCTCGTGCTCGGCCCACAGCGCTGCGAGCGCGCTGTCGTCGTCGATTCGTAGCGTGGTCGCGTGCAGGAGGACACGGCACGCACGCGTCGACCCGAGGGCAGGAAGCCGTCCATTAGGTGCACTCGGCCGGTTACGACTGCCCTCATCACCGCGTGGCCCGGCGAGTCGTCCACCAGCCGGGGTCAAATCCCTGCGCGACTGCCTCGATCGCAGCGAGGTGGTCGTCGGCGTGCGGGGGCGCGAGCAGAAACGCGGCGGTGTCGTTGGTGCCGATGGTCGACCGGATGGCGCCGGGATGCCGGTTACCCCAGCCCGGCAGCTGGCACATGGCGGCCTCGTCCTCGGCCGTCTCTGGATCGCTGTGCACGACAGTCAGGTGCCGGTACCCGCGGGTAGCGAGCTCGTAGGCGGGCAGGCGGGTCTCCGCGATCCGGTCGGCGGCTGCCCGGGCCGCTGGGCCACTGATGGGCTGGCCGTTGACGAGGTAGCGGGACAGGAACTCGGCGAGCTGGTCTCGGTCGCCGTCGGGACTGGCGGATGTCATGCCGGTCAGGCCTCCTTGGTAGGGACGATGACGACGTCGCCGAGAGCGGCGCCCAAGCGATCCAGGTGGTGCGTGACCCACAGCAGTTCCACAGCGGTGAGAACGACATTGTTCTTCAGTGGCTCCACCGGGGTGAGGTGGTCACTTGATGCTCCAGCCATGCGGTGACTGCGGAGTCGGTCGGCTGATCATGGGGTGAACTCCGCGGGTGCGGCGGCGCGTAGTTTGCGTAGATCGAGGATGTGGCTCTAGAGGGCGCCGGGGCTGAGGCCGAGGAGCCGGGCAATGGAGGCGACGCCGGCGTCGGGATTGGGCAGTAGGTCGCGGGCTGCGCGGATCAGGTCGGGATTCATAACGGTGGGGAGTCGGCTTTCGTTCCGATCCCACCAGTATCAACCGACGGAGCGTCTTCGGGTGGGTACCGGTACTGAGTGATGCCGAGGCTGAATTTGACGTCGGGGTGTAGCTCGACCGGGTGGAAACTGCCCAGGTCCGAGGCCTCGATGCTGTGCACGACGAGCTGGTAGTCGAGGGCCTCGTCGACCAGGTCTGCATCCTCGTGAAGGCGGTAGCGGCCGGGCGTGTAGGGGTCGCTGAGCTGGTGGATCAGGTGCAGGACGTATGGGTCGGGGCCGAGGCCGTGGGCGTGTAGCAGTCGGTTGAGTCGTTGGCGAGCGGCGTGGTCGAGGGTTCGGGGCGCGACATCGAGGGTGAGGGTGTCGCCGGTGTTGGTCAGGCGGGTGCCGCCGCCGGGCCGGACGCGGGTGGTGAGCTGGTCGGCGGCGGCGCGGACGCGGTCGGTGGACCAATCCAGGACGGCGGCGATTTCGCTGAGATGCAGGGGTTGCCCGAGAGCGGCGGAGAGGACGGCGTGTACACAGGCCGTGTCGGGGCGCTCGTGGGGTGCTGCGGGTGCGGGCCAGGTTGGTGGGGTGGTGAGCCAGTCGGGCCAGGGCAGGTCGAGGCGTTCGGCGAGGGTGCGTAGCAATGCGCCGGGCAGATGGTTGAGCGCTTCGGGTCCGGGCAGGGCGCGGATGCGCGCCGCGGGGATGCCCAGCAGGTCGGCGAGCTCCTCGCTGGTCAGGCCGTGGTCGCGGGCGCGGATGAGGAGGTCGGCGCCGAAAGTGACGGGTTGGGTCATAGGTGGCCCGGCCGTGGTGCGAGTTCGGCTAGGACGCACAGATCGAGGCCGCGGTGACGCATCCAAGGGGTGGCGTGGCCGCGGAGATAGGCGCGGCTGCGCCGATACCAGGGGGTGGGTAGGGCGGCGAGCCGTAGGCGTCGCAGGGTGCGTTCGGTGAGGTTGTCGGCGTCGCGCCATTGGCCGGTGAACAGGGCGGTGTCGGGTGGTGCGGTGCCGGTGGGGTCGACGAAGTGCCGGTGGGCGCGCAGGATGGCGTGCGCGCAGACGGGCAAGGGGACGCTGCCGTAGTCGGTGTGCAGTTGGCTGCCGTCCGGTTCGATGGTGCTCAGCGCATCCGATTGGGGCCGGGCCGGGATGAAGGAGCCATCCAGCGGGTTGACCAGCTGGAGCACGGCGGCGGCCGCCGCGGAGGTGGACACGGCGCGGTTGAGAGCCACGGCGACCTCGGGAGTGAGACGGCATCCGAGGTCGCCACCGAATGGCGCGGCGGTGCGGGGTTCGTGGTGCAGCAGTAGCCCGAGGCGGAAGAGCGAGGCTTGGGCGGCGCGTAGCCGCAGCAGCGCGTCGGCGGGGTGCGCGGCGGTGTAGAGCAGGTCGGCGAGTTGGACGCTGAGCCCGGCGGTGAGTGTGCGGGTCGCGGCGATGACGCGCTGCGGGTCGGGCCGGTGGGTGGCGGCAAACACCTCGGTGCGGTTCAGCCAGCCGCGGATGGTGTCGAAGGTGTGCCGCCAGGCATCGTCGACGAGAGCAGCCTGGGCGGCGGGAAGGCGGCGTTGGCAGGCGTAGCGGAAGGTCAGGAACCCGGTGTGCGGGAGGATGACCGGTGGGATGTGCGGCGCCGCGGTGGCGGGTTGTGGCCCTGCGGCGGGCTCGGCGAGCGTAATGGTGAGCAGCTGCTGGGGACGCTGCCGGACGGCGTGGGCGAGGCCGGCGAGTGCCGGCGCGTCGTGGGCCGGGGAGGCGTCGATGAACCAGAGGTGAGCGCCACTGGCGGCCGCGAGGCTGATCAGGTGGGTGATTAGGTGCGCGGGCAGGGTGTGAGCGCGGTCGACGACGAGGTGGTCGATCTGATGGCCGACCGTCCAGGCTTGGGCCAGCGGCCACCACTGCCTTTGGGCGGCGCGGGGTTGCGGCTCGACCTGTTTGCCCAGCGCGGCGAGCACGGCCAGGGCGAGCATGGCGGGGCTGGTGGTGCCGGGAACCGGCCGTACGACCAGCGCCGCGCGGTCGGGACGGTCGACGCGGGCGAGAAGGTCGCGGGTGGCAGGGGTGTCGTGCGGGTCGCGTACGACGGTGACCCAGGGCCGGTCAGCTGGCATCGCTGGTCCCGGAGTGCAGGGCGAAGGCGTTATCGACGATCTCAATGTCGAGGCTGGTGCGTCGGGCACGGCGGGCCAACAGGTGGGCAGTGGAGGAGAACAGCGCCCAGTTGCGCCAGATGCCGTGAGCGAATTTGTCGTCGACGTAGTGCAGCAGTTCGTCGTCAACCTCTGCGTAGAGCCGGTGGTAGGAGCGCATGACCTGCGGCACCTCGGCGCGGCTCATCGGACTAAAGGTCTGCCGGCGCCAGACCCGCGAGCGCAGCATCGGCTGGCGGGAGAGCACTTCCCAGCAGCCGTTGCCGCCGACGTAGAGCAGCCCGAAGCGGGTGTCGTCGTGGTCGTGCAGGTAGCGCAGCAGCTCGATGCATTCCTCGGGGAGCCGTTGCGCTTCGTCAACGACGATCAGCCGAGGGGCGCGTGCCATTTCGCGGACCAGGGCCGCGGTCAGGTAGAAGCGGTTGGCCTGCCGGGCCGGTGGCGTGCCGGTGAGAGTTTGCAGCAGAAGGTCGGCCAGCAGCCGCATGGTGGGCCGGGACGGGAACGTGATGGTGGCGACCTCGATCCGCTCTGCCGCACGGGTTCGGGCGGCCAACGCCGCGATGCAGGTGCGCGTGGCGAAGGTCTTGCCGAGTCCGGCCAGGCCGTGGATGACGCCGACCGCCTGGTGATCGGCGGTGTCGGTGATGACGTGCCGGGCCAACTGCAGCGCGGGGGTGGAGATCCGGCGGGCGCCGGGCGGTCCGGCCTCGGGCGGGCGGCGGGTCACCACGGCATGGCCCCATCTTGGTCGTCGGTAATCAAGTCGTCCAGGGCGACGGGGTCGTCCAGCGGCGCCGCCGGGCCGATACCGAGCAGGCTGGTCGAGGCCGGCCGGCGCAACAGCTGCCCACCGCCGGCGGGCAGCCGGCCGGCCAGGGCCGCGACGTCGACGGGGCTGACCAGCTTCGACTCGATCACCGGGTCGCCGCTGCTGCCGAGGGCGGCCAACCGGCGGCGGCCACGGCGGCGGGCAGTGCGCTTGTCGGCGGCCGCTGCCCGTTCCGCGACGCGGGCGGCGGCGTAGAACTGCTCGGCCTGCTCGTCGGATAGGGCATTGTCCGGGTAGCAGGTGGTCAGGTAGTCGCCGTCGAGGTAGACGTGGACGGACCGGTCGTCGTGCGGCATGTACCGCAGCCGGACTTTCTGCCCGCGCCGTTCGCGGATGAGCCCTGCCGGGCACACGTAGACCAGGTTGCGGAAGTGGATCCCGTCGGCGCCGATGGTCCGTCCGACGTCGGCCAGCAGCAGGTGCCGCAGCTCGTCCTCGGGGATCAGCCGCAGGGGCGTCGGGTCCTGCTCCCATGCTGCGGCAGGGGTACGCCCGCCGATGCCGGTGTGGGCGTGCTCTCGGTTGTACCAGGTCACCCAGGCGGCGAACTGGTCGACGAACACACTCCATCGCATCGGCAGCGTCTCGGCAGGGGCGCCGGCCGCCGCGGCGGCCTCGTATCCGGCCCGGGCCGGGCTGCGGTCGTCGACGGGGCCGGCGAGGCGACCGGACAGCTCGCGCGGTCCTTCGGTGAAGCCGGGCAGCATTGACAGCAGCAGCTGGTCGGTGCTGCGGTTGACCCGCTCGATCTTGCCTTTGGCGTTGGGGTGGTACGCGGGCATCACTGTTACCTCGACGCCGAGGGCGTTCATGGCGTCGCGTACGGAGTCGGCGGCGAACTCCAGGCCGCGGTCCAGCCGCAGCATCCCCGGCACGCCACGGGCAGGCCCCGCGTCGTCGGGCAGCATGCCCATGCGTAGCGCGGTCAGCACTGTTCCCGCGTGCGGGGTGAGCGCGATCGCCCAGCCGACGATGACGCGGGTGGCGTCGTCGATGAACATCGTCACCCATGGCGTTGTCGCCGGGCCACGCGGCGGCAGCACCAGAACTGGCAGGTTCTTGTGGTCGCCTTCCCAGACCTGGTTGCGGTGCGACGCGGCCCGGCGCAGGTAGACGAGCTTCGCCCGCCGGGCCCGGTCACCACCGGCTGCGGCGGCGGCCTGCGCTGGGGTGAGCTCGGCGGCGAACGCCCGCTGCAGCGTGCGCAGGGAAACCGGCGCGGCGTTGGCCCAGCCGGAAACGAACTCGTCCGGGATCGACACTGCGGCCGCCGTGGTGCGCCCGGCCAGCACCGCTGTTCGGGCCCGGTGCACCGCGGCCACGTTGCCGCGGAAGTCGACGTACGCGGCCCGGTCGGTGTCTGAGAGCCGGAACCGCGTCTCGTCGCTCCGCTCGACGGCGGCCAGACGCAGCCACACCGCGCGCTCGGTCACACTGAGCCCGGCGGCCACCAGCCGGACCATCGCCGTGGTGCGCTGCCCCGCCGCATGCGCCTCTCGCAGTTGGTGCAGGGCGGCGCTCCACTGTTCCGCATTCGGGCGTGCCACGATCCGCCCTCCCTGCACCACGTGAAGGATCGCCGATCCGGAAGATCACACCGGCTTAATCGAACGATGTCAAGCCCGCTCCACGCCACGCGCTGGGCGCACCGCTGCTCACCCCGCAGGCTTCGATTGCCAGTCCCGTGGTGGTGGCAGCGGGGCTGGCTGCCCGGCATGTGCCGCTTGTGGTCGTGCCGCGCCCACCGGCGGGCTAAGAGAGCATGGGCGACGGAGACCGCGGACGGGTGGACCATGCGGCCGGAAGATCCAAGCAAGCTGCTGCACGAGGGCTGGTGAAGTGAGACCAAAGTGCCGGCGGGAGCAACCGACTCCTGCTAGCCTCAAAGCCGCAGGAGGCCCTAAGGGTTCCCGCGCCCGCCTTGGGGCCCGCTCATGCGGGCCCTTCGTGCATCTGCCGCCGTGACAGGAAGATGCTCCTGTGTGCGCCGCCGCGCTTTTCGGTGGTGCCGGACAGTCCAATGCAGTCCGGCACTGCACGGGCGAGCAGGTCGAACAATGCGACGAACCGCCCCGGACTTGTAGAGACGACCACAGGCCGACGTTGATGGGGGCCTGGCCAGGGTGAGGAGCTGAGTTGGCTGTGCGATGTTGTCCTCACTGGCCGGCATCCTCGATACAGCCGGCCAGGTTAGTGGAACCGTCCTGCCGCCCGCCGTCGAGGGATTCTCGGCGCTTCTTGGTTGGCCGTTCGGGCTTGCGCCCGTCCTACTCCGAATGGCGAAGCAGACACCGGCATCATAATCAGTAGATACACGGTCACCGTGCAATGATGCCACTCTCCCGCTTTCCGGACCGCCTTCACCAGCAACTTCGTCAGGGTGCTGCGTGAGCGCACCCGTCAAGCGGGCTCGGTGGGGCGCAAGCTCGCGGGCAGGTCAGCAGCGACTAGTTCGGCCAATTGGTGCAGGAACGGCGGCAGCAGCACCGGCAATAGTTCGAACTGGCCATCGGGCACCATCGCCCTCAGCCGGCTCATTCCGGTGGCCATGAACAGCAGCATCGCCGAGGTGCTCGCCCGGGCTCTCGTGGACGGCGCAGGCTCGAGCAGGGCCTGGCGCAGCAGCAGCCGGTTAAGGCCAAACGTAATGCCGAAGAACCACTGCTTCAGGCCCGGACACTCAGGTGGAGGCTGGCCGGCGGCCAGCGCGTCGAGCTCTGCCTCGACGGCGTCGCACAACGAAAGCGCCCAGCGGTGCATACGATCGGCGGCCTGCCAGCTGGCCCGCAGCTGCGCGAGGGACGCTTCGGCGACGACCCGCTCAAAATCATTGCGTGCGTCATCAGCCGGTAGCAGAGTCAAGCCGTGGCCGTCGTTGATGTCGGCGAGCTGCGTGCCCTCCTCGGGATACTCGAGCATGGAGGCAACCGGAACGGTCGCACCGGGCGGAGCCAGGGCCCGCGAGACGGCAGCGATGCCCATGTCGGACAGCTCGCTGGTGCCGCCCAGGACGCCGGAGATCGCCGTAGTGAGGAGGTCCCGGTTGGTGTACGGCTCGGTCTCGTAGGCGCCCTTATCGAACGGGGCCAGTTCGGGCAGTGCGAAGGGGATGCCGGCAGCGGCGATGCGGCCGTCGATGTCGCGGATGCGCTGAGGCAGCAGCGTGCTCTTGCCACTGTGCTTAGCGGCGAGCTCCTGCGCGGTGTCGGCGATCCAGTCGCTGCGGTCGGCATCCTCTACCGGTTCCCGTAGGGCTTTCAGTCGGAAGTCGGTGACCGCAGCAAGCCACGCCGTGCGCACGGCCGGCTCCGGGATCGGCAGGCCGGCCCCGAACGCTTCCAGGGCGAGGTCGCCGGGGCGGCGGCCCGGGCGGGCGTGAGCGCTGAGCCACACCACCAGATCGACCGATTCGGCCGGGACAGTGGAGACGCTCCCCCGACCTTGCCCGGCGCCATGCTGCTCGTTGCGGGGCAGCAGGCCCGCCGCACGCCACCGTTCGAACTGGGTGGGAGTGGGTGCCGCGCCACGCGCGCCGGCGGCGGCCATCAGCGCAGTATCGGCTGCGCTCGGCTGTTTGCGGACCATGACCAGCGACCGTACCGAGTGCGGACGACTTTTGGAGCCCCGCGAGCTTGCCGAGGGCCGCATCGTTGCGGGCTGGTGTGCTGATTTCCTGTCCGAGGCGATGAGCCTCTCGTCCACAAGGAGTGAATAGGTCCATGACCAGCACACGCAGCTCATCGGCGCCTGGCCCAGGCGGACCGCGTCGGTGGACCACGATCGCCGCGGCCGCAGGTGCCGCAGCCGCCGGGGTACTGGCCGCGCACAGCACGCCGTGGGCGGTCGGTGTCGGCACCGCAACGGGCCTGTTCGTCGCAATCCGCGAGGTCCTTCAGCATTGAGTTCCTAGCCGCGGCGGGGATGCATGACCGGGTGCGCCGGGTGGCTAGTGCCGTGACCAGAAACGTTGGCGGGATGGGTATACGTCGGGCGGGTCCGCTACGGGGGCCCGGCCTGGCGGATTCACGGCTCTGGTTCTCGCCAATCGAGGCGCTCCAACGCCTCGGTCGCTACCCGCCGCCGATTCGGCCAGGTCGTGTCATGCCGGTCGATGTCGTCGACCGTCAACGACTCGGGCACCTCCCCTTCTCTGGGAACGATCCGGCTGAAGCGTTGCGCCTGGAAAGAGCCGATCTGCCATCCGCGGGAGCCGCCCACAAGCTGCTGCACGGAAACAAAGCGGGACGCCAGATCTTCCCGGGTCCAGTCCCCTCTCGACAACGATGCACGCACGTCAGCGACGAGCCGGTCCAGCAGGCCGGCTTCTTCGACCAGCTCCACCATCGACATGATGAGATCGCCCTCGTCGGCGGCGTCTCGAGCACGGAGGTTCTCCAGCACTAGGGCCATCACACGGTCAGCCACCGCGGGCAGTAGTGCATCAAGTCCGGGCGCCTGATGCCCCCGATCACGATCACGGGCCATCCAGCCAGTCGCTACTGTGACCGCGTTGATTCCGGCGAGGCTGACCAGTTCGTCCACCACACGCGCTGGCTCGTCGACGCCGTCTTGAAGCAGCGCGGCGATCCAGCCGATCGCATCGGCACGGCGGTTGCCGATCAGCACGGCGGCGTCAGGGAGACGGGGCACCAAGCCGGCTGCGAAGACGGCCAGGCGGACCCTGCCCTGGGCGGGTTGAGCTATCGCCAGTGGCGCGGCCTTCAACAGGCCACTTCGGGCACGGTCATCGTTGTCGCCGGTGAGGATCGCGGCCAGCTCGGCACCGGCCGGCCCTTCTTCTCCGCTGGCGATCTCGCGCACCGCCTGTCGAACGAGTCCGTCAGCGACATCGTCCTGAGGGATGCCGAGGGCGAAGTAACGATCGAAGTAGTCAGGATTGCCCACGCGGCGCGACTGAGCGTTGCCGCCTACACGCACACGAGTGGTGTCCATGGCGGGAAAGATGTCACCCAGCACGGTCTCCACGGGCGCAGTCAGCTCGTCCGGAACGCCCGCCTTGCTCAGGCGATCGGCCCAGTCGGGCTTCTGCCTCGCTGCTGGCGCTACCATCGCTGTCCAGTCCAGGGCGCCGGTCAGGTCACTGCGCCAGTCCGGCAGTCGGTCGTAGAGTTGCGGAAAGTGCAGCCGTAGGTGCAGCAGCACCAGCATGTCGGCAACGTCGATTTCGTCCCGCTCGATGAGAGGCAGGTACGCCCGCGCCTGGGCAAGGTAGCGCTGCACCGACCGTACCGTCTTCAAGTTCCGTGCAATCAAATCGCGATATGCGATGCCGAAGCGCTCGGTCCCCTCGTTGTCCAGTTCGTGTCCTGACTCCCGCACCGCCTCGATCAGGCCCGCGTTAAGCATGCGGTCCAGCTGCGCGCGTTGTGCCGGGGGAATCGGCAACGGGTATTGCACGATCTTCTCCAGGAACTCCAGCGCCCGTTGCCGTTTCGAGCCAACCAGGGCGGAGGCGCTGACAACGTCGATGACGGTGTCCTGGTCGTAGGCGAGCAGGTAGTGCACTCCAGGGAACCGGCCCAGCAGTCGGACGGCCTTGAGCAGCGTGGTCAGTTCACCGGCGTCAAGGCGGTCGATGTCGTCGGCTACCACCAGTACCGGGGTACCAAGCTGCTGCAGCTGCTGACACGTCTCGTCGAATCGGATCTGCCACGGCTTCTCCTGGGTGAACCGGCCGAGGCCGGCCTCCGCGGCCCCGGCGGCGGCATCGCCCGCGTACGGCAGAAATTTCAACAATGCGGGCACCGCGACCTGCGCACAGTCCAGCAGCGCCTTCTTCGCCTTGGCTCCGTTACCTTCCTCGGGCAGTGCAGACGCGATGGTCGCGAAGAACTCGGCCAACAGGCCGGAGATGTCGGAGGCCGCCCAGGGGGTGAACCGGACGACCTTCCAGGGGGCGGGCAACTCCTTCTCGATCAGGTTGATGAGCGACGTCTTACCGCTGCCCCACGGGCCGACCAGCCCGAACACGGTGCTGCGTTCCGCCGCTCCCGCGTCGCGGATGAGGTGTGCCGTCCTCGCGACGAAGCGTGTGCGGTCCAGGAGATCGTCATTGGTACCGCCGATGGGGTCATCGGCCCAGTACTGCGCCACAGGGATCCTTCCGGGGTGGTCGATGGTCAGAGATGTCCAACGATTCGGGCCCGCTCCGGTGACGGGCGAACCCGATAATCGCCAGAAGCCTCGCCACGCGGACCGCTCTGGCGCCGCGGCGACACGGCGACGTCGCTGTACTGGCACCCGCCCTGGCCGCTGCAGTGGAATGCGACGGTGACCCGCCTGGTCACGGCACTAGACGACGGCGGTTGCGGTCAGCGGAACAGCCGACCGGGCGCTCGCCGTGAGATCACGGTTCGTGCTCGCTGGCGGCGCGGGGCCGGCGGTTGTTCCTTGGCCGGAAAGAAGGGCGTCACCGCTGGGTCGGAATGTTCGAACGCCGTCTGGACCCACCGCCAGTCCAGGTCCGCGATTGCGGAGCGGGTGACGAGGTGCTTTGCCGAGGCCGGCGGGACCGCCAGGATGATCTTCGACGCACCGGCGTGTAGCTCTGCCCGCCCAGCTGACGGCTCCAGCATCATGAGCGGCGTGCGGATTACGCGAGTACTGATCAACAGTTTCCGTGGTTGGGCAAATCTGGACCTACGGCCGCGAGGCCACGTCCTGCTTGCGGGTGTGCCCCGCTCTGGGCGCAGCGATATCATCGCTGCACTGAGACGGGTGCTTGATCCAGACGGGCCCCGAGCGCCCCGTCCATCCGATATTCATCAGCGCACGGTCCCGATCGAGGTGCCCGACGGCGGAGATCGGGAAGGTCTCCCGGTCGAGGAGGTAATCACCAGAGCCGACTGCGCGGAAGTCGAGGTCACGCTCACAGATCTGGACCCGGATTTGCAGCAGCTATTCGACGGGTTCCTTGAGCCACTAGACCCAGCCGGCCACGCGAATGAGGCCGATGACGCTGATTCGTCCGCCCCACAGTGCGTGCGACTGACCTACCGGCTGAGCTACGACGCGGACGCCGATGTGACTGAGGCGTTCATTTACTTCCCCGTCCGCAGCGACCCGGCCATGAGTCAATACAGTCGCCTGCCGGCGGCGACACGCCGTGCGCTGCCGGTCATCAATCTGAACTCGGCTCAACCGCTCCAGCTACGGTCCGGCGGCGCCCTGCGCCGCATTCTCGACGCCCGCGACCCAGACGCCGCCATCGCCGCTTTCACGACGCTCAGCGACGCAGTCGGTGCCGCCGTGGCCGGTCTGTCAGCCGACAGCGCGATGGCAGGCACGGTAAGCCAAGTACTCGAGACGGGCGGAGCAGGCACTAGGCTCGGCGACACGGCCGTGACCGCCGCCGACATCGGCTTCTTCGCTGAAGACGGCACGGTGGCCGCGTTGCTGCGGACACTGCAGCCGGCCCTTCGGCTGGACCAAGCCGGCCCGCTGGCTTTGAGCAGCCACGGCAGCTCAACCACGGCGGTGCTCTCCGCGGCCGAGGCGATGCTGCTGGCCAACCTACCTGGAGCAGTCATTCTCGCCGACGACTTCGGTGATCAACTCGACGCCGCCGCAGCCCAGCACCTCACCGCGCTGCTGCGCGCCCGGTCCGGGCAACTGTGGCTGTCAACGAGACGGCCCGAGGCAGCGCGGGCGTTCGAGCCGGTCGAGTTGGTCCGCCTGGTGCGGCACGACGGCGTACGGGCGCACCATCAGCTGGACAGAATCACCGACCGCAAGGCACTCTCCGCGATGAGGCAGCTGCACACGCAACTGCTCACCGCGATGTCCGCACCGACCGTCGCCATCACCGAAGGACCCCACGACGTCGCCGTCTACAGCATGGTGGACCGCCGCTACCCGCCCGACCGGTTGCCGTTGTCGGCGCACGGCGTGCGCCTCGTCGCCGCCGGCACTGGACAGGACGGCGGGATCGACCAGATCCCGCGAGTTGCAGACCTGGCCCGCAAGCTCGGCTTCCGGGTCATCGCCGTGATAGACAAGGACAAGGACAGCGCGCAAGCCGCCACGCAGGTAGCGCGCATCGAGGCTGCCTGCGACAACGTGATCCGGCTCCCTCCGGGGGCCATCGAGCGCGCGATGCTCGCTGGCATCAGCATGGACGCGATCGTCGCGGCGAGCGCCACCCTCACGGAGTACGGCATCCCCGACCCGGTCGACGGTCGCACTGGCGAGGCGGCGGTCACTGAGCTGTGCAAGGTTGTACACAAGCAGGGCCTGCATGAGCAGCTATTGGAGTCCCTCTACGCCGAAACGGGCGCCCATCCGCCTCTCATCCAAACCGTTCTGGCCCTCATCGCGGCACTGGCGACCACCCCGCCCAGCGAAAACAAGCTGACCGACCTAACCGACATCGCACGACCCGTGGCGGCCATCTCATGACCTACGAGCCCCGAGGCACCCAGTACGACGTCATCACCAGCTCGGCGCCCGTGATCGTGGTCCGCGGCGGAGCGGGCACCGGCAAGACCACCACCGCTGTAGCCGCTGCGCGCGCCTACCTGGAGATGGCCGACCGCCATCTGCTCGAGACTCGTCGCCTAGCGGCGATCGCGGACCAACGAACCCGGCTGGCAGCGCCCCAGCGGGTCCTATTCTTGTCGTTCTCGCGTACCGCGGTCACGCAGATCATCGACCGCGCGGGTTCGATCATCGGACCGTACGGACCGCGGCTGGAGGTCGCAACGTTCGACGGCTTCGCCTGGCGCATCGTCACCAGCTTCGGCCCCTATCACGGTTACCCGCCGCCGCTTTCGGTCCTGAGCGTCGCCAACGCGCGTGTGCCCGGCGCCCCACCAGGGCTGACATACGACGAACTGCTCCCGGCCGCCATGAAACTTCTGGCCCTCCCCAGGATCGCCGAGCACTACAACGGCCGGTACGGCATGATCATTTGCGACGAGTTCCAAGACACCGACGTCGAAGAGTGGGCGTTCCTGCGGACGATTGCACCTTCAGCCCGACTGATCCTGCTCGGCGATCTCCATCAATGCATCTATGACGGGTTCAAACACGTAGACCCGAACTCGCGGATCTCCGACGCACTCGCGTTGCCCGGCGCGATCGAGATCGAGCTGCCACCGGCAAGCTTCCGGGATCCCACCGGCGTGCTGCCCGCTGCGGCCGAGGCAGCGCGCGAGCGCCGATTCGACGACCCAGCCATCGCCTACGCGGCGAAAGCCGGGCGCCTGTCAATCACCCGCACTACCTCTGCCACGGGCTACGCAGAGGTCATCGATCTCGCGCGCAACGCCCGACTGCAGGGGCACACCGTCAGCATCTTCACGCACACCAATGCGGCCACGACGGAACTCTCCGACGCCATGCGCCAGGCCGGGCTTAACCACGAACAGGTCGGCCTCACCGAGGCGTATGGCGAGGCCCTCCCGGCGCAGCTCGCCCTGATTCAATATGCGCTCGGCGACGACGCGGCGCCGATCCGCCGCGCCCTCGCCGTGTACATCACGGCAAACCACCGCGGTAAGTACCTGCCTGCACTTGCCGAGCAACTACTGAGCGGTACGAATCCTCAGCTGGAGCATGCTTTGTCCGGGTTGTGCCAGGACCTGCGGGCTGGAGCGGGTTCAGCACCCGACCTCGCCGACCTGTCCGGCGTTATCGCCGGGGCGTACCGCCGGGTCGGTACCTTCCGAGGGCAGGAGACCTGGACGCAAGCGGCGGAACGAACCCGCAATGCCCTTCGGGGGGCCAACCTCGACCACGGAATGGCGGGCATCGAGGCGCAGCTACTTCGGCTGCGCGACGAATCGCTGGTCGGTGGGCTTAGCCCACGCCGGCACTCGATTCAGGCAATGAATCTCCACCAGACCAAGGGACGCGAGGCCGACACCACCATCCTCCTGCTTCGCCCAGACGAGTGGTACGGCTACGAACAAGATCCGTATCCGAACGGGTCGCGGTTGCTCTACGTGGTCATGACACGTGCCCGACAACGAGCCCACCTGGTGGTGCCAAGCGCAGCGCACCCATTGTGGCAGCCGCTCGTCGATGCCTGCGATTCCTCCCGAACCGGCACACGGCTGCACCCCCAACGAACGGGTGTGGCTGAGCCGGAATTCACGTAATGACTCCCTCCGACGACTGCCGGGTTGCTGCATGACCGCCGCGGTGCTCAGCCGGCGTAGCGGGCGGCGAGCCGGTCGAAGAAGACGTCGAGCCGGCGGGCCGTGTCCGGGCCGTCGGCGAGCTCGGCGCCGCCGAAGCGATAGACCTCATAGCCGGTCAGGCGCAGCTCGCGGTCCTCGGCCATCATCTCGGCGTACAGGCGCGGGTTGGCGTATCGCCGCTTGTTGGCCAGCACCTTTTCATCGGCGTAATGCTGCACGCCGTCACACTCGATCACGACCCGGACCCGGTGCGGCAGCAGCATCAGGAAGTCCATCCGCTGACGTGGCAACGGCGCCGTGCCGGGCGAGTGGTAGCTGCGCACATGCGGGTCGTAGTGCAAGTAGACCTGTGGGATCAGCGCCGGGATGTCCGGGCCCAGGCGCAGGGACCGGTCGGTGTAGGCGCGCAGAACCCGCCGTTCGGCGTCGTTATCGCCAAGCGACCGGTCCAGCCGCCGGCACAAGCTGAGGAAGACGTCCCGCGCCGGGGCGCCGGTCATGCCTTCCCGATCGGCCCACCACCCGGTTAATTCGGTCCACGTGAGCCCTTGCGCGGGCAGCGGGCGGTCGTACATCAGGCAGTTCTGCGCGTTGCGAGTGATGCGCAGGTCGTTGTTGAGCGCGTCGACGAGCACGATTTCGGGCTTAGGGCCGATCGCGGCGAAGATCAGGTTCTTCATGGTGCCGCGGACGCCGGAGCCGATCCGGCGCGGGGCGAACACCGGGGCACCGCTGATGTCGTCGACCTGGATCAGCTCATAGCCGTCGTGCACAAGCACGCCGTTGAGGAACTCGCGCAGCCGCTCGACCTCGGCCGGGTCAGTGCGCACGGCAGGGTGCAGCATCTCGGCGAGGAAGCGCAGCAACTTGTCGTCACTGTCGGCCAGGCCGAACCGTGGGTCTTCGAAGATCCAGTCGTCGTCCCAGTCCTCGTTCATCACGCGGTGCTGGACGATGTCCTGGAACGCGGTGGTGTACCGAGGGTCGTGGCTGGGCAGCTCGTTGAGGTCGTAGAGCCGGGCCAGGAAATCGGTCTCCGAGAGGGCGCCGCTCCAGAAGGTGTGCGCCGGCGTTAGGAACTCTCGGAGCCCGTTCGGCACGCTGCCGCGCAGCCAGCCGAGGCCCTCGAGGATTCGGCGTCGGGTGACCTCGGTGATGTATCCGGCGATGGGGACCTCCGGTGACGGCGTCGAAGCGGGAGTCGCCGGTGGGCGGCCCTGCAAGTGTCTTACCGCCGCCGCTGAGTGCTGTCCAATCCCGACCGTGGCGTCTCCAAACCTCGGCGGAGTCGTGTCGGAGCAGTCTCTTACAGTGACAGCCATGTCAATCGCCGGACCCGCCTCCGACCGGTTCTGGAGTCAGCAGCGGACCACCCTGTCGGAGCTGCTGCTGCGCGTGGGCAACCAGCGCGCAGCGCGACTGCTATCGCTCGTGCCGGCCGCGGAACTCGGCGACGGAGACCCGTGGGAGCCGGTTCAAGTGGTGCTTCTGGTACGGCCAATCTTCCTGGACCTATTCCGCCCGGCAGACCTGGGAGCGATCGCTGGGCAGATGAACGAACTCAAGAGCTGGGACTCCAGCACTGGCCACCATGTCACCGTGGCGCCACTACTGGCAGACCCGTTCACCCGTGCCCCGCTGGCCAGCACTGGGACCAGCGCTATGCAGTTGCGCGACGCGATTGCCGAGGCGCTGTACGCCGTCAAGTCATACGACCTCCCCGAGGTTTGCCGGGCCTTCGGGCTCGCTGATGGTGATGTCGATGAGGCCCACGCGAGCAAGCGCAGTTACGTGCGCAGTCGGATCCAGGACTACAGCAAGGATCAGCTGCTCGAACTCGGCAGCCGGGTGGTGGAGGAGCACTACCTTCCAGAGCTGTGGGGGCTATTGCAAGTGCTCGGAGCCCGCCGAAGTGGGGTGCTCACCCCCTTCCGAAATTTGATCTTCGCCTCTGACGGTCCGAAACCCGAACTGGTGCTCGCCGACGCGGTCAGCAACACCATCGAGATCGTCAAGAATGAGGACTTCTGCCTGGTGTTCGACCGGCCTCTCGGTGAGGCTGGGCTCACCTGGGCAGAAGTCGTCGCCTGGTGGGCCGAGACTCATGCGCCCGCGGCAGGGAGCGAGCGCGCTGCCGCGAACCAGTTGCATGCCCGTCTTCTTCGGTCGCTTGATGCTGGCCGCCCGGCGTCGGCGGAGCCCGGACCGGAACGGCAGATGTTCCTGGCTTACACAGAGCTAGTCAAGCAGCACGGCTTCCAACTGCCAGCGCTGATCCCGCAGGTCTATCTGCACTACGACCCCTACAGCCGCCAACACCGTCGCGCCGCAGGACCGTTGCCACGCCAACGTATGGACTTTCTAATGCTGCTGCGCGGGCGCCGCCGGCTCGTGATCGAGATCGATGGAAAGCAGCACTATGCCGAGGGCGATCGGGCGAGCCCGCGGCTGTATGCGGAGATGATGCGCGAGGACCGGGCACTCCGGTTAGACGGCTACGAGGTCTATCGGTTCGGGGGCCACGAGTTCCGCGACGTACAGCAGGCGCGGACCGACATTCGGGCCTTCTTTGGTCGCATCCTCGCCAGCCACGGCTACCTCGAGGAATCCTCCGTCTAGCACCCCAAGCGTCTTCGCGGCAAGGTTCGCCATCACATCGCTCTCCACCCCTGTGCCCAGTACCTCGGCCATAGCCCGACCTGCCGTCTGCACCACCGCCTGCTGGCAACGCGCGCTTACTCATCGCCAGTCCCGTCGGCCGCATAGGGTGATGATTGATGAGCGTGAACGACGCGGACCAGCCGGGCCCCGAACAGCTCGAAGCGGTGCGCCAACTCGTGGCACGGGCCAGTGAGGTAGGTCGGGTTTCCGGACGTCAGCCCTGGCGGGAAGTGGTCGTCTGGCTCACTCGAGGGCGGTGGGGCCGCCGAGCCGGGTGGCCGGTCGTGCCGGTATTGACAAAGCCCTGGCAGGACACGATCTCCGCTGAGCGGCACGGCTGGCGCACCCGCGCCGCCAATCTGGATGATGACTTTGCGTTCGCCGTCGACTATCGAATTTGCCACCGCTGCCGAATCGGGTGGGTCGAGCAGCCGTATACCCACCCCCGATACCGGCGGCACGGCCTGGCCAGCGCCGGCTTCGCCGCCCTCCGCGCCGAGCATGCTGGGCTGTCCTGGCACACTCTCGGCGGCCATTTCCGCAGCTCACAACCATTTTGGGCCACAGTAGGGGCGGGGGTGCCCGGCGGCTACCACCAACGCGGCCCCTGCCCCCACCTCGAGCGTTGACGCTGACGTGCGGCGGCGGGGCGGTCGCCGCAGCGACTTGATCGTGGTCGAGAACGAGCTGAACTGCCCAACAACGACCGCCCGTTCCGCCGTCGTGGCTCCCTCTGCCCGTTCTGCTCAGCTGGTGGGCCGGCCAGCAAAGCTTCGCTGTGCTACCTCGTGGCCAACACTGACGGCCGAACCAACCCCGGGCCAGTTTCCGGCGACCCCGGGCTGACAGGGAACCTCCACCCGCCGGCTGAACCGACCAGATCAACGCAGTGCTCGATGCCGCCGATGCCGAGGCAGAGACACTGGCCGAAGCGATGGTGGCTAGCCCCTGCCCCGATCCCCCTCGCCCGCCACGTCGCGGCGCTGCTAGCGAGAAACCGTCCGGGTGCTGGCCGATCTCGGCTTGCTCATCGGCGAGGTGCTCGGCCTAGACGTCGACGCGCTCAGGTGCAACCGCAGACCCGGACGGTCGTTGGGTCCCAGCAGCCTCCCACTATCGCCTAGACACCTGGCTGTCTCTGACGGATTCATCCACTACTTCAAGAGCGGCGCCGCAGGCAGTGGCCAGTGCTTCAAGGGCTTGGACGGCAGTGGGTGCGGCCACTTCGTCCATAGATTCGCCCAGTTCGTCCGCAGATTCGTCCGGCGCGTCGTCCACGCCGGCGTAACGCAGACGCCTCAGCACTCCCACCAGCCCAGACTCCTCGTCCTGGATGTGCTTGGCCAGGTCGATCCACTTGGCCTCCTTGTGCGACGCCACGCCAGCTGCGCTGGCAATCAACTCGCGTACCGCGTCACGGGCAGCATCCTCGATTTCGAGGGCCGCCTTTAGCAGAGCGTTGATCTCGAGCTGATCTGCCTTGGGCGCCGTGTCGGGGCTGAAGGTGCGCAGGAAGCTCCACGGGGGGTTGTCCGGATCGAGGCTGGCGAGAGCGCGGTACACGGGCTCGAAGCTCGCCATGGGGCGCTGAGGGTTCCGGAAGCTGTGGCGGTGGCTCCACAGGCGCATGATCTCGGCGGCACACTCGTGCTGGAGCGTGTCACGGTCTGGGCCGTCAGCGGTCTCGGCGCGATCGATCAGATCGGCGATATAGTGCGCCATCCATCGGCCGAGCGTGTCGTTCGAGTCTAGCGAGTCCGCGAGTTCCCGCCCGAGCGCGACGACGTCGTCATAGCTCGATGAACCCAAGCCGCCGGTCGAAGACGAGTACCTTGAAATGGGGACCGAGGTCGCGGGATCCTGGCTCATCTGACTCGAACCTGTCGTCCTGGGCGCCGCGCTTGCGCCGCTCGATGGTCACTTCGAAGATCACGCTCATGTTTGTCGCGTCCGCGAGCCGGCGCAGACTGTCGAGGCTTGTTGTCAGCCGCTGCCCTTGGCTGCCACTGGCGTGTCCCGGCATGTCCTTCATGTCAGACCAGACACTCGAGTTCATGATCTCTTCGCCGTCGCGGGACCAGACTCGCTGATCAGGGTCGGCAGTGATACCGAGCCAATGGCATGCCTGAGCAAATGGCCTTGGTCCCGGAAAGCTAACTCCCCCGGCTTGCGGGTCTCGTTCGTCGAGGCGACTGATCAGGTCGTGGTCTTGAATCCACCCAACGAGCCGGTAGCCATCGACGTCCAGTTCGAAGTCACTGCCTGCGGTGGGGATCCTGTAATTCCAGCAGCTCTCGGACGTCTGCCAGGCGGCCAACAGGTGCACGGCACGATCGGGTTCGACCAGGGCACTGTTGACGGTGATCTTCTCCGTCGCGCGGTCGTGCGTTTGCATCGACCATTCCCAAACCGTGATCATGCCCAGCTCGATGTCGAAGATCCTGTCGAGCAACTCCTCTCGCCGTACCTCTTCGGCCCACGCACTATCGCGATATACGTCATCTAGGAGTGTGACCTGGTCCGGAGGCACGGGGTCGCGACGATCAGCTAGCCATCGGCCGTCGGGGCGAGTCGGCCGGAACCTTTGGAGCCAGCTAGCGAAGTCGTCGTCGATGCCGTCGGGATCCACATGGACGGGTGTCGTGTCGATCAGATGCCCTGCGACGGTCATGAGGGCGTGGAAGCTCAAGTAGAAGTCGAGGTCGTGAACGGTCGGCATGTCGCTTTTGTAGTAATAAGTCCGATCGTCTCGCAGTATCCTCCGGGCGTTGCGCTGATCTTGGGCGCGCCCATCGGAGACCTTGTGGGCCCAGGATCTGGTGATTACATCACTGACCCGGCAGGTGACGTCTTCGAGTGGCAGTCCGAAGCACCGGGCTAGCGGCTCGATCCAGTGCTCCTCAAAGTCGAAGTGAAATCGGTAGCCGTCTTCCTGCCGATTGCGCGAACGCTGGCCCCAGGATGCTCGCACCGCACGGCCACTCACGACACCGACTGGACCGTGCAACCCGGCCAGGCGGTCGCGTTCACGACTGTCGAGGCTCACCAGCCCGTCACGGTCGAGCACTGTCAGCACGCGACACGCTGCCTCACGAAGCAAGGCATGAGTGTCCATGCCAAATACCGCGCGCCTGAGTATGGCATCGAACGGGCGGAGCGCCGGCGCGGCGTCAGCGCCGGCCCGTTCAATCGCCAGGAAGAGCCACACAAGAGCGTTCTTGTCGTAGAACATCAGGCGGCCGTCGCTGAACGGCCCGGCTGTGGTTGTGGTGGCCAGGTCGGCGAGGGCTTGCAACTCTGTGGTGGCGCCGAGTCGGCACAGCATGTGGACCGCGTGGGCGGCGCGCCAGCGGACCGATTCGTCGGGATCGGCGAGTGCCGACCAGATGTAGCCGGCTACGCAACGGTGCAGGTCTGCCGGCGCCATCAGATCGCTGGTCCACTGCCCGTCTGCCGTTTCGGCGTCGTTGAGGTAGTCGAGCTCGGCAATCGCTTGGTCGAAGGCCTCTCGTGCCTGTTCGGCGGACAGCCGCGGAGAGAGGCTGTAGACGAGGCCGAAGCAGTCCTGGGCGTCGAGGAAGTCGTTGCGGGCACCCAACTCGACCAATGCCAGGTCGTACAGTTTGTGTGACTGTTGTCCGGCGGCTCGGCTGAGGAGGTCTAGGGGCAGCACGTGATATCTGTATCCGGTAGCTATCCGGTCACAGAAGCGGTGCACCGCGTAAACGGCAAGGTCGCGAGCGCCGTCCATAACGGCTCGCGGCAGGCCTGCGGTACTAGTGAGCCGCTCCAGCAGCAACTGATAGGTGTAGGCGTCGAAGTTGGAGTTATTCCGGACGCCGTTGATCACATGATGCAGGTGACGTGGCGGCGTGGCCAGCACCGCGTCGACGAGGTCGTCGGCGGCAAGGTTGCAGTCCCGCTCGCGGCACATGCGGCGGGCTGTCTCCAGGTCGTCGGGCCTGCTCAGATCGAGCGCTTTCAGGGCAGCGAGGTCGGCGGCCCGCTGGCTCTCGTACTCCGGTACGCGTCCCAGCGACCCGCTATAGACGGAGTGGGACGATCGCTGGTGGGGGGCGTAGATCCGACGCTTGTAGCTGTCTTGGGCGTAGCTTGTGTCTGCGAGGTCAACTGAGAATCGGCGGGCCATCGCCTCGACCTGTTCGAAGTACTCGATTGGATGCCACGCGGTGCGGTCGTAGTTGCTCACGACCTCGAACAGGCGCCCAGGATGGACGTGTCTGGACGACAACGTCTGCTCGAGAACGCTGCGCACATCGAATGTTTTGGCCAGGGGAAGCAGCGCCACCGCACCCAGCGGCATCTGCGTGGCGAGGCCGGTGTCGGCCTCAAGGAGCGCTTGCAGCACACGATCTGCCACGCCGAACCGTCGACTACGCCAGCGAGCGGCGAGCGCGATGGCATCGGACCTGCTGAACCTCGCAACGGTCTGGATGCACTGCTGGTGGTCGGCTGCGTCGTCCAGGTACTCGGCGAGCGCTTCGAATGTCCTGGCCGCCAGGTATGCGCGCTCGCTGTCCTCGCCCGCCTTCGATGCCTGCTGCGCCAGCGCGTTGATCGCGTCCCACCTCTGCATGACGTCGTCACCGATCTTGTCGGCGGTGTCGATCGCACGTCCGAAGAAGGCTCGCGCCTCGTCAGGGCTGGCCGGGCGGATCGCTCTAGCGAGCTCTGTGAACGTGGAGATCTTTTCGCTGGCCTGCGTCCGAGCTTGGGAGATCGACCGGTCGAGCTCTGCCGCCACCGCGAAGACAACCTGGTCCATGTGGTCTACGTATGCGGTGTGGCGGACAACATCGATCAGGGTGGCCCAGGTGAGGAATCTCTGCACCCGTTGCAGCCAGTCGTGGAACTTGATCGTCACGCTGGCGCACTGGCGGCGGCTGAGGATCTGGGCGGACAGCCGCGCTACGACGCGTAGCATCGTCCATGGCGTCTGGTAGTCGCTGACGTTGCGCCTATACGTGTCGTCAGCCAGATGCTCGAGTTCCGCAAGCACGTCGTCGTCCGGCGAACACGCGATCTGGGCCCAGATTCGCGCCCACGGCACGGCTGGGGTGATGTTGCGCGTGAAATCGGACAGTTCGCGAGAATCCTGGTGTCGTTGCTTCTCCATCTCCTTAATCAGATCGGGATGGGCGAGGTCGCGGTCGGTGAAGTCCCGCTTCTCGAGGTAGGCCTTGAGCGCAAACGCTTTCAGCAGAACGTCTGGCGCCGCGGTAGACCGGTCCCCCAGTCCGCGCGGCAAGGAGGCGGGCAGGTACACCCTCAGAATCCGCAGG
The DNA here is from genome assembly GCF_040675155.1 of Micromonospora sp. NPDC049645. NCBI lineage: Bacteria > Bacillati > Actinomycetota > Actinomycetes > Micromonosporales > Micromonosporaceae > Micromonospora > Micromonospora sp. NPDC049645. The sequence goes on from NZ_JBFAOI010000026.1 coordinate 23,874, forward strand.
AGCACCTTCGCATCGGCCAGGTCATGCCTAGCTGCGGCAGTCACGGCAGCGATCGCCGCGTACAGAGAATCGAACTCGCGGCCGTACTCATAGCGCTCCTCGGACACGTCGATGGGCTTCCGACGCCTCCTGAGAGTCGCCAGCACCGTACCCGCGGCGTCCCGGCCAAGGGTGAGGTCGAACCGGCCAGCCTGGTGGAGCACGGCCATCTGAATGAACGCGTTGTCTGCCGCGGCGAGGACGAGCGCGTCGAGCTGCTCGGGGCGACCCACCTCAGCCAACCGAGCGGCGAGGATGAGCCCGGCTCGGTATGCCGCAGTGACGGGCTGCCACCGCTTGAGGTAGGCCACGGCAGCCTGCGGGCCATCAGTATTGACCAAGCCTAGTGCGACCTGAGCGATATCGTCGTCACTAAACTGATGATCTTCTCTGGCGTTTTCAGGCAGCCTGGACCATCCGACCATCCAGTCGAAAGCGCTGCGTAACCGGCTCCGCGCCAGATCACGCTGCCCGGACGCGAAGGAGAGCATGCATCCCTCGTAGCCCAGGTTCGACCCTGGCCAGTCACCGCTCAAGGCGCGACGTGCGATCAGATCATCCAGCGTCTGACCGTCGAGTAGCTCGCCGGCGAGGTGAGTGTTCTCTTTGATCAGGGTCAGCCGGCGAGTGTGTCCCAACGACAGCGACCCGGCCTTCAGTGCCAACCGTGCCGCCTCGGGCTTCATATTGCGCTTCAGCGCGGACTTCAGGGCGAACTGGATACGCTGCTGCTCGATCTCAGCACGTTCGAGGTCGTTCTGTGTCGGCAGACCTGCTCCGTCGATCGCTAACTGGACCAACTCGGTGAGTTGCTCCGCCTCCCACAGCAACTGAGGCAGGGAAGCCGCCGCGTAGCCATGACGGTCAGCCAGCGGCCGAAGCCGCATCAAGAAAGCCGCCAGCGCGGGGCCAGTCGGCCGATGATTCTTTCGGAACCACGTCTCGGTTGGCTCGTCACGGAACTGGACGCTGTCGCCTTCGATAAGCAGCGGCCGCCCAAGGTCGCTGACGAAGCTGTGGATCACTGCCACCGGAAGATGGCACAGCTCTGCGATAACCTGCATCGGCACACGTGGGCGCAAGGCCGCCAACGCCTCGCAGATCATGTCGACCTCGTCGGCCGCCATCACTCGGTCGTAGCGAACCTTCTCGACGGCTTGGCCGATCATGGAGTCAAGCGCAGCCGCAGCATCAACGGCGCCCGGCGCAGCCAGCAACTGGAGGCACTCGCCGATGCTGTTGGCATCGGCGAGCGTCTGGGCCTGCACCCGCGGGTTGCCAAACGTGCGGTGGTGAAACTCCGCCACGTCAGCGTCCGACGCATCTGCAAACCTGGCTAGGAGATGAGCACCGCTCTCTTCTAGCGAGAAGCCCGTCAGCTCGACCTGCACTACGCCAGGCGGTGCTTCTAGTGTCGGGAGGCGCTCAGTACGGGAAAACATGACCAAGCGGGTGTTGCCCGGCAATCCCTTCTCAGCCAGCAGATCGGGTACGAACGACCTGCTGTCGAAGTCCTTCCCGGCCGCGACCGCGTTGTCGGCTGCGTCGACAGCGATGATCAGTAACGCCCCTGGGCTCGCGGCGGCGACTGCGGACGCGCTCCTGTTCAGACGGTCGAGGAAGGCTGCAGCGTAGTCCGCCGCCGTGGCGGTGGGTGCTGGCACCAGCGGCTGGCAGAGACGATGGCCCGCTAGCTCGTTGGCGATCTGCAACACTGCTTGCCGATGTTCGTGGCGCGGCTCGCTCACACGGCGGTACCCGCCCCCGCCGAAGCAGTCATAGGTAATACACGTCGATCCCTCGGGCAGGTACTGCTCGAGGGATGCGGCGAGCACAGACTTACCGACGCCGCCCACCGCGTGGACGATCACCGGGCTGGCAGCGGTGATGATCTGATCAGCAATTTCGCGGTACTGGCGTCTGTCGAGCTGGTTGGCGACCCGGATGAAGCGCGGCGGCGCCGGCAAGAGCTGGTCTTCGGTCGCCCCAAGTGCAGCTAGCACCTCCTCGCGCCTGATGGCACACTCGTCCCCCAGAGAGCTCGCCCGCTGCGCCACGACCTCCTTCAACCGCAGCGCTGCATCGCCTCGCATGCCCGGCAGGTAGTCCGCAACACCTCGTTCGAAGTCTGATCGCAGCATCCGCAGACCCACCTCACGAGTGCCGAAATCGAGACTGCCCGCGAACTCCGCCGCGTCCGCATCATCGGCAATGGCAAGGTAGCCCCGCAGCAACCTCATCTCATCTGCGTGCCGTGCCGGCTGCCTCTGAGCTAGATCCTCTAGTGTCTGGAGGACCTTCTCCCCGACCGGACGGTTCGATACCAACCGGAAGCTGACCTTGCCAACCAAGCCAGCATCGCGAGCCCTAAGAGACATGAACCGCTGACCGAACGCAGTCAAGGTGCGCTTCAGTCCCGACATTGTCCAGGGCTCGGTCTCTCGGACCGTGGAGTGCTTGAGCTGCCGATAGATCACCGCATCTGCATCGTCGGTACTTTCAGAACCGTAGTACTCCGCGATGTCGATGACTTGCTCGCCCGCCGCGATCTGTTCGCCGACCGGAAACTCCCGCAGCGACACACCCTCGATGGCTACGGCGACGAGCGGTGCCCCGGGCATGAGCAGCGCCAGGCACTGGCGTGCCGCCCAGTAGTAGTGGAACTGATCGCCATCGCGGCTGGCTCTAAGCAGATCGGTCTCAGGCATAGCCGAGCCAGACTAGCCGCAAGGAGCGACACGAACACCCATCGGAAGGTCTGCACGGGTCCGCGTCCGTAGGAGCACTACCCGTCCGCCCGGGTCAGCTTCCCTTCCCCTCGTAGGCTGGAGGCCATAGCTTGAGGGATAGACGTTGACGGCTGAGACAAGACGGCAGTTCGATCCAGGTGGGCGTGGTGCGTACCGTGCGTGAGACGGGCAAGTCGACGGTTCGAGTCGCCCGTGACCTTGCAACCAATAGCGCGATCCTGGTCAATTGGGCGGACAGGGACCGCGTGACTCGCGGTGAGGCCTCTGCAGGCAGCGCGACCGAGGACGGGCGTCGTCGACGTCTGCTCACCGACGTCGACTGGGCGCTAGAAGCGCCGAAGCACACAGACGACCTTGCCCAGGATGACCGCGTGCTCGGCAGAGATCGCCTCGTAGAGCGGGTTTCGCGGGACGAGCTCGATACGACCGTCGCGGCTCCGGTAGGCCTTGACTGTCGCCTCGCCCTCGATCATCGCGGCGACGATGTCGCCGTTCTCGGCGACCGCCTGATGGCGCACGACGACGACGTCTCCGTCGCAGATCGCCGCCTCGATCATGGAATCGCCTCTAACTATCAGAGCGAACAGCGTGCCGTGCCCTACTAGAGTGCGAGGCAGCGTCAGTTCGTCCTCCACGCGTTCCTCGGCGAGGATCGGGGTGCCGGCAGCGATAGTGCCGAGCACCGGAACTTTGACGCCTGGCTGGTCTGCTCCGTTCGATGTCGTCCCAGCCTGCGCTCTGCGGATGTCGACCGCCCTGGACGCGTTTGCCTCACGACGCAGGAGGCCACGTCGTTCCAGCATGTTCAAGTGGTATGCCACGGATGAGGGAGAGCCAAGCCCGACGGCTGCGCCGATCTCGCGCACTGTGGGCGGGTAGCCGTGCTGCTGGATCCAATCGCGAATCACGGTCAGGATGCGCTGCTGCATGCCGCTGATTTGGGGCGGCTCGGGCCCGGCGCCATCGGAGGTTGTCATCCACGGACCATACACGGATTTAGGACGTGTGTACTAAGAGGCTGGTTACTCGCCTTTGACGTCGCCGCCGGTTTTGGGCGACTCATGAAGATGCGGATACGGGTTAAGGTCTCACTCACGACGCCAAGCAGCTGGACCAACGATCTGGGTGCAGAAGCACGTGGACGCCGAGAACGGGCGGGTGTCAACGACTTGCCGTCTTCCTTGACCGGCCGGGGAGGAGTCCCGGCCCAGTTTGTCGGGCGTTGGTCTTGCCTGGCTCGGCCAGGCCCTCGAGCAGTGGCGCTTTACCCGCCCAGCCGTACCGGGCCAACGCGGCGACCCGGTTGACCGGCACCGCCTGTACCTGCGCCGCGCCGGTGCCGATCGCCAGCACCTCATGCTTTAGAGCACCGCGCATCCGGACCGGGCGCTGACCGAACTACGCGCTTATGGCTACCCGGTCCTCGATGAGGATGTGGCCCGGCTGTCGGCGTACACACGCCGGCACATCAATGTCCATGGCCACTACTCATTTCGACTGCCCGACCTCGGCGGCACGTGGCGGCCATTACGGGATCCAGACCAGAGCAACCCCGAAGAGCAGGACTAATCGGCCCGGCCGCTGTTGACCGCGTTCGGGGCGCTCGCGCCGCCGGTCGGCGGCGTATGCCGTGTGACGCCGAGCGGCTCCCGACTAACAGGGAAGGGGTTTCGCGCCAGAGGACTAAATCTCGCGGTACCGTCTGTGCCCAACCTTGACCGGCGTCACTGCTTGGCCAACTCGGGTAGGTCTGAACAAGGAAGGTGATCATGCCGCTCGACCGCGACCTTTTGCGGCGTCTGGATCTCCATGCCGCCGTCGAGACTGAGCTGACGTCACGCAACAGGCTTCTGCCCCGCCGCTGGGATTTCGTCGCTCTTTCCGCCGACCCTTCCTCCGTAGAGAGGTGGCTACGTCCGCAACTCCGCCGCGGGCCTTCCGGGCACGCCGCCAACGTAGTGTTCGCGGACAAGGGGTGGCGAGGCGCTCGCCCGCTGCACATCATGACGCTCCAGGACAGAGTGCTGTACCGAGCTCTCGTCAAACTCCTCAGCGAAACGCTGCCGGAACGGTTCCATAGCCGAGTGCCGATCGGGCAGTTCAAGCAAGCACCACTTGACGTCCCGGATGTGCAGTACATCAGCAAGACCGACGTCACCGCCTACTATGAGTTCGTCGATCATGACCTTCTGAGTGCAGAGCTGATCGCGCAGACCGGCGAGGAGCTTGCTGTCGACGCGCTGATGGATCTACTGGCCTCGGTTCTCGGACGGCGTATCGGCTTGCCGCAGGTGCACCCGTCGAGTGACGTCCTCGGCGATACCTACATCGACCCGGTTCGCCGGCGCCTGATCCGTCGGGGCCACGTGGCGTTCTCGTACTCGGATGACTTCCGCATCGCTTCGCCCTCGCTCGGCGACGCCCGTGCTTCGCTGGAGGCATGCGCGACCGAGGCGCGCACCCTCGGCCTGGTTCTCAACGAACGCAAGACCTATACCTACGGATCAGAGAACTACCGAGCCTCCCTGACATCGTTCGCTGAAGCGGAGCAACGACTGTTCCAGAACGCAGGCGACCCTGATGATCCATTCGTAACGGCAAGTTCGCTGTTCGATCCTGACTACGACGACGCTGACACAGGCTCCGTGAGCCTTGGCGCGACCCCGCTAGGCAGCGATGTCGACGAGGAGGACGCGTTCAGCGGGGACGGCGGCGGTCCTTCCGAAGAAGTTGGCGCGCGACGCCTGCAGGCCGCCTCCCGTGCGTGGGAGATGTGGGTCCACGAGGAAGAGTCCGAGGAAGCCCAGGCAGGGCAAGACGCCGCGATCACTCAGTCTCTTCTCGGCCGGGCGTTGTCGACCCTCGGCACGGCCGGCGACGAAGGGCCGCTCGAATATCTATCTGAGCTGCTTCGCTTTGAGCCCGCCCTTACCCCCCAAGTCGTCGCATACATCGAAGCTTTCGCGCGCACCGGGCGAAGTGCACGCACCAAGCTTCGCCGAGTGCTCGACGAAACCGTTACCAGCGACATCCTCAGCCCCTGGCAAGGAATGTGGATCGCGCAGGCAGCCGGCCGCATCCGACGCGCGGAAAGTACGCACGGCTACGAGCTCTGGCTGGCTCAGTGCGTAGAGGGTAGCCATGATGGGCTTGCAGCCACAGCGGCGGCTGCGCTGGGACGTATCGGGCGGGGAAACGCCGATCTGGTGTCGGCAGCCATCGAACGTGTCGGACCGGAGTGGCGGCGGCTGGCCTTCTGGGGCTTGATGCGCCTTGACCGCGCTCGCGCGGAGAGCACAGCGGAGGACGAACTTGATCGGCTCCTGCTCAACGCCGCGGTTGCGGAATGAGCGCGGCCGCTCGTCCGATCCCGTCCGCTGAGGCCGAGGCGGCCTCAGCACTGCTATTTCGCACTCTCGGAGCGCACCGCGCCGCCATCGCGGCCCTCAAACCGGCCCATCGCCCTCGGCTTCGAACGTGGCCAGATGACGATCCGGTGCAAGACCGGTGCCAAGCAACTCTCATCAGGTTGCTCTCGATCACTGAAGCGTTCACGGCTGACCTTCTGGCACGCGAAGCGGACAGAGCGGTTGCTCTGTCCCAGAACACGGCAGCGACCAGGATTGCCGAGGAAGCCGTCATCCGCGCGACCAGCGGCTGGCAAGACCAGAAGAAGGCATATAAGGACTGGCTCGGAGTCACTGAAGACTGGAACCCAGTTGAACGGCTTGCGGAGGCACGAAACGCTGTCGCTCATGGATTGGGGAAGCTGACGAAACGTCAGCTCCGCAACGAGCAGAGCGTCAAGGCCAAGTTGCAGGCCGTGGGCATTTCCCTGAACAACGGCAGGATCGTGCTCTCTGACGCCAACCTCGCGGCAGCGACCTCAGCCTGCCGCGGCTTCATTGAACGAGTCGACCGGGCAGTGCAGGTTCGATCGACTCCTTGATGTTGGTGAGGCCCCAGTCGCGCTCGGGCCTGGACTCCCGTCTTTTCGCCGCCCAGCCGGGTCAGCTCTGCTGTACGGCGGTGAGGAGCCGATCGCACTTCTCCATCGACGACGGGCCCGGGCGCCGGTTCCGAGGCAGCCGGGCCAGGGCCTCGTCGAGCGTCGCCTGGCCGTCACCGGGTGCGTCCTGAGCCAGCAGGGCGGTCCAGTACGGATCGCCGACGCCGTCCTCGTCCTCTTCCAAACGTCGACGGCCTGGCCGGTCAGATCGGTGACGGCAGCCTCGGCCGCCGTCAGGGCGGCCAGGATCGTGCGGCGCAGCCGGGCCGATCCGGGCGGGTAGTCGCCGACGGGGATGACCTCGCCGGGCCCGACCGGGTAGCGCGGGTGGGTCAGCTGCCAGCCGGTGATGGTGTGGTCGAGGGTGAAGTCGCCGTCCTTCCACCAGGCACCGGGATCGCGGGTGATCGGCAGCTGCGGCGCGGGCACCGCCGCAGGAGCGGGCTGTCGAGCAATTGCGCCTCTCCTGGGAGCACGGCGAGCAAGATCCGCTGACCTCCGCGCTGGCGGCGCTCGGCGTGCCACAAAGGAGCAGAGCAGCAGACCCGGGAACTGCTCGCGTACGGCAGGGAGTTCGTCCAGCCCTGCCCCTACGCCCTGGGCGGCCTCGCCGCGGCCGCCGGTATGTCCATCTCCGGGGTGCGCACCGCCTACCGGCACCGCGACGTCGACGCGGCCGCCGGCGCCACCGGCGCCAAGCCCCGCGACTGGCGGGCCCCGGACCCCGACCCAGGTGAAGGCGAGGCGCCGGCATGAGCGCGTGCATCTGCCTCGCCCGCTGGCCGCGGCTCTACGTGCTGATCGAGGGCGTGCGGTACGAGGTCGAGCCGGTCGCGGCCGACAGCCCGAGTCGTCGGCTGGTACACCAACCCGCCGGCCCAGCTCTGACAAACACACCCACAGCGCGGAGGGGACCGCCCGTCTGGTCGGGCCCCTCCGCGCTGTGGGCCTCCGTGCCCTTCCTGGCACGCCTCTATAATGCGCGCGTTAGTCCAAGATCACCCCGCCGTCACCACTCCGGCTGCCATCCCGCCAGCGGCACGAGCAGCGATTCGGCGCACTCGCACGGCATCCGCATGTACGTCTGTGGCTCGTAACCGGCGGAATTCGCTGGCAACGGGCTCCACGTCCGTCCCCAGCAGAGGGAACACAACGGGTGGCCGGCCTGCTCGGCGCGATCGGCGATCTCCGCCACCAGCTCGGACGGGCCGCACCCTCGGCCCTCTGGGTCGTCGTGCTCGCTGGGCTGGCATCCAGTGTGGTTCTCGAGCCCGCACCCTCCGCAGTCGACGCACAGCATCTCGCAAAGGATCTCGATACCAGCGTCAGTGCGCACCGGGTACAGGTCGCCGAACTGGACCCCGCTGCCGCGGCAGAGACCGCACCGTTGCCCCCGGAAGGTGGCCGGCGGCCGGGGAAGATAGAGCTGTGGTGCCGGGGCGAACTGCGCCGCCGATTTGGTGTATTTGCCGGTCAGTGCGGTGTGGTCACGCACGTTCTGCTTCCGGCGACGATCTTTGACCATGACGACTCCGAATACGGGAGACCCACGCCCGCCCGGGTTAGCCGATGACAGGTCGTTGTGCACGCGATTCCGAGAACCTTGCCCTCGGGCGCCAGCGGACAGCGTGGGTGTCCGGATCGGCTCGGGGAGGGGCCAGCGCACTCGGCCCGCCCGTGATAATACGCAAAGCCGCGACGCACGCTAACACCCGGTCCGGGTGACACCCGATCACGAGCACCTCGGGCGGCGTCAGCGCGCTCGGCCCGGGAATCGACACTCGCGGGCCCGGCTACCGGACCGGCGGCTACCTCCTCGGGCCCGGTTCGGTCACCGCGGCCGGCCGGTACACGATCGTGAACCCGGCCCCGATCGCAGACCTCCCGGCCTAAATGTCCTACTCGGAGTACGACGTCAACCAATGGTCCGATGCGATCGCGAGCCTGCACACCAACACGGAGCACGACCCCGGCGACGGCCGCCAAGCGTAGGAGGCGATCGCCAACATCGGGTCCGCCTACGGCCACGAAGACGTGCCCACCGAGGTCATCAAAATGCTGGTCAACGCCTGCGCGATCGGCTACATGGTCGCCCTCAACGAATTGTGCGACGGCGACCTCGACGCCCAGATCCAAATGTGGCGGCCCGAACTGGCCGAGTAGTGGATCACCAGTCGTCCTTGGCCATGAAGTCGTAGCCGCCATTCTCAACTGTGTTCCACATCGCTTGGAGGGTCTCGTCGCTCTCCAACTCGGCCACCTCGGCAGTAGAACCCCGGACAGGTCGCTGGACACGGCGGGCCTCGGCCCGGTCGGCGTCGCGCTGCGCCTTCCGCCGGCGCCGTTCGTCCTCGGGCAACGCGGCGTCGTGGGCGGGTGTCGCCCGGGCGCCGGGGCGGCCGGGCCACGGCCGCGAGCACGATCTGCACTCTTGCGCCAGACGAAGGTCTCGTTCGGCCGGCGGCAGCTTCGCCCACCGGGCGCACGTCACCCATCACCCCATCGTGACGGGTTGACGCCCCAGGGGCCAGCGCCGTGTACCCCGTGCGCGGTCGTCCTGATCCTGTTGGCGTTCGCCGCCGCGCTCCGGGCAGGGCGGAGCGAGTGACGGTGGACGGGTTCGGCTTCGCAGCCGCGGTGAGGGGAATCCCGGGGCCTTCGTCGTCTCGACGTCGGTGACCGGCGCCACCTATCGCGCGGACGGTGGATTCCGTCGGTACCGGCCTCCATCATGAGGGTGGGACGAGTGGGAGGGGGCCTGGATGGCGGAGGCTGTGCGGCACGTGCGGCTCGGGATCGACCTGAACCTGAGCCGAGCGGATCTGGGGCACCCGGACCAGCCGGGGCTGTGGCAGGAGATGCGGTCGCGGACGATCCACTCGGGTGAGCTGCGGTGCATGGGCGCCTGCTACACCCGCAACCCGGACTGCCCGGAGTGGATGTACCTGAAGGGCAACCCGGACGGGACTGGTTCCCGCCAAGCGGTGCACCTAAACCCGTCCGCCGCGCGGAACCACCCCGACGCCATTGAGTCCGACAAGCACAAGGCCCTCAAGGAGCGCGTCGCGACCGTCTCCGAGCGGGCCGGCTTCTCCGTCGAGGTGGAGGCCCGCTCGTCGACCGGCAAGCGGGTCACTGACGTGCTCGTGCGCGGCGAGGGCGGCCTGCTGCTCGGGCACGAACTCCAGGTGTCGAAGCTGTCTATCCCGACGATCAAGAAGCGCGTCCGGATCGCCCGCGAGGACGGCCTGATGCCGATGTGGACGACGGACAACCCTGCCGTGCAGATCGAGCACCGCGTGGCGTGGGCGACGATCCCGACGACCAACGCAGGCTGGGTTCGCACCGGCAACGAGCTGCTCGTGTCCGGTGGCGTCCGCGACGCCGACATCGACCTGTGCGGTCGCCGTGACCTCTTCTGCCCGGCCACTCGGAAGCGGCCGTGCGGCAAGCTGCACGTCTACCTGATCGCAACCCGAGGCCTCAACCTCGACAAACTCGTCGTCGGCGCGGCGGCCGGCGAGTGGCGTTCGCTGGAGGAGACCGACTCGCGCGGCCGGCCCATGTACTACTGGGTCACCGCCGAGGACATGGAGCGGTACCTCAACGACCGCTCCGGCCGCCGACCGGTGCCGAACATTGAGCTCGACCCGGGCCAGGGCGACGTCGTGACGATGAAGCCCCGGGAGCTGGACCTGGACTGCAACTACGGCGTCGACACGGGGCACCGGCGGCCGGCGGGAGTTCCCCGGGATCCGCGCGGAGCCGTGGTGGTCGACCTGGGCGGCTCGGCCGGGAAGAAGCCGGGGATCATCTTCAACTGGAACAAGCATGCCGCTGGTGACCGGCAGCCGTGCCGGCTCTGCGGATCCGGCGCGTTCACGCGGGACCAGAACGGCATCCCGTGCCACAAGACGTGCGCGGAGGACGAGGCGACCGAGCGAGCAGCCAAACTGGGTGGGTAAGCCTGTCAACCCGGACGAGTGAATCGCCCGCCGGGGACCACTACCTAGCGGGCGCTTGTTCGTGTCGCCTGGCTTACCGCAGCAGGTACTGCTGGGCGGATACTGGTGCGGCGGCTGCTGCGAGACCTGGGTCACCACCGTGGTCGACCGGCTCTTCGACTACGTGAACCACCAGTGGATGGGCCAGATCACCCAGGCCACGCCACAGGTGAAGATCCCATCGCCCGCGTAGAGGACGTGAATTCAGCCGGGGATCCCGCCAGACGCCACGGTGCTGCTGGCGCTGGGTGGGGTCGTCCGGGTGCATCCGGACAGGGTACGGCGGTGCTCCCCTGTGGGCGGTCCCGCAAAGGCGCCGGTGGCCAGAATCGAGCCGAGTGGTGGGCAAGCAGACGGCCGATCTGGCTATCGCTAATGGTCCAGGCAGGCTCCGGCGGCGCGGCCGGCACAGACCGGCTCAGCGTGTCACCGCAGGTCCAGAGCCTTACGTGGTCGACCGCACCGGTCGCCTCGCTTCACAGCCCTACTCCCGTCAGCGCGTTGCAGGTGACCCGGTCGACGTCTTCCATGTAGCCGGCGAGGGTGGGGGAGCCGTCCTTCCAGCCGCCGTGGCGACCGATGCGGATCTGGTCGTGGCCAGCGCGGCGGGCCTCGGTGGCGAAGCCTCGGCGCAGGGAGTGGCCGCTGAACGCGGAGGCGGCGTCGAGGCCAGCTGCGAGAGCGGTCCGCCGGACGATAATGGCCACCGCCTGCCCCGTGATCCGCCCGTCGATCGAGCCGCGGCCGTGCGGGGCGCGACCCAGCTCGCCGTGCTTGTCGATCCGCCGGTAGAGGGCGCCGCTGGTGACGCCGCGCTCTGCGAGGGCGGGCAGCCAGGCCCGGGTGGTCCGGACGGGACAGGTCTGCTCGTTGGTGCCGTACGGCACGTGAACCTTGCGGCCCGCGGAGTCCTTGTCGGTCTTCGACCGGCGGATGGTCACCTCGAGGCCGTGCTCGTTGAAGTCCAGGTCCTCGATGTCGAGGGCAGCGACCTCCGAGCGGCGCGCGCCGAGGGCAAACCCGAGGACCAGAACCGATCGGTCGCGGAGGCCGGCCAGCTTGGTCAGGTCCAGGTTGTCCACCATGAGGCGGAGGTTGATGACGAGGAGGGGTTTGACCTTGTGTGCCCTCCGGCCGGCCTCGGCGCTGTCGCGGCGGTAGGTACGCAGTACGGCCCGCGCCGCGTCGGTGGCGAGGCGTCCGGCGCCGGCGGTTCGGTGGGCGACCGCGACGGCGGCCAAGGCCCGGTCAATGGTGCTCGGCGCCTTGCCTTCCTCAGCGAGGTGGTTGACGTACTCGGCGGCCACCGTGTGCAACTGGCCGTACCGATCGAGGAGGGCAGCGAACGCCGCGGCGTTGAGGGCGTCGTTGATCGGGCCCCGGTCGGTCGGGGTCAGATCTGTCGTGATCATCTTCTGGGCGCCGATCCAGACGAGGAACCGGCGGAGGTCGCCGCGGTACGCGCGGAGGGTGGAGTCGGCCCTGGCGCGGCGGAGCCGGTCGAGCGCGGAGGCAGACAGGACGAACGGCGTGTTGTCAAGGGTTCCCGGGTTGCTCACCCCGACCTCTACTTCATTCACGAGAAGGAACGTTATCGGGAATCAGTCGGCCAACCTCGACTCCGCTCCTAAGTCAGCCTCCCGCGCGCCCGAAAGCCGCCGGCATGCCAGGTACCCAGAGCCACACACCAGATTCGCGGAGCTTCTGCCAGTTACGCAGAGCCTGTGCCAGGTTGGTGGAGCCAGGACAGAAGATCGGTGACGCGGTACTGAAGAGCGGTGTCGTCCCTACTGAACGCCCGCGTCACCGCCGCTGAAGTGCGGCTGGCGCTCAACA
>NZ_JBFAOI010000027.1:0-36225 GCF_040675155.1 Micromonospora sp. NPDC049645
TCCGAACCCGGAAGCTAAGCCCTCCAGCGCCGATGGTACTGCACTCGTGAGGGTGTGGGAGAGTAGGACACCGCCGGACAATCTTCCAGATAAGGTCACTCCTGACGGGGTGGCCTTATCTGCGTTTCCGCGGCACTCGGGTCTACCGAATCACCGGCGGTGATCGACTCGGTTTCGTTGAAGTCGGGGTGTCATGGGTGGGCTACACCCCGTTATCCCGGGAGCCCGAGTCGATCAACGGAATCACGCCCCTTCTGGAGGGGTCGCGGCGATGCCGGATGTCACCGGATACTCGCGTGATGGACCGTCGACGTGAGGAGGCGACCGTGAAGCTGCCGGCCGCTGCGTTGTCCGACAGCACCGCGTCGATCCGGCCGAGGCGGGGCCTGCGGGTCACGGCCCGGCTGGCAGTGATCGCGCTGACGGTATGGGCGGTCGTCGAGATCGTTCGCATCATCCTCGTGGTGGGGCACTACGAGAACCGCATCGAGGTGGCAACCCATGGCAACGTCGATGTGGTGCCGTTCTGGTACGCGTACGTGCTCCTGAGTGAACCGTTCCCCGACGGTTTCGTGACCGGGGCGGCGGACCGGCTGTCGATACTCGCTGCGGTGGTCGCAGCGGCGGTGGTCGGCGGCTGGAGGCACTACGTACGGCGCACCGCGCAGCAGCTCGGCGACACGGTGCCGTGCCCGCCTGCCCGGACCATGCGAGCCTGGTTCGTTGCCGTCCTCGGCGCCCTCGTCCTCTCCCTGCTCAGCTGGCTGCACCGCGGGGCGATCCCGCACGGCGGCGCGCTCCACGAGACGTCACTGGACACCCGACCGGTGGCCTATCCGCTCTGGACCGCCGGGACGGTGCTGGTCGTGGTCACGGCGGTCCTGGGCGTTCGAATCGTGCGGCGGACCGTCGAGACTCAGGAGGGCTTCGGCCCGCAGACGTAGCGGGGCTCCGCGTCGTAGCGCCACGTGAACTTCTCCCGCTTGACCACCACGCCGCCCTTCTTGATGACCCGGAAGGCGTCCTGCGTGAAACCGTTGATGCCGTTCGTCTCGATGCACGAGGGGCCGGGCTCCAGGTGGATCTGCTTCGGCGTCGTGATGTTGCGGCGCGGCCCGTACTCCGTCTTCACGCTGTCGTAGATCTTCGTGCTCCAGATCGACACGGTGATCGTGCTGGACGTGTACGACGTGTCGATGAGCACGCCGTACTCGGTGTTGTTGCGGAACTTGAAGTCCAGGCTCGGCCAGAAGATGGTCGACTCGATGACGGCCGGGTACCGGTCGAACCAGTACGAGTGCGGCTTGTGCTCGACGTCCTCCAGGCCGGCGTAGTAGGTCGCGTTGAACAGCGTGGTGGTGAACTGCGAGGTGCCCCCGCCGACGCCCGGCACCAGCTTGCCGTCGAGGATGACCGGCGCGTCCCGGTAACCCTGGGCGTAGCCGCGCTCGCCGGTGTGACCGTTGAGCGAGAACGTCTTCCCGGGCAGGACGACGGTGCCGTCCACCTCCCTGGCGATGGTCGCGATGTTCTGGCTGCGTGACGAGGCCATGCCGCCGGTGAACCGGGTGGTGAAGGTGGACACCCGTTCCTTGATGCCCAGGCCGGCGAGCTTCTCCGCGGTCAGCTCCGGCGCGGCCGGCTTCAACTCGCCGGTCACCTCACGGCCGTCCGCCTTCGGCAGCACGGCCAACAGGTCCCGGCTCAGGGCCGCCGTGTCCAACTGCTGCCCGGACCGTCCCTCCGTGGCCACGGGACGGCCACCGGAGATGGTCATCGTGGCGTTCTTCGGCGGCACCTCGATGGCGGCCAGCTTGTCACCGAGCGCCGCCCGAAGGCGCTTGACGTCCATCGACGGCGTGAGCTTGCCGGCCTTGTCGGCGCTGAAGCGCAGGCTCTTCGCGATGGCGGCGGGCGGGATCGTCACCGAACCCTTGCCGGTACGCAGGGTGACCGGGGCGGCGACCGCCGGCTTCGCCAGCTCGCTGACCAGGCGGTCCAACTCTTCCGGGGTGGTCGCCGGGTGGCGCTCCACCAGGGGCACGGTGACCGGGGCGCCGGCCAGCCAGCCGGCGCGGACCACCTCGGCCGAACGCTGCGGATCCAGGGCCAGACCGGGCTTGGGTTGCACGACCTTGGGCGTGGTGCCCTGATAGGTGATCGCCGGCATCGTCATCCCCTGGGCCCGGTCGCCGAGCACCTTACGGAGCGCGTCGTCCAACCGACCCACGTCGACGGTCACCACCGGCTCCACGGTGCGGGAGCCGACCAGCCGGCTGACCGGGTGCGCCTCGGCCTCGGCCGCTGCCGCCACCGTCGCCGGCACGTCGACCGTCAACCCCACGTCGGCCGGGTTGATCTCGGCGGAGCGCCCGTCGATGGTCACCTTCAGCGGCGTGGCGAGGGTCGCCGCCCGTCGGTCCAGCTCCGCCCGCAGCTCCCGGTCGGCGTCCGCGCGGCTGCGGCCACCCAGCTCGGTGCCGAGCACGCTGGTGCCACGGGGAACGTCACCGGCGTACGCCCAGGCGCCGGCACCCGCCACGGCGGCGAGGACCCCACCGGCGATGCCGGCGGCGAGCAGCATCCGCACCCGGCGCACCCGGCGCGGGTCTCCGTTCGACTCGCCAGCGGCGCCTGTCGTGACCGGCTCAGGTCCGTCGTCCGGCCAGGTGACCGCGGTGACCTGCACGGTGGGCCGGTCATCGGCGGGTGGACTCTTTTCGCCGTACAGCGTCACTGCAACCTCGATCGCCAGGGTGCCGCGGGAGGTCCTCCCTCCCGGAGGCACCTACGGTAACGAATGCCCGGCCGTCCTCGCGGCTGCGCCCGCCAGGCGCCGCTACCGCGTGTCGTTCGGCGTGTCGCAGCTGTGCGGGGGCGGTGCCGACGGCGGACCACCGACGTGGCACGGTGGCCGGGTGGACACGGCGGAGCGGGTGTTGGCGTACGGGGGCGGTTGGCTGGACCGGGCGGGCCCGTTGCGCACCGATCCGACGCGGTTGAGCGCGTTGCTCACCGAGCCGACCACCGTGGTGCTGCCGTTGTGGCGGGACCGCTGTCTCGTCGACGGGCACGGGCCGGTGCGGTTGAGCGCGGAGCGTGCGGCCCTGGTCCGGTCCGCCGCCGGTGAGACAGTCTTCCTGGGGCTCGACGCGGACGTCGCCGTGTTCGCCGTGGACCTGTCCGCACTCCCCGAGCGGTCCGCCGTCGAGATGGCTGGCGCGGTGCGCTCCGTCGACGTACGGGCACTGGTCGGGAGGCTCGAACCCGGCGACGCGGCCGTCCAGGCGTACGCCAGGGGTTTGCTGCACTGGCACCGGCAGCAACAGTTCTGCGGGACGTGCGGCGCGCCCGCCGTCGCCGGCGGCGGCGGGCACCTGCGGACCTGTTCCGGTGGGGAGTGCGGACGCCTCTTGTTCCCTCGGATCGAGCCGGCGATCATCGTGTTGGTCGAGGCGCCCGGCCGACCGGGGCGCTGCCTGCTGGCCCGGCACGCGGGTGCGGCCGAGGACGCCTACTCGACGCTGGCCGGTTTCGTCGAGGTCGGCGAGAGCCTGGAGGACGCGGTCCGTCGGGAGATGGCCGAGGAGGCGGGCGTGACCGTCACCGACGTGACCTACCAGGGGTCGCAGGCGTGGCCGTTTCCCGCCGGTCTGATGGTGGGCTTCCGGGCCACCGCCACGTCCGACGAGGTACGCGTCGACGGCGAGGAGTTGCTGGAGGCCCGCTGGTTCACCCGGGCGGAGTTGCGCGATCGGATGGCCTCGGGTCGTCCGCTCGGTCGGGTGGACGCGATCGACCACCGTCTCCTGCACGACTGGTTGTCCGCCGAATCGTGACGGGTGCCGGGCCGCTGCGCCGCACACCTGTTCAGGTGGGTGATTGACCGTTAACCTTTGCGCCCATGCCGTCTTCGACCGGTCTGCTGACCGCGGTGAGCTCGCACGTGGCGTCGCTGCTTCCCGACCGGGCCGTGGCGGGGGCCATCCGCGCGGTCTATCCGCGCATCGAGCCTGAGCTCGCGCATCTGGCGGACTTCATGCCCAAGGGCGGCACCGCCCTCGACGTCGGTGCCTGGTACGGGCCATGGACCCGGCGGATGCGCAGGCTTGCCGACCACGTCGTCGCCTTCGAGCCGAACGAGGAGCTGGCGCGGAGCATCGCCCGCGCGTTTCCCGAGGTACGGGTCATCCGCGCGGTGGCGTCCGATCATGAGGGCGACGCCGAGTTGTTCCTGCCGGAGAGTGGCCCCGCGGTGGGCACCTCGTCGTTGGAGTACGGTGCCGGTCGCTCGGTGACCGTCCCCCGTGTGACGATCGACGGCCTGGGTCTCAGCGATGTGCGGTTCCTGAAGATCGATGTCGAGGGGCACGAACTCCCGACGTTGCGCGGTGCGGCCGAGACGATCCACCGGGACGGCCCGGTGCTGCTGGTGGAGGTCGAGGAGCGGGTCCAACCGGTCGCCCCGATCATCGATCTGCTGACCGAATGGGGTTATCGGGGCTACGTGCTGCCGGGACGGGAATGGTTGCCGCTCGCCGACTTCGACATCCGCGGCCACCAGCGTGACGCGATAGCGCGGGTGCACCAGAGTTTCGCGCGACGGGTCGTCCTCCCCCGGCCGCGCTACGTCAACTCGGTCCTGTTCAGGCGGGACGTCAGCTGACCCGATCGGCGAGGTCCGGACGTGCGGTCGACTGCGGCGTCGGCCCCGCCGATGGGCCGCGGCGACGCGCCGACGCGCGGACGACCACCGCAAGGGCGAGCGCGGCGGACGCGGCGGTGGCGGTGGCGGTCCACATGATGCCGGCGAACGTGTGCGGTGCCAGGAAGACCGCCACGATGACGAGCCCGCCCGCCGCCACCCAGAGTGGCACCGAGGGCCAGCGGGCACCACTCGCGATCTGCGCGTTGATCAGCACGAAGGCCAGCGCGTAGCAGGCGCCGGTGGCGGCGAAGAACGGCGCGTATCTGCCGAGGGACGCGTAGTCCTCACCACCGGCAAGCCGGAAGGCGAGGCCGCCGGCCAGCGTGGCGCCGAGCACGAGTGCTGCTCCGCACGCGCCGACGACGGCCCAGGCGGCGCGTCGTGTCCGGCTGTCCTGGCGGGCCATCCGGGGGAGGGCCAGCACGGTCACCACCTGCGGCGCCCAGAGTGCTCCCTTGGTGAGCACGGTCCCGACCGAATAGGCGCCGGACTCCGCCGGTGTCAGCAGCTGCCGGGCCAGGATGAGATCGGCGTACGAGGCGACCAGCATCGCCAGGGTGGCACTGCTGGCCGTGAAGACCTGCCGCAGACCCAGTGTCGATCCGCCTGCGACGCGGCCCCCGGCCTCGTTGATCGAGGCTGCTGGTCCGGCGACCAGTCGCAGGATCGGCAGAGCGGCGTACGAGCAGACGAGACCGGCCAGCAACGAGCCGACCAGGCCGGCGCCGAGGGCGAGCCCACCGATCACGCCGACGTAGCGCCCGACGGCCAACACGCTCATCCCCACCGCGAGGCGCAGGAAACGCTGGTCTCCCTGCAACTCGCCGAGCCACCTAGCGGCCAGCACGACGGGAAACGTCATCCCCACCAGCAGGGTCACCACCTCGATCGGCAGGTGCAGGGTGGTGACGATCAGGGGGATGGCCGCCACCAGGAGGCCCCCGGTGACCGCCGCCGTGCTGAGGGTGACGCGGGCCGTCGGCGTGTGCGGGTGACGTGCCCGGTGCACGGCGACGGCGGTCTGGAGACCCGCGCCGGCGACGCCGGCGATGGCGACGAGGGCCTGCACGGTCGCCAGTGCGCCGAGGTCGGCGGCGGTGAGGTGGCGGGCGCCGAGCATGGGCACCAGGTAGGCCAGCCCGTTGGTCAGGGTCGCCGCGGCCATGACGGCGCTGCCGGTCACCGCCATCCGGCCGGCGTCGGAAACCGGTGCGGTCGTCCCTCTCATACCGGCCGTCTGACTCCACTTCTCCCCGCCGTCGTGACGGCAGGGTGGGCAACCGTCGGGCGCCCACAGGGTACCGAGACTAGGGGGGTGGCGCGGGACGGTAGTCGGCCCGTCCGGCCGGTCGACCTGCGCCCGTGGAGGGGCTAACGTCTCCCCGCGCGAGCGGCTCGGGCGGGGTCCCACCACGGACGATGTCCCGTCGTCGCCAGCACACCGTCCCGTCCTGGCCCACATATAGGAGCCACGTGTGAAGCTCCCCGGTGCCCACCGCGCCGACCTGGCACGATCGGTGCGCCTGTTCCGTGCGTTCCGCGTGGAGCAGACCGACCCCGACTTCTTCTACGGCCTGCTCGCCAAGGACACCGTCGGCCAGCTACAGACGTACGCCGACCTGGCGGGCGCTGTCGTGCTGGACGTCGGCGGGGGCGCCGGCTACTTCGCCGAAGCCCTCACCGGGGCCGGCGCGCGGATCGTCTGCGTGGACTGCGACGCGGGTGAGATGTCCGCACGGGGCGAGGTCGTGCCGGGTGGGGTGATGGGCAGCGCGCTCGACCTGCCCGTACGCACCGGCGCGGTCGACGTCTGCTTCTCCTCCAACGTGCTGGAACACGTGCCGCAGCCGTACGCGATGGCCGACGAGATGCTCCGGGTGACCCGGTCCGGTGGCACGATCTTCCTGTCCTTCACCAACTGGCTGTCGCCCTGGGGCGGTCACGAGACGTCGCCCTGGCACTACCTGGGCGGGCACCGCGCGGCGCGACGGTATGAACGCAGACAGGGTCGGCGGCCGAAGAACGTCTTCGGCGAGAGCATGTACGCCGTCTCGGTCGGCGAGATGCTCCGCTGGGCCCGCCGGCAGTCCGAGGCGGAGATCGTCGACATCCTGCCGCGCTACCTGCCGGAGTGGGCCAAGGGCGTGGTCCGTGTGCCGGGCGTACGCGAGGTCCTCACCTGGAACCTGGTCCTTGTCCTCCGCAAGCGCTGACCGGCCGGGTCGGCTGCGCCTGCACGTCGCCGCGGCCGTCACCGCGCTCCTCGTGTTGGCGCCGCTGGGGCGACCGGGTTACGTGCTGCGCTACGACATGGTCTTCGTACCCCGGCAGCCGTTGCGGTGGGACCTCTTCGCCTCGGGTGACGCGCTCCCGCGTGCGGTGCCGCAGGACGCGGTGGTGTCGCTGCTCAGCCTGGCGGTTCCCGGCTGGCTGCTACAGCGGGTCGCGCTCGTCGCGATCATCTGGTTCGCCGTGGTGGGCGCGGGCCGGCTGGTGCCGGCCCGACGCGAGCTGACCCGCCTCGTCGCGGCCATCGGGTACGCCTGGACGCCGTTCCTGGCCGAGCGGCTGCTGTTGGGGCAGTGGGGCCTGCTGCTGGCGTACGCTGCGCTGCCCTGGCTGGTCCGAGCCGCGATCGGGCTGCGGGAGGGACGTCCCGGGGCGCTGCCTCGGGTGATCGTGTCGGCGGCAGCCGCGGCGATCACCCCCACCGGGGGGCTGCTGGCCCTGACGACGGTGTCGGTTCTGCTGCTGGGCAGAGGCGGCCCAGGTAGGCGGGTGTGCGGTGCGGCGTTCGGCGCGGTGACCGCGCTCAACCTGCCCTGGCTGGTCGCCGCGTTGGTGACCACCGCCGGTGGCCGTTCGGATCCGGATGGGGTGGCGGCCTTCGCCGCTCGCGGTGAGAACTGGGGTGGCCCGCTCGTCGCGCTCGCCGGAACGGGTGGGATCTGGAACTCGCTGACGACCCCGGCCAGTCGGGGGGCTCTGCTGGTGCCGGTCGTCACGGCGGGGCTGCTCGTCCTCGCCGCTCTCGGTTTCCCGGTGCTGCGGGACCGCTCACCGGCGGGGGTGGCGACCCGGCTGGGTGTGCTGGCCGTCGGTTCGTTCGTGGCCGCCGCCCTCGCGACGCTGCCCGCCGGGGCAGCCGCGCTCCGCTGGCTGGTCGCGGAGGTGCCCGGTGCCGGCCTGGTCCGCGACGGCCAGAAACTGCTCATCCCGTACGTGCTCTGCCTGGTGCTCTGTGTGGCGCTCGGCGGCGAACGGGTGGCCGCGCGACTCCGGCGGCCCGGGGACCGGCTGGCCCTGGTCGGGCTGGTGCTGCTGCCGGTGGCGGTCCTGCCCGATCTGGCGTACGGGGTCGCCGGCCGGTTGCAGCCGGTTCGCTACCCGCAGGAGTGGGGGGTCGTCGCCCGGCAGGTAGCCCGGGAACCCGGGCCGACCCTCTCGTTGCCGATGAGCATGTACCGGTCGTACCGGTGGAACAACGGCACGGTGGTGATCGATCCGCTGGCGCGCTTCCTCCCGGTGGAGGTGGTCACGGACGACACGCTCCTCGTCGGTGACCGGGCGGTGGACGGGGAGAGCGGCCGGGTGGCGCGGCTGCGGGCGGCACTCGTCGAGCGGCGTTCGCTGGCGGGAAGTGACCTGCGCTGGGTGGTGGTGCAGCACCGCTCGGGGGGAACGGTCCCGCCGCAGGTGTTGGACGGACTCCAGGTCGTCCACAGTGGCCCGGAGCTGATGCTCTACCGGAATCCGACGGTCTCGCCGGGCGGGTCGGGGCACCGTGCCGGATGGCCTCTGGTGCTGAGCCTCTGCTGCGCCCTGGCGGTGCTCCTGCTCGCGATTGTGAGCCTGTTGCGCCGTCCTACCGCGTGGTAACGTGCCGCCACGCATGTCGATGGAGGAGGGTGCACAATGCCGAAGCCGCTTACCTTGATGCTGGCCGCGGTGGTCGGTGCGGTGCTGGCGGTGGTGGCGCTGGGTGCCATGACGCAGCAGCTCGTCGTCTCGTCGGGCACCGCGGCGAGCACCTCCGACGACAACGGCGACCCCCAGCACTACGGCGTCAGGTAGCCTGCCGCCGGCTTCGGCCCGCCGTCGGTGACGGCCCGCACGAGGTCGGCGAAACGGTTTCCCGATGCCGACCAGGTGAAGCACGCCGCGTGCGACTGCGCCGCCTTTCCCATTTCCAGCCGAAACGCGTCATCAGCCAGAAGGCTTCGTACCTGTGCGACGAAGTCATCGGTGTCGTGGGCGAGTAGACCCGTTTCCCCGGCGACGATTGCCTCGGTGACACCGCCCGCTTCGTGAAACGCGACGGTCGGTGTGCCGACCGCTCCCGCCTCGACGATAGTCAAACCCCATCCCTCTTTCAGGGAGGGGGTCAGGGCGACCCATGTCGAGCAGAGCAATTCGTGCTTCTCCGGCTCCGAGACGAAGCCGGCGAAATGCACCCGGTCTTCGATGTCCAATATGTCCACGACTTCGCGTAGTCGCGTTTCCCACCAGCCCTGCCCCGCGATCGTCAGCCGCAGGGTCGGAAATTCCGTGGCGAGGTGCGCCACCGCTTCCAGTGCAATCTCCACCCGCTTGTGGGGGACGAGCCGGCACAGCACCAGCAGTGAGGGATGCGGGGTGCGGGGGGCGGTGTCGGGCGTCAATTCCGGCGTCCCGTTGTACACCACCGTGACGCGATCCGCGTCGACGCCGAGCAATGCCAACTCGTCACGCGTCGCGGAGGAGACGGTCACGTAGCGGCACCGCCGGTAGACGCGGGTCGCGAAGCGCGACTCGATCCACCACCCGACGCGGGCGCCCCAGGCTCCCAGGACCACCGGCCACTGCTCACGGTGCACGTGGTGCACGAGGATGAGGACGGCGCAGCGCGCGTACAGCGGGGAGAGAAAGGGCAACCCGTTGCACACGTCGACGATCAGATCGGGTCGGCCGAGCGATCGCGCCCGCAGTGGGCCGAACCCGACCAGGCCGGCGAGATAGACGAGCGCGGCCCGCAGGTAAACGGTGTGCCGACCGCCCCGACGAAGGATCCGTAAACCGTGTTCTGTCGTCTCCTCGCGGGGCGCGCCCGGATGGTTCGCGCACAATAGCGTCGCCCGGTGCCCGTGCGCTATCAACTCTTCGGCGATGCGCTCGACGTAGACCTCGGAACCTCCGCCTTCCGGATTGCGCGTGTCGCGCCAGTTGAGGAACAGTACGTGCCGTCCGGGGCCGTCGAGGGTCTGCACCCGCTGCTCCTACTGCCGAGTAGTGTTCGCGATCGCGCCACCCTAAGGCGCTCGTGTCGGAACCCGCAATGGGTCGACGCGTCGGTCCGATGTGCACCAGACGGCCGGCAGCAGACGGGAGAGGCGAAATGCGCGAGGCATCGCAACCGGCGGGAGAGTCGGCGCCCAACGGCGCTTCCTCGGCGGTATGGCGATTGCGAGCGGCATCGGTCTGCGTCGCACTCACGGCGCTGGCGTTCCTTCAGGAACCTGGCAAGATCGTTATGGACACCAAGGTCGATCTCGCGACAAATCCCGTCGGCTGGCTCGAACGCTCATTGCACGTGTGGAATCCCGCGGGGTCCTTCGGACAACTCCAGAACCAGACGTACGGCTATCTATGGCCGATGGGACCATTCTTCGCAGCTGGCGATGCCATCGGGGTGCCCGCCTGGGTGGTGCAACGTCTCTGGTGGGCGCTGCTGATGTGCGTCGCCTGTGTCGGGGTCATCAAACTCGCCGAGCGGCTGGCCATCGGCACGCCGGCCGCCCGGATCATCGCGGGCGTCGCGTTCGCGCTCTCCCCCCGGATCGTCACCGAACTCGGGCCGATCTCGGTCGAGGCCTGGCCCAGCGCGATCGCCCCCTGGGTGCTCGTACCCCTGATCGGGCTGGCGCACGGCGCTTCGCTACGCCGGGCCGTGGCCTGGTCCGCGCTGGCCGTGGCCTGCGCCGGCGGCGTCAACGCCACGGCCGTGCTCGCGGTCGTACCGTTGGCGGTGCTCTGGCTGGTGACCCTGCGGCCGATGCGGCGTCGTCTCCTCGCGATCGGCGCGTGGGGAGCGGCGGTCGCCGCCGCGACCGCCTGGTGGTTGGTGCCGCTGCTGGTGCTCGGCAAGTACAGTCCGCCGTTCCTCGACTACATCGAGACGGCCCCGGTGACCACTCGGGTGACCGACCTCGTGACGACGATGCGCGGCGCCTCGCACTGGCTCGCCTACGGTCGGTCCTGGGGGGCCGGCGCCCAACTCGCGCTCGACGGCCCGCTGATCGTCGCCACCATCGTGGTCGCCGGTCTCGGTCTCGCCGGCCTGGCCCGCAGCGGGATGCCGCACCGGCGTTTCCTCGTCACCGGCCTGCTCGTCGGCATCGCCCTGGTCGCCATGGGGCACGTCGCCACCGTCGACGGATTCTTCGCCGAGTCGCAACGGTCCTTCCTCGACCACGCGGGCGCACCGTTGCGCAACGTGCACAAGTTCGACGTGGTGCTGCGGCTACCGCTGATCCTCGGCCTGGCCCACCTGCTCGGCGTGGTGGCCCGAACGGCCGCGGTGGCCGGTCGCCGGTGGCACTCGGCGCAGCGGCGCGCTCTCGTGGTGAAGGTCGTGGCGTTGACCGGGATCGCCGCCATCGCGAGCCCCGCCCTCGCTGGTCAACTGCCGATCAAGGGCAGCTTCGACAGCGTTCCGGGTTACTGGCAGGCCGCCGGCAGCTGGCTGGACGCCCACCTCGGGCGGGAGCGGGTGCTGGTGGCGCCGGCCGCCCGCTTTCCGGACTACCAGTGGGGCAGCCCAGCGGACGAGATCACCCAACCCCTGCTGAAGAGTTCCTGGGCCGTTCGCAACTCGATCCCGCTCACCCCGCCGACCACGATCCGACTTCTCGACGCCGTGGAATCGGTGCTGAGCACCGGCGCGGGCTCCGACGGCCTGGCCGACCTGCTCGCCCGGTCCGGGGTGCGCTACGTCCTGCTCCGGTCGGATCTCGACTACGGGGCGGCCCGGGCCGCTCGCCCGGTGCAGGTGCGGCAGGCCATCGACCGCTCTCCCGGGCTGCGACTGGCGGCTTCCTTCGGCCCGATAATCGGCGGCGGACGGGCCTTCGGCGGCTACCGGGACCAGGGCCTGGACGTGCCGACCCGCGCGCTTGAGGTGTACGAGGTCCAACAGGTCGTGCAGCCCGTCGTCGCGTACGACGCCACGGCCATCTCGACGGTGGTCGGCGGGCCGGAGTCGCTACTGGACATCGCCGCGGCCCGCCGCCTCGACGCGACACCCACGGTGCTCGCCGGCGATCTGCCGACCGGTGAGGCGCTGGGCCCGGTGCTGCTGACCGACGGCATGCGTCGCCGGGAGGTGACCTTCGGACTGCTGCACGACAACGCGTCGGCCACCACCGAGGCCGACCAGCGGTCCCTGCTCGGCGGAGTCGCCCGCGACTACCTGCCGACCTGGGGAGACGAGTACGCCACGGTGGCGCGGTACGTCGGGATCAACGGCGTCACCGCCTCCAGCTCCTGGGCGCAGGCGCACCCACTGACCGGATCCCGCCCGGCCCACCTCCCGTACGCGGCGGTTGACGGCGACCCGTCCACCTCCTGGCGTACCGCCCCCAGTGCCCCCACCCGTCAGTGGCTGGAGGTCGAACTCGCCGAACCCCGGAAGGTCTCGGAGGTGCGGCTGCGTTTCGACACCGAGGCGGACATGCTGCCCACGAAGGTGACCGTGCGCAGTGGCCCGGAGCGGGTCACCGTCGACTCGTTCGAGCCGACGCTGACCGTGCGGCTTCCCGGCGTGCACTCCAGCACCCGGATCAGGGTCACCATCGAAGCGGCGTGGCCGGTCCGGACCGGTCAGGGGCGGGTCGGCATCGCCGAACTGGAGATTCCCGGGGTGCGGGCGGCGCGGACCCTGGCCACACCGCGGGGGCCGGACACCCAGCAGCCCGCGACGGTGGTGCTCACCGCGTCGCCGGGCATGGACTCCTGCTTCTTCGTCGAGGACGTGCCGCGTTGCGGATCGGGGGTGGGTCGGGAGTCCGAGGACGGTGCGCGGCTCGACCGGACGGTGGTTCTGCCCGCCGGTGCCGCGTACACGCCGACGGTCTGGGCGCGACCGAAGGCCGGCCCGCAGCTCAGCGCACTGCTCGACGCGGAGGTGGCGAAGTCGTGGCCGCTGACGCTGCCGCCACGGGCCACCGCATCGTCCAGCGCGGTGCCCGACCCGGCGGCCCGACCCGGCGCGGTCATCGACGGCGACCCGGCGACGGCCTGGCTGCCGGCGGCGGAGGACGAGGGACCGTGGCTGAAACTCAACTGGCTCACCACCCGCACCATCAACGGCCTGCGGTTGTCGTCGGCCGACTCGGTCGCCCGTGCGCGCCCCTGGCGGGTCACCGTCATCGGCGACGGCGGGGTGCGCTCGGGCACTGTCGACAAGGACGGGTTGGTCACCTTCGACCGGCCGTTGCGCACCGACGAGGTCACCATCCTCTTCCGCGCGAACACCGCGGTGAAGAGTTTCGACCCGTACAACGGTAGATCCGAGCGGCTGCCGCTGGGGATCGGCGAGGTGAGCACCCTGCCCGCCGGACCGCCGATCGTGGTGGATCTCGACGAGCGAGTCACGTTGCCGTGCGGCAGTGGGCCCACGCTTCAGGTGGCCGGTGGGCAGCAGCGGACATCCATCACGGCGAGCCGCCGGGAGCTGCTGGAACTCAGGGAGGTGCGGGCCACCGCGTGCGGCGAGAAGGTGTCGAAGCCACTGGAGTTGCCCGCCGGTGAGCTGCGGGTGGTGGCGACCGGGAGTGATCTGGCCACGCCGACGAGGCTCGTGCTGGACCCGGTCGGCCCCGCCGGTCCGGTCGCGACGCCGAGCCCGGTACGCATCGACGACTGGTCGGCGACCGAGCGACGGCTGCACGTCGCCGCGAACCCGGGCGGCACCGTCATCGCGGTACGGGAGAACGAGAACCCCGGCTGGCAGGCGACCGTGGCGGGGCACGAGCTGAAGCCCATCGTGCTCGACGGGTGGCAACAGGGCTGGCTGCTGCCGCCGGACGTCGGCGGAGACGTGATCCTTCGCTTCACGCCGGACCGTACCTACCGAATTGGCCTGGTGGCGGGTGCGGCGCTGCTCGGGATCGTCCTGCTGCTCGCGGTGCTGCCGTCCCGCCGCCCGCCGAGGCCGTTCGTGGCCGCGCCGGGGCGGCGTCGACGAGGATTGCTGCTACCGGGCGTCGTCGGTGCTGCGGCGCTGGTGAGCGTCGGCGGAATCTGGGCGGTCGTGCTGGCCGGCGTCGGAGCGGTGGCGCTGGTGGCCCTGGGGTTCCTCGCGCCGCACCTGCACCGCAGTGAGCTGCGCCGGCTCCGCCGGGTCAGCCGGTTGGTGGCCTGGCTGCTGCCGGTGCTCTGCTTCGGCGCGGCGGGATGGATCTCGCTCGTCGATCCGCTTCCGCACACGTCCGCGGCGCCTCAACTGGCGGCGCTGGCCGCGGTCACCGCCCTCTGGTGCTCGGTCGCCCTGCCCGCACGGCGCCTCGCGGTCGCCGATCCCCAGCGCAGCACCGGACGCTCGACGACGTAGTAGCTGACCGCCGCGAACGCGATCGCACCGCAGAGGGTGAGCGCGTAGATCCGCACCGGGTTGCCGGTGAAGTAGGCGCGACCCTCGATGCGGAAGATCAGCTCCAACACCAACGGGTGCCACAGGAACATGCCGTAGGAGAGCGTGCCGAGCCAGCGGATCGGTGCGCTACCGAGGGCCAACGACAGCAGCGTGGTCGGGCCGAACACGAGGGGAATCAGGATCATCACCGCGACACCGACGTAGAGCCCGAGCTGCGCGGCGAACTGCCCCGCCGTCGGGGCGGCGACGCCCCGCGGCCCGGTGATCGAGGTGCTGGCCACGGCGAGCAGGCCGAGCGCGATGCCCCAACAGGCCAGGGGCGCGGAGCCGAACTGGTCGAAGACCTGCCACGAGCGGGGTGCCGTCGACGTCCGGAGCGCCACGTGGATCGTGGCGAGCACGATGCCGGCGGCGAACCACAGCGCGTACGACGGGAACCACATGATGTGCAGGCCGGTGTCCAGCAGACCCGCTCCCATCGCGACGATCCAGCCCACCGTGATCACCGCGCCGACACCGGCGAGCGCCACCGTGCGGACGGGCCGCCATCGCCTCCCCACGAGTGCCGCCGCCGCCAACGGCAGCAGCAGGTAGAAGACCACCTCGGTGGCGAGGCTCCAGGTCTGCCCCAGACCGGGCCGGATCCGTGCGTGCTCGTAGATGTGGGTGAAGGTGACGTGCCGCAGCCAGTCGCCCCACGGAGCGACGCCCTGCTCGGGAAGCACTGCGAGGCAGACGATGACCGCGAGCCAGTACGCCGGCAGGATCCGGATGGCGCGTTTCCAGTAGAAGCGCCGGGCACCCGGCGTCGCGGAACCGGTGGCGGCAGCGCGAGCCCAGGGGCGAAAGAGCAGGAAGCCGGAGAGGGTGAAGAAGAGCGCGACCGCGAAATCCATCATGGCGATCCAACCGCCCCAGGTTTCCCGGGTGGTGACGCCCGTGATGAATCCGACGTGCTGCGCAATCACCGCTGCCGCACCGATTACCCGCACCCCGTCGAGGGCCGGCAGACGCGGAAGCGCGGGGGCGGAGGGGGCAGTAAACATCAAGCTTCCCGGGGGTCGCGGAGAGAGGTGACTGGAGAGTAACGTGCCGCCATGCCAGAGGCGTCCACTCGTGACGTCGATGTCTTCAGCGCTTGGCTGGCTGGCGCCTTTTCGCCCTGTCATCGAAGGAGGAGCAGTGAAGAGGATTGTCGGCGCCGCGCTTTTCGGCCTTGGCGTCCTGCTGGTCGTCGCCGCCGTGGGGCTGCCACTCTACGTCGCGCCCCTGGTCAGTCAGTTGCCGTACGACCTGGAACGGTCCGAGTCCGTTGCCGAGGCGGCCGACGCCGAGTTCCTCCAGATCAAGGCGGGCGCGGCGAACGTCGAGCGCGGTGGTCTCCGGTCGACTGTGGAGGTCGTTCCGCTGGCGAAGACCACCGACGAGAAGATGACCGGCGACCTCAAGGGCAAGGCCGTTGTCTGGGACGTGTTCCAGTCGGTGAGGCGCATCGACAACGACGAGATTATTAGCGAGTACAGCACCGAACTCGCCATTGACCGGGTTAGTGGTGCCGCCGCCAAGTGGGATCCTGCCTGGCTCGATGACGGCACCGGACAACCCGCCAACTACGCGGGCCAGGTCTACAAGTTCCCGTTCGGCACGGAAAAGAAGGACTATCCGGTCTTCGACCGGGAGATTCGCAAGACGGTTCCGGCGCAGTTCAAAGAGGTCACCGAGGTACGCGGCGTCGAGGTCTACCGCTTCGAGCAGACCGTCCCCGAGGCGCAGTTGGTGGTTGCCGACAGCAGCCTGAAGGTGTTGTTGGCGCGCTTCGCGCCCGGGGCCACGACCGCCCGACTGATGTACACCAACACGCGCTCGTTCTGGGTGGAGCCCGTCACCGGCTCGTACGTGGATGTTCGTGACCAGCCGCGCAAGGTGCTGGTGCCGGACGTGGGCACGCCGACGGTGCTGCTGAACGCGGACTTCCGCTACAACGAGGCGACGGTGAAGTCCAGCGCCGACCGTGCCGCGGACAACGCCCAGTCCATCCAGGTCGTACGCCTGTGGGGCCCGATCGTGCTCGGTGTGCTCGGTCTGCTGGCGATCGTCGGCGGCATGCTGCTGGTGCTGCGTGGCTCCGGCAAGCAGACCGCCGTCGTCGAGCCGGTCGAGGAGAAGCGGGGCGGTAGTCACCGGGCCGACCGGGATGGCGAGGCCGCCGAGTCGGACGCGCCGAAGCCGGACGCGCCGAAGTCGGACGCCGACTCCACCGAGCCGACGATGCCCGATCAGCGGTCGGCCGCTGAGCGTCCCGCCACGCTCTGACCCCTGAGTCAACCAGTTCGTTCGGTGGGTCCGGTTCGCCGGGCCCACCGAACTGTTTTCAGCGCTTGACGGCCAGCACCACGAGGATCGAGGCGAGCGAGGGTCGGCGGCACATGGCCGCGTCGAACCAGGCCATGCTCGACGGCACTCCGTGGAAACCGGCGCCCCGCAGGGTGACCGGCTCGAACCCTTCGCGGCGGAGCAGGTCGAGCAGTGCGGTGCGGTTGAACAGGCGCAGGTGCCCGACGGGCATGGTGTCGGTCTTGAGGCGGCGCAGCGCCCCCGCGCCGACCTCGGTAGACCGCGTGGAGGTCTCGTAGAAGATCGGTTGTACGCCGGCCAGGAAGAGCGCCCTGTTGTACCAGGCTTGCAGGTTCGGCGTGGTGAGCACCAGGTGGCCGCCCGGCCGGAGCACGCGGGCGCACTCCTCCAGCAGGTGGTCGGGGTCGTACAGATGCTCGAGGACCTCGCCGGCGTGCACCAGGTCGATCGAGCCGTCCGGTAGGGGCAGGCCGTCGCCGAGGTCGCAGCGGTGGAACTCGTACGGCAGCTCGGCCGCCCGCGCGAGTTGGTGCTCGGAGTAGTCGACCCCGATCCAGCGGATGTCCCGCTCGGGAGCGGTGGACGCGAGATGGGCCAGGAAGCTGCCGTCGCCGCATCCGACGTCCAGGACGGCCGACCGGGGTGCCGAGTCGCCGGCCAGCGCGGAGAGAATCAGGTCGGTTGCGACGTGTTGGCGCTGCCGCAACGGGGGTGACTGGCTGCCCCAGCCCTGGGGGCCGTAGTAATCGATCAGCGGCACGCCGCAGAGCATAGCCATCCGGCGGTCCCTGAGGGAGAGTCGCGCGACCCGAGATCGCGCCGCGCGCTTTACATTCGTTACCTTTTTGTAATTCGTCGATGGCTTGGTCACTCTACGTTGCAGAATCAAGGGTATATGTCGCTATTGGGAGTGATTTAGCGACTCTTGAGCTTCGCGGATTCCACAGACCGTGACGCTGCGCTGCTATTGCCATGGCCATCTGTTACCGCCCGGTAATCGGGGGGTTGTGACCTGCGCCGCAACGGGTGCACCATCAAGCCCGATGGTTACCAGCCGGTAACAGACGACGGGCCCGGTGCGGGCCGCCAGTTCGGGACCGGCCACTCGCGCGCACCGACCCGAGGAGGAACCCGTGCAGGATCGGTTTGACAGTCAGGGTCGTACCCGATGGCGGCGGTTCGCCGTGATGATGGTGCCTGCCACGGCGGCCGTCGGCGCCATCCTGTTCGGAATGTCGACCGGCGCCATCGCCTCCGACGTCACCGTCTCCGGGCAGACGTTCAAGATCGGCGCCGACCGCCTCGAAGGCGACGGCTTCAAGCAGTACGGCGGCATCGTCCGCGAGAAGGGCAAGGACGGAAAGTCCGGCGAGGTCCACCCGATCGCGCTCTCCGAGATCAGCAGCGCCGAGCTGTACAGCCTCTGCCAGTCCGTCCGGGCCGACCTGCCGGGGCTGCCGGTGGTGCTCACCATCAACGCCGGCGAGGGTAAGGAACCCGCCCGCGCCAAGGACCTGCTGATCGCGATGGACTCGCTGAACGGCAACGCCACCTTCACCAACATCAAGATCGGTCGGGACGCCACCGACCTGAACCCGACCGCGCGGGCCGGCTCGTTCGGCCAGAACTCCGACCACGTCACCATCACCAACCTGCGACAGGTGTCCCGCTACACCACGGCGGCAACGTTCAACCTGGTCGGCCTGCGGCTCAAGGTCAACGTGGGTGACGACGCCAAGGGCAAGGAGTGCTTCTGAGATGAGCCCCGGCCCGCGGTGGTCAGCACCGCGGGCCGGGCCGTTGTCCCCGTTCCCGCTCGGCCAGGAGGAGTACGTGACAATCGCGAACCCGTCCCACGCCCGGCCCGGTGGTCCGACTCAGGCGTGGCGGCTCTTCCGCCGCTGGCAGCGCAGCCGGCCGTTCTGGGGCGGACTGCTCGTCGCCCTGGCCGGGCTGGAGATGTTCGCCTCCACCCGGATGACCCTCAACGGTCTCAGCTTCCACAGTGGGGCGACCGGCCTGCTCTCGCTGCTGATCCCGGTCATCCTGGTGACCTGTGGCGTGTTGCTCTGGTTCACCCCGGCGCAGCGGCTGTTCTATTCGGTCGTCGCAGCGGTCACCGCGGTGTACTCGCTGATCGGGCTCAACCTCGGCGGCTTCTTCGTCGGCCTCCTGCTCGGCATCGTCGGCAGCGCCCTCGCCTTCGCCTGGGCCCCGGCCCGCCCCGCGCCAAGCACCCATCAGGCCGCCGTCGATCGGACCACCGTGGACCAGGACGGCGTCGACCAGGACGGCGTCGATCAGGACGGGGTCGACCAGGACGGCGTGGAGCGGCCGGGCGTCGAGCGGGCCGATCGCCCGGTGGTCCGGGCCTCCGCGGAGGATGCCCCGCCCGAACGGCCGGGACAATCCGCGGATCCGCGAGCCTTCGCCATCGTTCTCGTGATCCTCGGCCTGGCGGTCATCGGCCTGGCCAGCCAACCCCGAGCGGTGCAGGCCGCGCCGAGCCGACCAACCTCGAACGCCTGCCCCACCCCGCCCCGGGGCGGCGCCCCGTCGCCGAGCCGCAGCGCGGCCACGCCGACGCCCACCCCGAGCCCGCAGCGGTCCGGCAACGCGCTCACCGACATTCTGGACGGCATCGGCGATCTGCTGGGCATCGGAGGGAAGGACACCGCCGCGCCTCCGGTGAGCCCGACCGTCCCGCCCGGAGCGCGGCCCACCGGCACGGCGACGCCTCGCCCCGGCCCCGCCGACTGCCCGTCACAGGCCCCGGGCAAGCCCGGCACCGGAGAGCCCGGCACCGGTAAACCCGGCACGACGGCACCCGGCCAGCCGGGAACGGTGCAGCCGGGCAAGCCGTTGCCTCGTATCGCCGCCGATCCGGCCCTGCCGACGGTGGCCCAGACGCCGTCGAAGCTCACCGGCTCGTCGGTACGGATGACCGGGTTGCGGTTCGAGGGAATCACCGACCTGCACACCGTGAAGGGCGACCTCAAGGTGCTGAAGTTCAGCATGCGAGAGGCGGTGACCGCCGACTTCCTGCTGCGCGCCGACGGTCCCGAAGGGCGCAACCAGCGGTACGCGACCGACCAGCTGACCGTCCGGGGTGACGTGGCCTTCTACGCCACCCGGTTCGTGGGCCGACTGCTCGGCATCAAGGTCACGCTGACTCCGGACCTGCCGCTACCGGACGGCATCCCCGTCACCTCACCGATCCCGATCACGTTCACCGACCCCGCCATCGACCTGGCGTACGTCACCAGTGACACGCTGACCGCCCGCCCGGCGTTGGCGCTCACCCTCGGCTGAGTGCCCGGCCGCGCGCGGCGACGGAACCGTCGTACCGCCGGCGCGCGCAGCCGTGGCGCGGTCAGAGCCGGGCCAACGCCCGACGCAGCGGGTCGAGACCCAGCGCACCCAGGTCCAACGCCTGCCGGTGGAACTCCCGCAGGTCGAAGTCGGCGCCCTTGCGGGCCTTGGCGTCCTCGCGGGCCTGAAGCCAGATCCGCTCACCCACCTTGTACGACGGCGCCTGCCCCGGCCAACCCAGGTAACGGTTCAGCTCGAAGCGCAAATTCTCGTCCGGCACCCGGCAGTGCGCCCGCATGAACTCCCAGCCCAGCTCGGGCGTCCACCGCTCGCCCGGGTGGAAGCCGAACGGGTTGTCCTTCGGGATCTCCAGCTCCAGGTGCATGCCGATGTCCACGATCACCCGGGCCGCGCGCATCGCCTGCCCGTCGAGCATGCCCAGCTTGTCGCCCGGGTCCTCCAGGTAGCCCAGCTCGTCCATCAGTCGCTCCGAGTAGAGCGCCCAGCCCTCGCCGTGCCCGGAGACCCAGCACAGCAGCCGCTGCCAGCGGTTGAGCAGGTCGGCCCGGACGGCGGTCTGCGCCACCTGGAGATGGTGACCGGGCACGCCCTCGTGGTAGACCGTGGTCACCTCCCGCCAGGTGGAGAAGTCGCTGACGCCCTGCGGCACCGCCCACCACATCCGGCCGGGTCGGGAGAAATCCTCACTCGGGCCGGTGTAGTAGATGGCGCCGTCGCTGGTCGGGGCGAGGCAGCACTCGATGCGGCGGACCTGCTCCGGGATGTCGAAGTGGGTGCCGTGTAGCTCGGTGATCGCCTTGTCGGCAAGCGCCTGCATCCAGTCCCGGAACGCCTCCTTGCCCTGGATGGTCCGGGCCGGGTCGGCGTCCAACGCGGCCACCGCTTCGTCGACGGTGGCACTGGACCCGGCGATGCGCGCCGCCACGACGCGCATCTCCGCCTCGAGGCGGGCCAGCTCCGCGAAACCCCAGGCGTACGTCTCGTCCAGGTCGATCTTGGCGCCGAGGAAGTACTGCGAGGCGAGTTCGTACCGCTCCCGGCCGGCGGCCTGCTTGTCCCGCCCGTGCGGGGCCAGCTCGGTGCGCAGGAACTGGCCGAACTCGGCGGTCGCCGCGGTCGCCGCCGCCGCACCCCGCCGCAGCTCCGAGCCGACCGTGCCCTCGGCTCCCAGCCGCTCGACCAGCCCGTGGAAGAAGTTGTCCCCGGTCGGGTCGACCCAGATGTCGCACTGCTTGGCCACCTCGACCAGCTGCACCTTCGAGCTGACGTCACCGGCGGCCAACGCCTCACGCAGCGTGGTCTTGTAGCCCTCCAGCGCGCCAGCGAAGCCGTTGAGCCGGGCGGCGATGTTGGCCTGGTCGTCGCTGGTCGCGGTCGGCATCAGGTCGAACACCATGCGGATCTCGTGCAGCCCGCTGGCGATCACGCTGACCTCGCTGGTCACCTCGCCGGCGTCGTACCGGGCGAGGTCCAGGCCGAGCCGTTCCTGCATGGCCTCCTTGGCGATTCGTTCCGATTCGGTCTCCGGCTCGGTCACGTCCAGCTCGGCGAGCGTCCGGCGGGTGAGGTCCGCGCGGGCGCCGTAACCAGCGGGTGAGAGGTCGTCGAGCTGGTCGTCATGGCCGGCGATGCCGACGAAGGTCGCGCCGGTGGGGCTCAACGGCGCCCACTCGGCCACGTAGCGGTTGGCGAGTTCATCAATTCGTCCCACGCTGCGACCCTACGTGACCACCCCACCCCGGTGTCGCCGGCGTTTGTCGTGTTCAAGCCGCAGGTTCGGGCACGGCGCGACGTCCGAAAGGCGCGCGACTTTGTCGCACGGTTGCGGCAGAGTGTCAGGGGTGACCACCGATACCACTCCTGACAAAGCGCCGGTCCGCGCCTGGCTGCCCGGCTTCGTCGCCCTCGCCGCGATCTGGGGTTCCAGCTTCCTCTTCATCAAGGTCGGGGTGGCCGAGCTGCACCCGGTCCAACTCACCCTCTACCGAGTCGGCGCCGGCGCGCTGACCCTACTGGTGGTCCTCGCCGTGCTGCGCGACCGACTGCCCCGCGACCCCCGGCTCTGGGCGCACCTGACCGTCGTCGCCGCCTTCGGCGTGGCCGTGCCGTTCACCCTCTTCGGCTACGGCGAGCAACGGGTCGAGTCGATGCTGGCCGGCATCTGGAACGCCACCACGCCGCTGATCGTGCTGCCGCTGGCGGTGCTGGTCTTCCGCACCGAGCGGCTGACCCTGCGCCGTGCGGTCGGGCTCGGGCTGGGCTTCGTCGGCGTGCTGGTGGTGCTCGGGGTCTGGGAGGGCGTCGGCGGGGCGCACTTCACCGGGCAGCTCATGTGCCTCGGTGCGGCCGCCTGCTACGGCGTCTCCATCCCGTACCAGAAGCGGTTCGTGGCGGGCAGCGCGTACTCCGGTCTGTCGCTCTCCGCCGCGCAGCTGCTGCTCGCCGCCGTGCAGCTGGCCATCGTCACCCCGTTCGTCGCCGGCCTGCCGCCGCTGCCCACCGAGCTGTCGCCGGGAGTGGTGGCGAGTGTGCTCACCCTCGGTGCGCTCGGCACCGGGCTCGCCTTCGTGATCAACATGCGCAACATCCGGGTGGCCGGCGCCAGCACCGCGTCCACCGTCACGTACGTGATCCCGATCTTCGCGGTGCTGATCGGCGCGGTGGCGCTCGACGAACGACTCAACTGGCACCAGCCGGTCGGCGCGCTGATCGTGCTGCTCGGGGTCGCGGTCTCGCAGGGAGTCTTCGGTCGACGCCGGAGCAGCCCCGTCGTCGGCGTCGGCGCTCCCGCCGCCCCCGCCGCCGAGCCCGCTCCCGCCGCTCAGCCCGCTTCCGCCGAGCCCGCTCGCCGCTGACAGCGCCGCACCCACCCGCGGACAGGCCGCCGTGGGCCGTTGGACCGGCGCCGGGTTCATCCAGAGGCGGTCGGGCGTCGAGAGGGCGCCCCGGGAGGCGGGGTCGGGCCGGTCAGGGGCGGTTGTGTGTCCAGGCCACCAGATCTTCCGCCGACCAGGTGTTGATCACGCGGTCGGCGGGGACGCCGCAGAGGGCGGCGCGCTCGCAGCCGAAGCGTTGCCAGTCGAGCTGGCCGGGCGCGTGCGCGTCGGTGTTGATGGCGAACCGGCAGCCAGCCTCCAACGCGCGGCGGATCAGGCGCTTCGGAGGATCCTGCCGCTCCGGCCGAGAGTTGATCTCGACGGCGGTGTCGTGCTCGACGCAGGCCGCGAAGACCGCGTCCGCGTCGAAGTCGCTCTCCGCCCGGGTACGCGGGCGGTGCGCACGGTCGCCCGGACCGGTCACCCCGGCCGGGCGGGACGACACCATCCGGCCGGTGACGTGGCCGAGGATGTCCAGGTGCGGGTTGGCCACGGCGGTCAGCATGCGCCGGGTCATCTTCGACCGCTCGTCCTTCAGGCCGCTGTGCACCGACCCGACCACCACATCGAGCCGCGCCAGCAGGTCGTCGTCCTGATCCAGGGAGCCGTCGGCGTTGATGTCCACCTCGATCCCGGTGAGGATCCGGAAACCCTCGGGCAGCGCCGCGTTGACCTGCGCCACGTGGTCGAGTTGCCGGCGCAGCCGGGCAGCGGTCAGCCCCCGGGCCACCGTCAGCCGGGGCGAATGGTCGGTCAGCACCAGATACTCGTGGCCCAACTCCACCGCCGCCAGCGCCATCTCCTCGATCGGCGAGCCGCCGTCGGACCAGTCCGAGTGGGTGTGACAGTCGCCGCGCAGGGCGGCGCGTAGCGCCGTGGCCTCGGCGTCCAGATCGCTGCCCTCGGTCGCCAGCAGTCGGCGGAGGTAGACCGGCTCCTCACCGGCGAGCGACTCGGCCACACAGCGGGCCGTGACGTCACCGACCCCGGCCAACTCGGTGAGCGTGCCGTTGCCGGCCCGTTCGGTCAGCTCGGTCGTGGGCAGGCCAGCCAGTGCCTTCGCCGCCGACCGGAACGCCCGTACCCGGTAGGTGGCCTCGTTGGCCCGTTCCAACAGGAACGCGATCCGGCGCAGGTCGGCGATGGGATCTCTCGCGCGGGCCATGTCAGGGCGCCTTCGGGCAGCCGTGCCGGCGTTGCCACGCGGTCACCTCGGCGGCCGGCTCCCGGTTGCCGCCGCGCCGCCAGGAATCCAGGTAACGCGCCGGCCAGAGCACCCCGCGCCGGATCCACCAGCCGTCCTTGCCCGTGCAGGCTGGTGAGATGCCGAAGTGCACATGGCAGACGTTGTTCGCGTTGCCGGTGCGGCCCACCTTGCCGAGCTGCTGCCCGGCGCGGACCCGCACCCCGGCATCGACGCCGCTTGCCACGACGCTCAGGTGCGAGCCGTAGTAGCGCACCCCGTCGTCGCCGAGCAGGGCGACGGACAACCCGCCGTTGTCCGGGCCCTGTGGCCCCCGTTTGGAGTACCGGTCGACCCGGCTGACCTCCAGCACCGTCCCGTCGGTCACCGCCACGAACGGCTCACCGCAGTCGGCGAACAGGTCCGTCGCCGGGTACGCCCCGTGCGTCGGGTGGTAGTCGACGTTGTCGGCGCGTACCGGAAAGACATGCCGCAGCCCGGTGCGGGGCGCCGTCGCCGACGGCCTGGCCGACGACGGCGCCGGGCGGCTCGGCTCGGTCGCCGTCGGCGCGGGCGACTGCGACGCCGGCTGGTCGGCGGTCGCCCAGACCGCCGGGGGCGTCGGCGCGGCGCCGTCAGGTGGCACCCCCGGCCGGGTGGTCGCGCAGCCGGCGGCGAGCACCGGGGCGAGCAGCAGCAGAATCGGGTACGCCGGACGAGCGCGGCGGCTGATCGTCGGCGAGGACATCCGGTCATCCTGGCAGAACCGGTACCGTGGGCACGAGCGGCACGCGTGAGGAGAGGCGGCGACGGTGACCATTGCCCGACCCGATCCCGGCCCGGATTTCGGTTCCGCCCGCCCGATTCCGCGTACCCCCTCGGGTCTCTTTCCCTCCGGGCCACCGGCCCGGCCCACCTACCGCGAACCGCACCCGATCACCGGCGGTGGTGTCGCCACCGGCGGCGGCGCGGCAGCCGGGTGGTTGCTGCTGTTCGGCCTACTCGGCACCGACGTGGCCAGCTACGCGTGGTGGACGGTGATCGCCGGCCTGCTGGCCTGGGTCACCGCCCTGGTGCTGGTCCGGCACGGCGACCGGGGGGTGGCCACCGGGGTCGCCATCGTCACGGCGGGTGGTTGGAGCATCGCCGCCGCCGTGGTGGCGGTCCGCTGGGCCACCAGTGGTGACTGGCCGCTGTGGTGACCTGCACGGACCGGCCCCGAAACGGCCGTCGGTGACTGCGCCCTGTGCCCGGTTGGCTGCGTAGCGAACGCCGTCTTGACGTGGCCGCCGAGACTCGGCACGCTCGGGACTATGGCCTGGACCACTCCGCGGCAGGATCCCGATCGCAGCCGCCGCCGCCTGCAGTTGCTGGCCGAGTTGGCGGGCGCTCGAGCGGTCCGCCAGCGCAGCCGACCGCAGCGGCAGCGCACCGAGCGTCTGCGCCAGCTCATCGCCACCCGCCGTCGAGTCGCTGGCTGATCCGACTTTGTCAGGAATGACCCGCCCTTCGGGGCGTTGACGGGTCGCCCGCCGACCCGACCGGCTAACGTGCACGCGTAACGAGTCGACGCTGTGTCGAGGGGCTATTGGGGGGACCGTGTCGTACTTCGCTGCGGCCGTGGTGCGTGACGACAGTGGCTGGACCGCCGCCGAGGTCAGCCTGCGTGGCGCCACCGACATCGACGAGGTCGCTGACCGGCTGCGTGACGTCGACCAGGAGGCCGACGTGTCGCTGCTCTTCGTCGAGGCCGACGACGCGTACCTGGTGATCCTGCGCCTCGACG
Source organism: Micromonospora sp. NPDC049645 (assembly GCF_040675155.1). Lineage (NCBI taxonomy): Bacteria > Bacillati > Actinomycetota > Actinomycetes > Micromonosporales > Micromonosporaceae > Micromonospora > Micromonospora sp. NPDC049645. The sequence goes on from NZ_JBFAOI010000027.1 coordinate 25,873, forward strand.
AGGGCGAGGACCTGCGGGTGTTCGGTTCCGACTCGGCCTACGCCGAGGAGTCGCAGCTGGGGTCGCTGCTGGTCGGTGACCTGAAGACGTCGGTCACCGGGCTCGACGGTGACGACGAGCCGCGCCCGGTGAGCACCGGGGACGACGAGAGCGAGCAGCCCGTCGTCGACCCGGAGGCCGACCCGGTCGGTGACGCCGACCTGCTGGCCAACCTGGGCATCTCCGCGCAGAGGCTGCTGACCCTCTGCACCCACGAGGGAATGATGCCGGCGGACGTCACGGCCGAGATCTGTCAGGTGCTCGGTTGCGCCGACGAGGTCGAGGAGCTGCGTGAGGTCTGAGCCGGCCGACGCCACCGATCCGTCTCTGGAGTCGATCCGGCCGGGCCAGCCGACCCCCGGTGCGGTGGGCCGCGCCGGACCCGGTGCCCACGAGGGCCTCGCCGACCCGGGCGAGGTGGGCCGACGGCAGCGGCACGAGCTGTGGATGCGCCGCGCCCTGGAGGTCGCCGTCGCCGGTCCGCCGGTCGGCGACACGGTCAGCACCGACGTCGACGACGTGCCGGTGGGGGCGGTGCTCTACGCCCCGGACGGCACCGAGCTGGCCACCGGACGCAACGAGCGGGAGCTGACCGGCGACCCCACCGCCCACGCCGAGGTGCTGGCCCTGCGCCGCGCCGCCGAGCGCACCGGCCGGTGGCGACTGGACGGCTGCACCCTGGTGGTCACCCTCGAACCGTGCACCATGTGCGCCGGGGCGCTGGTGCTGGCCCGGGTCTCCACCGTCGTGTTCGGCGCGTGGGAGCCCAAGACCGGTGCGGCCGGGTCACTCTGGGACGTGCTGCGGGACCGTCGGCTCAACCACCGCCCCGAGGTCTACGGCGGGGTGCTGGAGGCCGAGACCGCCACCGTCCTGCGCGCGTTCTTCCGCTGACCCCGGCCGCCGGGTCGCCGGTCAGGCCGGCGGCAGGGTGACCGTGACGATCAGACCGCCGGCCGGACGGGGCTGCGCCTCGGCGGTGCCGCCGTGGGCCCGGGCCACCGCGCGGACGATGGACAACCCCAGCCCGAAGCCCCGCGCGCCGACCACCCGCTCCCGCGACAGCCGACGGAACGGCTGGAACATCGTCTCCACGTCGTAGCCGGGAATGACCGGGCCGGTGTTGGTCACCGTGAGGGTGGGCCGACCGTCGACCAACCCGGTGCGTACCTCCACCCAGCCGTCCGCCGGCAGGTTGTGCCGCAGCGCGTTCTCCACCAGGTTGAACGTGAGTCGCTCCAACAGCACCGGGTCGCCGTTGGTCGGCGCCGGAGCCAGGACCCGCCGAACCGGCACGCCGGGTGCCTGCCTGCCGGCCTGATCAGTGGTGTGCGCGCAGACCTCGGCCAGGTCGACCGGCGTACGCTCGGTCAGCTCGTTCTCCGAGTCGGCCAGGGTCAGCAGCCCGTCGATCAGCCGCTCGTGGCGTTCGTTGACCGCCAGCAGCGACTCGCCCAGTCGCCGGGTCTCGGCCGAGGCATCCGGGCGGGTGACCGCCAGCTCCACCAGGGCGCGGTTGAGCGCCAACGGGGTACGCAGCTCGTGCGAGGCGTTCGCCACGAACCGGCGCTGCCCGTCGAAGGAGCGGTCCAGCCGCTCCAGCATCTCGTCGAACGTGTCGGCGAGTTCCCGTACCTCATCCGGAGGGCCGGTGAGCGCGATCCGCTCGTGCAGACCACGGCCGGCGGTGTCCGCGCCGGCGATCCGCCGGGCGGTGCCGGTGATCTGGTGCAGTGGCTGCAACGCCCGGCCGGCGAGCAACCAGCCGAACGCGATCGCCACCGTCGACACCACGATCAACGCGATGCCGCCCTGGGTGAGCAGCGACTCCAAGGCGTCGCGTTTCGCTTGGTCCTGCACCTCCTGCACCAGGGCGCGCAAGTTGTCGATGTTCTGCCCAGCGGGCGTCGTGGGTGTGGTCTTCGGCAGGTCGCGGAGGCTCACCCCGAACGGCTGCGGCATCCGCTGATCCACCAGCACGTACGTGACGGCGAGCAGGACCACACCGGCCAACAGGAAGAGCCCCCCGTAGATGAGGGTGAGCCGGGCGCGGATCGTCAGCCGTTTCATCGGATCTGGTACCCCGCCCCGGGAACCGTCTCGATCACCGGCGGGTCGCCGAGTTTGCGGCGCAGCTTCATGACGGTCACCCGGACCACGTTGGTGAACGGGTCGATGTGCTCGTCCCAGGCGCGTTCCAGCAGGTCCTCGGCGGAAACCACCGCCCCGTCGGCGCGCAGCAGCTCGGCCAGCACCGCGAACTCCTTGCGGGACAGCGCCACATGCCGATCGTCGCGGCGTACCTCGTGTCGGGCCGGGTCGAGCTGGATGCCGGCGCGACGCAGCGTCGGCGGGGCCGCCGGACGGGACCGGCGGGTCAGCGCGTGCACCCGGGCCGACAGCTCCACCAGGGCGAACGGCTTGGTCAGGTAGTCGTCGGCGCCGAGCGCCAACCCGGCCACCCGCTCCCGGACCGCCGCCGACGCGGTCAACATCAGCACCCGGGTCTCCCCACCCGCGTCCACGATCGCCCGGCACACGTCGTCGCCGTGCACCACCGGCAGATCCCGGTCCAGGACCACCACGGCGTACTCGTTGACGCCGAGCCGTTCCAACGCGGCGTCCCCGTCGTACGCCACGTCGACCGCGAACGACTCCCGACGCAGCCACTCGGCGATGGCGTCCGCCAGCACGTTCTCGTCCTCGACCACCAGCACCCTCACCCCTCCATGGTGCTCGGGGTGCGGTAACGGCGGCATAACCGCCGACGGTAACGCCGGGGATACGCCCGCTGCCGTGCACTGGATGCCACGTTCGGCGAACCGCGCCGGACCTGAGCGGAAGCGGACAGATGCGACGACAGATGCTCGCGATCCCCGTCCTGCTCGCCCTGGCGCTGGCCGGGTGCGGCGCGGGAGGCGACGACGGCGGCGGGGTCGCGACCGCCGGTGGGACGAAGGCCGACACCACGGCGACCGGCGCGCCGGTCAGCGACTCGGACCGGCAACTCGCCTTCGCCCGGTGCATGCGGGAGAACGGGGTGGACCTGCCCGACCCGGAGGCGGGCGGCCGTCCCGGCTTCCGGTTCGGCGCGGACGTGGACCAGCAGAAGGTCCAGGCGGCCATGGAGAAGTGCCAGGACAAGCTGCCCAACGGCGGGCAGGGACCGCAGCTCAACCCCGAGCAGGCCGAGCAGATGCGCACATTGGCCAAGTGCATGCGGGAGAACGGGGTGCCGGCCTTCCCGGACCCGGACGCCGACGGGCGGGTCCGGATCGGGGCGGGAGACAACGCCATCAACATCGGCGACCCGGCCATGAAGGCAGCGCTGGAAAAGTGCCGGCAGCACGCGCCGCAGTTCGGGGGTGGCCGGTGACCGGCGCCATCCGACGCTCACGGCTGCGCGCCGCCGTCGCCGGCGGCGTCGTCCTGCTGGTCGCCGCCCTGGGCGTGGTCGCCGCGGTGGGCTTCGGCGGCGGCGCCGACGGTGGCCGCGCCCAGGCCGGCGGCGCGGCACCCGCCACCGCCACGGTCACCCGGCAGACCCTCGCCGACTCGGAGACCGCCGACGGTGAGCTGGGGTACGGCACGACGCGTACCGCCACGGCGAAGCTCAACGGGACCGTCACCGCGCTGGCCGCGACCGGGTCGACGGTGCGGCGGGGCAAGCCGCTCTACCTGATCGACAACGAGGAAGTGGTGCTCCTCTACGGCGGGCTGCCCGCGTACCGGACCCTCGCCCCCGGGGTGCAGGGCGCCGACGTCACCCAGTTCGAGCGGAACCTCGACGCGCTGGGCTACACCGGCTTCACGGTCGACGACGAGTACACCGGTGCCACCGCGGACGCCGTCCGGGAGTGGCAGGAGGACCTGGGGTTGACCGAAACCGGTCGGGTCGAGCCGGGGCGGGTCGTCTACGCCGACCGGGAGGTCCGGGTGGAGAGCCACCAGGCCGACCTCGGCGGCCTCACCCAGCCCGGCCAGGCGGTGCTGACCTACACCGGCACCAGCCGGGTGGTCACCGTCGAACTGGACGTGGACGACCAGCGGTTGGCCAAGCGCGACGCGAAGGTCAGCGTCCGGCTGCCGGACGGTCGAGCCGTGCCGGGCACGATCAGCACTGTCGAAACGGTCATCCAGGCCGGCGCGGCCGGTGCCAACGGGCAGTCCGGCGACGCCGAGACGAAGATCGAGGTGACCGTCGCGGTGACCGACCCCAAGGCCCTCACCGGTTTCGACCAGGCCAGCGTGGATGTCACGTTCACCGTCTCGGAGCGCCGCGACGTGCTCACCGTGCCGGTGGCGGCGCTGTTGGCGCTCGCCGAGGGCGGCTACGGCGTCCAGGTCGCCGAGGGCGGCACGAGCCGGGTCCTCGCGGTGACCACCGGGCTGTTCGCCGGCGGCCGGGTGGAGGTCACCGGTGCGGGCATCACCGAGGGCACGACGGTGGTGGTGCCGACGTGAGCGGCGAGGTGATCGTGCTCGACCGGGTCAGCAAGCGGTACGCCGGGGGCGTCGTCGCCGTGGATGACGTGTCGCTGCGGATCGGCCACGGCGAGTTGGTGGCGATCGTCGGCCCGTCCGGGTCAGGTAAGTCGACCATGCTGCACCTGATCGGCACCCTGGACCGGCCGTCGTCGGGCAGTGTGCTCATCGACGGGTACGACGCGGCGAAGCTGACCGACCGGGAGCTGTCCGCGCTGCGGGCCACCCGGATCGGTTTCGTCTTCCAGCAGTTCCACCTCGCTCCCGGCGTCCCGGTCGTGGACAACGTGGCCGACGGGTTGCTCTACTCCGGCGTACCCCTGAGGCGGCGGCGGGACCGTGCGGAGGCCGCGTTGGTCCGGGTTGGCCTGGGCCACCGGTTGCGACACCGACCGCACGAGCTGTCCGGCGGGGAACGGCAGCGGGTGGCGGTGGCCCGTGCGGTGGTCGGTGAGCCGGCGGTGCTGCTCGCCGACGAGCCGACCGGCAACCTGGACTCCCACTCCGGTGCCGGGGTGTTGGAGCTGCTGCACGATCTGCACCGAGCAGGTACCACCATCGTGGTGATCACCCATGACCGGGAGATCGCGGAAAGCCTGCCCCGGCAGGTGCGGATGCACGACGGCGCGGTGCGGCACGACTCGGCCCGTACGTCGGCCGGGGTCCGCTGATGGCCGCGCTCACCCCGGCCCGGCTGGGACCGGCGGACGTCCTGCGCGTCGGCGGGGTGGGGTTGCGGACCCGTCCGCTGCGAGCGTTCCTCTCCGCGTTGGGCATCGCGATCGGCATCGCCGCGATGATCGCGGTGGTCGGCATCTCCTCGTCGTCCCGGGCCGAGCTGGACCGGGCACTCGACGCGCTCGGCACCAACCTGCTCACCGTTGAGCCCGGTAACACCCTGTTCGGCGCGGACGCGCAACTGCCCGAGGAGTCGATCGCCATGATCGGGCGGATCGGCCCGGTGACCGCGGTGTCCGCGACCGGGCAGGTCGCCGACGCCAAGGTGTACCGCTCGGACCGGATCCCGGCGGCCGAGACCGGTGGCATCGCCACCCGGGCGGCCCGGCTGGACCTGCTCGGCACCGTCGGGGCCGAGATGGCCACCGGCACCTGGCTGAACGAGGCGACCGCCCGCTACCCGGCGGTCGTGCTGGGCACCACCGCGGCGCAGCGGCTCGGGATCACCACGGCGGACCCGCAGGTGCAGGTGTGGCTGGGCGGGCGGCCGTTCACCGTGGTCGGCACCCTCGCCGCCGCACCACTCGCCCCGGAACTGGACACCTCGGCGTTGATCGGCTGGCCGGCGGCGGCCGAGTACCTGGGCTTCGACGGGCACCCGACCACCGTCTACACCCGGGCGCGGGAGTCGCAGGTAGAGGCGGTCCGATCGGTGCTCGGCGCGACCACCAACCCGGAGGCGCCGAACGAGGTCGAGGTGTCCCGGCCCTCGGACGCGCTGGCTGCCGCCGAGGCGACCGATGACGCGTTCACCGGACTGCTGCTGGGCCTGGGCGCGGTCGCCCTGCTGGTCGGCGGGGTCGGGGTGGCGAACACCATGGTGATCTCGGTGCTGGAACGCCGGGCCGAGATCGGCCTGCGCCGGTCACTCGGCGCCACCCGCGGTCAGGTCCGGACCCAGTTCCTCGCCGAGTCGCTGCTGCTCTCCGCGCTCGGCGGGATCGGCGGAGTGGTGCTGGGCATCCTGGTCACCTCGGGCTACGCACTGTCGCAGCACTGGCCGACCGTGGTGCCGGCCTGGGCGATGCTCGGCGGTGTGGCCGCGACCCTGGTCATCGGCGGCTTCGCCGGGCTCTACCCGGCGGTGCGTGCCGCCCGCCTCGCGCCGACCGAGGCGCTGGCCGCCGTCTGACCGAGGCGGCGGCCCGCGCCGGGGTGGTGCGGGTCGGGCCGGGGTGGCGCGGGTCGGCGTGATGCGGAAGAGCGGTATGACACAGGGGCATATTTATGCCTGTGTGTCATACCGCTCTCGGCAGTGACACCGCCCCGCCGGACGGATCAGGCGATGATCGTGTCGAGGGCGATCTCGACCATCTGGCTGAAGGTCTGCTCGCGCTCCTCCGAGGTGGTCTTCTCGCCGGTCTTGATGTGGTCGCTGACGGTCAGCAGGGTCAGCGCGCGGGCCTTGAACCGCGCGGCGATCGTGTAGAGCGCCGCCGACTCCATCTCCACCGCCAGCACCCCGTAGTCGGCGAGGGTGTCGTAGAGGTCCGGCCGGTCGGTGTAGAAGGCGTCCGCCGCCAGGATCGGCCCGACGTGCATGCTGATGCCGCGCCGCTCGGCCACCTCGACCGAGGTACGCAGCAGCCCGAAGTCGGCCACCGGGGCGTAGTCGATCAGCCCGTCGAAACGCACCCGGTTCATGTTCGAGTCGGTGGACGACCCGATCGCCGCCACCACGTCCCGCAGTTGCAGGTCGGTGCTGAGAGCGCCACAGGAGCCGACCCGGATCAGCGTCTTCACGCCGTACTCGTTGATCAGCTCGTGGGCGTAGATGGAGGCCGACGGCATGCCCATGCCGGAGCCCTGGACGGAAACCTCGACGCCGTTCCAGCGGCCGGTGAAGCCCAGCATGCCGCGAACCGTCGAGTAGCAGGTGGCGCCCTCGAGGTAGGTTTCCGCGATCCACTTGGCCCGCAGGGGGTCGCCCGGCATCAGGACCCGCTCGGCGATCTCGCCCGGCTTCGCGCCGATGTGCGTACTCATGGCAAAGATCCTGCCAGGCCGGCCCGGGCGATACCGGTTCGGAGTCCGAACCGGCGGTCCTGTACCCTCGTCGGCGGTGGCGTGTCCGAGCGGCCTAAGGAGCACGCCTCGAAAGCGTGTGAGGGTTAACGCCCTCCGAGGGTTCAAATCCCTCCGCCACCGCTCCGTAGTGCAGAAACGCCCGGTCGATCCGCGAGGATCGACCGGGCGTTTTCGCGTCGGAGGTCGCCGGCGCCACGTCTGGGCGCCGCAGCCGAGCGGGCCATCCACGCGGTCAGCGTTCGAGCAGCGCCGCCACCCCGTCGAGCAGTCGGTGCAGACCGAACTCGAAGAGGCTGTCGACGTTGAGGTCGACCGCCGTCCGACTGAGTCGGGCCAGATGCGGAAACTCGCCCGCCGCGAGCAGTCCACCGAACACGTCGGCCTGGGCCGCCATCCACTCGTCGTCGGTCAGGCCGGTGTCCTGCTCCGCCTCGGCCTCCCGCTCCAGGTTGATGGCGGTGCCACGAACGTGGTTGGCCAGGGCGGCCACCAGATGAAGCTGCGTGTGCCGGTCCAGGCCGCGCCCGGCGAGCGCGCGCAGCGCCCGCTCGGTGTGCGCCACGGCGTGCGGTGCCATCAGCGGGCGGGTCAGCGAGACGACCTGGGCCAGCCAGGGATGCCGCCGATAGATCGACCACTGAAGTCGGCTGAGTAACTCCAGTTGGGCTCGCCAACCGGGCGGGAACGTGCGCGGCAGTCGATGCGCGGCGAAGGCCGCGTCCGCCATCAGCACGAGAAGCTGGTCCTTGCCCCGAACCTGCCGGTACAGCGACATGGTGGGAACGTCCAGCTCGGTCGCGATGCGCCGCATGCTCAACGCCGGCAACCCCTCGGCATCGGCGATCTTCGTGGCGGTCCGCACCACCCGGTCGCGGGTCAGCCCCTGGGCGGGCAGGCGTCGGCCGCCGGCCGGTGTGCTCCGACCCGGCACGGTCGGCTCCGCGCCGATCACCACCATGCCCACCCCCGGCACCGCCCGGACCAGGTCCTCCTGGCGAAGCGCGGTGAGCGCCCGACTGGCGGTCGCCATCGCGACCCCCCACTCGCGGACGATCTGCCGGGTGGACGGCACCCGGTCGCCGGGGCCCAACTCGCCCGTCGTGATGCGCCGTCGCAGCTCCCCGACGATGCGCAGGTAAGGGGGAGTGGACTCGTCGATCTCCGCCACGGTCGCCTCCCGCCGATTTCCGGTGACCGTAGCGCACTAGAGCGCCGGCCGGCGCGCCGTCCAACGGTCGCGCCCCCGTCGACGGGGTGCACTAGAGCTCCCTGGTCGGGTGTTTGCCAGGCCGACATGCTCGGCGAAGCCCGGTGCGTACGCCGTACCGGACTCGACGAAAGGGGACAGTCATGACCAACGTCCGGTACCCCCGGTGGGTGGTCGCGGCGGGTGTCACCGCGCTTCTCGCGCCGGTGCTGGCCATCGGTCCGGCCGCCGGGGCGTCCGACCGACCGGGCGCGGCCGTGGTGCGGACCGAGCAGGGCGCGGTGCGGGGGACCGTCGCGGCGGACCACCGGTCGTTCCAGGGCATCCCGTACGCGACCCCGCCGGTGGGCGCGCAGCGTTGGGCGCCGCCGCAGCCAGGTCGGCCGTGGACCGGGGTACGCGACGCGACCCGGCCCGGTGCCGCCTGCGCCCAACTTCAGGGGCTACCCATGGACCGTCCGTCGGAGTCCGAGGACTGCCTCTACCTGAACGTCACCACCCCGCGTTCCGTCGCACGGACGCCTCGACCGGTGCTGGTGTGGCTGCACGGCGGCGACTTCCGGTTCGGCAGCGGCGACGCGTACGGCGGGCAGCGGCTGGCCGCCGGTGGTGACGTCGTCGTCGTGACGGTGAACTACCGGCTCGGCGCGCTCGGCTTCCTGGCGCACCCGGCGCTTGCCGGTCGGGACGGGGGCATCGGTAACTTCGGGTTGCAGGATCAGCAGGCCGCGCTGCGCTGGGTACGGCGCAACGCGGCGGCGTTCGGCGGTGACCCGGGAAACGTCACCCTGTTCGGCCAGTCGGCCGGGGCGACCAGTGTCTGCGCGCAGCTCGCCGCGCCGGGCTCCGCCGGCCTGTTCCACCGGGCGATCATGCAGAGCAATTCGTGCGCCAACCCGGTGCAGACCCGGGCTGCGGCGGTCGAGGCGGCGCAGGAGTTCGCCCGCCGGATCGGCTGCACCGACACTGCGGTGGTCGCCGCCTGCCTGCGCGCGAGCGACCCCGCCCGGCTCGTCGAGACGGCCGGGTATCCCGGGGCGGGTGTCGACCTCGGCCCGGTCGTCGACGGCCACACCTTGCCGGTGGATCCGGCCGAAGCGCTGGCCACCGGGCGGCTGCATCGGGTGCCGGTGCTGACCGGGATGAACCGGGACGAGTCCCGGCTCCTGGTGTGGGGGATGGAGCGGGTCGGGGTCGGCCCGCTCACCGACGACCAGTACCGCGACCAGGTCCAGGCCATGTTCGGTGACCACGCGGAGAAGGTGCTGGCCCGCTATCCGCGCGACACGGCGCATCCGGCCAGCGTGACGTTGGGCGCGGTGCTGACCGATCACGACTACGCAGAGCCGATCTACTCCGCCGCGTTGGCCTTCGCGCGACGGGTGCCGACCTTCGCGTACGAGTTCGCCGACGAGGACGCGCCGTTCTTCACGGCGGGACCGGAACCGACGTTCACCCCCGGCGCGTACCACTCCGCGGAGCTGCCGTACCTGTTCGCGGTCGACTACGCCGAGGCGCTCACGCCGAACCAGCGGCGGCTCTCCGACGCGATGGTCCAGACGTGGACCGACTTCGCCCGGACGGGTCGAGCGGGCTGGCCTCGGCTGCGCCCCGACGCCCCGTACGTGCGGGTGTTCGCCGATGGTGGCGGGTCGGGCACGACGGACTTCGCGGCCGATCACTCGTACGACTTCTGGCGATCGCTCCGCCACTGAAACACGACGAGGTGACACGTCGGGGGGGGGGGGGGGGCGGGGTTCGGGCCCCCCCGCCCGGGCCGCCCCCCCAGGCGCAGCACCGGCCGGCCCCCACCGCGCAATAGCGGGGGGCCCACACAGCGGACCCCCCCAGGGGTT
>NZ_JBFAOI010000028.1:0-34375 GCF_040675155.1 Micromonospora sp. NPDC049645
AGGCCGTACCCCTGCTGCTCCTGCCGCTCTGGGCCGGGGTGACCGTGGGCGGGCTGCTCGCCCCGACGGGGGAGCGGCTGGGCCGCCGAGGGTACGCGGCACTGCTGGGCCTGGTCGGCGTCACGCTGGCCGGGGGTGCCCTGCTCCGGCACCCGGCCGGGTTCGTGCTGCTCGCGGTGGCGTTCGGTGCCGCGCAGTTGGCCACCGTGCTGGCCGACGCGCGGCTGCAGGCCCAAATCACCGGGACCAGCCGCGCCACCGTCACATCCCTGGCCGGGATGGCCACCGACGTGCTGATCGTCGCGACGTACGCCGGTTACGGCCTGCTCGCCACGTTGGCCGGCAACGCGGTGGCGTTCGCGCTGACCGCCGGGGCGTACCTCGTGGTGGCGCTGGTGCTGCTGACCCGCCGCCCGCGCCGGACGGTCGTGCCCACCGGCGTCGTCGCGGCTGCCGTGCCCGGCCGGGACTGACGCGGTCCGGCGGCGGCCGGTAGAGGCCGCCGCCGGACGGCCCGGTCAGCCGGCCAGGTGGATGAACGACCACTGGTGGCCGTCGAGGTCCCGGAAGCCGCGCATGTACATCGGCCCATTGGCCGTCCCCGGCCCGAGCGACTCGCCACCGGCGACCGCCGCCTGGTCGACCAGCTCGTCGACCTGCCGCCGGCTCTGCGCCGACAGCCCGACGATGACCTCCCGGCTGGTCGCCGTGTCCGTGGTGGCGACGCCGGTGAACCGCTCGAAGCCCGAGCGGAGGTGCAGCACCAGTCGGGTGCTGTCGGAGACGGTGAGCACCATGCTGTCGCCGTCCGGGTCGGCCTGGTCGCTGGTGAAACCGAGCGCCCGGTAGAACTCGATGGCGGTGTTCAGGTCGCGCACCGGCAGGTTGATGAACGTCATGGTCATCGGCGGTCTCCATCCGTTTCGAGCAGCTTCTCCCGGGGGAAGGTCGGGCCGGCCCTCGACGCGCCGGCAGCGCCGAAGCCGCAAACGTCAGGGCTGCTCACCGTCGAGGTAGACCCACCGGCCGTCCTCGCGAACGAACCGGCTCCGTTCGGTCATCGTGCCGGGCCGGCCCGCGTCCCGGTAGTGGGCGTGGAACGTCACCGTGCCGGCGGTGTCGAGCAGGCCACCCCGCTCGGTCTCGACGATCTCCAGCCGGGTCCATCGCTGCCCCGGGTCGAGCTCCAGCGAGGTGGGCCGGGTCGACGAGTGCCAACTGCGCAGCAGGTAGCCGGTGTCGCCGAGGGCGAAGGCGCTGAACCGGGAGCGCATCAACGCCTCGGCCGTCGTCGGTGCGTCGCCGCCGTGCGCCGGGGCGCAGCAGTCCGCGTACGCCCGGCCGGAGCCGCACGGGCAGACCTGCCCCGTCGTCGCCTTCGCCCGCCGGCGTCCCGCACTCTTGCCCACGTCAGAGCCAGCCCGAGCGGCGGAACAGGCGGTACAGGAACAGGGCTGCCGCCGCCATCAGGGCCAGGGCCCCGGCGTAGCCGTAGCGCCAGGCCAGCTCGGGCATGTGGTCGAAGTTCATGCCGTAGATGCCGGCGATGCCGGTCTGGGTGGCCGCGATGGCCGCCCAGGCGGCGATCTTGCGCATGTCGTTGTTCTGCTCCACGGCGAGTTGCGCCAGCCGCGACTGGACGATCGAGGTGAGCAGGTCGTCGTACGCGGCCACCCGATCCACCGCCCGGCTCAACCGGCCGTCGACGTCGACGAACCAGCGGTGCAGGGCGCGGGGCGGGCCGTCGGGTTCGAGCAGCGTACGCATCGGCGCCTGCAACGGCAGGACCGCCCGCTTGAACTCCACCACCTCCCGTTTGAGCTGGTAGATGTGCTGGATGTCGGCGGTGCGGTCGCGGGCGAAGACCGCCTCCTCGACCCGTTCCAGGTCCCGTTCCACGTGCCCGGCCACCTCCAGGTAGCTGTCGACCATGCGGGCGCAGACCGCGTACGCCACCGCCCACGGTCCGGCGGCCAGCAGCGCGGGGCGGCGCTCGATGTCGGCGCGGACGCTGCGCAACGCCCCGGCGGCGCCGTGCCGCACGGTGATGGCGAACCGGTCGCCGAGCAGCACCATGACGTCCCCGGTGTCGATCACCTCGGAGGTGTCGGTCAGCTCGTCGTGCTCCACGTACCCGGCGGTGCGCAACACCAGCAGCGTGACCGGCCCGTGCCGCTGCACGGTGGGCCGGTGCCCGTCGGCGAGCGCCTGTTCGACGGTCAGCTCGTCGAGGCCGAAGGTCTGGCCGACCGCGGCGAGCACGGCCGGGCCCGGATCGTGCAGGCCCAGCCACACGAACGCGTCGCGGCCGTGCCGAGCCCGGGCGTACGCGTCGGCGTAGTGGCGTTGACCGGGCTCCCGGCGGCCGTTGACGTAGACGGCGCAGTCGACCACGGCGTCCGGGTTGGACCGGCGCGGGGTGGGGGAGTCGGCCTCGACCCGTCCGAGCAGTCGGCGGGCCAGGGCGCGTACCCCTCGACCGGCCCGGTCCCGTACCGCTGGCTGATCCACCGCGTGCCTCCCCGTCGCCGGCGCACCACCTCGATCAGGGGATGGTGCCACCGCATTCTGCCGAGCGGCGTCCGGCTCCCGACAGCGGGGCGGTGACACAGGCGTGCGGGCGGTACCGCTCAGGCGTGCGGCCCGGCTCAGGCGGTGCGGGTGGCGAAGACGACGACGTTGTCGACGTAGTTGCCGGTCGCGGCGTCGAATCGGCCGCCGCAGGTGATCAGGCGCAACCCGGCGGTGTCCGCGGGGCCGTAGACCAGTGCGGTGGGGAAGTGTTCCTTGGGGTACGCGCGGACGTCGTCCACGGTGAACGTGGCGACCCGGGCGTCGGCGCGGGTGACCTGGACCTGCTGCCCGGCGCGGAGCCGACCGAGGTCGAAGAAGACCGCCGGCCCGGAGGGCGAGTCGACGTGTCCCACCAGGACGGCGTTGCCGGTCTCGCCGGGGCTGACCCCGTGCCGGTACCAGCCGGCGAGGGTGGGCCGGTCCAGTGGCGGCACCTCCAGCACCCCGGCGGGGTCCGCGCCCACCGGAACGATGTCGGCGCGCACGTCGATGGCGGGGATCTGCACCCGCACCGGCGCGGCGTGCGGCAGCGGCGCCAGGTCGGGTGCGGGGTGGGTGCGGGTCGGCGCGTCGACCGACGGTCGTGGTGGCCGCGTCGGGTCCGCGCCGAGGCCGACGGTGATCAGCCCGAGCCCGGTCACGCCGAGCAGGGCGACCACGGCCGGGAGGGTCCGCCGCGACCACATTCGGGCACCTCCGTACGGGTTCGTCGGGGTGCCCGCACCGGTGTCACCGGCGCGGGCACCCGTCTCAGGGATGGAACGGCCGCCGATCAGGCGACAGTGGACACCGGTCGACGCCGGCGGATCAGGATCACCGCGCCGGCGAGGGCGGTGCCGAGCAGCGTGCCGCCGGCGGCGAGAGCGCCGGAGTCACGGTTGTCGCCACCGGAGCCGGCCGGTGCGCCGCCGATCGGGGTGACGGCGAATGTGGCGGTGCCGGCCGAGCTGCCGTCGCCGCAGGTCGCCGTCACCGTGTACGTGCCCAGGGTGAACCCGGCGGTGAAGAGTTCGGCGCTGAGTCCGCCGCCGGCGGCGGCCGTGGTGGATCGGACGTTCTGGTCGCGGTTGGGCCCGGTGACCCGGAAGATGGCGTCACCCGACTTCGGGTTGCAGGTCGTCGCGGTGAGCACGACGGTCCCACCGACCGGGGTGGTGGCCGGTGACACCGTGGTGTCGGCCAGTGCGGCGCCTGGCAGCAGGAGCGTGCCGAGGCCGACGCCGAGCGCCGCCGAGCAGAGTGCTGTTGAGACCTTCATACGCGTCTTCCCTCACTTTTCGTCCGCTGACTGCGTGGGACGTCGTTCGGGTGGCCAACTCCGTGACTAGCACCGGTGTGCCCAACACTAGGTGGGTTGGGTCCTCGATCAGGTGAAAATGAGAAATCCTCGTTGCCGTCACGTGTCCACCCGAAGGCGGGGAGAGCTGCGGGCTGTCGCCGCTGGGCCGATGGCGAGGTATTCGTCGTGATGAGGGGCTCGTCGGGCGACGCGCGACCGGGCGCGACGGTGTGGCAGCGTGGTGCGGGTGACCGATTCCGCCCCGCTCGACGTCGACCTCGCGCTGCTCGGTGGCGGTGGCGCGGCCTCGTTGCTGCTCGCCGCCCTGGACCGGCACGGCGTGCGGGATCTGCGCATCGCGATCCTCGACCCGGTGCGCCGACGCGGTCAGGACCGCACCTGGGCGTTCTGGGGCCACCCGGACACCGACCTGGACCCGCTGCTCAGCGCGAGCTGGCAGCAGGTCGAGGTGGCGACGGCGGCGCGACGTCGCGTCCTGGACCTCACCCCGCTGCGGTACGCCATGCTCCGCTCCGGCCCGGTCTACGACCGGGCTGCCGAGGCCGAGCGCCGGCTGAACGCCACCCGGATCGTCGCGCCCGCCGACACGGTGCGCGACGATGGCGCCCGGGTGCTGGTGGGCACCGGCGACGGGCGCACCGTACGGGCCCGTTGGGTGCTCGACTCCCGCCCCCGCCCGCCGGCGCGGGCGGGGCGAACGACCTGGTTGCAGCACTTCCGCGGGTGGTGGTTGGAGGCCGACCGGCCGGTGTTCGACCCGGCGCGTGCGGTGCTGATGGATTTCCGTACCCCGCAGCCGCCCCGGGGCGTCTCCTTCGGGTACGTGCTGCCGGTAAGCGACCGTTACGCCCTGGTCGAGTACACCGAGTTCTCGCCGGACCTGCTCAGCGACGCCGGGTACGACGCGGCGCTGGCCGGCTACCGGGATCTGCTCGGGCTGGATCCGGCCAACCTGCGGGTGCGCGAGGTGGAGAACGGGGTGATCCCGATGACCGACGCGCCGTTCCCGGCCCGGCCCACCCCCCACGTGGTCCGGCTCGGCACGGCCGGTGGCGCGACCCGCCCGTCCACCGGTTTCACCTTCTCCGCCATGTACCGCCAGGCCGACCAGGTGGCCCGTGCCCTCGCCGCGGGACGGGCGCCGGTGCCCGCGCCGGCGTATCCGCGTCGGCACCGCTGGATGGACGCGGTCGCGTTGCGGGCGCTGGACCGGGGCGGGGTGGGCGGTCCCGACTTCTTCGACCGTCTCTTCGACCGCAATCCGGCCGAACGGGTGCTGCGCTTCCTCGACGGCGGCACCACCCCGGCCGAGGAGGTGGCGATCATGAATTCGACCCGGCTGCTACCGATGGTCGCCGCGACCGCCGGTGATGCCGCGCACCGCCTCCGCGACCGGCTGCGCCCCACCCGGCCCGCGCCGGCCGTCCCGCCCGCCGTGGTGGGCGACGCTCTCGGCTCGGAGACCGACGCGGGTGGAGCGCCGAGCCGGACCTGACCGGCGTCGTCTGTCAGCGCCCGGTAGGTTGCCGGGCATGGTGGACGCGACAGCCGGCAGGGGCGTACAGATCTGGACCGACGGGGCGTGCAGTGGCAACCCCGGGCCGGGTGGTTGGGGTGCGCTGCTGCGCTACGGCGATCACGAGCGTGAGCTGTGCGGCGGTGAGGCGACGCCCACCACGAACAACCGGATGGAGCTGATGGCGGCCATCCAGGCGTTGGAGAGCCTGAACCGGCCGGTCACCGTGGAGCTGCACACCGACAGCACGTACGTGCGCAACGGCATCACCAGTTGGTTGGCGTCGTGGAAACGCAACGGTTGGCGTACCGCCGCGAAGCAGCCGGTGAAGAACGCCGACCTGTGGCAGCGGCTGGAGGCGGCCTGCGAACGCCACGAGGTCACCTGGCTGTGGGTCAAGGGGCACAACGGGCACCCGGAGAACGAGCGGGCCGACGGGCTCGCCAACAAGGGCATGACCGAGGCGCGGGCCGCGCTGGCCAGCCGCTGAGCCGGGCGCGGCCGAGCTGACCGTCGCTCAGCGGGTCGCGTCGGGGTGCCCCGGCATGCTCGACCCGCCGCCGCTGCTGCCGGACGAGCCGCCGGCGACACCCGAGTTGTCGGGCTCGGTCACGATGTCCGGCCGAACGTCGGTGTCCGCTGGCGCGGGGACCTCGGTGTCCGCCTCGACCTGCACCAGTGGCGCCTGGCCGGCCTCGTCCTCGCTGTGCTGCGGGTCGCCCGGCTGCTCACCTTGACGATTTCGGTAGCCCACGCCGTGCCCCCCGTCGATGCCGGTCCGCGTCGGCGCTGGCTACCCGGCGTCGTCCCGGCCGAAACCTGACGATCAGCGGCGGCGGCCCCGGCGGGCGGGCGCGGCGGACCGGGCCGGCTGGCGGACCGGGGTGAGCGGCAGCGCCGACCAGTGCGTCGGGCGGGTGAGTGTCTGCGGCAGTGCGGTGCGCGTGTCACCCCGGGCGGCGTCCACCTGGGTCTGGTGCAGGAAGAGAGCGCGCCGCAGGTCCGCGCCCCGCAGGTCGGCCCCGCGCAGATCCGCGCCGGTGACGTCGGCCAGGCTCAGGTCGGCCCCGCGCAGGTCCGCGCCGATGAGCAGCGCCCCGCGCAGGTTGGCCCGGCGCAGGTCGACGCGGCGCAGGTCCACCCCGAGCAGCTGCGCGCCCCGCCGGTCGGCGCCGCCGGGGGCGCGGGCCGCGTCGCTGGCCCGGGACAGCAGCGGGTTGACCCGGTCCCGGTGGGCGGCGACGTCCACCGCGCGAAGCTGCCCCGGGTCACCCCCGGTGAGCGTCATGGTCTCGGCGCGGGCGCGTTCCAGCTCGTCCCGCAGGTCGGCCGGGGGGCGCAGGGCCAGCGCCTCGGTGACGTACCAGAGCAGTTCGTGCAGCGGTCGCAGCACCGCGAACGCCTCCGCCATCGCCGGCAGCGTCTCCGGCGCGTCCCGCCAGTCCCGCCCGCCGAAGGTCACCTGGGCGACCTGCTGCCCGGCGCCGAAGCAGTCGAACACCGTGCAGCCGGGGAAGCCGCGTTGCCGCAGCTCGGTGTGGATGCCGCAGCGGTGGTCGGGGCGCAGGTTGGGGCAGGGTGAGCCGGCCGGCTTGTCGATGGCGAAGTCCGCCGACACGGCGAAGGCGGGTACCACGCAGCACAGCCCGAAGCAGCGGCCGCAGTCGGCGCGCAGCTGCGCCGCCGCGGGCGGCGGTGCGGTGCCGGATGACACGCCGACGGTCCTCCTGGTGATCGGGTGGGACCACCATTGTTTCCCGGGCCGGGACGACCGGGCCGGGCGGGGTCACCGTGCGTGCGTGTCACCGGCCGTCGCGGGGCGGGGCGTCGGGGTGCGGGCGTCGCCGGGAGGCGGCACCAGTCGGCGGATGTCCCGCTCGCCGTCGCCGTGCCCGTACTTCTGGTCGAAGTGACGTCTCACCACGGCGGCCGGGGTGCGGTCCCCGTCGGCGGGCTCGGCCAGCGCGAACACCCCGGGTGCGGCTCCGGGCGCGCGGGGCGGCAGCACGGCGCGCACCGTCAGTGGTCCGGTCACCCGAAACCCCCGGCAGTCGACGTGGTGCTGCCCATCCACCGTCACGTACGGCACGCGCACCTCGACCACGTCCGACTCGTCGTGGCGCAGCGTGACCGTGACCGACCAGTACCGGTCGAGGTCGAGGGTGGCCTGTTGGTGCTCCCACAGCTCCTCGAACCGGGCGTGCACGAACCCGCCCCACGGGCTGTCCATGTCCACCTCCAGCTGCGGCACGTTGAACGACAACTTGCCGATCGGGAAGAACGAGATCAGCGCCCGCCCGTCCCACTGGTAGAGCTGGATCGAGGGGGACGCGTCGTAGAGCCGGACCTGGAGGCGGTGCCGCAGCCGCGAGTCGAGCGCGTCGGCGAAGGCGGCCAGGTGGCGCAGGTTGGTGCGGATCTGCCGGGGCACGTCGACCCGTTGCCGTTCCAGCTCCTCGGAGCGCTGCTGGGCGGCGGTGCAGTCCGGGTCGAGCAGGAGCAACTGCACCTGGGCGCCGTTGGCGAGCGCCGCGCGTACCGCGTTCAGCGTCTCCTCGCGGTGCCGTTGCTCGAGCAGGATCGTCCAGGTGTCGAGGATGCGCACCCGGCGACCGGAGCGGTGCAGCCGCGTCACGAACGCCTGCCGGTCGAAGCTCAGGTGCTCCTGCACCCGCGCCTTGCGGGCCTCCTCGAACATCGGGTCGAAGATGACGTACGAGATGGCCGCGAGGACCACGCTGGCCCCGAGGTTGAGCAGCAGGTCGCTGAGGAAGCCGGTGCTGCGCCAGGCGGCCAGCAGCATGACGACGGCGGTCGCGAACAGCGCTCCGCCGACGACGAAGGCGCGTCGTTGCCGGCCGCTCCGACCAGCCCACTCGGGCATCCGGTCCCCTTCCGCCGTCGGTCGGCACACCACCCCCCGGTGATCACCGGAATTCGGAGGATACGTGCCCGCTTTGCCGTGCGCTGTCCCGTTCGGGACCGGTCAATCCGCTGCGGGTACCAGTTCCACCGCTCATGGGGTGACGGTAACGGAGTCATGCGAACACACAGGGTGGCGGGGTGGGTGAGGTGGGTGGTCAGACCGACCGCCAGTCGTCGTTGGTCAACGCCGCGGCCTGGGGGCCCATCAGCAGCATGCCGCCGTCCACCGGCCAGGACGCGCCGGTGACGTAACCGGCGGCCGGGGAGGCGAGCAACGCGACCACGGCGGCCACCTCCCGGGCGTCGCCGGGCCGCCCCAACGGCACGCCGGGCCGAACCTGGGTGAACGGGTCGACATCCTCCTGACCGGTCATCGGCGTGGCGATCTCACCGGGGGCGACGGCGTTGACGGTGATCCCGTCGGCGGCCAACTCCTGCGCCATCACCCGGGTCAGCAGTCCGAGCCCGCCCTTGGCGGCGCAGTACGCTGCGGAGCCCACCCGGGGCGCGTGCTCGTGCACGCTGGTGATGTTGATGATCCGTCCGCCGGCGCCGGTGGCCCGCATCCGTCGCGCGGCCCGCTGGGCGCACAGGAAGGGCGCGTCCAGATCGACGGCGAGCACCTCCCGCCACTGCTCCCACCCGGTCTCGACGAACGGCGTCGACCCGCCGGTGCCGGCATTGTTGACCAGCACCCCGATGCCGCCCAGCCGGTCGGCCAACTCGTCCACCACCGCCGCCGCGTCCGGCAGCCGGGTCAGGTCCACCTCGGCGACCTCGCAGCGCCGCCCGGTCGCGCGGACCTCGGTGGCCGTCCGCCCGGCGCCGTCGGGATCGCCGTACCAGGTGATGCCGATCTCGAAGCCGGCGTTGGCCAGGGCCACCGCGCAGGCCTTGCCGATGCCGGAGTCCGCGCCGGTGACGACGGCGATCCTCGGGTAGTTCTCGTATCGCTGCGGCATGGTGCCGCACTACCCCGGGCAGGGCCGACCCAACCGCCCGCCAGCCCACGACGGACACGGGGACCCTGACTGATCCGCCGACCGCGTACCGTCGGCGGACGGGGCATGGCCGGCGTCGCCGGCTGGTTCGCCGAGACGTTCCCCGGCTACCGCCACCTCGTCTCCGGCGACATGGCCTGACCGCTGTCGCCACCGAGCGTCGGGGCACGGAAACGGGGTGCGGTGGCGGTGAGTACCGCGGCGGTCGTCGGGGCGGCCCACCCGTCGGTCAGCTCGGTCACCAGGGTGGCGACCAGCCGGGCCATGGTCGGCTCGGCACCCGGGTGCAGCGCCTCGGCGACGATCAGCACGGACGAGGTGCCGGCCCGCACGGCGGACCAGCCGCTCTGCCGGTTCGTCCACCGCCGGGCGTGCGCGCGCCCGGCGGAGTCGACGAAGGTCACCTCGCCCGGTTCGGGATTCTCGGTGTCACCGGCGAAGCTCAGGTACGTCTCGTCGCCGTGCGCCGGCCGGACCACCAGGTCGCCATCGACCCGGTCCAGGTCGAGCGCGGCGACCGGGATGGCGTACGCGGCCGAGACGGCGTTGCAGAGGTCGACAAGTGGGTGCACCCGGGGCAGCTCGCCGTCCAGGCGTAACCGGCGCAGCAGCGCCTCGGCGGCGCACCGGTATTTGGTGGGTCGCAAGCCCATGGCCGCGTACGCCCGCCGCCACGCCTGGATCTCCGGGAACCCGCTCTCGGCCCCGCCGGCGGTCAACCGCCGTCGGGCCTCGGTGAGATAGCCCGCCGTGCGTCCCGCCACGTCGGCGGTGGCGGTGATGTCGGACGCCAGCACCACTCCGGCGACCAGGTCGGGGTACGCGTCGCGAAGCTGCGGTGAATGGTGAAACTGCACTGTGGTCCTATCGGTCGGTGAGGGCGAGGGTCAGGCCGAGCGCGACGAAGGTGCCGGCGGCGGATCGGCGCAGCCAGTCGGTGACCGTGGGTCGGGTCAGCACCCGGTCGCGCACCCGGGCCGCGAAGATGCCGTAGCCGCTGAACACCACGAAGGTGAGCAGCATGAACACCGCGCCGCAGCCGAGCATCGCCCGGGTCGAGCCCGACCCCGCGGTGTCCACGAACTGCGGTAGGAACGCGACGAAGAACATCGTCGGCTTCGGGTTGAGCAGGTTGACCAGCACCCCGGAGACGATCACCCGGAGCGCCGAGCGGGGTGGGGCGTCGGTCGTCACCGCGAAGGCGCTGCGGTCGTGCGCGGTGGACCAGGCCAGCCAGAGCAGGTAGCCGACGCCGAGGTACTTGACGGTCTCGAACGCCGTGGCGCTGGTCTGCAACAGCGCCGCCAGCCCGGTCATGGCGGCCAGCAGGTGCGGCAGCGTCCCCAGTGTGCAGGCGAACGCGGCAAGCACCCCGGCGCGCGCGCCCCGGGACAGGCCGGCGGAGAGGGTGAAGATCACCCCGGTGCCGGGGGTGACCACCACGATCAGCGTGGTGATCAGGAACGGGATGGTCACGGTCGTCCTCCGGCGGAGTTGGCAGGTCTGGCTCCTGTTCACTCTGCTGCCACAATGGTCCGATGGGCAGAGCCAAATCGATGGCCTCTGAGAGGTCCATAACGGCCGGATCCGACTTCCTGCACCTGACCATCGCCGACGCGCCGCCGGGCGGGCGCGCCGACTGGCTGACCGACCAACTACGGCAGGCCATCGCGCACGGGCGCGTGCCGGTCGGTGACCGGCTGCCCCCCACCCGGGTGCTCGCCGCCGACCTCGGGGTGTCCCGGGGCGTGGTCACCGAGGCGTACCAGCGCCTGACCGAGGAGGGGCACGTCGCCGGTCGGGGCCGGGCCGGGACGTTTGTCGTCGCCGCACCGGCCGCGACCACACCAGCCCCGAGCGCCGCGCCGGCACCGGTCGCGACCTTCCCGCCGACACCGGGCACCGACATCTTCGACGCGGTACGCGCGGCGCCCGCGACCATCGACCTGACACCCGGCGTACCCGACCTGACCGCCTTTCCCCGCGCGGACTGGCTGCGCGCCGAACGGACCGTGCTGCGCCGCCTCGCCGCGGCCGACCTCGGCTACGGCGACCCGTGCGGCGCGCCCGCGCTGCGGCAGGCCGTCGCCGCCTGGTTGGCGCGCAACCGCGGTATCAGCGTCGACCCGGTCGGGGTGATCATCGTGGCCGGCGTCTCCCAGGCGCTCGGGCTGCTCGCCCAGGCACTCACCGCCGCCGGCGTCGACCGGGTCGCGGTCGAGGACCCGGGCTCGCTCGGCGTGCGGCAGCACCTGAACAACTGGCGGGTGGACACCCCGCCGATCGCCGTGGACGACGCCGGGCTACGGGTCGACGAGTTGGCCGCCAGCGGCGCACCGGCGGTGATGCTCACCCCCGCGCACCAGTTCCCGACCGGCGTGGTGCTCGACGGCGACCGCCGCCGCCACCTCGTCGCCTGGGCGCGGGCCGGCGGTCTGATCATCGAGGACGACTACGACGCCGAGCACCGCTACGACCGTGCACCGGTGCCGGCGCTGCGGGGCGTGCTGCCCGAGCAGGTCTGCTACGCCGGCAGCGTGTCCAAACTGCTCGCCCCCGCGCTGCGGGTCGGCTGGCTGCTCGTGCCGGCGCGACTGCGCGCGGCGGTGGTGGCCGCCAAACGCAACGCCGACCTGGGCAACGCCGTGCTGCCGCAACTCGTGCTGGCGGAGCTGATGGCCTCCGGCGCCTTCGAGCGGCACCTGCGGCTGCTGCGCCGTCGACACATCCGTCGGCGGGACGCGATGATCGCCGCGCTGGCCCGTACGCTGCCATCGGCGACGGTGCACGGCGCCGCAGCCGGTCTGCACCTGATGATCACGTTGGACGACGCGGTGGTGGACACCGAACTGGCGGCGGCGACGCTGACCCGCGGGGTGAAGGTGCAACCGCTGTCCTGGCACTGCCAGCGGCCCTACCGACCGGGCCTCGTGCTCGGCTACGCCGCCCGTACCGGCACTGAGATCGAGGACGGCGTCACCGCGATCGCCGCCGCGCTCGGCTCCGGCTAGGACGACCCGACCCACTGTGCGCACCGGCGTATCCTTCGCCCGTGGGACTGCGGTTCGAGACGCGTGGGTCCGACTCGCCGTGGGTCGACACCGTGTGGACCTGCACGAGCGAACAGGTCACCGCGATGACGTCCGTCGCGGGGGTGCGCTGGGGCCTGGTGTTCTGGGAGCAGGCCGGCCGGTCGTACGCGAGCGTCACCGGTCCCGAGACCCGGACCGGCACGGCACCGGTGCCGGAGGGCGCGACCTTCACCGGCATCGAATTCGCCGTGGGCACCGCGTTGCGGGCCGTGCCCACGACGGCGCTGGTCGACGGCGGCATCGAGCTACCCGACACCACGCGCCGGACGTTCCGGCTGGACGGCACGCGCTGGGAGACGCCCGGCCCCGACGACGCCGAGGCCCTGGTCGACAGTCTCGTCCGGGCCGGGACCGTGGTCCGTGACCCGATCGTCGCCGAGCTGCTGCGGGGTCACCGCCCGGCCGTCTCGGAGCGCACCGTCGAACGCCGGTTCCGCGCCGCGACGGGACTGACGCGCGGCGCGGTCCGGCAGATCGAGCGGGCCCGTACGGCGGCGGAGCTGCTGGCCACCGGCGACCCGGCCGCCGACGTGGTCGCCAAGCTGGACTACTTCGACGAACCGCACCTGGCCCGGGCGCTACGCTCCTACGTCGGCCGCACCGTCCGGCAACTGCGCGAGGGCGCCGACGGCGCGATCGCCCTCGACCTGGATCAGCGCTTGACGTCGTAGACCAACTTGAGGATCCCGTTCGAGTAGCTCTCGGACTCCCGCAGCGTCAGCATGTGCTTGTCCCGGTCGGCCCGGCCGAACAGGCTCTTACCGGCACCGAGCAGCACCGGGAAGACGAGCAGGTTGTACTGGTCGATCAGACCCTCATCGGACAGCCGTCGGGCCAGCTCCGCACTGCCGTGGATGAAGATCGCGCCGCCCTCGCCCTGCTTGAGCGCCGCTACGTCTCCGGTGGAGCGCAGAATCGTCGTCGGCCCCCACCCGTCGACGAGCGCGTCGTCGGAGAGCGTGCTCGACACCACGTACTTGGGCAGCTCCCGGTAGCTGGCGTGATCCTCCGAACCGGGCCATACCGGCGCGAACGCCTCGTAGCTGCGACGGCCGAACATCAGCGCCGTCGTGTCGGTGAGCTCCTCGCCCTTCAGCGACCATGCCTCCGGGACGAACTCGAGATCCTTGAACACCCAACCGCCGCTGCTGTGCTCCTCACCCGGCCCGCCGCCGGGCGAGTCCACGACGCCGTCGAGCGACATGAAACCGGTGTAGACCAGGTCGCGCACTATTGTCTCCTCATGCTCGGGCGGGCTGCCGGGTTCACGTTAGATCGCGGACGCGGCGCTGTCTTGGACGAAAACGACAGCGGGGTCCGGACGAGTCGCCGCCCTGATGGCCGCGATGATCGGGCCCAGGTCAGCCCAGGAACAGCTGGACGAGGACCAGCACGGCGAGCAGCGCCGGCCCGCGCGAGCCCTGCCGCAGCAGGTCGACCGGGATCATCCCGAACGGGGTGTTCACCGTCGCGCCGCCGTAGTCGATCGGTGGGCGGGTGCCGGCCCGGAACGCGGCGGCCACCACCCCGAGCGCCAGCGTCGGCGCCAGCCAGGCCGGCCCCGGGTCGACCGTCGGCAGGGTCAGCGACCACCACAGGCCCGCGCCGACGGCCGGCACCACCACGTGGACGCCGCGCAGCAGGTTGTCGCTGCCGCCGAGCGCCCGGCGCAGACCGGGTGAGCGGCTGACCGCCCGCAGGCCGCCGGTCAACCGGTCGGCGGCGAGGTACGCGAACACCACCTGCGCGGCCCCGGCCAACCCGGGCAGGGCGAGCGCCGCCGCGTACTGCACCCCGATCAGGGCCGCCCAGATCAGCACGGCGCTCGGGTGCCGACGCAGCCGGCGTACGTCGGCCTGCAGCAGCGCCCACCAGGCGGGGCCGGGCCGGAACCGGCGGCTGCGAACCCGGCCGATCCGACGCCAACGGCGGCTCTCCACCAGGCCGGCGAGCAGGCTCGGATCCAGCAGGATCGTCGCCGTGGCGGCGGCGTTGGCGAACTGCGCGCCGGTGGTCAGCGTGGCCCGGTCGACCCGGGGCAGCGCGCGTACGGCGAGGATCGTGCCCACGCCCGCGAGGGGCACCGCGGCGGCGAACAACGCGACGGTCGGGGTCGTGGTCGGCCGGGGCAGCCCGTCGCCGAGGCGACCGACGAGCACCACCAGGGCGGTGATCACGGCCGCCGCCACCATCGGCACCGCCCCGGCCAGCGTCGGCCAGCGTCGCCCCGACCGGCTGCTCTGGGCGACGACGCTGAGCGCCAGCGCGCCCGCACCCCACCCCGCACCGGCCGCTGCCGCCCAACCCAGGGCGACCGGATCGCTGACCCCGCCGAGCGCCGCCACGGCCACCCCGAGCGCCGCGGTGCCGACCGCCGCCCCCACCAGCAGCAGGACGAAGCGTGGCGCCAGCCAGGCCCGACGGTCGACCGGCGCGCTGGTCGCCCAGCTCTGCGTCGCCGGGGTGACCAGCAGCGGGCCGAGCGCGCGCAGACCACGCCAGGCGAGCCCCGCGCCGGCCAGCAGCGCGGCGACCGCCAGCCACCACCGCACGCCCGGCTCGGCCCGCCCCACCGTGGGAGAGTCCAGCAGGTCGCGGCTCGCGCTGATCGCGAACCAGCCGTACATGCCCACGAACAGGACCATGACGTACGCGTCGCCGAGCACGTCGCCCAGCGAATGGTCGTGGTGCCGGCTGCGGGCCCGGCGCAGGTGCGAACGCACCTGCCGGGCGGTGGGCACCCCGGCGGGCGTGTCGGCGATCGTGGCCGGCCCGGCGGTCACTTGCCGATCTCGATGCGCTCGTCGACCACCGCGTCGATCAGCTCCGGGTCGTGCGAGGCCAACAGCACCGCCGTGCCGGCGGCCCGTTCCCGGAGCAGCCGGTCGGCGAGCCACTGCCGCCCGCGTACGTCCAGCCGCTGCTCGGGCTCGTCCAGGATCAGCACCCGGCGGGGCCGGACGAAACAGGACGCCAGCGCCAGCCGTCGGCGCTGACCGCTGGACAGCGTCACCGGCAGCTGGTCGCGGGCCGGCTCCAGACCCAGCTCGGCGAGCACCTCCTCGACCGGCTCGGCGTCGCCCCCGTGGGCGTACGCGACCAGCTCCAGATGCTCGACCACGGACAGGTCGGGAAAGAAGTCGATGTCGTCCAGGGCTGCCGCCACCAGCGCCCGCACCTGCGGGTCGGTCTCGTCGGCCCGGCGGCCCTGCACCAGCACCTCACCCGAATCCGGCCGGTCCGCGCCGACGACACAGCGCAGCAGGGTGGTCTTGCCACTGCCGTTCGGGCCCAGCACCACCGCGATCCGGCCCGCCGGGAGCGTGAAGCTCACCTCGTCGAGCACGACCAGGTTGCCGACGTTACGGCTGAGTCCTCGAACCGAGAGCGCGTCCACGATCACAGAGTCTCCCAGAGCCCTGCCACCGGCCAACCCGAGCGACCTACGTCACGCTGCGGTCGGCGTCGTCGTCGAGTCGGGCGTCGGCGGCGGCCAACCCCTGCTCGTCGGCGACCTCCTCGGCCACCGCCGCCGCGTCCGCCCAGTGCCGCCGCGCGTCGGCCTGGTCGCCCAGCGCCGCGCAGGCGTCACCCAGGTAGAGCAGGGTGCGTGCCAGCCCGGCCGTCGGCCGCGTCTCCTCGCGCAGCCGGCGGCTCTCGGCCAGCAGCTCGTACGCCGCCCGCGCCTGCCCCGGGGTGCTGCTCAGCAGTGTCGCCCCGGCGTTGAGCAGTGCCGTGGCCCGGCTGGTCGGGTCGTTCACCGACTCGTACTCACGCAGGGCGGCCCGCCACGCCTGGGCGGCGTCCAGGTGCTCGCCGAGCGCCGCGTGCACCAGCACCAGGTTGGTCAGCGCCGCCGCGTACCCGCGTGCGTCACCCACCGACCGGAACGTGTTCGCCGCCCGCACCAGGTGGTGGTGCGCGGTGTCCGGTTCGCCCCGGGCCAGCTGTGCCGCGCCCAGGCCCAGGTCGGTGAGGGCGTGTCCGGGGCGGTCGGCGCCGGAGCGGTGCCGGCGGGACATCTCCAGGTGCTCCACCGCGTCGTCGAGCTGCCCCAGGTCGAGCAGGGCCAGACCGAGGTTCATCCGCGCCTGGGCGTTGCCCCGCCGTCCACGTTCGTTGACCGCGAGGGTGAGCGCCGCCGCCGCCCCCTGGGGGTCGTGCCGACGCCGACGCAGCACGCCCAGCTCGTTGTGCGCCCACCCGGCGATCTCCGGGCGGTCGTCGGCGGTCGGGGTGGCCAGCACGGTACGGCAGACCTGCTCCCACTCGTCGAGCCGTTCGGCGTACGCCAGCCACCCGCACAGCGCCACGGCCAGCCGGAACCACCACCGGCGGACCCGCCGGGGCAGGGTCTCCTTCGCGCCGGCGGGCACCCGCACCACCGCCAGCAGCAGCTCCTGGTGCAGGTCGAACCAGCCGTACGGGTCGTCGTCCAGCGGCAGGGACCACTCCCGGTCCGCCGGGGAGCCGAGCACCGCCAGGTTGGCCGCGTGCCGTTCGGCCCGGCGGGCCAGGTGCCGGGTCAACCGGGCCTGCGCGGCGACCCGGGCCCGAGCCGGATCCGCGTCCCGCAGGTGCAGTCGGGCGCTGCCGGCCAGCAGCGGACGGATCTCGTACCGGTCGCCGGGCGCGCCGACCACGAACGCCGCGGCGGCCAACCGGTCGAGCAGCGCGGTCACCAGCTCCGGGTGCCGCCCGGCCAGCGCGGCGATGGTCGGCCGGTCCACCGGTGCGGGGACCAGCGACATCAGCCGGTACAACCGTCGGGCCTCGCGGGGCAACGCCCGGTACGCGACGTCCCGTTCGGTGACCAGGCGGGCCGCCGGCGAGACGGCGAGCCGCTGGTGCGGCGGCGTCCGCACCGCCCGACGCAGCGCGTCCAGCACGTCGGAGTGCCGCCAGCCGTGCTGGGCGGTGCGGTAGCCGAGCGCGCGGACGGTGCGCGGTTGCCGGCCGCACAGATCGACGATGTCGCGTACCGCCGGATCGGTGCGGGGGTCGGCGCGCCGGACCCGGGCGGCCGGCGCGGCCCCACCCGCGGTCGCGAACAGCTCCACCGCCTCGGACGTGCCCGGTTCGGCGATCCAGTGCGCGACCACACCCTCCAGACCGACAAGCGCCGGACCGCCGGCGAGCAGCAGCCGGCAGGTGCGCGCGGTGGGCGGCAACAGGGGACGGACCTGGTCGGGACGGTCGACGTTGTCCAGCACCAGCAGGATCTTGCGGCCGTCGAGCTGGCCGCGCAGCGCGTCCGCGGCGACGGCGAGCGCGTCCCGCCGGCCGGAGGTCGGCGGGACGGTGCCCAGGATCCGGGCCAGCGCGGTGAGCACCTGCCGGGCCGAGCGGGGTCGGCCGCGCCGTCGCAGGTCCAGGTAGTACTGCCCGTCCGGGAAGTCCGCCCGGCATTGGTTGGCGGCCTCCACCGCGCACGCCGAGGTGCCCACCGCGCGTCGGCCCAGGACCGCCACCGCGTGCTCCCGGGCGAGCAACCCGACGACGGCATCGACGTGCTTGCCGCGACCGGTGAACTCGGCGGTGTAGGGCAGGGTCGGCGCCCCGGTGGCCGGTGCGGTGAGCACATCGGTCGGTTCGGGGTCGACCTCCGGGCCGATGCGGCGACGGCGCACCTCGTACGTCACGTAGCCGGCGACGCCGCCGACGGCCAGGATGATGGTCGCCGGCCCGAGAACGTTCGCCGCCAGCTCGGAGAGCAGATTGCCGACCAGGTTGCTGCCCACGTTGGCCAGGACGCTGCCGACCACCCCGCCGATGGCGATCAGCGCCGGCCAGCGTGAGCCGCCCCGAGCGCCGCCCGGCCCGGTCACCGGACCCCTCCGGAGACGAGCCCGGCGACCAGGTGCCGCCGGGAGAGCACCACGAGCACCACCGGCAGCACCGAGGCGAGCACCGAGCTGGCGGCCAGCGCGCCACTGTTGCTGACGAAGCTGCGGGTCTGCTCGGCCAGGAACGGCCCGAGCGGCGACGCCCCCGGCCCGCCGAACAGCCGACCCACCACCAGGTCGTTCCAGACCTGGACGAACTCCAGCACGCCGACCGCCACCACCGCCGAACGGTTGTGCCGGGCCAACCGGCGCAGCGTGTGCCACCACCGACGCCCGCCCAACCGGGCGTCGCGTACCTGCTCGACGGGCAGGTCGGCGAACGCGTTGCGCAGCACCAGCACCGCGAACGGCACGCCCAACGCGACGTGCACCAGGGCCAGGCCCCGGGGCGTGCCGGAGGAGAGCACCAGGCCCAGCACCTCGTTGACCGGCCCGGCGATGACCTGGATCGGCACGACGCTGGCCGCCAGCAGCAGCAGCCCGGTGGCCTGCGCCGCCGGGCCGGTCAACCAGGCCAGCGGGTACGCGGCCAGCAGCGCGACCACCAGCACCGTGGCGGTCACCGCGGTGGCCAACACCAGCGTGAAGGCCAGCGTGCGCCACAACTCGCTGCCGGTGACCAGGTCGCGGTAGGACGCGGCGTTCGGGGGCGCCGACCACCAGCCGCGCGCGGCGGCGTCCACCCTGCCGTGCGCCGACGTGGCGACCAGCACCGCCAGCGGCACCAGCCAGGCGATCGCGGCACCCGCCGCGAGCAGTCGGAACACCCGCCGGGGCGGAGTGACCGGGCCGGGCTCCGGTGTCGCCTCGACGCGCGGCGGCGGCCACGCCTGGCGGACGAAGAGCGCGGCCACCATGATCCCGCCGACGACCGCCACCAGCCACACCACGCCGAGCGCCGCGCCGTCGCCGGTGGTGGTGCCGCCGGACGTCTGCCAGATCCGCAGCGCGAGCACGGACGCCTCGTCGCGGACCGAACCGGGGGTCATCACCAGGATGAGGTCGAAGGTGCGGCTGGTGCCGACCGCCACCAACGCGAAGACCACCGCGGTCGTGCGCAGCAGCAGCGGCCGCCACTGCGCGTCCCACAGCACGTGGCGACGCCCGCCGCCGTAGGCGCGGACCGCGTCGGCGAGACTCGGCGGCACCGCGTCCAGCGCGGACCGGAACACCAGCACCGCCAACCCGACCCAGGCCCACACGAACGCCGACATCAGCGCGACGGTGACCATCCCCGGACCCAGCAACTGCGGCGCGTCGTCGACCGATCGGCCGGTCAGGCGGGTGGCGACCAGGGTGGCCAGCCCCCGGCTCGGGTCCGGGTCGTACATCAGCCGAAAGGTGACCCCGGTGACGACCAGCGGCAACGCCACCGGCACCAGGAGGATCAACCGGACCAGGCCGCCCTCCTGGGAGCGGCGGGACGCGGCGGCGAGCAGATAGCCCAGGGCCGTCACCACCG
This sequence comes from Micromonospora sp. NPDC049645, assembly GCF_040675155.1. Lineage (NCBI taxonomy): Bacteria > Bacillati > Actinomycetota > Actinomycetes > Micromonosporales > Micromonosporaceae > Micromonospora > Micromonospora sp. NPDC049645. The sequence goes on from NZ_JBFAOI010000028.1 coordinate 19,717, forward strand.
CCGGCACCACCAGCGCCCAGAGGAGCGTCCGGCCGACCACCGCGCCGGTGCCCGGAGCGGCGAGCGCGTTGCGGAAGTGCGCCGCGCCGACCCAGTGGCCGCCGGTGGTGACGCTGGCGTGCACGGTCCGCAGCACCGGCCAGAGCACCAGCCCGCCGAGCAGCACCGCGGCCGGCAGCAGCAGTGCCGAGGTCGCCCCCGCCGCCGGATACGCCCGGCCCCGTCGGGCCGGCCCCACGTCGTCGAGGACCGCCAGCTCGCCGAGGACCCGTACCTGGCTCATCGGCCGCCTCCCGCGCTGGCGGCCGCCGCGGCGAGCAGGCCGGTGGCCCGGCGGATCGCCTCGCTGGCGCGCACGCCGTCGGTGACGTCGGCGAAGAAGCCCTGCATGATCCGCCAGATGCCGACCCCGTCCGAGCCGGTGAACGCGCCGGGCAACTGGTCGGACAGGTCGAAACGGAGGGTGCCGGGGGCCCGCATCTCCAGGGCGAGCCCCTGGCCGACGCCGTCGGTGTAGCTGGTGATCGGAACGTTCGTGTTGGGGGAGAGGTAACCGCCCTCGCGCAGCCACGGCTGGAACGAGTCGGCCCTGGTGAGCCACTCGACCAACTCGACCCCGCCCCGGGCGCCGGCGAACGCCACGGCCGCGTCGCCGCCGACGATCAGCGGGCCGCCACCCGCCCGGGTGCCCGGGAACCGGAACGTGACCGGCGCCTCCGGCCCACGTCGGAACGGGCCGACGACGTCGGCGGTGAAGTCGGCCCCGAGCAGCATCACCGCCCGTCGGGTGTGCACGACCTGGATCACCGCCTCCTCGTACTGGGTGAGCAGGGCACGACGGCCCCCGCCGACGAACGCGCCGTCGATGCTCCAGAGCCCGGCCAGCCGGTCCAGGGCCTCCTGCACCGGCTTGCCCTGCCAGTCGGCGTCCGGTCGGGCGAGGGTGTCGTAGCCGCCGGGCGCCACGTCGGCCAGGACGTTCTCGAACCAGTCGGTGAGCACCCAGCCGTCCGCGGCGCCGATGGCCAGCGGTGCCGGGCCGCCGTCGCGTCGGGCACGCGCCCCGAGCTCCCTGGTCCGCTGGACCAGCGCGTCCCAGTTGGCCGGCCGTTCGGGCAGCATCGAGGGCAGGTGCCAGACCAGCGACTTGTGCGCCGCCTTCACCCAGACGCCGTAGCGCTGCTCCTCGGCCGTCAGCAACTCGCCCAGCCCGGCGGGTACGGCGTACTCGCCGGACGGGCGCACCGGGCTCAGCCAGCCGCGCTGGGCATACTCGGTGACCAGGCCGGGGCGCGGCAGGATCGCCACGTCCGGGCTGGTGCCGGCCAGGTGCCGGGCGCGCAGGAACGCGTCGATGTCGTTGCCGGCGCTGACCACCTGCACCGGGGCGGGGTAGCCGGCGAGCACGTCGCGGAACCGGTCCAGCTCGCTGGTGCTCCACACCACCACGACCTGCACCGACCGGGCCCCGCCGGAGCAGCCGGTGGCCAGGGCGGTGGCTCCCGCGGCGGCGGCGCGCAGCAGCGTACGACGGCTGGCTCGGACGGTCGGCCTCATCGGGTCGCCTCGCTCGGCTCGGTGACCAGCTCGTGCCGCACCGGGATCTCGGCCAGGGTGGCCGGGTCGGCGGTGCAGACCAGCACCGCCACCCCGGGGGCGTCCGGTGGGGACAGCCGGGGCATCAGGTCACCGAGGCGGCTGTCGCCCGCCGAGCCGGCCGGCAGGTCGACCACGAGCACCTCGGGCAGGCAGGCCGCCGCTCGGGCGAGCGCCACCCGGAACCGCTGGGCCGCCGAGATCTGGTGCGGAAGCAGGGCCAGCGACAGCGCCAACTCGAGCCGGTCGACCACGGTGGCCGTCCAGTCGTTGGCCACCTCGTGCACCCGTTCGCGTTTGCGTTGGCCGTACTCGATGTTGCGCCGCACGGTGAGTTGCGGCAGCAGTGCGCCACCGGCGGGCACGTAGCCGATCTGCCGACGTGGCGGCGGCAGGGCGGTGACGTCCCGGTCACCGACCAGGATGCGACCGGTCACCGGCGGGGCGAGCCCGGCCAGCACCCGGGCCACCGCGGTGCCGAACCGGGGCGGCGCCACCAGGGCGGCGAGCGTGCCGGCGGGAACGTCGAGGGTCACCGGCCCGGTGCCGGGGACGGCGACCAGTGCGCGTAGCCGTAGCGTGACCCTCACCTCCGGTGACCGTTGACGACCGTCCCAGGGTGGCACACCGTGCCGACAATCGATGTCCCCGACCTTTCCACTGTGGAGAAGTCGACGCTGCTCAGGCGGGGGAGTAGAGCGCGGCGAGCCCGGCCGCCGTGGCGGCCAACCGTTCGCGCAGCGCCACCGGGGCCAGCACCTCGACGTCGGCGCCGAGGCGCAGCAGGTCACCGTGGGCGTGGGTGAGCGACTCGATCGGCAGCACCGCGGTCACCCAGCCCCGCGCGTCCGGTGGCCCGGCGCTGGCGTCCACCGCGCTCACCACCGGATCGCTGCCGATCTCACGCAGCCGCGCCCGCCCGGCGGGGGAGAGCCGGACGGTGGCGTCGTCGCGGTGCAGCCGGGCCCGGAACTGCACCACGTGTGCCCGCCACCAGGCCGGCAGGTCGAAGTCGGCGGGTCGGTCGAACTCCTGGGCCAGCGGCGTGAGCGTGAGGATCTGGTTGACCCGGTACGTCGCCGGTGAGCCCCGGCCGGGCTGGTCGGCCACCACATACCAGCGGCCGCCCTTGAGCACCAGGCCGTACGGCTCCAGGACCCGGGTCACCTCGCCGTTCCAGCCGCGGTAGCGCACCTCGATGCGGTGCTGCCGCCAGACGGCCTCGGCCGTACGGGTCAACTCGGGGGAGGCGTCGCCGTCCGCGTACCAGCCGGGGGTGTCCAGGTGGAAGCGTTGCTGGAGTCGGGTCGCCCGGTCACGCAGCGGCTCGGGGAGCGCGGCGTGCAGCTTGAGTTGCAGCGCGGCCACCACGTCGCCGTAGCCCAACTCGTCGGCGGGGCCGGGCAACCCGGCCAGGAACAACCGGTCCGCCTCATCGGCGGTCAGCCCGGTGAGGCGGGTCCGCCAGCCGTCGACCAGCTGGTAGCCGCCGGCGTGCCCGGCCTCGCCGTAGAGCGGGATGCCGGCGGCGTACAGCGACTCGACGTCCCGGTAGATGGTGCGGGGGGAGACGGCCAACCGCTCGGCGAGTTGCGCGGCGGTCAACCGCCCGTGCGACTGGAGCAGCATCAGGACGGAGAGAAGTCGACTGGCCCGCACTTCACTGACACTAGCTGTCAGGGGACCGCTCGTACCGTCCCGGCATGGCATTTCGCGACAAGGATCTGAGAACCCCGGAACCGATAACGGTGGACGGTCGACAGCTCAAGCGCTACCACATCGACCAGGCGGACCGGCCGCTCGAACCGGAGGTGGAGAAGGCCGCGTACGAGCAGGTGCCGCTGCTGCTGGTCGACATCGTCGACGACGGCACCCCGCCCGCCGGGTGGGTGGTGCTGCACCGGGGCGCGGACACCGGCGCCTACCTGCTGGCGTACAGCTGGGTGTGGGACAACGCGGTGGAGGTCCGGGTCGCCGCGGCCGGGCAGCCGGCGCTGGACTGCCCGGACGACGATCCGACCCACTTCGTCGAGGTACGTCGCCCCGCCGTCGGCTGCGTCTGGGAGTTGGCGGTGCTGGAGCACGAGCGGGCGTCCTGGGTGCGGCACATGCTTGCCCCGGAGACCCCCGACCTGGCTGGATATCTGCACGACACGCGAGCGGAAGGGCCGGTGGGCCGCTGATGGGCGACTTCGACTTCTTTGTGGGCACCTGGAACGTGGTGAACCGACGACTGCGCAAGCGGCTGGTCGGCTCCGACGAGTGGGAGGAGTTCCCCGGCGTGTCGGTGGCGCACGGCTTCTTCGCCGGCGGCGGCCACTTCGACGAGATCATCTTCCCGACCAAGGGTTCCGCCGGCGCCACGGTCCGCGTCTTCGACCCGGCCCGGCAGGAGTGGTCGATCTACTGGATGAGCAGCGACACCGGAGTGCTCGGGCTGCCACCGATGGTGGGTCGCTTCGTCGACGGGGTCGGCCACTTCTACGCCGACGACCAGCACGAGGGGCGCCCGGTGCGGTGCCGGTTCATCTGGTCGGACATCAGCGCCACCACCGCGCGCTGGGAGCAGGCGTTCTCCGTCGACGGCGAGCAGACCTGGGAGACCAACTGGATCATGACGTTCAGCAAGGCGTCCGACTAGGCGACGGTGTCGACTTCCGGCCATCCGGGTGCGGTGTTAGTGTCCGACCACCGCCCCGGATGGAGGAAGCGATGGCCTCCGACCACGTCGACGTGCTGATCGTCGGCGCCGGCCTGTCCGGCATCGGCGCCGCCTGCCACCTGCGCCGGGACTGCCCCGACAAGACGTACGCGGTGCTGGAGGCGCGCGACGCCATCGGCGGCACCTGGGACCTGTTCCGCTACCCGGGCATCCGCTCCGACTCGGACATGTTCACCCTCGGCTACTCGTTCAAACCGTGGACCGCCCCGAAGGCCATCGCCGACGGCACGACCATCCGGGAGTATGTGCGGGAGACCGCCCGGGAGTACGACGTGCCACGGCACATCCGCTTCCACCACCGGGTGCTGCGCGCCGAGTGGGACAGCGGCAGCGCCCGCTGGACGGTGCACGCCCAGCGCACCGACACCGCCGAAACCGTCGTGCTGACCTGCTCGTTCCTCTTCGTCTGCGCCGGCTACTACCGCTACGACGAGGGTTACACCCCACCCCTGCCCGGTGTCGACGCGTACGCCGGGCAGGTGGTGCACCCGCAGCACTGGCCCGACGACCTCGACCACACCGGCAAGCGGGTGGTGGTGATCGGTAGCGGCGCCACCGCGGTCACCCTGGTGCCGGCGCTGGCGCGGCGGGCCGCCCACGTGACCATGCTCCAGCGTTCACCGACGTACATCCTGGCGCTGCCCGCCCGCGACCGGCTGGCCGACGCCGTGCGGCGCTGGCTGCCGGCGAAGGCCGCGTACCCGGTGGTGCGCGGGAAGAACGTCCTGCTGTCCACCCTCAACTTCCAGCTCAGCCGGCGTGCGCCCGGCCTGGTGAGGCGGGTGCTGCGCCGGGCCGCGCGGGGCCGGCTCCCGGTGGGGTACGACGTCGACACGCACTTCTCGCCCCGCTACGACCCGTGGGACCAGCGGATCTGCGTGGCACCCGACGGTGACCTGTTCACGGCCGTACGCGACGGCAGCGCGTCGGTGGTCACCGACACCATCGACACGTTCACCACGAACGGTGTGCGGCTGGCCTCGGGCGCGCAGTTGCCCGCCGACGTCGTGGTCACCGCGACCGGGCTCAACCTGCTCGCCCTCGGCGGCCTGACGCTGCGCGTGGACGGCGTCGACGTCGACCTCGCCGGCACCGTCGCCTACAAGGGCATGATGCTCTCCGGCGTGCCGAACTTCGCCCTGACCATCGGCTACACCAACGCGTCGTGGACGCTCAAGGCCGACCTGGTCGCCGGCTACGTCTGCCGACTGCTGCGGCACCTGGACCGCACCGGCCAGCAGGTCGTCACCCCGCTCCCACCGCCCGACGCGGAACGGGTGCCGCTGATCGACCTGCGCTCCGGCTACGTGCTGCGCGCGGTGGACACGCTGCCCAAGCAGGGTACGACCGCGCCGTGGCGGCTGCACCAGAACTACGCCCGCGACGTGTTGCTGATGCGGCACGGCCGGCTCACCGACGCCGGCGTCCGATTCTCCCGCGCCGGCGAGGTGAGCGCGCCCGACCGCGCCCAGCGTCCCGTCGCGTCCGAGCGTCGGTAGCCGCCAGGAGAGGAGCAGAATCGTGCAGAGGTTCGACTTCGCCGGTGCGACGGCCGTGGTCACCGGGGCGGCCAGTGGCATCGGCGCGGCGTTGGCGCACGCGCTGGTCCGCCGGGGCAGCGACCTGGTCCTGCTGGACCGCGACGCCGAGCGGCTGGACGCGGTGACCGCCGCGATCCGCGCCGAGCACCCGGACCGGCAGCTGCACGCGTACCTCGTGGACCTCGCCGACCAGAGCGCCACCGCCCAGGTGGCCGCGGAGATCGGTCAGCGGCACCCGCGCGTACGCCTGCTGGTCAACAACGCGGGTGTCGGCCTCGGCGGCCGGTTCGACCAGGTGACCTACGACGAGTTCAGCTGGGTCATCGACGTGAACTTCCGGGCCGTGGTGCAGCTGACCCACGCGCTGCTGCCCACCCTGCGGGCGGAGCCGGGCGCGCACCTGGTCAACGTCTCCAGCCTGTTCGGGCTGATCGCGCCGGCCGGGCAGACCGCGTACGCGGCGAGCAAGTTCGCTGTACGCGGCTTCACCGAGGCGCTGCGCCACGAGCTGATCGACGACGGCATCGGGGTGACCTCGGTGCACCCGGGCGGGATCCGCACCCGGATCACCGCGAACGCCCGGATCGGCAGTGGGGTCTCGCCGGACGAGTACGCGGTCGGCCGGGCGCAGTTCGAGAAGCTGCTGACCATCGCGCCGGAACGGGCCGCCGAGGTGATCCTGCGCGGCGTCGAGCGGCGGCGCGGCCGGGTGCTGATCGGCTGGTCGGCGAAGGTGCCCGACCTGCTGGCCCGGGTCCTGCCCGCCTCGTACAACCGGCTTCTGGTCACCGGCCTGAATCGGGGCGTGGCCCGCCCGGCGCCGCCCACCCCGGGCGTTCCCGCGCAACGTTCCGCCGACCCCCTCGCCGACCCGGCCCGTGAGGTGGCCTGACCGGAGTCACGTCGAGTCACTCACCGTCGCGCTCGGGCCGACGTCGCGGCGTCGCATCAGCACGGTCAACGCCACCAGAGCGACCAGCAACGCCGCGAGCACGTACACCGGCACCGGACCGAACGGCGCGACCAGTGCCAGCAGCGCGACGACCGGGAAGGCGACGACGACCGCGCCGTGCTGCTGCTGGCGAACGTGCAGCACCCAGACGGTGAGCAGGTAGACGGCGATCGGGACGGCCACCGCGTACCCGACGGTCCGCTCGGAGAGGTTCGCGAGGTGCCGCTCGCGGTCCACCGCCACGCCCAGGCCCGCGCCGACCCCGGCGATCGCCGCGAAGACCAGGTAGTGGCCGTAACCCCAGATCAGGGAGTACGGCAGCCGGTCGGGCGCCTCGTTGCGCCGATCGAAGTAGAGCCACCAGAGCGCGAACACGATGACCGCGCCGGCCGCCGCGAGCAGCCACAGGTCGTGCTCCCCGGCGTCGAGCCCGTCCTGGATCGCCAACGAGACGGCCCCCACCGCCTCACCGAGCACGATGAGGGTGAACAGCCCGTACCGCTCGGTGATGTGCGCCGGATGCCAGGGGGTCATGCCGGGACGTTCGGCCACCGCCGGCACCAGCAGGTCGGCAAGTCCCAGCAGCACGAACGACGCGAGCCCCCACTCGGCGGGCAGCAACAGGCGCAGCAGCCACCCGAGCTGCACCACCGTCACGCCGATCACGTAGCGGCGCGCCGCCGCACGGTGCGCGGGGTCGCCAACCGCCGCCCGGCTCCAGTGCACGACGGCGGCCAGCCGCATCACCACGTATCCGTAGGTGATGACGGTGAAGTCGCTGTCGGCGAAGGCGCGCGGCACCCCGGCCGCCAGGATCAACGCCCCGAGGATCTGCACCAGTGTGGTGATCCGGTAGACGTCGTCGTCGGTGTCGTAGGCCGAGGCGAACCAGGTGAAGTTCATCCACGACCACCAGATCGCGAAGAACACCATGACGTAGCCGCTGACCGCGTGGGCGAGGTGACCCTCGGCCAGGAAGTGGTGCAGGCTGGTGGCGGCCTGCGCCACGGCCACCACGAAGCAGAGATCGAAGAACAGCTCCAGCGGGGTGGCCGCGCGGTGCGGCTCGTCGCGACGACGTGGCCGCATCGGCCGGTAGAACGGCCGCACCGACCGAGGTTGAGTCAACGCACTTCCTCAGGTCGCCTCAACCGTGCCGACGCCCGTGGGTCAGCCCCTCCAGCATCAGGGTCAGCCCCGCGCCGACCAGCCAGACGTCCTTGGCGAGACCCGCGCCCTGCTGGGTCGGCCGGATGCTGCCGGGCTCGCGCATCCCCGGCGTCTTCAGGTACAGCTGCACCAGGCCCGCGCCGAACGCGGTCAGACCGAGCCCGACCAGGGGCGCCGGGACGAACGGCGCGATCAGCGCGGCCCCCAGGGCGATCTCCGAGTACGACAGCAGTTTGGCGAAGCGTGCCGGCTCCAGCTGACCGAGCTGGGGCATGGCGGCGACCGCCATTCCGTGCATGCCCTCCGCGGCGGCGCCCTCCAGGTTGCGTTTGCCCAGACCCGAGTTGAGGAAGTACGCGCCGATGCTGACCTGTAGCGGCAGGTGCGCGAGTTTCATGGTCACTCCCGTTGGCCGTGGTCGAATGCGGCCCGCGTACCCCGGACCGCCCGCGATAACCCGCCGGGGCGGCTGGGCTGGCCGTGGTGGTCGCGGTAGGTTCGCCGGGGGCCCGCCGCCGAGCCCGTGGCACACCCGCCCACCCGGCACCCGGCCCTGCCGCAGACCACCAGCAGGAGGCGAAGTGAGCCAGGAAGTCCGGGGAGTCATCTCCCGCAGCAAGGGCGCGCCGGTCGAGGTGACCACGATCGTCCTGCCCGATCCCGGCCCGGGTGAGGCGATCGTCCGGATCCGGTCCTGCGGTGTCTGCCACACCGACCTGCACTACCGCGAGGGTGGCATCAACGACGACTACCCCTTCCTGCTCGGTCACGAGGCGGCGGGCATCGTCGAGCAGGTCGGCGAGGGCGTCACCGACGTGGCCCCGGGTGATTTCGTGGTCCTCAACTGGCGGGCGGTCTGCGGAGTCTGCCGCGCCTGCCGCCGGGGTCGCCCCTGGTACTGCTTCAACACCCACAACGCCGCCCAGCGGATGACCCTCACCGACGGCACCGCGCTCGCCCCGGCGCTGGGCATCGGCGCGTTCGCGGAAAAGACCCTGGTGCACGCCGGGCAGTGCACCAAGGTGGACCCGGCGGCCCGTCCCGCCGCCGTGGGCCTGCTCGGCTGCGGCGTGATGGCCGGGCTGGGCGCGGCGATGAACACCGGAAACGTCACCCGGGGCGACTCGGTCGCGGTGATCGGCTGTGGCGGTGTCGGGGACGCGGCGGTCGCCGGTGCGGCCCTCGCCGGCGCCACCACGATCGTCGCGGTGGACACCGACGGCCGCAAACTGGACTGGGCGCGCAAGTTCGGCGCCACGCACACCGTGAACGCCTCCGAGACCGACCCGGTCGAGGCGATCCGGGCCGCCACCGGCGGCTTCGGCGCCGACGTCGTGATCGACGCGGTGGGCCGACCGGAGACGTGGAAGCAGGCGTTCTACGCCCGGGACCTCGCCGGCACGGTGGTACTGGTCGGCGTACCGACCCCGCAGATGCAGATCGAGCTGCCACTGCTGGACGTCTTCGGGCGCGGCGGCGCCCTCAAGTCCAGTTGGTACGGCGACTGCCTGCCCAGCCGGGACTTCCCGATGCTCACCGAGCTGTACCTGCAGGGCCGGCTCGACCTCGACGCGTTCGTCACCGAGGAGATCGCGCTCGACCAGGTCGAGACCGCGTTCGAGCGGATGCACCACGGCGACGTGCTCCGCTCGGTGGTGGTGTTCCCGTGACCGCCCGCGTCGACCGCGCGGTCACCTCGGGCACCTTCTCCCTCGACGGGCAGACGTTCGACGTGGACAACAACGTCTGGGTGATCGGTGACGACCGCGAGTGCGTCATCCTGGACGCGCCGCACGACGTGGCCGCGATCCTCGCACTGGTGGGCGACCGGCAGGTCCGGGCGATCCTGGCCACCCACGCGCACGACGACCACGTCCGGGTGGCACCCGAGTTGGCCGAGGCCACCGGCGCGCCGGTGCTGCTGCACGCCGCCGACCGGGTCCTCTGGGACATGGTCCACCCGCACCTGCCGCCCAACGGCGAGTTGCACGACGGGCAGAACGTCGAGGTGGCCGGCACCACGCTGCGGGTGCTGCACACCCCCGGGCACAGCCCCGGCGCGTGCAGCTTCCACGTGCCGGAGTTGGGCGCGGTGTTCACCGGCGACACGCTCTTCGCCGGTGGCCCCGGTGCGACGGGCCGCTCGTACAGCGACTTCGACACCATCGTCCGGTCGATCCGCACCCGCCTGTTGACCCTGCCGCCGGAGACAGTCGTGCACACCGGGCACGGCGACGACACGACCATCGGCGCGGAGGCCCCGCACCTGCCGGAGTGGCTGGCGAGGGGCCACTGAACCAGACGTGTGCTGGCGCGTTCAGCGTTCGTCGGCCGCGCCGAGAACCGGCTTGACGTCCAGGATCGGGGTGCCGTCGAGGGCCTCCAGGTCGGCCACCTCGACGCGCAACCCGTCCACCGCCCGGACCCGCACCCGGTGCAGCCCGATCGGGTTGGGCCGGTGCGGGGACCGGGTGCTGAACACCCCGGTCTCCGGTCGACTGTCGTCGCCGCGCGGGCGCACCGCGAGCACGTCCCGTCGGGCGCGGTCCAGCCAGGTCAACACCAGCACCTCCGCGCCGACCCGCAGGTCGCGCATGGCCCGCTCGACCTGCGGGTCGAAGACCAGCCACGCCGTGGGCGCGCCCTCGTCGCCCTGCCGTGGCGCGCTCGCCGCGTCGGTCAGTGACGAGGCGACCCGGCCGACCGGGTGCAGCAGGTACGCGTCGTCGTTCACGGTCTCGACCATCCTCGCTCCCTTCAGGACGGTCCCAACCTAGCCCGCCGCACGCCCTATGATCCCGCGCATGGCCGCCGACTCGCCCGCACCCGTCGTCCGTCAACTGCGCCTCGTGGTGGAGGCCGCCGACCACGAGGCCGCCGTCGCATTCTTCCGCGACGCGCTGGGCCTGCCCGAAGAGGCGGCGTTCAGCGGCGAGGGGGATGCCCGGGTGGTGATCCTGGACGCCGGCCGCGCCACCCTGGAGATCGCCAACCCCGCCCAGAAACGCATGATCGACGAGGTCGAGGTGGGTCGGCAGGTCGCGCCGCGCATCCGGGTGGCCTTCGAGGTGGACGACACCGAGGCCACGACCGCTCGTCTGGTGGCCGCCGGGGCGAGCGAGATCGCGCCGCCGACGCGTACGCCGTGGCAGTCGCTCAACTCCCGCCTCGACGCTCCCGCCGACCTCCAGATCACCATCTTCCAGGAGCTGACCTGAGCAACTCGGGGGCGGGCACCGAGTGTCCCCCGTTGAGGTGACAACCCGACATCGGTGATCCCGGGTCGGTCCGGCGCTGTCGCGTCGATCGTGGCGGCATGCCCGATTCCCGGACGTGACCGGGACCGCAGCCAGCCAGGGCTCCGGCATTTCCGGAATGCCCGACACGTGAACCTGGTTGTGTCCCCCGTACCGCCGGAGCCCAAACCCCTTTCCGCGGTCATCTCCCGAGGAGTGTTCACCCCGGAGCGCTTCGCACGATCGAAAGGGCAACCATCGTGAAGGTCGACTTCACTCGATGGCTCCCCGCCATCGCCAAGGACTCGTACCGTAAGACCGCGCTGAGCGTGGCGGGTGTGGCCGCTCTCGGTGGCCTGGCGCTCGCGCCGACCGCAGCCGCCGCCCCGGTCACCTCCGGGCCGCACCAGGGGGCCGTCGCCGCCATCGACCGCGCCACCGGCAAGGCCGCCGCCTCCGCACACCAGGACGAACAGCCCGTCGAGTCGGGTCTGACCACCGGCTCCGCCACCGGCAAGCCGCCGGAGGGCAAGCCGAGCCGCGACCAGCTGATCCCGCACGGCATCGAGGGCGCGCAGTCGCGGGTGCCCCTCGACGACGCGCAGCTGGCCAACGCCCGCGCGATCGTCGACGCCGCCAAGAAGACCGGCGTCGGTGACCGGGGCGCGGTGATCGGCGTCGCCACCTCGTTGCAGGAGTCGAAGCTCTACAACCTCGGCCACCTCGGCGCGTACAACGACCACGACTCGCAGGGCCTGTTCCAGCAGCGTCCGTCGTCCGGTTGGGGAACGCCCGACCAGGTCACTGACCCGGAGTACGCCGCCACGGCGTTCTTCACCGCCCTCAAGAACGTCGGCGGCTGGCAGGACCTGCCGCTGACCACCGCCGCGCAGACCGTGCAGGTCTCCGCCTTCCCGTACGCGTACGCGCAGTGGGAGGAGCAGGCGGCGGACATCGTCCAGCAGCTCTGGTGACACCCGCACACGCGACCGGCCGGCTCCCTTCGACGGGAGCCGGCCGGTTCGTCGTGTGCGCGTACCTCAGCAGGCCGGGTAGAGGCGCCGGGTGCCGACCCCGGCCGCGTACGCGTCCCGGTCGCTGAACCGGCAGCCGTAGTCGGGCCGGGCCACCACCGCCGGATCGGTCACCGTGTCACCGGCCGGGCGCTTGCCGGTGCGTACCCAGGACACCAGGTCGTCCCAGGCGGCGCCGGCCTCGACCGGGGTGAACTCGCAGTGCTGCGTGGACCGGATCGCCCGCTGAACCACCAGCTTGCCGCGACCGTGCCGCGCCACGTCGGTGGCGTACGCCTGTTCCATGCCGAACGGGACGAACAGGTCACCGAGACCGTGCAGGCTGAGTACCGGCGCGGTCGGACGGCCGGCGATCCGCGGCACCTCGGTCAGCGTCGGCAGGAGCCGCTGCACGACGTTCTCCGGAGCGACCCGCCGCACGGTCGCGTTGACGTCGACCGGGCTGTTCGGGGTGTAGCGGGTGAGCAGGTTGGTGGAGAGCTGACCGGGTCGCTGCGCGGGGGAGTCCCCACCACTGGTCACGGTGATCGAGAAGAGGAAGTCCTTCCAGAGCGCGAACGCCGCGTCCGCCCCCGGACGTGGCCCACCCGAACGGTTCACCGTGATCGCCCGCAGTTGCTTGCCCCGCTCGGTGGTGGTGTCCGGGCCGGTGGGGGTCAGCCCGGCCAGACCGAGTGCCACCTGGATGCGGGGCACCGCGTTGGTCAGGTAGTCGGCCGGCGTGGGATAGGCCGGCACCTCGGCGAGCGCCTGCGCGACCAGGTTGTAGTCCAGGTAGAAGTCGAGCAGCGTCTGGTCACCGAGCACCCCGCACATCGGCAGCGCACCGTCGTAGTAGCCGGGGTACTGCTCCAACGAGCGACCGATCACGTAGCCGCCCATCGACACCCCGGCCACGTAGGTGTGCTGCGGCCGGCGGACCGTCCGCCCGAAGTGGTCGGCGAGATCCTTCGTGCCCAGCACCCCGGAGCGGATGTCGAAGCCGTTCCGGTCGTACGACGACGACGCCCAGGCGTACCCCTGCTCCAGGAGACGCTGGCGCAGCCCGAAGCCGGGCGCCTCCGGCGAGAGCACCGTGCCCTGCCCGCGGTAGCCGTGCGCCCACATCACCAGGTCGCCGTTCCAGCGGGCGGGGACCTCGATGATGTACCCGGCGTGACGGTGCACGCCCTGACGTACCGTCGTCTGCTTGCCGCCCACCACCAGCGGTGCCAGCGGCGGATTCTCGATGGTGTAGCCGGGCAGCGGCTGCCCGCCCCCCGCGTCGTGACCGGTGGCGCTGGCCGGCGCGGCACCGGCCAGCCCGACCGCGAGGGTCAGCGTCACGGTGGTGGCGAACAGTCGGCGGAGGGTACGAACGGGTGTGGACAGCATCGGTGCTCCCCATCGGACCGATGTCGCCCCGGGGGCGACCAGGCGGGACGGTTGCCTACCGGCCGGTAGCGCCCTGAACCTAGGACCGCCGTCGACCAGTGTCAATGGCTGCGCTGATTGGCCGGTCAAGCGTGACTGTCCGACCGATCAGCGGCGAGCGGTGTGCCGTTCCGCGCCGTACCCGCTCGGGTGGGCCGGTGAGCCGATCAGGTTGACTGGTGGCCGTGAACGAGTCGATCTGGGAGGCGGCCCGCGCGTCGCGCAGGTGGTTGGACACCGCGAACGGCACCGGGCAGACCGAATTGACCTGCCGCATCCTCAAGCTCACCGAGGAGGCGGGGGAGGCGTCGGCCGCGTGGATCGGTCTACTCGGGCAGAATCCGCGCAAGGGTGTCACCCACACCCACGAGGACGTCGCCGCTGAGTTGGCCGACGTCGCCTTCACGGCGTTGGTGGCCATCGAGAGCCTCGGGCTGGACGCGCAAACGACCCTGGACGCCTGCGCCGCAAAGGTGCGCTCCAGGCTGGCGGACCGAAGCCGCCCCTAGCGTCACGTCACGACCACCCGCCGAGTGGTTCGCACCCGCCGTGAGGTGTGGGTGCGTTGAGCGCGTGACCAGGCAGGCGCTTTGTCCTGTCTGTGGTTATTTGGGATGTGGCGGGTCGCACCCGTGGGCCGGAATCGTGGCCGGGCCGGGGTCGTTACACACCCTGACGATCGCAGCACCACCGGCTCGCTCCCGCCTCGCGGGGTGCGGGTCACGCGAGTTGGAATGCCAGCCCAGGCCCGGTCGTTGCAGTCCCCACGACCAACCAGGCACCGCCGCGATGAGGGTGCCGCTGGATGGGCCGCCCCGGGAATGACCCCGGCCCCCGGGTCGTTACACACGGTCCCGGCGCCACGAGCCCCCGCTCGTCAGGCCGCCGACCCCGACGCCGAGTAACCGTAGGCGTCACCCCCCAGACTTTCCCCTTGTTTGTGCAGCGCCGGACGAGGTGCTCACACCCTGACCGCCATCCCCCTGTTTGGCGGC
>NZ_JBFAOI010000029.1:0-32011 GCF_040675155.1 Micromonospora sp. NPDC049645
GACGGCGTCGGCGGTGACGGGGCGTTCTTCCTGCTCCTCGACGAACCCGAGGTGTACGGGCTGCCGCCCGACCCGGTGGTGACCACCCGCGACCTGCCGGCCATGTGGAAACGCGCCGGCCTCGCCGCCCTGGCGATGACCGCCGCGACCGTGTTCGCGTTCCTGGGTAGGCGAGCATGACCCGCGGCGGTGAGCGGCTCACCGTGCCGCCGGCCGAGTTCACCTCCTACTACGGCCGCCCGATCCTCAAACCGCCGGTGTGGAAGCGCGACATCGCCGGCTACCTGTTCACCGGCGGCCTCGCCGCCGGGGGAGCGTTGATCGGCGCGGGGGCGCAGCTGACCGGCCGACCCGACCTGCGGCAGGTGGGACGGTGGACGGCGCTGGGCGGCGTCACCGCGAGCGCGTACCTGCTGGTGCACGACCTCGGTCGACCAGCCCGGTTCCACCACATGCTCCGGATCGCCAAGCTGACCTCGCCGATGTCGGTCGGCACCTGGATCCTCACCGTCTTCGGGCCGTTGGCCGGTGTCGCCGCGGTCGCCGAGATCGCGCCGCGACTGCCCCGGCACGGCGTGCTCGGCCTCGCCCGTCGACTGGCGCCACCGGTCGGTGACGTCGCCGGGCTGGCCGCCGCGGCGACCGCCCCGGCGCTGGCCACCTACACCGGGGTGCTTCTCGCCGACACCGCCGTACCGTCCTGGCACGACGCGTACCCCTCACTGCCGTTCGTGTTCGCCGGCAGCGCCCTCGCCGCCGCGTCCGGGATCGGTCTGATCGCCGCGCCCGCCTCCCAGACCGCCCCGCTGCGGCGACTCGCCCTCGCCGCCGCGACCACCGAGGTACTCGGCGGTCGCCAACTGGAGCGGATGGGCCTGACCGGTGAGCCCTACCGGCGCGGTCGCAGCGGTCGCCTCGTCAAGGCCGGGCGCGTGCTACTCGGCGTGGGCGCGGTCGCCGCGCTGTTCAGCCGACGCAGCCCGGTCCTGTCGGCGCTCTCCGGGGCAGCTCTCGTCGCCTCGTCCGTCGCCACCCGGTTCGGCGTCTTCGAGGCCGGCATGGCCTCGGCGCGGGACCCGAAGTACACGGTGGTGCCGCAACGGGAGCGACTCGATCGACGGGAGGGCCGGTCGCCGGCCGAGAAGGGGACATAGCTCGACCAGCAGGCGCCAGCCAATGAGCCGGCAGACGGGGGACTCAGCTCATGGCACACACCGCAACTGACGCAGGAAGACCCACACCGACGCGAGGGCGATGGAACCTCGTCATCGCCGCCGTGCTCGTGCAACTCGCGCTCGGCGCGGTGTACGCGTGGAGTGTGTTCAACACACCGCTACAGCAGGAGTTCGGCTGGGCCAAGTGGCAGGCGGTGCTGCCGTTCGAGGTGGCGATCGGGACGATCTTCATCGGCAGTCTGATCGGTGGACGTATCCAGGACCGGCGTGGGCCACGACCGGTCGCGCTCGGCGGCGGCGTGCTCTACGCGGTCGGCAACATGCTGGCCGCGCTCACCTCGTCCAAGGACGACCTCTGGTTGCTGGTGCTCACCTACGGCGTGCTCGGAGGCATCGGCCTCGGGGCCGCCTACATCACCCCGATCGCGATGCTGTCCAAGTGGTTCCCGGACCGGCGCGGACTGATCACCGGTATCGCCGTCGCCGGGTTCGGCTTCGGCGCCGTGATCGTCGCCCCGGTGGCGAAGCGGCTGCTCAACGGCACCGACGACCCGACGCACGTGTTCTTCCCGCTGGGCGTCGCGTACCTGATCGCGATCCTGCTCGGCGCGTCCTTCTTCCGTAACCCGCCGGCCGGCTACCAGGTGCCCGGGTTCACCCCGAAGACCACCGGTCGGGCCCTCGCGGGCACCCGGGTCTACACGCTGCGCGAGGCCCTGCGTACCCGGCAGTGGTACATGCTCACCGGCATCCTCGCGCTCAACGTGGCCTGCGGCATCGCGCTGATCTCCCAGGCGTCGGACGCCACCCAGGTCATCACCGGGGCGAGCGCGGCGACCGCCGCCACCCTGGTCGGCGTCCTCGGTCTGTTCAACGGCGCCGGGCGGGTGGTCTGGGCGTGGCTGTCCGACCGCACCGGGCGGATGGCGGCGTTCTTCGGGATGCTGCTGTTGCAGGCGATCTGCTTCTTCATCCTGCCGCACGCGGCGTCGCTCGCGCTCTTCGCGGTTCTCGCCGCGCTGGTCTACCTGGCCTACGGGGGAGGCTTCGGCACGATGCCCGCCACCGCGGCCGACTACTTCGGCACACCCAACGGCGGTGCCATCTACGGCGCGATGATCGTGGCCTGGAGCATCGGGGGCGTGGTCGGCCCGTTGGTCACGGCGTTGCTCTACGAGGCGAGCGGCAAGAGCTACACGTTGCCGTTCACGGTCATCGCGATCGTGGCCCTGGTGGCCCTGGTGCTACCACCGATCACCCGAATGCCCACCGACCCAGGCCCCCCGTCACCCAACCGCTAAACCCGACCCCCCGCCCCCCCCGCCCCCGCCCACCCCCACCCCCGCTCCCACCCCCGCTCGTCGATCATGGAGTTGTGGTGGGCGACAAACCTGTCGTCGGGTGCCAAGTCCGGCACCACAACTCCATGATCGACGCTGTCGGCCGGGGGGTCACCCGGCGCTGTCAGGATCGTTCGACCCGCGCCTGTTGGTGATCGGTCAGGCGAAGCCCGACGCCGCGAACGACATCGATGGTGGCGCCGGTGCCCAGGTCGTGCAGCTTGCGGCGCAGACGCTTCACCAGCGACTGCACGTCCGCCTTGCGTTCGCGCCCCTCGTCACCCCAGACCGACCGGTGCAGCTCGGCGTAGCTCCACACCCGGGCCGGCTCGGTGATCAGGCAGGTCAGCAGGTCGTGTTCCAGGCGGGTGAGGTCGACCTCCCGGTCTCCGCAGCGGGCACTGGAGCGTGCCGAGTCGATCACCAGGGTGACGACCGGCGCTGGTTCGGGCGGGGTGGCGGCCTGCTGCGGAGCGGAGATCAGCCGGCGCAGCTCGTCGAGGTCGGACACCAGCAGGAGCGGTGCGATGCCGTCCAGAATCTCGGCGAGTCGGATGCGCTCGGCCGCCGACGGGGTCACGGCGATCAGCAGTGGGAACGGCTCGTCGGCCGGATCATCCCTGTTCGCCGTTGCCTCGTCGTCTTCGGCCACCCGCACCGCCCGGGATCGATGGGCATCCCTGCCCAGCTCTCGTCATGGTCCTGACAATGATTGGCAGGCGCGCCGCCTGTCAGGGCAACTCTTAGCGACAAGTTGCTCACGGCAAGTTCTTGATCGTCCGTTCTTCTCGATCATAGTGTCCACTCGGGCAACCGGCGTGACCCGCGCGGTGCATGGGGGGAGTTCCACCATGGCCCATCACACCCTGGGTCGTTCTGAGGGAGGCAGCACCGATGTTCAGACGTCCACAATGGCGGCGCACAGCCAGATCACTGGTGAGCGCCGGCGCGGCGACGGTCCTCGTCGCGACATGCTTGGCCACCATCGGCTCGGGCGCGCAGGCCGCGCCGGGCGGTGCGATGGGGGCGGGCGCCCCGACCGGCGACAAGATCCGACCGGAGCTCGCCAAGCAGCTTCAGGCCAAGAGTGAAGGGGACTTCTGGATCCGGTTCAAGGACCGGGCCGACCTCAGCAAGGCCAGTGCCATCAAGGACTGGTCGAAGCGTGGCACGGCGGTGGCGGACGCGTTGCGCAAGACCGCCGCGGCGAGCCAGGGCAAGATCCGGGCCGACCTCGACAGCTCGGGCGCGAAGTACCAGACCTTCTGGGCCACCAACGCGATCAAGGTGAGCAGCGGCTCGCTGGCGATGGCGCAGAAGTTCGCCGGGCACTCGGAGGTCGAGGGCCTCTACGCCCCGGTCGCCTACAAGGTGCCCGAGACCACCAAGGGCACCGACGAGAAGACCGTGAACGCCCTGGAGTGGGGCATCGCCAACATCAACGCTGACGACGTCTGGTCCCAGTACGGCGTCAAGGGCGAGGGCATCACCATCGCGAACATCGACACCGGGGTGCAGTTCAACCACCCGGCGCTGGTCAACTCCTACCGGGGCAACAACGGTGACGGGACGTTCGACCACAACTACAACTGGTTCAACGCTGCCGAGGCCACCGGCGCCTGCGCGACCGCCCCCTGCGACGGCGATGGTCACGGCACGCACACGATGGGCACCATGGCCGGCTCCGAAGGCGCGAACCAGATCGGTGTCGCCCCCGGAGTGAAGTGGATCGCGGCGAACGGTTGCTGCCCCAGTGACGCCGCTCTGGTCGAATCCGGTCAGTGGATGCTCGAACCGCTGGACCTCAACGGTCAGAACGCGGACGCGAGCAAGCGACCGAACGTCATCAACAACTCGTGGGGCACCCGGGACCCGTCCAACGAGCCGTTCATGGAGGACGTGACGGACGCCTGGGCCGCGTCCGGGATCTTCGGCGTCTGGTCCAACGGCAACAGTGGACCGGCCTGCCAGAGCAGTGGCTCGCCGGGCAGCCTCGCCAGCAACTACTCGACCGGCGCGTACGACGTCAACAACAACGTCGCCGGCTTCTCCGCTCGCGGCGCCGGTCAGAACGGTGAGATCAAGCCCAACATCTCGGCGCCGGGTGTGAACGTCCGGTCGAGTATTCCGGGCAGTTCCTACGGCAGCATCAGCGGTACCTCGATGGCCGCGCCGCACCTCGCGGGTGCGATCGCGCTGCTGTACTCGGCGGCTCCGTCGCTGATCGGTGACGTCGCCGCGACCCGTGCGCTGCTCAACGGCGCGGCGGTCGACAAGGCCGACGACCAGTGCGGTGGCACCGCCGCCGACAACAACGTCTACGGCGAGGGCCGGTTGGACGCCCTCGCGTTGCTCGACGCCGCCCCGACCGGCGACATCGGTACTCTGGCCGGCACGGTCACCGACTCCGCCACCGGCGCCCCGATCGCCGGTGCGACCCTGACGCTGACCGGCCCGACCGCGCGTGAGCTGACCACCGGCGCCGACGGCAAGTTCTCGACCCAGCTCCCGACCGGCGACTACCAGGTCGCCGTGGCGGCGTTCGGCTACGGCAGCACCACCAAGCCGGCGACAGTCACCAAGGGGGCGACCACGACGCTCAACGTCGCGCTCACGGCAGTGCCGAGCGTCAACGTCACCGGATCGGTCACCGACGGCTCCGGTCACGGTTGGCCGCTGTACGCGAAGGTGACCGTGACCGGCGTGTCCGGCGTCTACGACTACACCACCCCGTCGAACGGCCGCTACAGCATCAAGCTGCCGGCCGGGCAGACCTACACCCTGAGGTACGAGTCGCAGTACCCGGGCTACCAGACGGTCACCAAGGAGGTCGTGGTCGGCTCGGGCAACGTCACCGCCAACGTCGCGGTGCCGGTGGACACCACCGTCTGCACCACCGCGCCCGGATACACGTTCGGCTCCGACGGTGAGTACGAGACCTTCGACGCCACGACCACGCCGGCCGGCTGGACCGTCGTGGACAACGCGGGCAGCGGTCAGGTCTGGAAGTTCACCGACGATGGCGACCGGGGCAACCTGACCGGCGGCAGCGGCAACTTCGCGATGATCGACAGTGACGCCTACGGCGCCGGCAGCAGCCAGGATTCGTCCCTGGTCAGCCCGGTGGTCAACCTGACCGGCGTCACGGCCCCGGTCATCCGGTTCAACCAGGACTTCAACCAGCTCAACGACGACACCGCCGACGTCGACCTGAGCATCGACGGCGGTGCCACCTGGACCAACGTGCTCCGGCAGGAGACGGACGTCCGAGGGCCGAAGCTGACCGAGATCCCGATCCCGCAGGCCGCCGGCAAGGCGCAGGTGCAGGTGCGGTTCCACTACTACGACGCCTCGTACGAGTGGTGGTGGGAGGTCGACAACGTCCTGATCGGCAGCCAGGTCACCTGCGTGCCGGTCGACGGCGGTCTGGTCGTCGGCAACGTCCGCGACAAGAACGACGACAGCTACGTCAACGGCGCGACCGTGACCAGCAAGGACCGGCCCGCCGAGAAGGCCGTCACCGTGGCGACCCCGGACGACCCGGGGCTGGCCGACGGCTTCTACTGGATCTACTCGTCGCTGACCGGTTCGCACCCGTTCACCGCGACCGCCGGCAACTACGTCAGCCAGACCAAGCAGGTCGACGTCGAGGCCGACTGGGCGACCACGGCGAACTTCCAGCTCGCGGCCGGTCGACTGTCGGTGACGCCGACTCAGCTGAGCGCGACGTTGCAGATGCCCAACGGCAAGACCAGCAAGACGTTCACGGTGACCAACACCGGCGGCGCGCCGGTCGAGGTCAAGTTCAGCGAGCGGGACAACGGATTCGAACTCCTCCGGGCGGACGGGTCCAAGGTCACCCGGCAGGAGGTGCTCGGGTCCAGCGGCGCTCCGGAGCAGCGGCTCACCGTACCGACGTCGTTCGCCGCCAAGGCGTCCGGCAAGGAGGCCAAGGCCGCCGCCGCGGCGGTCGGCCCGCAGGCGGCGCCGTGGACCGACATCGCCGACTACCCGGCCGCGATCATGGACAACCGGGTGGTCAACCTGGACGGCAAGGTGTACACGCTCGGTGGCGGCGACGGTAGCGCCTCCACCACCAAGAACTACGCCTACGACCCGGCCGCGCAGACCTGGACGGCCATCGCCGACCTTCCCGGCGCGCGCAACGCCCTGACCGCCGGCGTGGTGAACGGCAAGATCATCGTCACTGGTGGTTGGGGCGACGCCGGCCCGGACTCCGCCACCTGGTCGTACGACCCGGGGGCGAACACCTGGACGGAGCTGGCCGACAACCCGGCGCCGCGGGCCGCCGCCGGCCAGGCCGTCGTCGACGGCAAGCTGTACGCGGTCGGTGGCTGCACGACCGCGGCCTGCCTGCCGATGTCGAACAGCGTGGTCCGGTACGACCCGGGCACCGACAGCTGGGAAACGATGGCCAACTACCCGAAGTCGGTGGCCTTCGCCTCCTGCGGCGGGATCGACGGCGTCCTCTACTGCACCGGCGGTAACGACGGTTCCGCCGCGCAGAAGTCCAGCTACGCCTTCGACCCGGGTGCCAACACCTGGACCGCCATCGCGGACGCGCCGGCCGACAACTGGGCCAGCGCGTACGCCGTCGCCAACGGCAAGCTCCTCGTCGTCGGTGGTTCGCAGGGTGGGGCCATCAGCAACGCGGGCTTCGCCTTCGACCCGGCCGCCGGTTCGTGGTCCAACCTGCCGAACGCGAACACCGCGCGGTACCGCGGCGGCGCGGCGTGCGGCTTCTACAAGATCGGCGGCTCGTCCGGCAGCTTCAACGCGGCTCCGGACAGCGAGGCGCTCCCGGGCTTCGAGGGATGCTCCGAGTCGGCCGCCGACGTCAGCTGGATGACCATCGACAAGTCGGCGGTCACCCTCGCACCGGGTGAGAAGGTCACGGTCACCGTCGGTCTGACGGCGAACGTGGACCAGCCGGGCACCTACTCCGGCGCGGTCGGGATCTCCGAGAACACCCCGTACTCGGTGGCGCCGGTCGCGGTGACCATGACCGCGAACCCCCCGAAGACCTGGGGCAAGCTCATGGGTACGGTCACCGGCACCAGCTGCCAGGGTGCGACCTCGCCGCTCACCGGCGCGGTCGTGCAGGTCGACTCGTGGGCGGCGTCGTACACCTTCGCCACCGATGCCGAGGGCAAGTACGCCTACTGGGTGGACCGCCGCAACAACCCGCTCACGATGATCGTCGCCAAGGACGGCTGGAAGCCGCAGACCCGTCAGACGAGGATCGACACCACCACTCCCACCGTGGAGAACTTCGGGTTGGCGCCCATCAGGTGCTGACGCCCGATCGCTAGACGAGTCCGGCCCGCCTGGTCGCAGACCAGGCGGGCCGGCCCGCGTCCGGGGTGATCAGACGGGGGCGAGCCGGAATCCGACGCCGCGTACCGAGTGGATCGTCGCGGCGGCGTTCAGGCTGGCGAGCTTGCCGCGCACCCGGCGGATCACCGAGTGCATGTCGGAGCCGCGGCCGAGGTGCCGGTTGCCCCAGACCTCAAGGTGCAGCCGCTCATAGGTCCAGACCTGCCCGGGTGCGTGCACCAGGCAGAGCAGGACGTCGTGCTCCAGCCGGGTCAGGTCGATCTCCTGGTCGCGCCACCGCAGCACGCGGCGGTCGGAGTCGACGGCCAGGTCCGGCGGCGGTGGCTGTGGGCTCGGCGCCACCTCGGCGAGCATGGTCCTGGTCGGGGCAGCCGGCGCGGGTGGCGTCTCGACCACCCCGAGGAACTCTCGTGCCTGGTCGACGGTCGAGACGATCAGGAAGGCGTCACTGCCGCCGAGCAGCCGGGCCAGATGCCGGCGCTCGGCCGGCGAGGATGCGATGCCGATGACCAGGCTGGAAACTGGAATTCCCTGCATTCCGCAAACACCTTCCGGTTCCCCAACTCACTCCGGATGGATTTTTCGCACACCGAACCAGACATCGATCGGCGTCCTGACCCTAGTGGTGGCTGATCTCGGCTGGGTAAAACATAGTTGCATGTAAGCATGTGAATCCCGTTCGGTCGTCCAGGTCCACCCGGGCCCACCGCCGACGATCCGCTTCCGCGGGAGCGGCGGGGTGGTTGTGACAGAACCAAGACATTCCGTGGACGGCGTACGGACCTGCCGGGGCGAGCATGGTCGTCATGTCCATCGGATCGTCGTACTCCGTCGGGCGGTCGACGCCCGGCCCGCAGCCGGCGCGACCGTTGCCCCACACCCGCGCCGCGGTGCCGCTCGGGCTTCGGCTGTTCGCGGCGGCGCTGTGCGGTCTGGTCGCCCTGGTCCTCACCGCCGCCGTCTTCGTCCGCACGTACCCCGGGCAGTGGCTGGACGGTGTGCTCCTGCCGCGTGCCGAGCGCGGCGGCGGGTACGAGCAACAGACCGACCTGGTGGGTCCGGCCAAGACCGTGCTGGCGACCTTCGGCAGTCCGACGCTCATCGCGGCGCTGCTCGGCGCGGTGCTGCTGCTGGGTGCGCTCCGCCGCCGACTCGTGGCCGGGGTCGTCGGGGTGGGCGTGGTCGTCGGCACGGTGCTGGTGGCCGGCGCGGTGAAGTCGGCGTTGCCCCGTCCGGATCTGCGGATCGAGAGTTCGACCACCCACAACAGCTTCCCCAGCGGCCACGTCGCGGCGGCGACCGCCCTGCTGCTGGCGTTCATGCTGGTCCTGCCCGGGTGGGCGCGGCGGTATCTGGCGGTGCCGGGCGCCGCGGGTGTCTCGGCGATCGCCTCCGCCACGATGATCGCGGGCTGGCACCGGTTCAGCGACGTGCTCGGTGGCGTACTGCTGGGGGTGACCGTGTTCTGCCTGGCCGCCGCCGCGTTGACGGCCTGGCCCGGCGACCGCGACGCGGCCCGCGGTCCGGTTGGCGGCAGCCGCCGGCGCGGGCTGGCCGAGGCGGGCGTCGGGCTGGTGGGGCTGCTCGGGGCGCTGCTGGTGGTCGTGCCCGGTCTGGCCGCGTCGCTGCAACGCGGGGCGCTGGCCGCCATCGTGGCCACGGCCGCGTCGACGATGTTCCTGGTGGGCGCGGTGGTGTTCCTGGTGCGTGCGACGGATTTCGCGGTGCCGATTCCGGTGCGTGGGCCCGCGCGGTCACGGCCATCGACCGCCGTGCGAAAGATGTCATGATGGGATACTTGGCGACATGTCCCACGTGCTGTTGATCGAAGACCACCAGACGGTGCGCGACGGACTGCAGTTGGCGCTCACCCGGCAGGGTCACACGGTGCATGCCGTGGGGACCGGTGAGCAGGGGCTGGAGCGGCTGCGCACGACCCCGTCGGATGTCGTGGTCCTCGATCTCATGCTGCCCGGGATGGACGGGTTCGAGGTCTGCCGCCGGATTCGGCAACTCGGCGACCTGCCGATCATCATGCTCACCGCCCGCAACGACGACATGGACGTGGTGGCGGGCCTGGAGGCCGGCGCCGACGACTACGTGGTCAAGCCGGTGCAGGCCCGGGTCCTCGAGGCGCGCATCCGCGCGGTGCTGCGACGGACCGGCGGCGACTCGCGGCGCGGCGGCGAGCGGGCCGGCCCGGAACAACACGGCGCGCTGACCATCGACCGGGCCGCGCTGGTGGTCAGCAAGGACGGGACGCCGGTCAGCCTCGCCCCGACGGAGCTGCGGCTGCTGCTCGAACTCTCGCACACACCGGGGCAGGTGCTCAGCCGCCAGCAGCTGCTGGAGGCCGTGTGGGAGCACGGTTACCTCGGTGACTCACGGCTCGTGGACGCGTGCGTCCAGCGGGTACGCGCCAAGATCGAGGCCGATTCGTCGGCGCCGGTCTTCATCCAGACCGTGCGTGGTTTCGGATACCGGTTCGGGCCGCTGTGACCTTCTGGCACCGGTTCGCCGCCCGGGTCTCCGGCCTGCGGGTCCGGCTGCTGCTGGCGTTCGCCCTGCTCGGTGTCACCACGACGGCGGTCGTGGCCAGCGGCAGCTACATCCAGGCCCGCAAGGTCATCCTCCAACAGGCACAGGACGCCGCCGTGGTGTCGCTGACCGACCAGCTCACCAAGGTCTACCCGATCGCCCAGCTCCCGCCCACCCAGGACGAGCTGGACCTGCTGGCCCAGCGGCTGTCCGACCGGGAGGGATTCGCGGTGGTCGTCTACCGGGACATGCGGTCGCAGGGCTCGTTGACGCCCGACCCGCTCACCGCCGAGCTGCGGCAGGAGGTCGGCGAGCGTCACATCGCCTGGCAGCGTGTCTCACTGGACGGGCAACCCACGCTGCTCATCGGCACCGAACTGATGCTCGACCGGTCCGACGGCACGTCCCGGCCGTCCGGGCTGCAGGTCTACTCGGTGCGCAGCCTCCTGCCCGAGCAGCAGAGCATCGACCGGCTCGCCACTCTGGCGTGGTTGACCGGTGCGCTGTCCCTGGCCCTCGCCGTCCTGCTGGCCCTGCTGGCCGCCCGTGGCGTGCTGCGGCCGGTACGCGACCTGGGCCGGGCGGCGCGCCGCCTCGGCGAGGGCGACCTGACCACCCGGCTGACCGTCCGGGGCGTCGACGAGCTGGCCGACGTGGCGCGGACCTTCAACGACACCGCGGGCACGCTGGAGCGGCAGGTGGGGGAGCTGCGCCGGATGGAATCCGACGCCCGCCGCTTCGTGGCGGACGTCTCGCACGAACTCCGTACGCCGTTGGCAGCGATGACAGCGGTCACCGACGTGCTCGACGAGGAGGCCGACCACCTGCCCGGAGACGCGGGCCGGGCCGCTCGGCTGGTCAGCCAGGAGACGCAGAACCTCACCCAACTGGTGAACGACCTCATCGAGGTCAGCAGGTTCGACTCCGGCACGGCGCGGCTCGCCCTGGACGACGTGGACGTGGCCGCCGCGGTGACCGCGACCCTGCGGATCCGCGGTTGGGCCGACCGGGTACGCGCCGAACTACCGCCCGGAGTCGTGGCCCGGCTCGACCCCCGCCGGCTGGACGTCATCGTCGCCAACCTGGTCGGCAACGCCTTCCGGCACGGTGCCGAACCGGTCTCCGTGCGGATGAGCGCCGACCCGGACTGGGTCACCGTCGAGGTGGCCGACCGGGGACCGGGACTGGACCCGGAGGTGTTGCCGCACGTCTTCGACCGCTTCTACAAGGCCGACACCGCGCGTACCCGATCCGAGGGCAGCGGCCTCGGCCTCGCCATCTCCTGGGAGAACGCACGCCTGCACCGCCACGGCGAGCGCCGGGGGACCCTGGTCGCCGGCAATGGTCCCGGTGGCGGCGCGATCTTCACGCTCCGGCTACCCCGCGACACGACCGACGCCGGAGGTGCCCGGTGACCGGTCGGCGGATCGTTCGCGCGCTGCTCGCCGGCGGGCTTCTGCTGCCCACGCTGGTCGCGGCGGGGTGCGGGGTGCGGCCCAGCGGGGTCATCACCGGTCGTTCCGCGGTCAGCGGCCCGGCGCAGGGCGTCGGCGTCTACCTGATCGGGCAGGGCGAACTCGCGTTGGTGCTGCGCCCGGCGAAGGTGGCACCCCCACTCGCCGACGTCCTCGCCCTGCTCGCGGCCGGCCCGGAGGAGAACGAACGCCGCCAGGGCCTCACCAGTGAGGTGCCCGCCGGGCTCGACCCGGTCACGGTGACGTCCGCGCCGGACCAGTCCGATGGGCTGACCGTGCGGACGACCACCACGGCGCGGGCGTTGTCGGAGAACGCGGTCGACCAGATCGTCTGCACGGTGGCCGACGCGGCGGCACAGACCGGCCAGACGAAGAGTTTCGTCCCGGTCACCATCGTCGGGCCGGACGGCGCCCGGTCGCCCCGGCGGTGCCCGATCGGCTGACCGGGCACCGCGCGCCGCTCACACCAGGTCGACCGCGCGCTCCCGACGGGGCAACCCGCCGTAGCGGCCGTGGTCCTGGTCGGCCAGCGCGCCGGCGATCAGGATGTCGATCAGGTCGGCGAATCCGATGCCGGCCTGCTGCCAGATCTGCGGGAACTGCGACGCGGCGGTGAAACCGGGGAACGTGTTGACCTCGTTCACGATGGGCTCGGGTGACCCCTCGGCCGGCAGGAAGAAGTCGACCCGCAGCAGCCCCCGGCAGTCGAGGGCCTGGAAGGCGCGGATCGCCCGGTCCTGCAGCACCTCGGTGGTCGCCGCGTCGAGCGGGGCGGGGATCTGGAAGAGCGCCCCGCCGTCGTACTTCGCGTCGTAGTCGAAGAAGCCGGCACCGGTCACCCGGATCTCCAGCGGCGGGCCGGCCTGCACCCGGCCGTCCGGGTGTTGCAGGACGGCCACGTCGATCTCCCGTCCCCGTGCCCCCTGCTCGACGAGCACCTTCGGGTCGACCTGCCGGGCCTGCTCCAGCGCGGCCGGAACCCCGGCCCAGTCGTCCACCTTGACGACGCCCAGGCTCGACCCGGCGCGGGCCGGCTTCACGAAGACCGGCAGCCGCAGCCGATGCCGGTCGTCGGGCGACAGGTCCTCGCCGGGACGCAGGGTCACCCCCGGGCTGACCCGTAGGCCCTCCGCCGCGAGAAGCCGCTTGGTGACGCCCTTGTCCATGCCGGCGGCGCTGGCGAAGACACCGTTGCCGACGTACGGCACGCCGAGCCACTCCAGCAGCGACGACACGGTGCCGTCCTCGCCGTACGGGCCGTGCAGGGCCGGGAAGACCACATCCTGGGCGCGCAGGACACGCAACGCCGCAGGGAGCGGCGTCGGCCGGCCGTCGACCTGCCACCCGCCGTCGCGGTCGATGAGCACCTCGGTCACCCGGTACCGCTCACGGTCCAGGTGGGCGAGGATGCTCGCCGCCGAGCGGCGGGACACCTCGTGCTCGCCGCTCTGCCCGCCGTACAGCACTGCCAGTCGGGTTGTCATGAAGTCCGTGCCCTTCGATGGAGGTGGTCGCGGGCCACCCGGGCCCCGATGCCGGTCAAGATCTCGTGTGGGTTGGTGTCGGCCCAGCGGGCCCACTCGACGACCGTCGGAGGGTTCTGGTCACCGTCGGCGGGGCCGAACACCACGACCGGGTCGCCGATCGCCACGGGAAGATCCCCGGCGTCGACCACGCACTGGTCCATGGCGATGCGCCCGACGATCGGGCACCACCGACCGGCGAGCCACACCGAGGCGCGACCGCCGGTGACCCGGGGCAGCCCGTCGGCGTAGCCGAGCGGCAGCAGCGCCAGCGTGGTCGGTGTGCTGGTCACGTGCTCGGGCCCGTAGGAGACACCCGTGCCGGCCGGCACCCGCTTGACGTTGACCACGCTTGTCCGCAGGGTCATCGCGGCGCGCAGCCCGAACTCGCCCGGACCGCTCGCGCCGAACGGATCCACGCCGTACAGGGCGATCCCGATCCGGCAGAGGTCGAAGCGGGTCCGGGGGGCGCAGAGCGCGGCGGCCGAGTTGGCCAGGTGGGCGAGGTCGGGGTCGAGCCCGGCCGAACGCGCCACCCGCAGCGCCTCCTCGAAGTTCGCCACCTGCCGGGTCAGCTCGGGTGCGCCCGGCACATCGGCGTCGGCGAGGTGGGACCACACCCCGCGCACCCGGATCCCGCCCTCCCGTTCGTACTTGCGGGCCCAACCGACCAACTCGGGCCAGTCGTCCCCGGCGGCCCCGTTGCGGGACAGCCCGGTGTCCGCCTTGAGCTGCACCATCGCCGGTGCGCCGAGCAGCCGGGCCGCGTCGGCGACGGCGTGCAGGTGCGTCGTCGTGGACACGCCGACGTCGACGCCAGCGTTGATCAACATACCGAAGTCGTCGTGCGGGCCGTGCAGCCAGCTCAAGGTGGGTGCGGTCACACCCGCGTCGCGCAGGGCCAGGGCCTCGGCCGCCGAGGTCACCCCCAACCAGCTGGCGCCGGCACGCAGCGCCGCACGGGCCACCTGCACGGCGCCGTGGCCGAACCCGTCCGCCTTCACCACGGCCATCAGCCCGGTGCTGGTGACCGACGCGATCGTCCGTACGTTGGTGACGATCGCGTCGAGGTCGACCAGCGCTTCGGCCAGGGTGCTCATCCGGTCGCCTCCAGCCGGCGTGGGCCGGGAAGCGCGAACAGCCAGCCCGCCCGGACCGCCAGCAGCCCACGGTGGATGGCCAGGCTCAGGCCGATCACCAGGCAGGTCAGCACAATCGGATAACCGAGCACGATCAGGCCCTGAGCGGACCGACCCAGCCCGGAAACCGGTACGAGCAACAGCCGGTGCAGCAGGGCCAGAACCGGCATGTGGACGACGTAGATCGGCAGCGTGATGCGGCCGAGCCTAGCCAGCGGTTCGCTGAGCGCCGACCTCCGGGCCAGCTGGACTGCGGCGGTTATGCCGAAGATCACTGCCAGCGCGGAGACCGCTGGCCAGACCCCGAACCACTGCTGGGCGCCGGTCACCGCCATCGCGGTGAGTGCCAGGACATAGGCGGCCGAGGTCAGCAACAGCCGGCGTCGATCGGCGGTGGCAGCCCACTGGTGGATCTGCGTCCGCAGGTACCGGCCGGCGAGGAAGAAGACCAGGTTCTGGTAGAGGCCGGCACGGTTGCCCGGGGTGTCGAGCAGGCCGGCGGCGGCGACGGCGGAGAGCGCGGCGGCGGGGACCAGGACCAGCGCCCGGGGCACCCGACGGGTTGCCCTGGCGATCGTGAAGTACAGCGCCAGGGCGTACAGGTACCAGAGGTTGGACGGGGTGATGGTGAGCTGCGCCAGCAGGTCGAGGGCCGAGGTGGCGCGGTCGGTCGGCAGCTCCGGCGCGGCGGCGAGGACCACGGTGTGGATCAGCAGCCAGACGCCGTACAGGTAGAGGAACCCGGCGATCCGGCTGCGGGCGACCACCCGCCACGGCCGCTGGACGGCGTTCGCCGCGAAGACGCCCGAGATGGTGAAGAACAGCGGCATCCGCAGCGGAAGGAACTGCTCACCCAGCGTGCCCCACAGGCCCGGCACCGGCAGGCCGAGGTGCCAGTCGATCTGGAGATAGTCCTTCACGACGACGTGCCACAGCACGACGAGGATGATGCAGACGCCCTTGGCGGCATCGGCCCACCGCGCCCGCTCCGATCCGTTGGCGGGCGGGGGTGTGGATCTGGTGCGCGGCCGGTGGCGGAACCGGACGCGGGTCGCGTCGGGGCTCGGGCCGACCGTCCGGGGCTCGGTACGAGACAGCAGTTGGATCACTCACCACAAGTTGCCAGCCGGATATCCCCGGGTGATCCACGAATTGTCATGGGTTGGTAATGGCCGCGGCCGGGCCCGTGCCGCAGGCGGTTCCGAGTCGCCCCGGCGGGCCCAGGGCGGCACTAGGCTCGTGTGGGGAGGTGCCGAACATGAAGATCGGGCTGCACTACTGGAACTACTCGACGCCGGCCGACCCGGCCGCGATCGCACCGACCCTGGCGGAGACGGCGACCATCGCCGAGCAGGCCGGCGTCGCGTCGTTCACCGTGATGGACCACTTCTTCCAGATGGACTCGGTGTTCACCGCCGAGGAGCCGATGCTGGAGGCGTACACCACGCTGGGTTACGTCGCGGCCAAGACTCAGCGGATGACGCTCGGCGTGCTGGTCACCGGCGTGATGTACCGGTATCCGGGTCTGCTCGCCAAGACCGTGACCACCCTCGACGTGCTCTCCGGCGGCCGGGCCCGCCTCGGCATCGGCGCGTCGTGGTACGAGCGGGAGCAGCTCGGCCTGGGGGTGCCGGTCGTGCCGGTGGCCGAGCGGTTCGAGCGACTGGAGGAGACGCTGCGTGTCTGCCGACAGATGTGGAGCGACGACGACGGCCCGTTCGACGGGAAGCACTACCAGCTTGCCGAGACCATCAACTCGCCGCAGCCGCTGAGCCGCCCGCACCCGCCCATCATGATCGGCGGCGGGGGAGAGAAGAAGACCCTGCTGCTGGTGGCCCGCTACGCCGACGCCTGCAACCTGTTCGGTCGCGGCGGCATCGACGACATCGCGCGCAAGCTGGACGTGCTGCGCGGTCACTGCGCCGCCGAGGGCCGCGACTACGACACCGTAGAGAAGACCGTGGTCGCCGCCCGGTCGCCGTTGGCCGACACCGACGGGTTCCTCGCCGAGGTGTCCGAGTACGCCGCGCTCGGTGTGAGCGAGGTGCAGGTGACGCCGGATCGGCACCCGGTCGAGTTCGCCCAGCGGCTCGGCGAGGAGGTGCTGCCCCGGTTGGCCGCCATCGGCTGAATCCTGGCGGCGGTGCGGCTGACCACTGTGCACGAAGCGCGGTCAGGACACCGACGAGGGCTGCCCTCCCGGCCAAGCGGAGGACAGCCCTCGTTCCGTGGCTGGGTCAGGCGACCGAGGCGGGGAACCGTTCCCACACCCGGTGCGCGGCCATCAACTGCTGCACCGCCGTCAGCGCCTCCGTGCCGGAACCCGCCGCCACGACGCCCGGGGTGCCGGCGACGCCGGCCTGCTCCAACACGGTGACGCCGGCGCCCCAGGCGCCGATCGCCTTGGCGTGCCGCCAGCACTCCTCGACCAACAGCAGCACGCGGGGGTCCACGGTCGCCGGAGCCGGCCGGCCCGCCTTGGCGTCGCGGGCGGGCAGGGCATCCGGTGCGGGTGCCGGCGCTCCGGCCAGCAGGACCGCGTCGAACTCGACCGACCGACCGGTGGCGAAGGTGCGCTGCACCGGCAGGTCGCCCACCAGACCGCCGTGCGGGGCGACCAGCAGCGGCACCATGCCGGCGCCGAACACGGCCTGACGGACCTCGTCGACGCCGTCCAGGTCGCCGTCGGGGTCCACCACGATCCCGATCACGCGGCCGTCACTCGGCCACTCCCGACCGACCTGCGACAGCGCCGGGCTGGGTGTGACGTCGGCGAGCGGCACGCTCGGCTGCGGCGCGGGCAGGCCCAGCCCGGTGGCCACCTGCTCGCACAGCACCGGGTCGATGTTGGCGAGGCTCTGCAGCTGCCGTTCCTTGATCGCCTGGTGGTAGCACTTGCCCAGCTCGAAGGTGTACGCCCGGATGATGTGCTCCTTCTCGACCGGCGACATGCTCAGCCAGAAGAGGCGGACCTGGCTGTAGTGGTCGTCGAACGAGGCCGGGTTGGCGCGTACCTTCGGTGCCTGCGCGACCGTGACCGGCACGTCGACGAAGGCGTGCTCGGCGTCCCCGGCGGGGAACGGGTTGCCGCCGTCGAGCGAGTTCGGCCGGTACGGCGCGACGCCCGCGTGCACGGCGTGCTGGTGGAAGCCGTCGCGCAGCATGTCGTTCACGGCGGCGTGCGGGCGGTTGATCGGGATCTGCGCGAAGTTGGGCCCGCCCAGCCGGGTGAGCTGCGTGTCGAGGTACGAGAAGAGTCGGCCCTGCAACAGCGGGTCGTTCGTGACGTCGATGCCCGGCGGAAGGTGGCCGAGGTGGAAGGCGACCTGTTCGGTCTCGGCGAAGAAGTTCGTCGGCGTGCGGTTGAGCACCAGCCTGCCGATCGGCTGCACCTCCGCCAACTCCTCCGGCACGATCTTCGTCGGGTCCAGCAGGTCGATGCCGGCGAACGTCTCTTCGGCAGTGTCCGGGAAGACCTGGATGCCCAGCTCCCACTCCGGGTACGCGCCGGCCTCGATGGCGTCGTAGAGGTCCCGGCGGTGGAAGTCCGGGTCCATGCCGCCGAGCAACTGCGCCTCCTCCCAGGTCAGCGAGTGCACGCCCAGCTTCGGCTTCCAGTGGAACTTGGCCAGCACCGTCTCCCCGGCCTCGTTGACGAGGCGGAAGGTGTGCACGCCGAAGCCCTCCATCGTCCGGTACGAGCGCGGGATGCCCCGGTCGGACATGTTCCAGATGGTGTGGTGCTGCGCCTCGGTGTGCAGCGACACGAAGTCCCAGAAGGTGTCGTGGGCGCTCTGCGCCTGCGGGATCTCCCGGTCCGGATGCGGCTTGCCGGCGTGGATGATGTCCGGGAACTTGATCGCGTCCTGGATGAAGAAGACCGGCATGTTGTTGCCGACCAGGTCGAAGGTGCCCTCGTCGGTGTAGAACTTCGTGGCGAACCCGCGCGTGTCGCGGACCGTGTCGGCCGAGCCCCGCGAACCGAGCACGGTGGAGAACCGGACGAAGACCTCGGTCTCGCGCCCCTTCTTGAGGAAGCCGGCCCTGGTGACCGCCTCGGCGGTGCCGTACGCGGTGAACACACCGTGTGCGCCGGCGCCGCGGGCGTGCACCACGCGCTCCGGAATGCGTTCGTGGTCGAAGTGCGTGATCTTCTCGCGTAGGTGGTGGTCCTGGAGGAGCACCGGGCCGCGCGGTCCGGCCTTGAGCGAGTGGTCGGTGTCGCGCAGCCGCGCCCCGTTGGCGGTCGTGAGGTAGGCCCCCTGCTGACCGTTGGCGGTCGTCGGCGCGCCGGTCTCGGCGCCGGTCGGCGTACGCGTCTGCGGTGCCCCCTGCTCCGGCTTCGGCGGCAGCGGGTCGTGCGGCGTCGTCGGCTCCTCGACGGTCGGTGGCGCGCTTCCGGGCGCACCGGGGACATCCGGGGTGAGGGCGTCGGCGATCTTTCCTGAGGCGGTCTTCACGGCGTTCTTGACCGCCTGGGCGGGCTTGCTGGAATCCACTGAATGAACCTCTCCATGGCACGTGGGCGGGCCGGCGCCTGCCCTGCTACCCCTGGTCAGAGGGTCGAAACACAACTGGTCCCGGCATCCTGCGCCGGGACTGGTGATTTCGCCGATGCCGGGATCGGCGAAGCAGCCAAAACTGACACACGTCGATATCCCTCGACTCTAGGGAGTGCCCGACGTGTCCTCACCAACCACCACCCGTCCCCGTTCCGTCGCAGCCCGAGCCACCCGGTTAGCGCTGGCCGCCGTCCTGGCCGCCGGCGGCGTCCTGGCCGGATCGTCCGGCGCGGCCCAGGCCGCCGGCCCGTACGAGCGGGGCCCGGCCCCGACCACCGCGATCCTGGAGGCCAGCCGTGGCCCCTTCGCCACGGCCTCGCAGAGCGTGTCCTCGCTGAGCGTCACCGGCTTCGGCGGCGGCGTCATCTACTACCCGACCAGCACCAGCGAGGGCACCTTCGGCGCCATCGCCATCTCGCCCGGCTACACCGCCGCCTGGTCCAGCATCAGCTGGCTCGGACCGCGCATCGCCTCGCACGGTTTCGTGGTGATCGGCATCGAGACCAACACCCGACTGGACCAGCCGGACAGCCGGGGTCGGCAGCTGCTCGCCGCGCTGGACTACCTCACCGAGCGCAGCTCGGTGCGCAGCCGGATCGACAGCAGTCGGCTCGCGGTCGCCGGTCACTCGATGGGCGGCGGGGGCAGCCTGGAGGCGGCCTCGGCGCGGCCCTCGTTGCAGGCCGCCGTGCCGCTGGCACCGTGGAACACGGACAAGATCTGGTCCGAACTGCGGGTGCCGACGCTGATCGTCGGTGGTGAGAGCGACACCGTCGCCCCGGTCGCGTCGCACTCCGTGCCGTTCTACAACAGCATCCCGGCCTCCGCCGAGAAGGCGTACCTGGAGCTGAACGGGGCGAGCCACTTCTTCCCGCAGACCACCAACACGCCGACCGCGCGGCAGATGGTGGCCTGGCTGAAGCGGTTCGTCGACGACGACACCCGCTACGAGCAGTTCCTCTGCCCCGGCCCGAGCGGCTCGCAGATCGAGGAGTACCGCAACACCTGCCCCAGCGCCTGACGGCGGTGTCGGGGGCGGTCGCCGCTGGCGGCCGCCCCGTCCGTCTGCCCGCGGGGGCATAGAAGGTCTTGACGCCGTACCCCGGAAACGTACACTGCGAGTGTAAATAACACCCGCCACGACAGAGGGATGGGTGATGGAGCGCGGCCTCGAACTGCACCACATCGGCGTCCGTTTCGGCGGCCTCACCGCCCTCGACGACGTCTCCCTGCGGGTGCCACCCAACCGGGTGGTCGGCGTGATCGGGCCCAACGGCGCGGGCAAGACCACCCTCTTCAACGTGATCTGCGGCTTCGTCGCGCCGGAGACCGGCTCACTCACCCTCGACGGCCAGCCGCTGCGGCCCCGGCCGCACCGGTTGACCCGGCTCGGCATCGCCCGGACGTTGCAGGGCACCGGGCTCTTCGCCGGGCTGAGCGTGCTGGAGAACGTGATGACCGGCGCCTCCCACACCGCCCGCGCGGGCTTCGTCCCGGCGCTGCTCGGCCTGCCGGCCAGCGACCGTGACGAGCGCCGGCTCCGCGAGGACGCCCTGGGCATCCTCGACGAGCTGGGCATCGTCGAGCACGCCGGGGCCGCGCCGACCACGCTGCCCTTCGCCGTACGCCAGCGGGTCGCCCTGGCCCGCGCGCTGGCCGCCCGACCCCGGCTGCTCCTGCTCGACGAGCCAGCCGGTGGTCTCGGCGCCGACGACATCGCCGAGCTGGCGGAGCTGGTCCGGCAGTTGCCCCGGCGGGATGCCGACCCCTGCGCGGTGCTCCTGGTCGAGCACCACATGGACCTGGTGATGGCCGTCTGCGACGACCTCGTGGTGCTCGACTTCGGCCGGGTCATCGCCGCCGGCACCCCGGACGAGATCCGCGACGACCCGGCGGTCACCGACGCCTACCTCGGTGCCACCGTCGAGGAAGAGGTGTCTCCGTGAGCGCGAGGAGTGAGCCGGGTTTGCGAGCCCCGCAGTCGCGAACGAAAGGTGGCTCGCAGTGAGCGGCACCGACCTGCTCGTCGTGCGGGGGCTGGTGGCCGGTTACGGAGCCGCGCCCGTGCTGCGGGCCATCGACCTCACCGTCCCGGCCGGCACGATCGCCGCCGTGGTCGGCGCGAACGGCGCCGGCAAGACCACCCTCCTGCGCGCGCTCTCCGGCATGATCCGCCCGGCCGCCGGCCAGGTCGTCCTCGCCGGGGAGGACCTGCGGGGTACGCCCGTGGAGCAGCTCGTCCGACGCGGCATGGCGCACGTCCCGGAGGGGCGGGGCGTGATCAGTGAGCTGACGGTCGACGAGAACCTGCGGCTCGGCGGGCTGTGGCGGCGCGACCGGGCCGACGCGGGGCGGGCCCTCGACGAGGTCTACCAGCTCTTCGAGCCGCTGGCCCGCCGTCGCCGGCACCTCGGCCATCAGCTCTCCGGCGGTGAGCGGCAGATGCTCGCGCTTGGCCGGGCCCTGGTCGGCCGCCCGCGTCTGCTGCTGCTGGACGAGCCGTCGCTCGGCCTGGCGCCCCGGGTGGTCGCCCGGACCATGACCCTGCTGCGCCAGCTGCGTGACCGCACCGGCCTGACCGTCCTGCTGGTCGAGCAGAACGTGCGCAGCGCGCTCGCCGTCGCCGACCAGGGCGTCGTGATGTCCCTCGGTCGGGTGGTGATCGCCGCCCCGGCGGCGCAGCTGCGCGACGACGTCGACCTGCGCCACGCGTACCTCGGTTTCTGACCACCACCTCGTCCCCCGGAGGGAGGACTCTTGGACCGCTTCGTCTTCCTCACCGTCGACGGACTGTCCCGCGGCGCGGTGTACGCCGCGTTCGCGCTGGCCCTGGTGCTCATCTGGCGGGCGGCGCGGGTCGTCAACTTCGCCCAGGGGGCGATGGCCGTCGCCGCCGCGTACGTCGCCTACACGGTGAGCACCGCGACCGGGTCCTACTGGCTGGGCTTCGTGGTCGCGATCGTCGCCGGCCTGCTGCTCGGTGCCTTGGTGGACCGCGTGGTGATGCGGCACGTCGACCACGCCTCCCCGCTCAACCCCGTGATCGTGGCGCTCGGGCTGGTGCTGTTGATCCAGGCCGTGCTGGGCATGGTGTACGGCAGCGAGTTCCGCCCCGCCGAGGCGCCGTTCAGCCGGTCCGCCCTCACCGTGGGCGGGGTCGCCGTGCTGTCGCCGTACGACCTGTTCGTCTTCGCCACGATCGGGGTGGTCGTCAGCGCCCTGGCCTGGATGTTCGCCCGTACCCCGGTGGGGTTGCGGATGCGGGCGGCGGCCTTCGCTCCGGAGGTCTCCCGGCTGCTCGGGGTCAACGTCGGTGGCATGTTGACGCTCGGCTGGGCGCTCGCCTCCGGGGTGGGCGCCCTGGCCGCCATGCTGGTCCTGCCGACCGAGCTGGGCCTGCACCCGCACGCGATGGACCTGGTGTTCGTCTCGGCGTTCACCGCGGCGGTGGTCGGGGGCCTGGACAGTCCACCGGGGGCGGTGGTCGGCGGCCTGGTGGTGGGTCTGCTGCTCTCCTACGTGAGCGGCTACGCCGGCAGCGACCTCACCCCGCTCGCGGTGCTGGTCCTGCTGCTGGCGGTGCTGCTGGTCCGACCCGGCGGGTTGTTCGCCCCGGTCGCGGCGAGGCGGGTGTGAGCGCCACCAGGGCGGCGGTGCCGCCGCGCCAGCGCCCGGCCGACCCGCCCGGCCGGCGGATCGACCGGCGGGGTGGCTCCACCCTGCTGCGTCACCTCGCGGTGGCGCTCGTCGCCGGGGTGCTGCTGCTGGGCGTCAGCTACGCCGTCGAGCCGTTCCGCAATTTCCAGCTCGCCACGGTGGCCGCCTATCTCTGCGCGACCGCCGGGCTGACCGTCCTCACCGGGCTCAACGGTCAACTGTCGCTCGGGCACGGGGCGTTGATGGCGACCGGGGCGTACACCGTGGCGCTGTGCCAGAACGCGTTCGCCGACCGGGGGATGACCGGCGGCTGGCTGTTGCCGCTGTCGCTGGGTGCGGCGATCGTCAGCACGGTCGCGGTCGGCGCGGTGGTCGGGGTGGCCGCGGCCCGGCTGCGCGGCCCGTACCTGGCCGGGGTCACCCTCGCGGTGGCGGTGGTCGTGCCGGCGCTGGCCGTCACCTTCGACGGCGTGTTCAACGGCGAGCAGGGGCTGTCGGTGCCGGTGGAGCCGCCGCCACTCGCGCTCGGCCCGTACTTCCCCTACGAGCGGTGGCAGCTCTGGCTCACCGGTGCGGCCACCCTGCTCGCCCTGCTGTTGCTGGCGAACCTGATCCGCAGTCGGTACGGGCGCACCTTCCGCGCGGTCCGCGACGACGAGGTGGCGGCCCGTCTCGCCGGCATCCACGTGGCGCGTACCCAGGTTCTCGCGTTCGTGGTCAGCGCCGCCACGGCCGGGCTCGGCGGCGCGCTGCTGGCGGTTCTCGCGCAGAGCGTCTCGCCCGGGGCGTTCTCGCTGACCCTGTCGCTGTTCCTGCTGATGGCCGTGGTGATCGGTGGTCTCGGCCGGCTCGCCGGCGCGTTGTGGGGGGCGGTCCTGCTGGTCGCCCTGCCCGATCTCACCCACTCCGTGACCGAGTTGCTCACGCTCTCGCCCGCCGTCGCGCAGCGGCTGGAGGGAAACCTGCCATTGGCGATCTTCGGGGTGACCCTGATCGTCGTCATGATCGCCGCACCCGGCGGCGTGCAGGGTCTGCTGTCCCGTCTTGGTCGGCGCCTGCGGGCCCGGCGTTCCTGAGCTGTTCTGAGCCCGGCTCCGGCCGGGCGCCCACCACCACACCGTTCCCGTGACACTCGGACCGAGAAAGGTCGGTGTTCTCCATGCACCGTTCGGCACAACGTGGTCTCGCGATCGCCAGCACCATCGCCCTGTTGGCCGCCGCCGCTGCCTGCAGCGGTGACGACGGTTCCGGTCCCGGCGGAGCTTCGGTGCCGGGCGTCTCCGACACCGAGATCGTCGTCGGCACCCACATGCCGCTCACCGGGCCGGCCTCGGCCGGCTATTCAAAGATCGCCCCGGCGACGAAGGCGTACTTCGACTACGTCAACGCCAACGGCGGGGTGCACGGCCGGAAGATCACTTACAAGATCATGGACGACGGCTACAACCCGGCGAACACCCAGCAGGTGGTCCGCCAGCTCGTCCTCCAGGACAAGGTCTTCGCCATCCTCAATGGTCTGGGCACGCCGACGCACACCGGAGTGCTCGACTTCCTGAAGAGCAACCGGGTGCCCGACCTCTTCGTCGCCTCCGGCAGCCGCAGCTGGGACCAGCCGGACAAGTATCCGGGCACGTTCGGGTTCAACCCGGACTACACGGTCGAGGGCAAGATCCTCGCCAACTACGCGAAGGCGAACCTGGCCGGCCAGAAGGTCTGTTTCCTCGGCCAGGACGACGACTTCGGCCGGGACAGCCTGGCCGGCGTGGAGAAGGTGCTCGGCGCCGGCGCCGTGGCGGTCAAGCAGACGTACGTCACCAGCAACACCAACGTGGCGCCGCAGATCGGGGCGTTCAAGGCGGCCGGTTGCCAGGTCGTCGTGCTCGCCACCGTGCCCGGCTTCACCGCGCTCTCCATCGGCACCGCCGCCCGGCTGGGCTTCAAGCCGCAGTGGCTGGTCTCCAACGTCGGCGCCGACCACCCGACCCTGGCCAAGCAGCTCGGCGCCGCCGCGCCGCTGCTGGAGGGCATGGTCGGCACCAACTACCTGCCGATGCAGAACGACACCGCCAACCCGTGGATCCAGCTCTTCGCGAAGGTCAACAAGACCCACAACGGGGACGCGCCGTTCGACGGCAACACCGTCTACGGCATGTCGGTCGGCTACCTCTTCGTACAGGTGCTGCTCGCCGCCGGCAAGGACCTCACCCGGGAGAAGGTGCTGGACGCCGTGCAGAAGGGTGGCTTCCAGGGCCCCGGGCTGGTGCCGCTGCGGTTCTCCGCCAAGGACCACTCCGGCTACGGCGGCCAGCGGTTGAGCCGGGTGAGCGGGGGAGTGCAGAGCTACTTCGGGCCGGCGTACGAGACCGACGAGGCGGACGGGGCGGTCAACGAGTACACCGCCACGCCGGCCGCGCCGCCCGCGAACGGGGTGCCGACCGTCTCCTGAGCACCCGCACACCCGACGTCCGACCGGGCGTGGTCCCGCGTGACCGCGTCCGGTCGGACGGCTGCGCGCGCTCTTCGCGCGGCGGTCTGCCGGCCGGTCGTCCGAGGCGTTGACCGACACCGATCAGCACTCCTACTATCTGCACCGTGAATGCATATTCGGGCCGGCTGGTGGACCGGGTCGCCATCGTCACCGGCGCCAGTCGGGGGATCGGCCTGGCCATCGCCCGACGCCTCGTCGCCGAGGGCGCGCGGGTGGGTCTGACCGCCCGACACCCCGAGGCGCTGGCCGAGGCGGTCGCCGCCCTGGGCGGCCCGGCGTACGCCCTGGCGGTGCCGGGCCGGTCCGACGATCCCGCGCACCGGGCCGCCACGGTGCGCCAGGTGGGCGCCGCGTTCGGGCCGGTGGACGTGCTGGTGAACAACACCGGCATCAATCCGGTGCACGGTCCGCTGGTCACGCTCGACCTGGCCGCGGCCCGCAAGATCCTCGACGTGAATGTGGTCGCCACCCTCGGTTGGGTGCAGGAGGTCTGCGCCGCCGGCATGACCGAGCGCGGGGGCGACATCGTCAACGTCTCGTCGATCGCCGGACTCGGCCCGTCGCCCGGCCTGGGCTGCTACGGAGTCAGCAAGGCCGCGCTGAACCACCTCACCGCCAGCCTCGCCGTGGAGTTGGGTCCGACGATCCGGGTCAACGCGGTCGCCCCCGGCGTGGTGAAGACCCGCTTCGCCGCCGCTCTCTACGAGGGGCGGGAGGCCGAGCTGGCCACGCGCTACCCGCTCGGGCGCCTCGGCCTGCCGTCGGACGTGGCGGGCGTGGTCGCCTTCCTGGCCTCCGCCGACGCCAACTGGATCACCGGGCAGACCATCGTCTGCGACGGCGGCGTCTCGTTGACCGGCCGGGCCGGATGACGACGTCGGCGGCGCGTGCGGAGCCGCTGATCACCGCCTGTCTAGACTCGTCGGTGCGGCGGGGGACGCCATGGCGGTGAGGGGGCGCGGGCGAATGGACGGGGTCGACGTCGTGGGTCGGGTCGACGGGCGCACCGCCCGGGCCGAGCGGACCAGGGCGGCCATCGTCGAGGCGCACCTCGCGCTCATCTCCGAGGGCGACCTCCGTCCGACCGGGGAACGCATCGCCGAACGGGCGGGCATCTCGCTGCGGACGCTCTGGACCAACTTCAAGGACATGGAGACCCTCTTCGAGGCCAGCGGCGCGGAGGTGCTGCGCCAGCAGGACGCCGCGTACCGGCCGATCTCGGCGGGGCTGCCGCTGGCGAAGCGGGTCGACGCGTACTGCCGGCAGCGGGCTCGGCTGCTCCAGCTCATCGCGCCGTCCGCGCGGGCCGCCCAGATGCGCGAGCCGGTCTCCGAGCAGCTGCACCGCAACCGGCTCAAGCACATCGAGCGGGTCCGCGACGAGGTGGAGGAACTCTTCGCCGTCGAGTTGGCCCAGGCCGGGCGGGGACGGGAGCAGTTGCTCAACGCCCTGGTGGTGGCGAGCACGTGGCAGGCCTGGTCGATGCTGCGCTACGGGCTCGGTCTGGGTGTGGACCAGGCCCGTGCGGTGATGTCCCGGACGGTGGGCGCCCTGCTGGCCGAGGTCACGCCCGACTGATTCCGGCCCGGCCCGATATCGCCCCCTCTTTCCATTCGGTTTCCGATGGGTAACACTGACAGGCATGGTTACTGCATCAAGAGTGCAACTAACCGTGCTGCGTGGCCGGGACGACGAGTGCCGGGCTGTCCGGAGTCTGCTCGACGGCATGACCAACGCCGGCGGTGCCCTGCTGATCCGCGGCGAGCCCGGATCGGGCCGGACGGCCCTGGTCGGCTACGCCCACCGGCACGCCGAGGGCTGCGCCGTGCTGGCCGCCAGTGGGCTCGCCGAGGAGGCCGCCCTGCCGTACGCCGGCCTGCAACGCCTGGTCGACCCGGTGCGCGACCGGGCCGCCGCCCTACCGAACGAGCAGCGCCAACTGCTACGGCGCGCGCTGGCCGGGGAGAGCTGCCCGGCCGACCGGCAACTCACGCTGTCGATGGCGGTGCTCGGGCTGCTCGCCGCCGCCGCCCGGGACCGCCCGTTGCTCGCCACCATGGACGACGTCGACCGAGGTGACCCGCAGACCGCGCAGGTGCTGGCGTTCGTGGCCCGCCGACTGCGGCACCTGCCGCTGGCGGTGCTGCTCACCGCGGATGTCACGGCCAACCCCGACGGGATTGCGGCACACCGGCTCCGCCCGTTGACCGCGCGCGACAGCACGGCCGTCCTCACCGACCGGCTCGCTCGGCTGGCCGAGCGCGAGAACGTCGACCGGCTTCCCGAGCGGCCCGCCGCGTCGGCCCTGGCCGCGGTGACCGCGATCGGCCGCGGCAACCCGCAGGCCCTGGTGGACCTCGCCGAGGTGCTCACCGCCGGGCAGTGGCGGGGGGAGGAGCCACTTCCCGCCGCGCCACCGGCGGACGGGGCACTGGGCCGCGCGTACCGGGCCCGGCTGGACCGGCTGCCGGCGGAGACCCGGCGGGTGCTGCTGCTCGCCGCGCTCGACGAGGATGGCGAGCCGGGCACCCTGATCCGGGCCGCGAACGTCGCCGGCACCGAGGTCGAGGCACTCGCCCCGGCGGAGGTCGCCGGCCTGGTCCGGGTCGAGCAACGGGGTGTCACCTTTCCGCAGCCGTTGGTGCGCACGATGATCGCGGCCAGCGCGCCGCTCGCGGAGCGCCGCGCGGCGCACCGGCTGCTCGCCGAGGTGCTGGTCGCCGACGGGCAGCGGCTGCGCCGGGCGATGCACCTCGCCGCCGCGACGGCGGGTGCCGATCCCGCCCTCGCCGCCGAGTTGGAACAGGCGGCGGCCGGCGGCGTCGGCGACTGGGCCACCGCCTCGGTGGCCCTTCGGTGGGCCGCCGAGCTGAGTGACCATCCGAACCTGACCGCCACCCGCCTGCTGGCCGCCGCCCGGTACGCCTGGACCGGGGGCCAGCCCGACGTGGCCCGCCTGTTGCTCGACCGCCTCCGCGCGGTCTGCGCCGACCCGGTCGTCCGCGGGCGCGCCGACCTGCTGCGCGGTGAGCTGGAGCTGCGCTGTGGCGCGGCGTCGAGCGCGTCGGTCGTGCTGCTGGCGTCCGCCCGGGCGGTGGACGGCACCGACCGCGCCCTGGCGTTGGCCGGGCTCGTGCGGGCCGGCGAGGCGGTCTGCTTCTCCGGCGACCAGTACCGCTACGCCGAGGTCGGCCGTCGGGCGCTGGCGTTGCGGCGCCCGAGCGACCCGCCGGCGATGGAGCTGATGAGCTGCCTGGTCGCCGGGGTGGCGGCGACACTGCGAGCGGACCACGAGCGGGCCGGGCCGGCGTTGCGTCGTGCCGTGGTGCTGGGTGGCCGGCTGACCGGGCCGGCGCTGACCCCCACCGCGCTCACCTGTGCCGCGGCGGCCGGACTGCTGGTGGCGGTGGACGGCGCGGCCCACCGGCTCGCCGAGCGCGCCGTCGAGCTGGCCCGGGAACGGGGCGAGCTGTCCATGCTGTCGCGGGCGTTGGAGCTGCGGGCGGTCGCCGAGTACTGGCTGGGTCGACACGAGGCGGCGGCGGAGACCTCTCGCGACGGGTTGCGCGTCGCCCGGGCGACGGGTCAGGCCAACTGCGCCAACATCCACCTGGGCATGCTCGCCGTCCTCGCCGCGATCCGAGCCGACCGGGACACCAGCCTGCGGCGGATCCGCGAGATAGGCGAGTCGCCGACGCCGGGCAGTCGTCCGCACGCGCTGGCCGCGTGGGCCCTGGCGGTGCTCGACCTGGTGGACGGTCGGCACGCCGAGGCCGCCGACCGGCTGGCGTCGCTGGCTCGGCTCGGCACCGGTCGAGGTCAGGTCCTGGTGCAGGTGATGGCCACCCCGTACCTGGTGGAGGCGGCGGCGCACCTTCCGCACCGACCGGCGGCAACAGCCGCGCTGGCCGCGTTCGACAGGTGGGCCAGCAGCACCGCGAGTCCGCTGCGCCGGGCCCTGTCCGCGCGGTGCCACGCGCTGCTCGCACCCCGGGGAGGCGCGGTGGCGGAACGGGAATTCCAGGCGGCGCTGCGCCTGCACCCGGCCGAGGCCGGCACGTTCGAGCGGGCCCGTACCGAGCTGCTCTTCGGTCAGGAGCTGCGCCG
Organism: Micromonospora sp. NPDC049645; assembly: GCF_040675155.1. Lineage (NCBI taxonomy): Bacteria > Bacillati > Actinomycetota > Actinomycetes > Micromonosporales > Micromonosporaceae > Micromonospora > Micromonospora sp. NPDC049645. The sequence continues at coordinate 29,363 of NZ_JBFAOI010000029.1, forward strand.
CAGCCGGCGTCCTCGCGACGCGCGTACGCACCTGCACCAGGCCCGCGAGATGTTCACTCTGCTCGGGGTGACGTGCTGGGCCGAGCAGGCCACCACCGAGCTGCGGGCGGCGGGGGAGTCCATCGGCCCGCCGGATCTGCCCGCGGCGCGGTTGCTCACCGGTCAGCAACTGCGGATCGCCGAGCTGGTCGCCGAGGGCGCCACCAACCGGGAGATCGCCGCCCGGATGTTCCTCTCCACCCGCACGGTCGACCACCACCTGCGCAACGTGTTCCACCGGCTGGGCATCCGTTCGCGTACCGAGCTGGCCCGCGCGTTCACCGCGGAACGGCACGTCGAGCTGGGCTCGGACCGGTGATCGTCCGCTCTGGACGCATTAAACTATCACCGCTAGTTTAGTGGCCATGGACCTCACCCTCACCGCCGAGCAGGCGGCGGTCCGCCAGCTGGCCGCCGAGTTCGCCGACCGCGAGCTGCTGCCCCACGCGGCCGCCTGGGATCGCCGCGAATCGGTCGACCCCGCCATCGTCGGCATGCTCGGTGACCTGGGCTTCCTGGGGCTGACCATCGCGGAGGCCGACGGCGGCTCCGGTGGTGATCACCTCGCGTACTGCCTGGTCCTGGAAGAGCTCGGCCGGGGTGACTCGGCCGTGCGCGGCATCGTCTCGGTCTCGCTCGGCCTGGTCGCCAAGTCGATCGCCGCGCACGGAAGCGCGGAGCAGCGGGCCGAGTGGCTGCCGCGACTCTGCGCCGGCAGCGCACTCGGCTGTTTCGCGCTGACCGAGCCGGACAGCGGCTCCGACGCGGCCGCGCTGCGCACCCGAGCGGTCCGCGACGGCGCCGACTGGCTGCTCAGCGGCACGAAGACGTTCATCACCAACGGCACCACCGCCGACGTCGCGCTGGTCTTCGCCCGCACCGGCGGGGCCGGGCACCGAGGAATCAGCGCGTTCCTGGTGCCCACCGACAGCCCCGGGCTGACCCGACGGGAGATTCACGGCAAGCTGGGCCTGCGTGGTCAGGCCACCGGTGAGCTGGGCTTCGACGAGGTGCGCGTACCTGACACGGCCCGTCTGGGCGCCGAGGGCGCCGGGTTCCGGCTGGCCCTGGCCACCCTCGCCAAGGGACGGATGTCGGTGGCCGCCGGCTGCGTCGGCATCGCCCAGGGCTGCCTCGACGCGGCGGTCGGCTACGCCGGGCAGCGGACCCAGTTCGGCAAGCCGATCGCCGGGCACCAGCTCGTCCAGCAACTGCTCGCCGCGATCGCGGTGGACACCGCCGCCGCCCGGCTGCTGGTGTGGCAGGTGGCCGACCTCATCGACCGCGACCAGCCGTTCGCCACCGAGGCGTCGATGGCCAAGCTCTTCGCCAGCGAGGCCGCCGTCCGCGCGGCGAACAACGCGGTCCAGGTGTTCGGCGGGTACGGCTACATCGACGAGTACCCGGTCGGCAAGTACCTGCGCGACGCTCGGGTGGCCACCCTCTACGAGGGAACCAGCCAGATCCAGCAACTCCTCATCGGACGCGCGCTCACCGGCGTCAACGCCTTCTAGCTGTTAGGGAGACCTGGCATGAGAGTCTTCACCTCGTTCGAGGAGTTGGCCGCCGCGACCGGCGAGAGTCTCGGGCCCGGTCCGTGGCACCGCATCGAGCAGAGCCGCGTCGACCTCTTCGCCGACGCGACCGACGACCACCAGTGGATCCACCTCGACCCGGTCCGGGCCGCCGCGGGGCCGTTCGGCGGGACGATCGCGCACGGGTACCTCACCCTGTCGCTGTTGCCGGCGCTGGCGGGCCGGCTCTACCGGGTCGAGGGGGTGACCATGGGGGTCAACTACGGGCTGAACCGGGTGCGGTTCCCCGCGCCGGTCCGGGTGGGCGCCGCCGTACGCGCCGCCGTCACCATCGCCGAGGTGTCGCCGGTCAGCGGCGGCGTGCAGCTGGTCGCGGCGGTCACCGTGGAGAGCGACAGCGGTGACAAGCCGGTCTGCGTGGCCGAGACCGTGAGTCGGCTCTACCGCGCCGCGGAGCAGTGACCGCCCCGTTCGTCTGATGCTGCCCGACGTGCCGGGACGCCGGTTGGCGTTGCGGCACAAGTTCCGGAACTTGCGGTGCCCGTTGCCCGGTCGACCCGCCCGACCCGATCCGGTCGGGCACCGCTGTCGTTACCGATGATGTGCTGCCTGGGCAGGGGCGTCCCGCGTCGATTCCCGGGTTGGACGAGGTCTCGTAAACCTTCCGGAAATTCTTGCTCGTCGATCCGGGGCGCTGACATACTCCACATCCACCGGAGTCGATGATCGAGGGCTGGCGCCTCTTCCCGGACGCCTTCTCGTGCGCGGTCGCGACCCGGCACCCACCACCGCCGGAGCGGTGCGTCAGTCGCCCCGCCCCGGGTCCCACGGAAGGAATAGACATGACCGAACGGTGCCAGGGGGACGCCCAGCCGCGGACGGGCCCCCGAGCGCGTACGGCGATCGTCCTCGCCGCTGCGGCTCTGCTCGCCACAACCACCGCCGCGTTCCTGCCGGGCGCGGCGAGCGCCGGGACGACACTGGGGGCGTCCGCTGCCGAGAAGGGTCGTTATTTTGGTACTGCGGTGGCGGCGGGTCGGTTGTCGGATAGTGCGTACACCACGATTTTGAACCG
>NZ_JBFAOI010000030.1:0-31244 GCF_040675155.1 Micromonospora sp. NPDC049645
CAGGACGTCGTCGTCCGTGAAGCGCATGCCGATCACGCCCGAGGTGGCCCGGCCCATCGGCCGCAACGCCTCGTCCGAGGTCCGCCGGCGGCCCGAACCTGACCCCGACGCCGGGCGAGTACAGCGCGCTGACCGGCGGCCCGACCGGTGCCGGCATCCCGGCAGCGGCGACCAACTCGTCATCCAGGTGCAGCACCTCGGCCCGGTGCAGCGGCCAGCTCGGATGCCAGTTCGGCAGGTGCACGGTGCGCCCGTACGCCCGGGTGTGCAGTCCCCACCGGGCGGTGACGAAGTGTTCCAACGGAGTCGGCTCGACGATCCGCTCGCCCACCCGCACCTCTATCTGGCTCGTCGTACCCGCCGGCCCCGGCCAGCGCCGCCGGCACCGGTAGGTGCGACGGTCGCCGTCGCGATCCAACCGCATCGACGACCAGAGGTACGGCAGACGCAGCGTCGCCCGCGCCACCAGCACCGGCACCAGGCGGGACGCGTCCAGGGACCGGAACACCACCGCCCGCCGGCCGGCCTCGTCGACCGAGTAGAGCCGGACGTTGGTCTCCCAGAAGGTGCCGAAGTAGGGCACCCCCGGCCCCCGGCCGAAACCCAGCCCGACCATCCGAAAACCGATCAGGCCGACGTAGCTGACGCCGTCCAGGGTGTCCGGTCGGGTGCCGGCGGGCAGCAGCGGCGCCACGAGCGCCGGAGCGACGGCCCAGTGCAGGAAGGTCAGGTCCTCCCAGCGCTGCCGCAGGAGCGCCCAGGGGAACGCCTGCCGGGGCGCGTGGTCGACCGGTTCCGGGTGCACCCCCTCATCCTGGCCGATTCGGCTGGCTGGTGCGGTCTCAGGCGTGCGGGCCGACACCGGCGGTGCCGACGGTCAGCGACGCGCGGCAGCCGACCGCCATCCGCTGGGTAGGACGGTCGACCGGCCGGGGCATCGACAGGCGGTTGCGCCGTACGCTTGACGGGGGCACAAGCTGGTCAAATAGGCGTTTCGGGGAGGAACTGGGCGTGACACAGAGCGACGTGGAACTCGTCGTGCTCGCGCAGGCCGGAAACTCCGCCGCGCTCGGGGCGCTGCTGGCCCGACACGAGGCCGGGATGCGGGCCGTCGCGCTGAGCGTCCTCGGTTACGGGCCGGACGCCGAAGACGCGGTGCAGGACGCCATGCTCGTCGCCGTGCGTCGCATCGGCGAGGTCCGCGACCCGACCGCCGTCGGCGCCTGGTTGCGGACCATCGTCCGTAACAACAGCCGGATGGCCGTGCGCGGGCCGAGGGCCGTTCCGATCGCCGAGCCCGAGTGGTTCGCCCAGCCCGCGGAGACACCCACCCCGGAGGAGGCGCTGGACCGGATTGCGATGCGCGACTGGGTGTGGCACTCCATCGAGCGGCTGTCCGAGCCGGACCGGCTGGTCACCCTGCTGCGGTACTTCAGCGACGCGTCCTCGTACGAGCAGATCGCGGCCGTGTGTGGGGTGCCGGTCGGCACCGTGCGCAGCCGCCTCAGCCACGCCCGCCGCGCGCTCGCCGCCGGCCTCCGGACGGCCGCGAGCACGGCGCACGCCGACGTCACCGCCGCGAACGACGCGCGGTGGCGGGAGGGCCGCGACATCATCACCACGGCGATGGCCGGCGACTTCGAGCGGGTGGTTCGCGAGAGCTGGTGGCCGGACGCCGAGATGATCGTGCCGGGTGGCCGGCGCGGCGGTCGTGACCTGGCGATCAACGGCATGGACCGCGACCTGACCGCCGGGGTACGTCAGCGGCTGCGCAACGTGGTGGCCAGCGGTGACGTGCTGATCTGGGAGACCGACCTGCTCAGCCCGCCGGACGACCCGGAGCACTGCCCACCCGCGGCGCTGTGGTTGCAGGTGCTGCGCGAGGGCCGGGTGCGCCAACTCACCCTCTTCCACCCCGTCCCCGCGCTGGTCTGAGAAAACTCCCCGTCCGAGCGAACTTTCCCCCCGGCCCGCGCATCTGGTTCGCGTCATGCACCAGTTGCCGTGTCGGCGGACGCCGCGCGGGTCTCGGATCGGGAGACAGTCCATGGGTTCCACCAGCCACGACGTCGGCGCGCTCGCACCCGGCGCCCACTCGTTCACCGTCGAGGGCGTTCGGCAGGTCTACCACGTCGCCGGCAATGGCCCGGTGTGCGTGGCGCACTCCGGCGGCCCGGGCATCGAGTGGGCGTACCTGCGGACGCCCAGCCTCGAGGCGCACTTCACCATGGTCTACGTCGAGCCGGTGGGTACGGGCGCGTCGGGACAGCTCGACAACCCCGACGACTACCGTCTCGACACGTATGTCCGGTTCCTGCACGCGGTCGTCGAGCAGCTCGGCGAATCCCGGGTGTACCTGCTAGGGCACTCGCACGGCGGTTTCGTCATCCAGCGGTACGCGCTCGCCCACCCGGACCGGGTCGCCGGCCTCGCCCTGTACGACACCTCACCCGTCACCGGCGGCGAGTTCTGGGCCGAGGCGATGGCCGGTCTCGCCGCGTACCCGCAGCGGCACCCGGACCGGCCGGAGGCGGCGACGGTCCCGGCCGCGTTCGCCCAGATCGGTGGCGCGACGGACGACGAGTCGCTGGGGGCCGCACTACGCGCCGCGCTCCCCGTGTACTTCGCGGACTTCTGGGGTCGACAGGACGAGTTCGCCCCGTTTCAGGCGGCCGTCCGGATCTGGTCGACGCCGGCCGGCGCGCAGGACCCCACGCCCTTCGACGTCCGGGAGCACCTGGGCGAGATCGCCGTGCCCGTGGTGGTGATCGTCGGGGCGTACGACTTCATCTGCGGTCCGCGCTGGGCCGAGCAGTTGCACGCGGGCCTCAAGGACTCCCGGTTGGTTCTGCTGGAGCAGAGCGGGCACTTCGCGCACATCGAGCAGCCGGTGGAGTTCACCGAGGCCGTGGTGGAGCTGCTGAGGCGTTGACCCGAGGCATTCCTCGAGGTCCGTTCGTCACAGCGGGCAGACCTCGGGGCGCGGCGGCGTTGGACGGTCCTAGGCTGGGCATTTTGGTGCACCGTGACGAAGAGGAGACCGCCGTGAGCCAGACCGAGCGGATGGATTCCGTCGACGAGTGGAACGTGGCCGAGGACGACGGGGTGCTGGACGCGTCCGACACCCTGGACGACGACCGGGTTGGTGATCCCCTGGACAGCGGCATTATCGCCGAGGACCACTGGACGGCTGCCAACCGGTTCGGCACCACGCCCGCCGAGGAGCGGGCGGGCGAGTCCCTGGAGCAACACCTCGCCCAGGAGGTGCCGGATGTCGACCCGTACGCCGAGGGTAGCGACGACGAGGACGAGCTGACCCGCCGGGGCTACGAGGCGGAGACGCGTGCCGGCCGACTCGTCGCCTACGACGAGGGTGTCCGCGAGGACGACGAGGCCGAGTCGGTGGCGTGGGACGCCGGCATCGACGCGGGTGCCGCCAGCGCGGAGGAAGCGGCGATCCACGTGGTCGAGGACCCGGACGGGGCCGGCGACGGTCCCTTGCGCTGACGCCGTACCCGCCGCGCTCGGCCCCTCAGTGGGTGCCGAGCGCGGCGGGGTCGGTCAGTGGATGACGACGGGCGTCTTGATCTGCTCGCCCTGCGGGTCGTCGAGCTGCGCCGGCTGACGTCGGCGCGGCAGGAATGCCGCCGGAATGAACGTGAGCACGACCAGCGCGAACGCCACCCAGAACGTGCTGGCGAACGCCTTGGCCGCGAAGTCGAGCCCGCGCTCGATGATCGACGGGTCGATCGGCATCTGCTGGAGCAGCTCCGGCCGCTGCTGGGAGGCGATGGCCAGCCCGGCCTCGGTGACCGGCTTGCCGCTCTCGTCCACCAGGCCGGGGATCGGCCGGGAGCCGTTCAGCTCGTTGGTGAGGATGACCGACATCACGGCGGCGCCGACCGAGCCGCCGATCTGCTGGAGGATGTTGACCAACGTCGAGCCGCGCGCCACCTCCTGCGCCTGCAACGTCCGCAGGGCCGACGTCATGATCGGCATCATCGTGCCGCCCATGCCCAGACCCATCACGAACAGCGACCCACCGAGCAGCCAGTACGAGGTCTGCGGGTCGACCTGGGTGAAGCCGAAGAACCCGACGACGATGAGCCCCAGCGCGAACGGGACGGTACGGCCGATCGGCACCCGGTCGGCCAGCGTGCCGGCGATCGGCATGGTGATCATCGCGCCGATGCCCTGCGGGGCCATCAGCAGACCGGCGGTCAGCGTCGACTCACCGCGCACCTGCAGGAAGTAGCTCGGGAACAGCAGGCCGGCGCCCATGAACGCGATGATGAAGACGAACATCGTCACCGACGCGATGGTCAGGCTGCGGTTGCGGAACAGCCGCAGGTCGAGCAGCGGGTGCCGGGGCTTGAACGAGTAGAGCACGAACGCCACCACCAGCGCGCCGCCGACCAGCATCGGGGCCCAGACCTTGGCCTCGGCGAAGGTGCCCACCTCCGGCAGGGACGAGACGCCGTAGAGGAAGAGGGCGAGGCCCGGCGAGAGCATGAGCATGCCGACGAAGTCGAACGACTCGGACGGCTCGGGCGCGTCCTTCGGCAGCGCGAACTGCGCGTAGATCAGGGCGATCACACCGATCGGCAGGTTGATCAGGAAGATCCAGTGCCAGCTCGCGGTGTCGATCAACCAGCCACCGAGGATCGGGCCGCCGATCGGGCCCAGCAGCATCGGGATGCCGAGAACGGCCATCAACCGACCGATCCGGTGCGGGCCGGCCGCCCGGGTCATGATGGTCATGCCCAGCGGCATGAGCATGCCGCCACCGAGGCCCTGCAGGACCCGGTAGCCGATCAGCTCGCCGATCGTGTCGGCCGTGGCGCAGAGCCCCGACCCGATCGTGAACAGCGTCAACGCCACCATGTAGAGCCGCTTGGTGCCGAACCGGTCCGCCGCCCACCCGCTGAGCGGGATCACGGTGGCGAGCGCCAGGGTGTAGGCGGTCATGGTCCAGGCGACGCGGGCGTAGGACGCGTCGAACTCGTTCTGGAATGTGGGCAGCGCCACGCTGACCACCGTCACGTCGAGGATCGACATGATCGCGCCAAGGACGACGACGCCCGCCACCTTGAGCACCGCGGCGTCGAGTTTGTCCGATGTCGCGACGGATTGCTGTGTCACTAACTCTCCTGAGGTCGATTGAGCCGGCCGATGGTGGGCGGTGGCGGCGCTGCCGCGCCGACCAGGCGCGGGGCGCGACGTGCCAGGACGACGACGCGCCGAGGAAGACTAACCGCCGGTTGTGACGATTCGCCGCCGGATTACGTGACCGCCCAGCCCGGTATCCGAACGGCCGTCCATTTACAGCCGCTCGTCGGGGTGGCGATCGACCTTGGGCCCTGACCACCCAGCCCTCAGCCAGGGATCGCGGAACCCTGGATAAACCGCACCTGGTTGGGGTTCGGCAGCGGTGCGACGGTCGGTCCATGACACCTTCCACCCACACCGTCACCGGCCACTGGATCGGTGGCGAGACCGTCACCGGCTCCGCCGGAACCCTTCCCGTCGTGAACCCGGCCACCGGCGAGGTCGTCGCCGAGACCCCGGCCGGCACCGCCACCGACGTCGACCGCGCCGTCGCCGCCGCCCGCGCGGCCTTCCCAGCCTGGTCGGCGACCACGCCGCGACACCGGGCGGAGGTCCTGCGCCGCCTCGGTGCCGGCCTCGCCGCCCGCACGGAGGAGATCGCCCAGGCCATCACCGCGGAGATGGGTTCGCCGATCGGTATGTCCCGGACCGCCCAGGTCGCCTTCCCGGCCGCGGTGGTCGAGTCCGTCGCCGGCCTGGCCGACGGCTTCGCCTGGACCGAGGAGGTCGGCAACTCGCTGATCGTCCGGGAGCCGATCGGCGTGGTCGGCGCGATCACGCCGTGGAACTTCCCGCTCCAGCAGATCGTCTCCAAGCTGGCGCCGGCCCTGCTCGCCGGCAACACGATGGTCTTCAAGCCGTCCGAGAACGCCCCGCTGACCGCGCGCATCCTCGCCGAGGTCGCCGCCGAGGCCGGCGTACCGGCGGGCGTCTTCAACGTCGTCTACGGCACCGGCGCGACCGTCGGCGAGGCGATCTCCGCCCACCCGGACATCGACATGATCTCGTTCACCGGCTCCACCCGGGCCGGGCAGCGCATCTCCGCGGTGGCCGCGGCGACCGTGAAGCGGGTCGCGGTGGAGCTGGGCGGCAAGGGCGCGAACGTCATCCTCGACGACGCCGACCTGCCCACCGCGGTCGAGCGGGGCCTGATGATGGCGTTCAGCAACGGCGGTCAGGTCTGCGGCGCGTGGCCCCGGATGCTGGTGCCCGCCGCCCGTCAGGACGAGGTCGTGGCGTTGGCTGTCGAGGCCGCGAAGCGGTTCACCGTCGGTGACCCGAACGACGAGGCCACCCGGATCGGCCCGATGGCGTCCGAGGCCCACCGACAGAAGGTCGTCGGCTACATCGAGCGGGGCATCGCCGAGGGTGCCCGGCTCGTGTTCGGCGGCCCGGAGCGGCCCGAGGGCCTGGCGGTCGGGGCCTACGTCCAGCCGACGATCTTCGCGGACGTCGACCCGACCGCCACGATCGCCCAGGAGGAGATCTTCGGCCCGGTGCTGACGATCATCCCCTACGCCGACGAGGACGAGGCGGTGGCCATCGCCAACGGCACGCCGTACGGCCTGACCAGCGGCGTCTTCGGTGAGCCGGAGCACGCGCTGGCGGTCGCCCGGCGGCTGCGCGTGGGCCAGGTCGACGTGAACGCCGGCCACTGGAACCCGCTCGCCCCGTTCGGCGGCTACAAGCAGTCCGGCAACGGCCGCGAGTTCGGCCGGATGGGTCTGGAGGAGTTCCTGGAGACGAAGTCCATCCAGCGTTGACCGACCGCAACCCCGACACCCGCGCGATCTTGCACTTTCCGCTGTCGACATGTGCCGATACACGCCTTCTGTCCGGACGGAAAGTGCAAGATCGCGCGGCGGGAGGGTGGGGAACACGGCCGGGTGGTTCGGCTGTTGCAAACGGGGTGCCGGCGAGAGCCGGGACCCACCGATCGGAGTCACCGTGGACCGCGCCCAACTCGCCAGCTTCCTGCGCACCCGCCGCGAGGCGCTCCAACCCGAGGACGTCGGGCTGCCCCGGGGTCCCCGCCGACGCACCGGTGGGCTCAGGCGCGAGGAGGTCGCCACGTTGAGCGGGATGTCCACCGACTACTACAGCCGGTTGGAGCAGCAGCGCGGGCCGCACCCCTCGGAGCAGATGCTCGCCGCGCTGGCCCGTGGCCTGCGGCTCACCCTGGCCGAACGGGACCACCTGTTCCAGCTCGCCGGCCACGCCGTTCCGCACCGCGCGGTGCGGGCCGACCACGTGAACCCGGGAATGATGCGGATCCTGGACCGGATGCACGACACCCCGGCCCAGGTGGTGAACCACCTCGGCGAGACCCTGGCGCAGACCGCGCCGGCCGTCGCCCTGCTCGGCGACGAGACCCGGTACACCGGGCTGGCGCGCAGCGCGCACCACCGCTGGTTCACCGACCCGACGGCACGACAGCTGCACCCGGCGGAGGACCACCACACGCAGAGCCGTCTGCTCGTGGCGCACCTGCACGCCTCGTACACCCGCGACGGGCGCGGCTCGCGGGCCGCAGCGCTCGTCGACGACCTGCTGGCCAGGAGCCCGGAGTTCGCGCGGCTGTGGCGGGAGCACCCGGTGCCGGCCGGCTACTGCCCACCGAAGCGCTTCGCGCACCCGGAGGTCGGGGCGTTGGAGCTGCACTGCCAGACGCTGGTGGACCCCGACCAGTCGCAGACGCTGTTGGTCTTCACCGCCGTGCCCGGGTCGCCGAGTGACGAGAAGCTGCGGCTGCTCTCCGTCATCGGCGCCCAACTCGTCTGACCGCGATCAGCTCCGGGCCGGGTAGCGGGCCGGGCTGACGCCCAGGTACCGCCGGAAGTGGCGGGTCAGGTGCGCCTGGTCGAAGAACCCGGCCGCGACGGCGGCCTCGACGGGCCGCTGCCCGGCCAGCAGCAGGCGACGCGCCAGCTCGACCCGGCGGCCGGTCAGGTACGAGTGCGGTGGCACGCCGTGCACCTGGCTGAACGCCCGGACCAGGTGGGTCGGGTGGGCGTGCAGCAGCTCGGCGGCCTCCCCCAGCGTGACGCCCTCGACGGTCCGGGCGTCCAGCAACTCCCGCAGCCGGATGGCCAGGCCGCGTGCGGCCGGCTGGCCGCCGGCCGGGGGGCGCTGGCGGAGCCGGCGGCGCAGCCGGTCCAGGATGAGCGCGAGCCGGTTCTCGGCCTCGAACTCGTCGCCGGGCGCGGTGAGCACCCGGTGCAGGTGGTGGATCCGGTCGCGCAGCTGCGGATCGGCCAGGTCCGGCTCGTCGACGGCCCGGCCGACCAGCTCGGCGTCGAGCGCCGAGGTGTCGAGGTAGAGGACCCGCTTGCGGAAACCGTCCGGGGTGGCCGAGCTGCCGTCGTGCGGCACGTACGGCGGCAGCAGGGTGACCGAGGTGCGAAGCGCGCCGTGCCGGTGGCGGTCCAGGTCGAAGCGGACCGCGCCGTCGTCGACGATCAACAGCGTCCACACCTCGTGGATGTGCCGGGGGTAGGCGTGGTCCACGAAATGGGCGTGGAAGACCTCGGCGACCCCGGGTACGGCGGGTCGCCACGCGCTGACGTGCGATCCCGCCGGGCGGGTGGCCACGCTAAGAACGTACAAGACCGGTCGGCGTCGAGGCGGGCAGGCTCGACGCCATGACCGAACCGATCCACTTTCCCACCAAGATCGCCGTCCTGCTCCGCAACGACCTGGCGGGCTGGCAACGTCTGAACGTCACCGCCTTCCTGGTCAGCGGCGTCGCGCACACGCTGCCGGAGCTGCTCGGCGAGGAGTACCGCGACGCGGACGGCACCCGCTACCTGCCGATGTTCGGCCAGCCGGTGCTGGTCTTCGCCGGGGATCGGGCGACGCTGGTCGGCGCGCACGCACGCGCCCTCGCCCGTGGCCTGCGGCTGGCGATCTTCACGTCCGAGCTGTTCGCCACCGGCAACGACCGGGACAACCGTGCCGCCGTGCAGGCGGTCGGACGGGAGAAGCTCGACCTGGTCGGCCTGGCGCTGCACGCGCCGCGCAACGTGGTGGACAAGGTGCTCAAGGGTGCGTCCATGCACCCGTAACAGCATCCGTGGCGGCGAAGACATTGATATCGGTGCGTATGGCTGTAATGATTAACACACTTTACAGTTGTTTCGCCCGCCCGGAAGGACCCCGACATGGCGCGACGATTGGCCGGGCCCACGCCCCGCCGCCCCCGCACCAGACTGATCTCCGCACTCGCCGCTGCCCTGCTCGCCGTACCGATCGGCCTGGTCGTCGGCGCTCCCTCCGCGACCGCCGCCAGCACGGGCACCATCACCGGGTACGGCGGCAAGTGCGTCGACGTGGCCGCCGCGAACCCGGCCAACAGCACGCCGGTCCAGCTCTTCACCTGCAACGGCTCCACGGCGCAACAGTGGACGGTGGCCGACGACGGCACGATCCGGGCGCTGGGCAAGTGCCTCGACATCGCCGCCGCCAGCACCGCCAACGGCGCCCGGGTGCAGATCTACGACTGCAACGGCACCGGGGCGCAGCAGTGGTCGCCCAACGCCGGTCAACTGGTCAACCCGACCTCGGGCAAGTGCCTCGACGCGACCGGCCCCAGCTCGGCCGACGGCACCCCGCTGCAGATCTGGAGCTGCACCGGCACCGCCAACCAGACCTGGACGCTGCCCGGCGGCGGCACCACGCCACCGCCCTCGGGTGGTTTCACCCACCCCGGCGTGCTGGTCAGCCGAGGCCAGCTCGACTTCGTCCGGGGCCGGGTGCAGGCCGGCGCGCAGCCGTGGGCGGCGGCCTACAGCCAGATGATGGGCAGTCGGTACGCCTCCCTGTCGCGCACCCCGGCACCCCGTTCGGTGGTGGAGTGCGGTTCCTACTCCAACCCCAACAACGGCTGCACCGACGAGCGTGAGGACGCCATCGCCGCGTACACCGACGCGCTCGCCTGGTACCTCACCGGGGACGCCCGGTACGCCCAGAAGTCGATCCAGATCATGGACGCCTGGTCGGCCACGATCACCGCGCACACCGGCAGCAACGCCCCGTTGCAGACCGGCTGGGCCGCCTCGGTCTGGCCCCGGGCCGCTGAGATCATCAAGTACACGTACACCGGCTGGCCCAACGCCAACCGCTTCGCCACCATGCTGCGCACCGTCTACCTGCCGATGGTGCGCAACGGCTCGAACAGCAACGGCAACTGGGAACTGACCATGATGGAGGCCGCCACCGGCATCGCGGTGTTCCTGGACGACCGGACCGCCTACGACGCGGCGGTCACCCGCTTCCTCAACCGCACCCGGGCCTTCGTGTACCTGCCCAGCGACGGCGCGCTGCCGTACACGGTGCCCGGCAGCGGGCTGGACACCAGTGCGGAGATCATCGGCTACTGGCAGGGCCAGTCGATCTTCGTCGCCGGCCTCGCCCAGGAGACCTGCCGCGACTTCGTGCACACCGGGTACGGCATCTCCGCCATCTCGCACGTCGCGGAGACCTCCCGGATCCAGGGGCGGGACCTGTATCCACAGGTCGGTGAGCGGCTGCGCCAGGCGCTCGGCTTCCACTCGCGCTACCAGCTCGGCGAGGCGCCGCCCTCCTGGCTCTGCGGCGGCAGCCTCACCCGGGGCCTCGGCCCGATCACCGAGGTCGGCTTCAACGCGATGAGCACCCGGTTGGGCAACGTCATGACCAACACCCAGACCCTCACGCTGCAACAACGTCCGGCCGGCACCAACAACCTCTTCGTCGCCTGGGAGACGCTGACGCACGCCAACAACCCCAACTGACCAGGTCGCCGGGGGTCGACGCCGGTTGCTCGGCGTCGACCCCCGGCGTGCTCACCCCTCGACGCCCAGTGCCACCACCGGGCTGACCCGCGACGCCCGGCGAGCCGGCAGCACTCCGGCCAGCGCCGTCAGCACGACCAGCGCCACGAACAGTCCGGCCAGCGGCAGCAGCGGCGCGGTCAGTGGTGCCTCGATCCCGAGGGTCTGGACCGCCAACCAGGCGTACGGGACGCCGAGCACCAGGCCGATGGTCGCGCCGATCACCCCGTACAGGCCGGACTCGACGGTCAGCATGGTGCGCAGGCCGCTGCGGGACAGGCCGATCGCCCGCAGCAGCCCGGACTCGCGCACCCGCTCCACCACCGAGAGCGCGGTGGTGGAGCCCACGCCGACGACCGCGATCAGCACGGTCAGGCCGACCAGGCCGACCGCGATCCAGACCAGGGTGCGCACCAGCGCGTCGTTGCGGTCACGATCGTCGGCGAGCACCGCGAGGCCCACCCCCTCGCTGCCGCCGATCGCCTGCCGCAGCGCCCGCACCCCGGCCGTGCGACCGTCCTCGCCGGCGCCGGCCGCATCGGCCAGCACACCGGTGTACGCGGCCGGCACGCCGAGCCGGTCCAGGTCGGCCGGATCGGCGAGGATGCCCGCGTGCAGCGGCCCGTCACCGGGCAGCACCGCGGCCACCCGCACGTCCACCCGGCGCGCGCCGAGGGCGAGCGTGACGGTGTCACCGGCCCGCAGACCCGCGTCCCGCGCGACCCAGCTGTTGAGCACGATCCGGCCGGGGCCACGATCGGTCAGGGTGCCCTGCGCCACGTCCAGGGCACCGGTGCTCGGCAACTTCGCCACGTCCAGGTCGCTGGTCGGATAACCGGACTCGACGTCGCCGAGCTTGTCCGCGCCGCGCAGCAGCCGGGCGTCGTCGACCATCCGGTACGGCACCACCCGGGCCAGCGCGCCGTGGGCCGCCTCGACCCGGCTCACCACGGCCGGCGGCAGGGTCCCCCCGTTGCTGTTGACCTCGAAGTCGGACGGCGCGGAGAGCGCCATCTCGCGGTCGGCGAGGATCTGCAACGACGCGCCGCCGATGACCACCCCGGAGATCAGGGTGACGCCCAGCGCGACCACGACGGAGACCGCGGCGGCGCGGCGCGGCGTCCCGCCGATCCCGCCGACCGACATCCGCCCGAGCGGCCCGAGCTGGCGCAGCGGCCAACCCACCACGGCCAGCACCGGACGCACCAGCAGCGGACCGAGCGCCACCAGCGCGAAGAACGCCAACGCGCCCGAGCCGACCAGCAGGAGCAGCGGCATCGTCGGGTCGTAGTCCGCCTGCTCCGGCTTCGGCAACTGACTGATCGTCCCGACCGCCGCCAGGATCGCGCCGACGGCCAGGAGCAGCCCGAAGACCAGACGCAGCACGCCGATGCCGCGCCGGCCGGCGGTGGTGCTCGCCGCCCGCAGCGCCTCCAGCGGGGAGACCCGGGCGGCCGAGAGCGCCGGTGCCAGCACGGCCAGCACGGTGATCACGACGGCGCCGATCACCACCGCGACCGCAGCCGCCACGGGCAGACCCGGCGAGGAGACCGCGTGGCCGGTGGCGCGCAGGATCGCTGGCAGCGCGTACCCGAGGGTGAGGGCGCTGGCGACCCCGACGACGCCGGCGACCAGCCCGGTCAGGGCTCCCTCGGCGGTCAGGGCAGCCACCAGGGTGCCCCGACTCGCGCCGACGGCCCGCAGCAGCGCGAGCTGCCGCATCCGCTGCGCGAAGACGATGCGGAAGGTCGAGGTGACCACCAGTGCCGCCGCGACGACCGCGATGGAGACGAACACGCCGACCAGGACGAAGAGTTTCCCGACCTGTTCGGCCGCCGCCTGGGCCTCGGCCTCCCGCACCTCGGCGCCGGAGCGGATCGGCTGGCCGGCGACCGCGGCGGTCACCCGTTGGCGGACGGCCTCGGTCGAGGTGCCGGGGGTCACCCGCAGGTCGACGCGCTCCACGGCCGTCAGGCGCGCCCAGGCGATCACGGCGCTGTCCGGGGCGTACGCGTCGTAACCGGCGTCGGCGCCGGTCTCCACCATGCCGGTCACCCTGAGCGGGGCGGGCGTGGTGAGTTCACCGGCGGTGCCGCTGGTGGTGGTGCCGACCGAGAGCCCGAGCCGTTCGGCGGTGCGCGGGGTGATCGCGATCTCGCCGGGCTGGTCCGGGTAGCTGCCCTCGGTCACCCGGACCGTGGTCAGCGGACCGCTGCCCGGATCGGACTGGAGGTTGAGGTACCCCTCTCCGATGGAGACCCCGATCGCCACCCGGGCCACCGCCTCGGCCACCCCGGGCACGGCCCGGACCTGCCGCACGTCGGTCACTGTGGGTGGCGGCACGCCGGGACGGCCGATCACCAGGTCGGTGATGGCCGGGGTGCCGCTGAGGTTGTCCCGCACGGTCCGTTCGGTGATCTGTTGCACCAGCACGGTGCCGAAGACGACGAACGACGCGACCAGGATCGCCAGGCCGGTCAGGATCAGCCGGCCGGGCCGCCGGGCCGCGGCTGTCGTCTGGGTACGCAGCACCGTCGCCCTCATCGGCGGGCCGCCAGGTCACGCAGGGCGTCGGTGACCGACACCTGGTCCGGCTTGTCGATCTCACCGGCGACCCGGCCGTCAGCGAGCAGCACCACCCGGTCGGCGTACGCGGCGGCGATCGGGTCGTGGGTGACCATGACGACGGTCTGACCGAGGTCGCGTACCGAGTCGCGCAGGATGGTGAGCACCTCCGCGCCGGAGCGGGAGTCGAGGTTGCCGGTCGGTTCGTCGGCGAAGACCACCTCGGGCCGGGCCACCAGCGCCCGGGCCAGCGCGACCCGCTGCTGCTGGCCGCCGGACAGCTCGCTGGGCCGGTGTTTAAGGCGGTCGCCGAGGCCCAGCACCCGCACCAGGTGCGCGAGGAGTTCGGCGTCGGGCTGCCGTCCGGCGAGGTCCAGCGGCAGCGTGATGTTCTGCGCGGCGGTGAGCTGCGGCAGCAGGTTGAAGGACTGGAAGACGAACCCGATCCGCTCCCGGCGTACCCGGGTCAGCGTCCGGTCCGACTGGCCGGTCAGCTCCGTGCCGCCGAGCAGGACGCGACCGGAGGTGGCGGTGTCGAGGCCGGCGAGGCAGTGCATCAGTGTCGACTTGCCGGACCCGGACGATCCCATGATGGCGGTGAACCCGGCCCGGCCGAAGCCGACCGAGACCCCGTCCAGGGCACGGACGGCGGTGCCGCCGCTGCCGTACACCTTCACCAGGTCGACCGCGGCGACCGCGGCGTGGCTGGTCTCCGGCGGGGCGTGGGTTGTCATCGTTCCTCCAGTGGCTGCGTGGTGACCCGGAAAGCGTCGCCGCGACCGGCGGGTGGGCGCATCGGTCCGGGGCCGGGTATCGCCGTTGCCGGGTCTGCCTTTCGGCCGATCCGCCACCTCCGCCCGGCTGGCTACGCTGGGTCACCATGAGCACGCCGGATCTTCGACGATGGTGGGTACGCCTGGCCCAGGCCGCCGGGCTGGTCGCCATGGGGCTGCTCGCCCTCTTCGACCTGCGGTTCGGTACGCCCGAGAGCGTGGCCGCCTTCCTGCTCCTGCTGGTGCGGATGGGGCTGGCGGTGGCGACCGTGCCGCTCTGGCTGCCGGTGCACCGGCTGGGTTCGCGGCTGCTGCCGCTGGCCGCGCTGGTGCTCGCCTGCGCCTCACTGACCGTGACGGCGGCCGTCCTGGTCGTCTTCGACGGCAGCTATCTGATCAGCAGTAGCTGGGGGCTCGCCGAGTCGGCCGGGCTGATCGGGGTGGTCTTCGTGGTGGCCCGCTGGGGCGCGCCGCGGCTCGCACCGTGGGCGGCGGTGGCCGCCGGGCTCGCGGTGGCCGCGTTGCCGCTACGCGTCGGCACCGAGAGCCTTCTGGTGATCTTCGGCCTGCTCCAGGTGCTCGCCGCGGCCGGCGCCGCCGGGGTGGGGCTCTACCTGCGCATAGTGGCCGCCGGCCGGGAGCGCGCCATCGCGCTGGTGCGGGCCGAGCAGCGTGCCGAGTTCGCCAGGGACCTGCACGACTTCATCGCCCACCACGTCACCGGCATCGTGGTGCAGGCGCAGGGCGCCCGGTTCGTCGCCGAGCAGGACCCGCAACGGGTGATCGTCGCCCTGGCGCAGATCGAGCGGGCCGGCGCGGAGACGATGGCC
This sequence comes from Micromonospora sp. NPDC049645, assembly GCF_040675155.1. NCBI lineage: Bacteria > Bacillati > Actinomycetota > Actinomycetes > Micromonosporales > Micromonosporaceae > Micromonospora > Micromonospora sp. NPDC049645. The sequence continues at coordinate 15,088 of NZ_JBFAOI010000030.1, forward strand.
TCGATGCGACGGATGGTCGGCATCCTGCGCAACCCGGACGCGCCGCCGGACGCGCCGCTGGCTCCACTGGCCGGGGTTACCGAGCTGGAGCCGCTGCTGACCGGGTTCAACGGCGCGGCGAACGCGCCGGCACTACTGCACGTCGACGGTGACCTGAACGGACTGCCGGTGGAGGTGTCGACATCGGCGTACCGGGTGGTGATGGAGGGGTTGACCAACACCCGCCAGCACGCGCCGGACGCCCGGTCCGTGCACGTGGCGGTGCGGCGGACCCCGGACTGGTTGCTGGTCCGGGTCGCCGACGACGGGGCGTCGCCGCGTACCGCGCCGGCCCGGGGGCACGGCTTCGGCCTGATCGGCCTCACCGAGCGGGTACGCGCCCTCGGCGGCACGATCACCGCCGGGCCCGGCGTCGCCGGTGGCTGGGTGCTCGACGCGGCGTTCCCGCTCCAGGTGGCGGTGGTGGCCCGGTGATCCGGGTGCTGATCGCCGACGACCAGGCCATGGTCCGGACCGGCTTCGGCATGATCATTGGCGCCCAGTCGGACATGGAGGTCGTCGGCGAGGCCGCCGACGGCGTCCAGGCCGTCGAACTGGCCCGACGACTGCGCCCCGACGTGGTGCTGCTGGACATCCGGATGCCCCGCCTCGACGGTCTTGAGGCACTGCGGCTGCTCGCGGGGCCGGGCGTCGCCGACCCGATCCGGGTGGTCGTGGTGACGACCTTCGACCTCGACGAGTACGTGCACACCGCGCTCTCCAACGGCGCGTGCGGTTTCCTGCTCAAGGACTCCGGCCCGGCGCTGCTGGTGGAGGCGGTCCGCGCGGCCGTGTCCGGCGACGCGCTGATCAGCCCCTCGATCACGGTACGGCTGTTGGAGCACCTCAGCTCGCCCGCTCCGGCGCGCGACGACGGTGGCCTGTCGCCGCGGGAACTCGACGTCGTGAGGCTCGTCGCCCGGGGCCTGACCAACGCCGAGATCGCCACCCAGCTCTTCATCGCGGTGGGCACGGTCAAGACCCACCTGGCCAGCGTGCAGATGAAACTCAGGGCCCGCAACCGGGTCGAGATCGCCGCCTGGGCCTGGGAACGCCGCCTCGTCGGCTGACGGGACAACGACGCGGCCACCGCTGCCCTAACATCAGTGACAGTCAATGACTGGTCCGCTGCGCTCATTCGGAGGCGAGGTCATCATCGTGCGTGATCATCCGTTCCGCGCAATCCGGTCCACAGTCCCCGCGCTGGCCGCCTGCGCGCTGGCGGCGACCCTGGTCGCGGCCGGCGCGACCCCGGCGTCCGCCGCGGCGGACACCGAACGTCCCACCACCCCCGGCCCGATCACGGTCGTCGCCGTCGACACCACCTCGGTCGAGCTGACCTGGGCCGCCTCGACCGACAACGTGGGCGTGGTCCGCTATCCGGTCGGCGTGCGGTTCGAGGATTTCGGCGCCCAGTACTCGACCGACACCAACAGCATTCGCATCACCGGCCTGCGACCGTCGCGCACGTACACCTTCTTCGTGTCGGCGGTGGACGCGGCCGGCAACAGGTCGCTGAACGATCCGAGCCTGCGCCTGACCATGCCACCGGGCGACGACCAACCGCCCGGCGCACCCGGCCAACCGGTCGCCTACGACGTCGCCGCCACGCTGCTGTGGCTGCGCTGGGCGCACTCGGTGGAGAATGTCGCCCTCGATCGGTACGAGGTGTTCCGGGTGGACGCCGGCGGCACCCTCACCCGGGTCAGTGAGGTGTACCAGTACCCGCCCGGGCGCAACAGCACCCAGATCAGCGGGCTGACACCGAACACCACGTACACCTTCGTGGTGCAGGCCCGGGACGAGGCCGGCCACCTGTCGCCGCTGTCCGAACCGGTCACCGTGACCACATTGCCGCCACCACCGACGTGCACGGTCCGGTCGGTCGTACGGCAGTGGCCCGACGGCCTCGCGGCGCACCTCGTGGTCCGCAACACCGGGTCGACGGCGATCGACGGGTGGACGATGAGGTGGCGGTTCTACGCCGGTCAGCAACTGCGCAGCCTGTGGGGCGCCGAGGTCGTCGACCGCGACAGCAGCTACCTGCGGGTGCGCGACGCCGGCTACAACGCGCTGATCCCGGCCGGCGGCACGGTGTCGCTGGGATTCGTCGCCACCGGGTCGCAGGCGCCGGAGGAGGTCACGGTCAACGGTGGTGTCTGCGTGGTGGCAGACGAGTAACACTCGCGGGTGAGGTCTGGCGCGCGGCGCGACATCTTGCGACGCTAACCGTCGTGTATGACTACGACCTGTTGGTGCTGGGTTCCGGGCCCAGTGGTCAGAAGGCCGCGATCGCCGCCGCCAAGCTGGGCAGGCGGGTCGGCATCGTGGACCGCCGCGACATGATCGGTGGGGTGTGCATCAACACCGGCACCGTCCCCTCCAAGACGCTGCGTGAGGCTGTGCTCTACCTGACCGGCCTGAGCCAGCGGGACCTGTACGGCAGCAGCTACCGGGTCAAGGACGAGATCACCGTCAGCGATCTGGCCGCCCGGACCCAGCACGTCATCACCCGGCAGACCGACGTCATCCGCAACCAACTGGCCCGCAACCGGGTCGCGATGATCACCGGCACCGGGCGTTTCGCGGACGCCCACTCGATCTGGGTCGACGGTGGCTCCGGCCACGAGTCCAAGGTGACCTTCGACAAGGCCATCATCGCCGCGGGCACCCGTCCGGCCCGCCCGGACAGCGTCGACTTCGACGATCGCACGATCGTCGACTCGGACGGCGTGATCAACCTCCAGGCCGTCCCCCGCAGCATGGTCGTGGTCGGCGCCGGAGTGATCGGCATGGAGTACGCCTCGATGTTCGCCGCCCTCGGCACGAAGGTGACCGTGGTGGAACGCCGCGACCGGATGCTGGAGTTCTGCGACGAGGAAATCGTCGAGTCGCTCAAGTACCACCTGCGCGACCTGTCCGTGGCGTTCCGCTTCGGCGAGGAGGTCGCCGCCGTGGAGAAGCACCAGACGGCCGCGCTGTGCATCCTCAAGAGCGGCAAGAAAATCGTTGCCGACACGGTGATGTACTCGGCCGGCCGACAGGGCCAGACCGACGACCTGGCTCTGGAGGCGGCCGGGTTGGAGGCGGACCGACGCGGCCGGATCGCTGTCGACCCCAACTACCGCACGCCGGTGGAGAACATCTACGCCGTCGGCGACGTGATCGGCTTTCCCGCGCTCGCGTCCACCTCGATGGAGCAGGGCCGGCTGGCCGCCCAACACGCCTGCGGCGAACCCATCCGGGAGATGCACGGCCTGCAACCGATCGGCATCTACACGATTCCGGAGATCAGCTTCGTCGGGCAGACCGAGGCGCAACTCACCGAAAGCTCCACACCGTTCGAGGTGGGCATCGCCCGGTACCGGGAGTTGGCCCGCGGTCAGATCGTGGGCGACTCGTACGGCATGCTGAAGCTACTCGTCTCCCCCGACGACGGGCGACTGCTCGGGGTGCACGTGTTCGGCACCGCCGCCACCGAGATCGTCCACATCGGGCAGGCGGTGATGGGCTGCGGCGGCACGATCGACTACCTCATCGACGCGGTGTTCAACTACCCGACGCTGGCCGAGGCGTACAAGGTCGCCGCCCTGGACGCGTCCAACAAGATCCGCAACATCACCCGCATCGACGGCTAGCCACCACCGATCTGCCCCGCCACCGATGTCGGTGCCGCCCGCTATGGGTGCCGGCACTGGTGCTACTGGAGGAAAGAGGCGGTGGTGGGCCCGCCACGATGGAGGAGCTGTTAAACGACGAATGGATGCAGGAGTCGGGCACCCACTCTATCCTCGACGTCCACCGGGTCCTGACCCGAGGGTTGAAAGGGCCCGACTACGGCACCGTCGAGCCGGTGAGCGCCGCCGAGGCGCTGCGCCACGCCGGCACCGAGCGGCTCACCCGCGAGCACCTGGACGCGATCGAGGGGCTGGCCGCGCGCCGCTGGTTCGGCCGCTGCGCGGTCCTGCACGACGGGCAGGGCACGCCATCGGAAATCTACTTCTGGGGCTTCTCCGGCGACTGACCAGGCGTTCCACGACGCAGGGGTCGGCGTGCCGGTGTTACCGCTGCGGTTGGCCTTCCTGACTTTGGTGACCGTACCGGCTCCCAGGCCCTTCGGCGTCGACGGCCTCGGCGAGAGCGCCCGGCAGTCGCGCCTCGGGCGCGGCGCCGGTGAAGGCGTCAAAGAGCACCCGCAGGCAGCGCTCGTACCAGTGCAGGTGCGGTGGTCGTCCGGATTCCAGGCGGTCGAACACCAGCCGGTAGACGTAGCGCATCCAGTCGCGGTAGCGCGCGGCCGGCGAGCCGGCCCGGACCGGCCACCGGGTGGTGATGGTGCGGTACGCGTCAAAGAACATCCGGTGCACCTCGACGTCACCGAGGACCGCCGTCGTCGCGCTCGGCACGTCGGCGATGCGGTGGTAGACGACCGCCGGCCGGTTCAGGTGCGCGATCCGGTAACCGTGACCGATGACCAGCCGCTGCCACATGTCCCAGTCCTCCTCCACACGCAGGTCCTCGTCGAAGCGTGCCCCGATCGCACGTACGTCACGACAGGCCACGGCCGACGCCGCGATGAAGTTGGTGACACCCAGGAACTCGGGGCGCAGGGGCAGGTCGAAGGCGACCGGGAAGCCCGTGAGGTCGATCGCCCCCGGGCGCACGCGCCGGGGCGCCACCACGGCGGAGGTGTAGACGAGGTCCGCACCCGACTCGAGCCGGTCGAGCGCGGCCCGCAGGTGCCCGTCCAGGTAGAGGTCGTCATCGTCGAGGAAGGCCGTGTACCGGCCGCGGGCCTGCTCGATGGCGGCGTTGCGGGCCGCGGACGGGCCGCGACCCGGCTCGTGGGGAACGACGCGTGCGCCGAACTCCGCCGCGATCGACGACACGTCCGTGCGGCCGTCGTTGGCGACCAGCAACTCGACGCCGTCGACGTCCTGGTCGGCCACACTCCGCAACGCCCACCGCAACGTCGACGGGCGGTCCCGGGTGGGGATGATGACGGACACCTCGACGGTCATTCGGCCTGCCTCTGCTGGTTGGCGGGTATCGGTGTGACGGCGCGGGGGGCGTCGATGCCGACCACGGCCAGCAACAACACCGGCAGCACGAGCGCGACCGTGAGTCCGTACGCCTCGGTGATCGCGCCGATGACGACCGGCCCGGAGAGCACCCCCGCGTAGGAGACGGTGGTGAATCGGGCGATGGCCGGGCCGACCGCACCGTCGCGCCGCCCGAACTGCTCGCCGACCGCACCGATCAGGACCGGCAGCAGGACCGAGAGGCCCAGACCGCAGACCCCGAACGCCAGCGCTGTGGCCGCGGCCGACGGCACGAGCAGGGCGGTAGCGAGGGCGGCCGCCGAACACCAGGCCCCGGCACGCAGCAGGCCACCCGTACTCCAGCGGGTTCGGAGGCGGTCACCGGCGAGCCGACCTGCGGCCATGGCAACGGCAAGGGACAGGTAGGCCAGTGCGGCGACGGCGGACGAGGCGCTCCGCTCGTCGGTCATGAAGACGGCGCTCCAGGTCAGGGCCGCGCCCTCGGCGAGGGCACAGGCACCGCCGAGGACACCGAGTCGCACCAGGCCGGCCCGCCAGCGGGCGCGTACCCGGCGCGCGGAGGGCGCGCTGCGATCCACCGTGGCCGGCAGCAGTCCGTCGATCGCGACCACCGATGCCACCACGAGGAACACGCCGACCACGGCGAAGTGCGCGCGCGGCGACAGCCCGGCCCCGGCGGCGGCCCCGGCACCGGCCGCGCCCGCGATCGCGCCGGCGCTCCAGGCGGCGTGGAACCCGCTGAGCACCGGTCGTTCGAGTACGCGTTCCACGGTCACGGCGTGACCGTTCATGGCGACGTCGAGCGCCCCGACGGTCAGCCCGAAGACCGTGAGCAGGACCCAGAAGCCGCTGCCGCCGGGCGCGACGGTGGCCGCGAGGGGCAGCAGCGGCAACGCCACGACGCTGACCCGCAGCAGCGGCGCCGTGCCCTCGCGGGCGGCGAACCGGCCGGCGGGGTGCATGGCGAGGATCGCGGCGCCGGCAACGACGAAGGAGGCCAGGCCGACGTCGCGGTTGGTGAGCGCCAGCGCGTCCCGTACGTCCGGCATCCGGACGAACCACGACGACAGGGTCACCCCGCTGACGAAGAAACACCAGGCCGTCGCCGCGCGGGCAGTCAACGCTCGCATGCCTGATCCTTTCCAATGGCCGGATCCTGCGGCAACATGGCGACGAGTGCGGAGTCCCAGAAACATATACACAGCGACCATGATCGTTGCGTAGCCGCGATGTTAGCAGTCCTTGAACTCCACAACAAGAGCCCCCGAAATTCGGTCAATGCGCGAGCAAGAGTGCACAACGATAGTAAATTTTTGATGATTGTCGGCCTGGCACGAGAGTAGTAGGCTCTGCGCCAGACCGGTCCCTGGTAAGGGTTTTTGACCACCATCCGTCCTTAGTGGAACGTGAGGTCAAAGTGTCCACAGCATCCGCAGACGCGGCATTGTCCAACCTGACACCCGTGGCCAGGCGCGCTCTTCGCATCGTCAACGCCTCGCCCGACACATTCGCTTTCACCGACCTGACAAAAACAAAAATCGGTGGCGACCAGAATCGATTCTTCCGACTCTTCACGCCGGTGAAACGGCAGCGGATGCGGCTCCCGACATCACTTCCAGAATTCCGTAACCTCCGGCACTACGCGCCGTTGTCGGACAGCCCGGTCACCACGGCCAGCCACCTGGGCGGGCATTGGACCGACTACAACCTCGCCGCGATCACGCAGGTCGCGGCGTGCAACTTCCGGTGTTCCTACTGCTACGTCGACTTCCGGCACCTCGCCGGCGCGGACTCGTTTATCGCCGGACCGGCTGATCTGGTGGACGAGTTCGTCGCACTGCGCACAGTCATGGCCACCCAGGGTCAACAACTGTCGATTCTGCGGATCAGCGGCGGCGAACCGCTCCTGGCCCCCCGCCTACTGATCGGTGTGTACGACGAACTGGTCCGCCGAGACCTGCTGGACAGTTGCATTCTCAAGGTGGAGAGCAACGCGAGCATGCTCCCGGTCACCGTCGCGGCGCTCGACGACACCGACCGGGCCCGGCTGGCGGCCGTCGCCCCCCACGTCACGCTGCACGTCACCATCCACGCGCGACCGGGCACCCAGAACTGGGACAACATCGTACGAGGGCTCGGCGTCGCCGTGCGGCTGGGCTTCGACCTCTACCCCGCGATCGGCGGCGCCGACTGGCCCGAGGCCGACATGCGACACCTCTACCGCGTGCTCGCCGGCATCGCGCCAGGGCTGCCCCTGCGCCTCGCGGTGCGACCGTTCAACCTCACGTACGCGATGCTGCGGGACCGGCGCAACCTGCCCCGGCTGGGCGAGGGCAACGACCCTCCGTCGTCGGTCTGGGAGGGGATCCTGCGCGAGTCCGCGGGCATCGAATACCTCGCGCGACCCCGGCACGAGATCCCGCTCATCCCCGCCGTCGAGGAGGCCGCCTGATGGTTACCCGGATCGCCCTGCCCAGCAGCACCAGCCGCATCCACAGTTCCCTGTTGGACCTGATCCGCGACGCCGTCGACCAACCCGACCTCACCTTCAACATGCGCAACCTCCACCTGCCGATCTCCGACGACTACGAGCTGATCCTGTGTCGCGGCACCGACGTGGCCACCGTGGTCGGCCACGGCGCCGCCGACATCGGCATCACCGGGTACGACATGGCCGTGGAGTGGTCGCTGGAGTACGACCTCGACCTGGACATCCGGTCGCTGCCGTCGCGGACCTCGTTCGTCACCTTCGCCACTGTCTCCGGGCGCACCGTGGAGCGCATCTACACCGAGTACTGGAACCTCACCAAGGCCTGGCAGGCATCGTCCAGCCGCTGGGCCGACGCCGAACTGGTACGCCTGCACGGCTCCTCGGAGGGGGTGATCCGCACCGACGAACGGTCGGCCGGTGTCCTGCTGGTGACCAGCGGCGTGACCGCCGAGGTCAACGGCCTGGACCTGACCATGCCGTTGCTGGAAACCGACGCGGTGGTCGTCCGCCCGAAAGGCAGTGACCACCGGATCGGCAACATCGACCCCTCCGCTCTCCCGACCCTTGGCATGCCGACCTTCGTACCCGGCAGATGACCTGGGTCACCGTCGGTCCGCCGGGCCACCTGGGCAGTCGCCGGGCGGCCCGGCACGCCGAGTGGGACGCCCGGTACGGCAGCGGCAACTGGCGGCTGCGATGGCGGGTCGGCCCGGCCCTGCACGAGCAGACCGCCGCCGTGGCGCTGTACGAGGACGCCTACGTCGCCCACCTCACCGCTCACCCCGGGTTGCTGGAGACCCTGGTGTCGACGGCCCGTGACGTCTGGGACCACGAATCCGCCGACACCGAGTCCGGTCTGGACTACACCGTCCAGCGCGGCCGATCGACCCACCTGCAGGACATCGCCGTACGCCGGGCGCTGGTGCGGCTGGGCACCTGGTTCGCCGGCTCGGAGCTGATCCGCCTGCGCCGGCCCACGGACGGGTCCACCGGCGTCGCGGCGGATCTGGGCACCCGGCTGGACTCCGGCCTCGTGCCGTTCCACCGGCCGGACCTCCTCGCCGGCGACGAGTTGCCCGGCTGGTGGCAGCCGGGCAGCGTGGAGAGCTTCTACCAGTCCAATCGGGTCCTGCAACACCGCACCGACACGGCGGCGACCTGGTCGATGCCCGGCGCGCTCGCCGACCGACCACTGGAGCCGGACCTGCGGGCACGACTCGACTTCCTGGTGGAGGCCCACCGCCTGACCGGCGTCGACCGGCTCAACCGGCTGCTGACCGACGCGCGGAGCGAGTCGAGCGCGGAGCACAGTTGGCACCTCGGCCTCATGGTGACGGTCCTCGGCCCGGTCCTGGCGCCAGGGCTGGACCACTGTCGCGTCACGACCATGCTCGCCATCCACGACCTCGTCGAGATCGAGGCGGGCGACGTGCCGGTCTACAACATCGACGGGCGTTCCGACGTCGCGGCGCGCGAGGCGGAGGCGGCGGCTCGCGTCTTCGGTCGGCTGCCGGCCGGCCAGGCGGCAGACCTGCACGCGCTGTGGCACGAGTTCGAGGCGGCGGAGACCGCCGAGGCCCGCTTCGCGAAGGCGATCGACCGCCTCCAGCCCGTGCTCCTGCACTGGGCCGGTGACGGTCAGGTGTGGCGTCGCCGCGGGACCAGCGCGGCGGAGGAGCGCAGGGTCACCGCGTCGATCCGGCAGCACTGGCCGGACCTGTGGCCGCTGACCGCCGCGCTGATCGACGACGCCCAGGCGCGAGGCATGTTGGCCGGCTGACCGGCGGCCCGGCCGGTGGGCCACCGGTCACCCGTCGGCGGGATGGCCCGTCGCGGCCCGTGCTGCCAGAATTCCGGAATGCGACGCGCCATCGTCGGGCGGGACGAGGTGTTCGACCGGGCCTGGCACCTGCTGAGCCGCCCCGGGGCGGTGCTGCTGGAAGGACCGGCCGGCATCGGCAAGACCGAGCTGTGGCGGGCGCTCGTCGCGCGGGCCACGCAGGCGGGGTGGCTGGTGCTCAGCTGCGCGCCCACCGAGGTCGAGGCCGAGCTGCCGTACGCGGCCCTGGCGGACCTGCTCGGTCCGCTCGGCGACCGGGTCGCCGCGCTACCCGGGCCGCAGCGGGCGGCCGCTCAGGTCGTCCTGCTCTCCGGTGACGCCCACGAACCGGTCGACGTCCGGGTGGTCGGGGCGGCCACCCGGTCGCTGCTGGAGGTCGCCACGGCCGCGAAGACCCACCCCGGGGTCCTCGTCGCGGTGGACGACGCCCCCTGGCTGGACCGGCCCAGCGAACGCGCCCTGCGCTACGCGCTGCGCCGGCTGACCGGCCTGGCCACCCTGGTGAGCCGGCGGCACGGTCGCGGCGCCCCGCAGGCCGTACCACTCGGGCTCGACGAGGTCCGCGACGGTGGCCCGGCCGCCCGGATCGAGATCCCGCCCCTCGACGTCGGCGCGTTGCACCACGTCCTGCGTGACCACCTCGGCGTCACGCTCACCCGGCCGATGCTGGTCCGGGTCGCGCGGGAGGCCGGAGGCAACCCGCTGCTGGCCATCGAGGTGGTCCGCGCGGTGCAACGCCTGCCGCGCCAACCCGCGCCCGGTGACGACCTGCCGGTGGCCGCGTCCATGCACCACCTGCTCGCGGACGTCGTCGCCGGACTTCCGCCGCCCAGCCGCGAAGCGGTACGCCTGGCCGCGCTGCTCAGCGTGCCCACCCTGGCCGACCTGAGGGCGGCCGGGGTGGCGACGGCCGCGCTCGACGCGCCCGAGGAGGCCGGGCTGGTCGTGGTGACCCCGACCGCCATGCGGTTCACCCATCCGGTGCACGCGGCGGCGGTCCGCGCCGGCATCCCGCCGGGGGTCCGCCGCCGCCTGCACCGACGGCTGGCCGACCTACTGACCGATCCCGACGAGCGAGCCCGGCACCTCGCGCTGTGCGCCACCGACCCGGACCCGGTGGTCGCCGACACCCTCGCCGCCGCGGCCGAGCGCTGGCACGGCCGGGGCGCGCCCGACCTCGCCGCCGACCTGCACGACCGGGCCGCCGAACTCACCCCGCCCGACGATCGGGTCCGGCTGGGTCAACGGCGGTTGGCGGCGGCGCGCTGCCGGTTCGACAGCGGCGACTTCCCGGCCGCCCGGCGCGCGGCGGACGCGGTCGCGCTCGAGTTCGACGGCGACATCCGCGCGGAGTCGCTGCTGCTGCGCGCCGCTGTCGCCTGGTCCGGTGGGGAGGCCAACCGCGTGGCGGTCGACAACGGCACCCGGGCACTCGCGGCGGCACGGCCCGACTCGGCCCTGGCCGGGCGCATCCACGCCCACCTCGCGGTCTTCGAGGACCGGACCGAGTCGGCCCGCGCGCACGCCGAGGCCGCCGCCGCGCTGCTGGACGGCCGCGACGACGACCACGACCTGCTCGCCGCCGCGCTCGTCCTGCTGTTCTTCCAGGAGGTACGACTCGGGCGGGCACCGCGAACCGACCTGTTGGACCGGGCCCTCGCCCTGGAGGGCGACGAGCCGTCCTGGCTCGCGAGCACGGTGCCGGCGATCTGGTGGAAGTCCATCGACGACGCGGAGCGGGCCCGGCGGCGGCTGCACCGGATGCTCGGCCGCGCGGAGGCGCGCGGCGACGAGCCGCTGCAACACGAGCTGCTCTCCCACCTGGGCGAGGCGGAGTTGTTGGCCGGGCGGTGGGACGAGGCCGAACGGCACATCGCCGCCGCCCGGGACCTCGGTGACCAGTTGGGCACCGGTCTGGTCGGTGAGACCTGGCTGGCCGCCCTGCTGGACGCCCATCGGGGCCGCCTGACCGAGGCGTCAGTGGTGGCCGAGGCCGGCCTGCGGACCGCCGACGAACTGGACGACGACTGGTGCCGGCGCATCCACCAGCAGTTGGCGGGGTTCGTCGCCCTCTCCGCCGGACGGATGGCCGAGGCCGCCGCCGCGTACACCAGCCTGGCCGCGACCATCGACGCGAACGGGCTGGTGGAACCACTGGCCATGCGGTTCGAGCCGGACTGGATCGAGGCGTGCGTCGGGGCGGGTGACCTGGACCGGGCGGCGGCCGTGCTGGAGCGCCTGACCGCCCGGCACCGCCGGTTGCCGCGTCCCTGGACGACGCTGGGCACCGCCCGGGCCCGCGCCCTGCTGGACAGCGCCGCCGGCCGCGATCCCGAGGCGGCGCTGCGGGAGTTGGCGGCGGCACGCGACGCCGTCGCGCCGCAGGTGCTGCCCCTGGACCGCGCGCGTTGCCTGTTGGTGGCCGGCGTCGTGCACCGGCGGTCGCGCCGCAAACTGCCGGCGCGGCAGGCGCTGGAGGCCGCGGTCGCGGAGTTCGGCGCGATCGGGGCGGAGGCGTTCGCGGACCGTGCCCGGGCCGAGTTGGCCCGGGTCGGTGGCCGCGCCCCGACGCCTCGGCACCTCACCGCCACCGAGGAGCGGGTCGCGCGGCTGGCGGCGCGCGGGCGTACCAACCGGGCGATCGCCGACGAGCTGTTCGTCAGCCCGAAGACGGTGGAGGCCAACCTGGCCCGGATCTACCGCAAGCTCGGCATCTCCACCCGCGCCGAGCTGGGCGCCGCGATGACCAGGGCGGACACGCAAGCATAGGGAAACGCCCGATTCCTCGCCGGGTGTGCCGACCTAGCCTCGATCACATGACCGGCCACCTGTTCGCCCTGGAGCAGTACGACCGCTCTCCCGCTGCGGACGCCACGCTGCCGGCGCTCGGCACGGCGGACTGCCGGCTGGTGGCCGCCCTCCGGCTACCCACCGACGAGGTCGTGATCGCGTTGGTCGAAGGCCCTGACGCGGACGTGGTCGCCGCCGCTGCGGCGGCCGCCGCGTGGCGGGTCGACCGGCTGATCCCGGCCCGGTGGGTCCTGCCACCAACGGCCGGCCCAACGGACCAGGACATTCCACGACAGGCGAGGAAACCATGACCGTACGTCGTTTGATCGCCCCCCTGTTCTGCGCACTGCTCGTCCTTCCGCTCGTCGCGTGCGGCTCCGACGACGAGCCCGCTCCCGCCGCCGGAGCCAGCGCCGGATCCGATGCCGGAGCGGACGCCGGGGCCGACGCCGACGGTGGCGAACTGCCGGTGGCGGCGCCCCCACCGTCGTGCCCGTTCATCGCGGCCCAGGTCTCCGACCTCGTCGGCCAACCGATGCAGGACCAGGGCAGCTGCCTGTTCGGCGACGGCAAGGGCGTCGCCGCGCTCACCATCACCACCGCCTCCACGCTGGCCGGCGACGCCACCTACGACTACCAGCGTGAGCAGGCCGCGAAGGCGTACCGCGAGGTGAAGGACGTCGACAAGGGCCGCAAGGCGTACCTCGCGGTCAAGGACATCGGGGGCGAGACGGTCGTGGTCGGCGACAAGGGCAGCTACACCGTGATCCTGAGCAGCTTCCAGCAGATCGGTGCCCGCCCCGGCGGGTACGAGCCGACGCTGCGCAAGGTCCTCGACGCCCTTCCGCTGTGACACCGGACCCACGACCAGGAGCCACGATGACCCACCTCGCAACCCGCCGGTCCGTCCGGCTCCTCGCCGCCGTGGCCGCGCTGTCGACGCTCACCGCGCTCGGCGGTTGCGGGAAGGCCGGCGGCGCAGACGACGACGGCGCCGCACCGGCCGCCGCGGCGTCGAGCGCGCCGGCCACACCCGACGGTGCGTCCGCACCGGCCGGGACGACGGACACGCCGCCGGCCGCGGTGACCGTCGACGCTTGCACGCTGGTAACCAAGCAGGAGGCCGAGAAGCTGGCCGGTACCCGCCTGGAGGACCCGCTGGAGAAGCCGGAGGACCGGGACACCTGCACCTACACCGGGCCGGTGACCGGGCCGACGGCCCAGGTGGAGGTGTACGTCGGCGACGGCGCGAAGAAGTTCCTCGACATCGACCGGGAACTTGGGCACGAGCTGACGCCGATCAGCGGCGCGGGCGACGAGGCGTACGCCGAGGACGGCACCGTGTTCGTCAGTAAGGGCGGGGTGTGGGCGTGCGTCCGGTTGGTCCGCAGCGAGGACCCGGCCACGTACCGCAAGGCCCTGGAAGCCGTGGCCCGTACGGCCGCCGGCCGCCTCTGAGGGGCGGGGAGACGACGTGGTGACACCCGGTTCACGGCGGCGACCGGCGACCGCGCTGCTGGCCGTGACCCTGCTGCTCGTCGCGGCCTGCCAGCGGGGTGACGCCGCCCCGACGCCGCCCCGCCCGCCGGCCGGTGAGGCCACGGGCGATCAGCGGTACGGGGCCGCGCCCGCGCCGGATCCGCGGGTGACGTACCAACCGAACGTGGTGTTCGTGGGCGGCGGGGGTGGGTCGGTGCGCGGGCTCTCCGAGGACGCGCTGACCTGGCGCATCGACCCCGACGCCGAGGGCGCGGACAAGCTCGCCCGGGGCAGGGTCATGTTCCTCACCGGGCGGGCGGTCGGGCGGGTACTCGACGTCCGCCGTGACGCCGACGACCTGGCGGTGACCCTGGGACCGGTGGACATCACCGACGTGATCAGCGACGGCACCTTCGCCAGCGACGGCCCGGTCTCGCTGGCGAACCCGACCCGCCACGACGCGGGCGCGCCCTTCTGGGCCGAGTACGACGCCGCCACCGAGGGCTCCGGGGGCGCGGGCGCGACCACGCCGATCGCCCTGCCGATGCCTGGGCCGGCGCCGGAGGACCGGCAGCGGCATCCGGTCGCCGGCCCGGTCAGCGCGCTGGGGGCGGGGGCCGTCACCGCTGAACGGCGGGTGGCCGGATTCGCCGTCACCCCGATCTGTTGCGCGGGCGGGGTGGGCGCGCGGTTCAGCTACGACGGCGGCGGGATCCGCGTCGTGGGCACGGCGACGTTGCTGATGAGAAACCCCACGGCCCGCTTCCACCTGGAGATCCGCGGTGCCACGGTGCGTCGGGCGGAGTTGCGGATCGCCGGGATGGCCGGGCTGCGGATCGAGATCGCGGGGGCCACCGACCGGCGGCAGAACATCAACAAGCGCATCCCCGTCCCGCTGGACTTCAGCGTGCCGGTGGGCGAGATCCTCGGCGTGCCGTTCTCGGTCACCGCGAACCAGCTGATTGGCGTGCAGACGGCCTTCAGCGCCAAGGACGGCAACATCAGGGCGGCCGGCGAGTGGTCGCTGGGTGGCTCGGTCGGTTTCGGTTACACCGACGGCGCGTTCGGCGTCACCCAGCCCTGGAACCTCAGCGTCCGCAACAGCATCACCGACTCGATCACCGGCCCGTCGGTCGGTGTGAACGGGATCATCGTCCACTACCAGGCCGCGTTCCGAGCCGGTCTGGGCGCGCTCGGCTTCACCGCCGGGTTGTACGCGACGGTCACCGCCACGGTGGGGCTGACCGTCGGCTCCGCGTTGGGCGCGCCGATCGCGTTGTGCCGCAGCACCCAGCTCGGCCTGTATCTCGACTACGGCGTCGGTTACACCATCCCCGCCGGCCTGGCGACGGTGATCAACGCCTTCCTCGACCTGATCAACGCCGCGCCGATCGAGGCGAAAGCCGGCATCGGAAAGGTCGACAACGTGTTCAACAAACTCGACATCCAGCCGGACAAGAAGATCTGCAAGACCTGATACCCCACCCGGCCACGGGGGCGGGTGGATCGGCCGGTGCGGAGGTCGGGCAACCTCCGCACCGGCCAACTTCCGTCAGCCCGCCGAGCAGGTGGGACTGAGGCTGCCGGCGGTGCCGTTGGCCTGGAATCCCCACTCGGTGAACTGGCCGGCGCCGACCTGGCCGTTGTAGGCCACGTTGGTCCAGTTCGTCGTGCCGGTGCTACCGCTGCGGTTGGCGTTCCACGCGTTGGTCACCGTCGCGCCGGACGGCAGGCCGATCGTGACCGTCCAGCCGTTGATGGCCGACGAGCCGGCGGTCACCCGCACCGTGGCCACGAAGCCACCGGTCCACTGGTTCACCGACACCGTCGCGGTGCAGCCGCCCTGCCCCGGAGGCGGGGTGGTCGGCGGGTCGGTCGGCGGATCGGTGGGCGGGTCGGTCGGCGGGTCGGTGGGCGTGGTGCCGTTGTTCAACGCGGCGAGGACCGCGTCGTACGCCGCCTTCTTCGACCCGTTGCTGTTGAACAACAACGGCGTCTGCGAAGCCCGCCACGAATCACTGTCCCGAATACCCCACACCGTGATCCCGTTACACCGCGCCACCGCCAGACAGTCCTCCACCACACTGCGGTACGTGTTCGCCGGCGCACCCTGAATATCCAACTCGGTGATCTGCACATCCACACCCAACGCCGCGAAACTCGACAACGTCGTGCGGTAGTTACTCACATACGGCGAGTCATTGTTGAAATGCGACTGGAACCCCACACAGTCAATCGGCACACCACGCGACTTGAAGTCGCGCACCATGTTGTACACCGCCTGCGTCTTGGCATGCGTCCAGTTGTCCGTGTTGTAGTCGTTGTAACACAGCTTCGCGTTCGGATCCGCCGCATCCGCAGCCCGGAACGCCGCCTCGATCCAATCGTTACCGGTACGCTGCAAGTTCGAATCCCGACGCGCACCCGAACTACCATCAGCGAACGCCTCATTCAC
>NZ_JBFAOI010000031.1:0-21444 GCF_040675155.1 Micromonospora sp. NPDC049645
CGTTGTTGTTCAACAGCAACGGGTCGAAGAAGGCGGCGTACGACGCGGTCCTCGCCGCGTTGAACAACGGCACCACGCCCACCGACCCGCCGACCACCCCGCCGACCACTCCGCCCACCACCCCGCCCAGCGGCAGCTGCACCGCGACCCTGCAGGACGGCACCCGGTGGGGCGACCGGTTCAACAGTTCGGTGACCGTCAGCGGGGCGAGCAGCTGGACCGTCGTGGTCTCGGTGACCTCGCCGCAGAGGGTCTCCTCCACCTGGAACGGCAGCCCGAGCTGGGACACCAGCGGAAACGTCATGACCATGCGGTCGAACGGCAGCGGCAACGTCTTCGGCTTCACCACCATGGCCAACGGCAACTGGAGCCGACCAGTGGTGCAGTCCTGCACCGCCTCCTGAGCGTCTAAGCAGGCTGAGGGGCGGCGACGGACCCCCGTCGCCGCCCCGTTCTGTCCGGTTGGCGGGCTGGGCCGGCAGCGGGTGCGGTCCGGCACATGAGCCCGCGTGCGGCGACGTGCACAACGCAGCCGGCCGTGCGGTGGTGAGCGCCCGTCAGGGGTCGGCGGTGGCGGGCGCTCGCCGTCCAGCGGTGCCGAGCCCGGCACCGCTGGACGGATGGCGTGAGGCGGCCCCACCGACGGTGCCGGGGTTCACGGTCCGAAGTGCAGGTGTGAGGCCCAGAGCTGCGGCCTGCCGGGATGGCGTCGCCGGATGGCCCGGGTGGTGTGGTGCAGGGCGACCGCGGGTGGCAGCCCCTGTCTCAGGTTTCGGTAGAAGTGCCAGGCCACGGACGGCGCCACGGCGTCGGAGATCGGCCACAGGGTCGCGATGGCGTGCACGAAACCCGCGATCTGGAACGCCGAGGCGAGGTGGACCGGCTCGTTGAGCAGCCTGGGTGAGACGACCCCGGTTGTACAGGCGGAGAGGTAGGCCAACCACGCCCGGGGCGCGTCCGCACGGATTAGCTGGCCGATGGTCAACACCTCGTCGTGCAGCCGCAGATAGCCGGCCGCCGGGTCACGGCGGTCCGCCACGGCGTGACAGGCGAAGTGCGCGATCGTCGTCCCGGGTAGCGCGGCAAGCACCGCGGCCGGGTTGGCGCGGTCGCCCACCAGCGGTTCCGACCCGACGCCGAGGACGCGTCGCACCGCTTCGCACTCGGCCTCGGCGAAGGCCAGGGGCGCGTACCCGTCGCGGACCGGGGTGCGGCTCCCGACCAGGAGCACGCCCGTGTCGTCGATGGTGGTGGGCCGGCCACGGCGGTCCAGGGAGCGGACGGTCAGCGTGTACGACGAGACCACCCGGTCCAGGGTGACCCGCCGTGTCGGGTCGGCCTCGTCGTCCTCATGGTGGCCCGCCGCGTGCAGGGGCAGCATCGACAGCACGTCGGTGGGCATCCAACAGATGTGCGGCCAGGCGTCGTCGGCGTCGATCGCGGTGGTGTGACCCAGCGCGTGCAGGATCGGCTCCATCGTGGTGTCCCACAACCAGGCGAGTACGTCGTGCACGTCGTCGGCGTCGCCCTCGTGGCCGGGTTCGGGGTCGACCGCGCGGAGGAACCGGTCGGCCTGCTCACGCAGTCGTTCCTGTCCGAGCTGAGGGAGCGGAACGTGGTCGACCGTGTCCGCGGTGAGGACGAGCGCGGCGCACCCGTGCGGGGTGACGTTGATGGCCACCACGGTGTGTTCACCGACGACCGCGCGCAGGTCTGTCACGGTGGGCGGAAGCCCGAAACGCTCGTGGCCGGGCAGTGACCGGATCCGGTCGAGAAGACGCCGCCATTGCGCTGCCAGTTCCCGTGGCTCCCGCAGGCCCGGTCCGGCGGTGTGATCCCGGCCGTGGCTGTGGGCCAGCAACCACCGCAACTGCTCGACGTCCTCGGCCGTCGACGGATGATCGCGGCGCAGGCCGGTCAGATCGTTGTGCGCGTCGAGCGCCTGACGGACGAGGAACGCCCGGCCGTTCTCCAGGCGTTCCCAGGCCGCCTCGACCTGCGGCGGGTCGGCAGCGAGCTCCATCCAGGCCGCGAGTGGTCCGAAACCTTGGAGGTCCTCCAGGTGGCGCAACCGGTCCGCTTCGCTGAGCCCCTCCTCCACGAGCTGCGGGAGCAGACCGGTGACCAGTTCGACGGCCTCCCGGGCCTGCTCGAGGTCGCCGACCAGCGCCGCGCGTTCCGCCCAGGTGCGGGCCGATCGCGCCTGCTGGGCCGGGTAGGTGGCGGGGGCGCGGGCGGCATCGTGCCAGTACCGCATCGCGTACGTCGGCGCCTCCGGCTCGTCCGAACCGGCCGTGGCCAGGTCGAAGAGGTTCGCCCAGTCGGCGCGCAGGCCCGCGTTGCCGGGGTCCAGTTCCAGCGCGGCGATGAGTGCTTCCGCCGCGAACTGGAGGTCATCGGATGACGACCGGTTCAGGGCGCGGCCGAGCAACGCCTTGGCGAGTACCGCCAGCCGCTGCGCTCGGCTGGTGTCGTCGACGGTGGTGGCGTTGACCGCGCGCAGCGCCGCGTCGACCACGAGATCGATGTCTCCGCCCAGTTCCTGTTCGCTCGCCGTGAGCAGGATCCGGGCGAGTGTGGCCTGTCCCGCCGCGTGGTCGGCAGCGCCGGGTGGTGCCAGCTCCGCGGCCTCGGTGGCGGTCGTGACGGCGGCGGCGAGCGTAGCCGGATCGGCATCGTGTTCATACAGCGTGTGCAGCCGGGCGGCCAGGGAGATGAGGTGACCGGTTCGGGCGGGGTCGTCGGCGGACAGCGCCTCGGTGACGTCGCGGGACGCCTGGACGGCTTGCCCGAGGTCGTTGCCGTTACCCGTGTACCGGTACCGCTCGGTCAGGATCGCGGCCAGTGCGCTGCGGAGCTCGACCCGCCTATCGGTCTGGTCCGCCGACGTCGAGGCGATCGCCCGACGGGCCACGGCGACGGCCAGGTCGAGGTCACCCACGTCGGAGCTGTACCGGAACCGGCTCTGTAGCGCCAACACGTAGGTGAACATGATGATCGTCCGGTCCGGCGCGTCCGTGGGGAGACCGGCGACCGTGTCCCGTAGAAGTGCGACAGCTTCCTCGATGTCGTCGCGGGTTTCGGTGACCTGCGAGCGCAGCAGCAGGGCCGAGGCCAGTTGTACCCGCTGTAGCTCCGAGGCCCGGTGCGGTGTCGCTGCGTCGTCGGCCTGTGTCACGACCCGGCGGAGGATGTCGACCGCCTCGTCGAGATCGGCTCGCTCCCCGGACTGCTCGAACCTGTTCAGCAGGGCGCCGCCGAGCACGCTCAGAAGTGTCGAGCCGGGTTCGCCACCGTCGGCTGCCGCGGCCTCGACGTCGGCGCGGCTGCGCGCCACGAGCCGCTCCACGGCGTCGTCGCTCTCGGCCGAGCCGTGGTAGAGCCCCGCGATCAGGTCGACGAACGTCGTCGTCCCGGGTTCGGCGGCGGCTGCCTGCGCGGCCCGGGCCGCGGCCGCGCCATCCTCGGGCAGCATCGAGAGCTGGTAGCGGTGCTGGAGGATGACCGCCACCCCGCCCAGTAGCTGAGCGCGGACGGTCGGAACGGCCCGGTCGGCGCAACGGCGGGCCTCGTCCAGCACGGCCTCCAGCCCGTCGTCGCGTCCGGTGGTGGTGTACCTGATCGCCATCGCGCCCAGCTGGTTGACCAGCATCGCTGGTCGCTCCGGGTCGTCCGCACCGCAGAGGTCCATGGCCTGGCCGGTGGCCTCGACGGCGCCGTCGATGTCATCCGTACGGCGCGTGATGACGAACAGCATGGTGCGGATGCGCCCCAGGTTGCTCAGCGTCGTCGCGCGATCCCGGCTCCCGGGCTGGGCCGCCGCGACCGCACGGCGGCCGTACTCCGCAGCCTCCTCGATGTCGGCGGGGACGGCGCGTTGTCGAAACCGTTCCATCAGCGCTGCCGACAAGCTCGTCAACGCGCCACAGAGCTCCGGGTCGCCGGGATCGGTGCCCTCCACGGCCTGGCGCGCCACGGTCACCGCGGCATCCCCGTCGGCAGCCGCTCCGGCGCGTTCGAATCGCATCCGAAGAGCGACCGCCAGGCTGGAGAGGATGCGGAAGCGGTGCGGTGACGGCAGGTCCGCCGCGATGCGTAGCCCGTCGATGGCGTCGTCCAGGTCGGCGGCCGCGCCGCCGAACTCGTATCGGACGACGAGGCCGTTGCTCAGGTTGAACAGCGCCGCCGCGCGCGGTTCCGGATTGTCGCCGAACGCCGCGACGGCGGTGCGGCCGACCTCGATGACCTCGTCCAGGTCCGCGGCGGAACCGTTCAGGCGGAACCGGTGTCGAAGCTGGGTGGCGAGGTTGGTCAGGCAGCCCGCCCAGTCCGGCGAGCCTTCGGGCAGGGTGTCGAGGTACGAGCGGAGCAGGCCGATCAGCCGATCGAGGGCGGTCGGATCGGCCTGGGTACGCGGGTCGTACATCAGCCGTCTCGCCTCGGCGGCCCAGGTCGCGGGGTCACCGTCGGCGACGCCCGGGTCCGCGGCGGCCATTGCCCGCAGCAGCTCCCGTAGTGGCTCCGGCACCAACTGTTCCCGGTCGGGCATGAGGTGACCGAAGGTGACCAGCGCCTCCGTCAGGTCGGTCTGGGTGAGTCCGGCCTGGTGCGCCCACCACATCGCCATCGCGTGCAGGTAGTCCGACAGCTCCCCGCGATCCGTCATCCCGGCTGCGATGGCGTCGCGTGTCATGGCCGAACTGTCGATACCGAACGCCTCTTCGAATGCCAGCTGTTGGCGGATCTCGTCGGGTAGCGGTGCCCCGGTTATCGTCTGCCAGCGATCCTCCAGCGCCGTGAGCCCCACCGTCTGTGCGATCACGATGAGAGAGGTCGCCGGCGAGTCGAGAATGGACGTGCCGGCCACACGGTGAAAGTCGTCGAACAGGGCGACGCCCCTGATCGCGTCGTCCAGCGCCTGGCTGGCGTCCCCCCGGGACATCCCGATCCGCGCGAGCAGGCCGTAGGTGCCCGCCAGCGCGCGGCGGTCCAGGTTCTGCGCCTGGGCCAGCCCTTCCCGTACGACGTGGTCGGCGGTCTCCTCCTCGTGCCGGCGCAGATGGAACCAACCGAGCGCGTGGCGCCCACGGAGGATCAGCCCGTCCGAACCGCGCTCCGCACCGAGCGCGATGATCTTGCGAAACCAGGTCCTGGCCTCCTCCGGCCGGTCCTGCTGGTCGAGGAGCTGGCCGAGAGTGTCGTAGCCGTCCGCCATCGCACCGTAGTCGCCGACCTGCTCGGCGACCTCGACGAACCGGGTCTGCCAGCGCTGCGCCTCGGCGTGGTCACCGCGCTTCCCGATCACGAAACCGAGCAGTCGGCAGACGTCGGCGTACCTGGTCGTCTCGGAGATTTGCAGGAACAGTTCCGCGGCGCGGCGATAGAGCTTCTCCGCCTCCTCAAGACGGTCGCGCTGCTCAAAAACCTCACCGAGGTTGCGATAGACGCCCGCGGCGCCGGCATGATCCTCCATGGCCAGGTGGGCGTCCAGGGCCAGTCGCAGCCAGTGCTCGGCCGCACCGAGACGGTTTTGCTTTCTCGCCACGATCGCCAGCGACTGCAGTCGGATGGTCTGGGCGGCCCGATCCCCTGCCCCGGTCACGATGTCGAGCGACCTCCGGTAGAGACGCTCGGCCTCCTCGAGCTCGCCACGGTTCTCCGCGACGAAACCGAGCTGGTGGTACGTGTTCGCACGCTCGGCCTCGTCCACCCCGACCAGTGCCCGGCGGTACCACTGTTCTGCGTCGTCCCATCGCTGGCGGGTCTCGGCGACCCGGCCGAGCTGATGTTCCAGCACCCGCAGACTCCTCGCGGAATCGCCATGGGCCGCGAGAGCGTCATGCACCTGTAGGTAGAGCCGCTCGGCATGGTCGACGTCGCCGGCACGCAGCCACTTGCGGGCCTGGGACATCGTCTGTAGCTCCCAGAGGGTGCCCGCCCACCCGCCGAGCGGAGGGGGCCACCCCTCGCCGCCGCCCTCGAGCGCGTCACGGCACCGCTCGAACCACAGCAGGGATTCGGCGAACAGACACCGACTGTCGGCCAGCTCGTCGAACGGCTGATAGATGCTCGCGGCCATGCCCCAGTCACCGTCCGCGAGTGCGCCGCCGAACACGGTGCCATAGGTGTGCCGCTGGAAGTAGATCATCCAGAACGTGAGTTCGGGGTCCGCGCCGGCGAGGTCGTGCTTGACGAGCATCGGCCCGATCTGCGCGTAGATGTGGTAGAGGAACCGCATCGTCGTCGCATGCTCCGCCTCGTACGACTCGGCGGCGTCCGCCCGCCAGGCCAGGTCCAGGTATCGGCGGACCGCGGGGTCGAGCAGGTAGAGGTAGTTGCCGACGTAGCGGTACAGGCCGGCCCGGCTCGCCTCCTCGAGAATCGGCTCCCACACGTCGGCGTCCCGATCGGCGATCCGGGCCGGAATGTGCCCGTGCCGGGACACCAGGCCGAGCGCGTCAAGGTCGGCGTGGTCGCGGAACAGGCTGGTCACGACGAGCTGGCGCCGCGCGTGCGGGCTCAACTTCGTCAGGACGTACGCGAACACCCATGGCAGCGAGGTCTGTTCTTCGGCGGGAAGGGCCGGCACGAGGTCCGATTCGGCGACGAACTGCTCCGGCGTTCCCGACGACAGCAGCGGGACGGCCAGGCGCAGGCTCAGCGGGTTGCCGCCGATCCGCCGCATCAGTTCGAGGAAGGCGGGCCGCGACCGGGTCGCCGCCGGCAGTTGTCGTTCGGCGAATTCCATCGCCTCGACGGGGTCGAAGCCGTGGACTTCGATGCGGGTCGCCTCGGCGATCCAGTCCTCGGTGGCACGACTGGTGATCACGACGGTGCTCCCGGTCTCCGTCAGCCGGCGGAGGAATCCGGCCAGCTCGCTGGCCTCCTCGCCGGTCAGGGCCGGGGTCGTGCAACCGGGGTCGGGCAGCGAGTGGGCGATCTCCAGGCCGTCCAGGAAGATCAGCATCGGCCGCCTGGACAGCGCGGTCAGGGTCAGCTCCACCCAGCTGGCACGGTTGCCGGGGCGTAGGGGCTGGTGATCACGTCCGTGGATCTGGCGGCTGAGCGCGGCGGCGAGGTGGGCCGCCGCGAACGTCGGCGCCCCGGACTCGACCGGATGCCACAGCACCCGCTCGTGTCCGGCCGTCTGGCCCATCGTCACCGACCACCGTCCGAAGGCCCGGGCCGCCTCGCTCTTGCCCGTGCCGGACGGTCCGTGCAGGATCACCGGTCTCTTCTGCCGGGCCGCGGCCTGGATCGTCGCAATCAGTGAGTCGCTTCCGACCGGGTCGGTCATCGAGTGCAGCATGCCGCCGCTGTTGCCGTCCGCGTTCCGCAGCTCGTCCAGCTTCTCGTCGGTCCGACCGGGCTCGCGGTCGGTCCGTGCCCGGGGGATACCCGGGTCGGCGCTGAGGACGAGCGCCGGCAGCAGCCGGTCGGCGCGCCGCCGGACCACCGAGTCGGAGGTGCCGCGGGCGAGACGACGACGGCCCGCCGCGACCGCCTCGGTGAGATGCCCTCCGCCGAGCAGTTCGTCGTAGACGGTCAGCAGGAATTCCGCGGCGGCCGTCGCGTGCAGTGCCGAACCGAGGGTGATGACCGCCTTGGCGCCTTCCTCGACGATGCGGACCGCCTGAGCCGTGACCGCCGCCCGGCTGTCCGGGTCGGATCGACCGCCGGGAAGCACCACGATCGGCACGCCGAGGGCGCCGAGGCCGTCCTGAATCGGCACGCCGTCCTCGATGTGGATGACGTGGATGGGCTGGCCCGCCTCGGCCCGTGACCGTACGAGAGCGACCACCTTGTCGCTGTCGTATCCGTCGGGGGTGTGGAAGGCCTCCACCCCGATCGGCGCCCGCAGTGCGCCGAGCCGGACGGCCATCCGCCGGCTCACCAGCCGGTGCGGCCCGCTGCCGTCCGGGCCGCCGACCAGGACGATCACCCGCAACTGCTCTCCCGGCAGCTCCACCGGTGGCGGCGTCGACGGCCGGACCTCGCCGACGATCGCGGTCTCGGCCTGACCGGCACGGCCGTCGCCGATCTCGAACGACGTACGCAGGTGATCGTCGAGATACCACCGGACGAGTTCCGTGGTCTCCGGGCCCCACTGAACGCCGGCCAGCTCGTCATCAATGTGGACTGTCAACCGCTGATCCATGGCGCGCACCCCGACCTGCCATCAGATGGCGTCGTGCGGATCGTCTGCTAGACACAGTGCCCCCGGCCGACGGCACCCACACCAGCGAACCACGGGCGGGCAACCGGCAGAGCTGCTAGCGCTGCGCGGCCCGGTGGTCCGACCGCAGCACCGTGTCCAGCCAGCGCAGCTGACGTCGGACGTGGACGGCCTCACCGCCCTCGTGACCGTTGAACGGGTAGACGTGCATCTCCCGCTCGGGCGGGACCGGTCGTCCGTTCGCGGCACCGTAGTGGTTGTAGGCGGCGAAGGCGGTTCGTGGTGGGCAGACGGTGTCGCGCCGGCCGACGCCGAAGTGCGCCGGCGCCGTCGCGCGCCGCGCGAAGCTGACCCCGTCGACATAGGACAGGGTGCGCCAGACCGCCTCCTCGGCCTCCCGCTGCACGGCCAGGTACCGGGCGATCTCGCCGTACGGTGCGAGGTCGGTGAGCGCGACGGCCCGGCGCATGTCGCACAGGAACGGAGCGGTGGTCAACACCGCACGGAGATCGTCGACGAGACCGGCCACCGCCAGGGCGATGCCTCCGCCCTGGCTGTTGCCGACCACGGTGACCCGGTCACCCTCGACGCCCGGCAGCGCGCGGACCGCCTCGACCGCCCGGACCGCGTCGGTGATCAGGCGACGGTAGTGGTAGTCACGCGGGTCGAGGATTCCCCAGGTCACCGGCGAGGGCCCGCCGGGCGCGCCGTGCGGGTCGGGGGTGTCCCCGGCGCCGTGCTGCCCGGCCTGGCCCCGGTTGTCCATCAGCAGGTGCGCGTACCCGGCGGTGGGCCAGGTCAGCCGCTCGTGGGGCAGGCCCCGGCCACGGCCGTAGCCGGCGTACTCCACCACGGCCGGCAGCGGCTCCCGAACACCTGCCGGGCGGGTGTACCAGGCCCGTACGGGGTCGCCGCCGAAGCCCGCGAACGTGACGTCCCAGGAGTCGAGCAGCCGTAGGTCGGTGGGCTCCGGACGGACGTCGACGAGCACCGGCGCCCCGGTCGCCTCGGCGAGCGTGTCCCGCCAGAACACGTCGAAGTCGTCGGGCTCGTCGACCTCGGGGGCGTAGCGCTGAAGGTCGTCGAAGGTGAGGGCGGAGTGGGGCACGGGTCCTCGCAGGGGCCGGTCAGTGCGGGTTGGCGGGGGGTGCGGTGCTCTCCCGGACGACCAACTCGGTCACCAGGTCGATCCGGCTGGTCGCCGGCTCGTTACCCCTGGTCAGGTCGAGCAACATCTGGGTGGCGATGCCGGCCATGTCGCGCAACGGCTGGTTGATCGTGGTGAGCGCCGGGTCGGTCCAGGCGGAGACCGGCAGGTTGTCGTACCCGATCACGGAAAGGTCCTCGGGCACTCGGAGGCCGCACTGACGGGCGGCCCGGAGCACTCCCATGGCCTGGATGTCCGACCCGGCGAAGATCGCCGTGGGTCGGTCCGGGCGCTGGAGCAGTTGCAGCCCGTGGGCGTGCCCGGCGCCGGCGGAGAAGCTGCCGTAGCGGATCAACTCGCGGTCGACCACTATTCCCGCCTCGTCGTGGGCCGACTGGAATCCGGCGGCGCGGGCACGGCTGCAGAGCACGTCGGGGGGCCCGGAGATGATGGCGATCCGTCGGTGGCCCAGCTCCAACAGGTGCCGGGCGGCGAGTAGGCCGCCGTTCCAGTTGTTCGACCCGACGGTGGGCACGGAGGCCGAGGTCGCGCTGTCGGTGTCGACGACGACGAAGGGGACGCCCTGTCGCCGCAGGTGCTGTTGTTCCGCCTCGGCCAGGTGGGAGAGGACGAACACCACGCCCAGTGGGCGGTCGGCGAGTAACGCGTCCAGCCAGCGGGCGGGCGGGCGGTGCGCGCCGTCGAGCTGGGCGACCGACAGCCCGATGCCGGCCGCGGAGGTCACCGCCTCGACGCCCCGCAGGATCTCCATGGCCCAACCCGTGTCGAACTCGTGGAAGACGAGGTCGATCCGGCCCCCGCTGGTCGAGTGGCGTCGGGCGCGGCGCTGGTACTGGTGGCGGTCGAGGCTCGCCTCCACCCGCGCTCTCGTGCCGGGAGCGACATCGCCACGTCCGTTGAGGACCTTGGACACCGTCGCGACCGAGACGCCGACGTCGTTGGCGATGGTCGCGATGGTGGCCGAGGCGGGTGGGCCGAGCGGGTGGTGCTCTGTCATCGCGGCCTCATACAACATCCGAAAGTTTCGGCAGACCTTAACACGATCAGACATTCACGCCAGTCGGTCCGGCGAACGGTCGGCCCCGGGGCGGGCCACGGCATGGGTCACCGGCGACCGGGCGCCGAGGGCAGGGTCATCGGGTGCGGCAAGAGGCCCTGGCAGTCCGATTGAGACCCTTGACAGGCATCGATGCGGACCTTAGGTTGCCGAAAAGGTTGCGCAGGTTTCCGGAAAGTTTCGGATCGTGAGAAACGTCCGCCACGGAGCTGGTTCCACCAGGGCACGGGGATGTGGCCGGAGCTAAGGGGTCTTGGCATGAGCAGTCAGTTGCCCGGGGACAGCGACGCCGCACCGTGGCGCGATCAGCGGCTGTCGCCGATCGAGCGTGCCGAGGCGCTCCTGCCAGTGATGTCCCTGGAGGAGAAGATCGCCCAACTCGTCGGCGTCTGGGTCGGCGCGGAGGCCAGCGGCGAGGGCGTCGCGCCGCACCAGTCGGACATGATCAGCGAGCTGCCGCCGTGGAGCACCGTCATCCGGTACGGGCTGGGGCAGCTCACCCGCCCCTTCGGCACCGCCCCGGTCGACCCGGTGCTCGGCGCCCGGTCGCTGGCGGCGTCGCAGGCGCAGATCGTGGCCGCCAGTCGGTTCGGCATCCCGGCGCAGGTGCACGAGGAGTGCCTCACCGGGTTCGCCGCGTGGCGCGCCACCGTCTATCCGACCCCGCTGAGCTGGGGCGCCTCCTTCGACCCGGAGCTGGTTGAGGCCATGGCCGACCGGATCGGGCGGTCGATGCGCGCCGCCGGCGTGCACCAGGGCCTCGCCCCGGTCCTGGACGTCACCCGCGACTACCGCTGGGGTCGCACCGAGGAGACGATCGGCGAGGACCCCTACCTGGTGGGAACGACCGGCACCGCGTACGTGCGGGGCCTGGAGCGGGCCGGCGTGGTGGCCACGCTGAAGCACTTCGCCGGCTACTCCGCCTCCCGCGGCGGACGTAACCTCGCGCCGGTGCCGATGGGCCGCCGCGAACTGGCCGATGTCATCCTGCCGCCGTTCGAGATGGCGCTGCGCTACGGCGGCGCCCGCTCGGTGATGAACTCCTACGCCGAGATCGACGGTTTGCCCGTCGCCGCGGACCACGGGATGCTCACCGGGCTGTTGCGCGACGAGTGGGGCTTCACCGGCACCGTGGTGGCCGACTACTTCGCCGTACGCTTCCTGCAGACCCTGCACGGTGTCGCCGAGGACGCCGCCGACGCCGCCCGGCTCGCCCTGCGGGCCGGGATCGACGTCGAGCTACCCACGGTGGACACCTTCGGCGAACCGTTGGTGGAGGCCGTGCGCCGCGGCGAGGTCGACGAGGCGCTGATCGACAGCGCGTTGCGGCGGGTGTTGATCCAGAAAATCGAGATCGGTCTGCTCGACGAGGGCTGGCGTGAGCTGCCCGACGACGTGGCGTCCCTGCGCTTCGACGACGAGGCCAGCCAGGACATCGCCGTACGCCTGGCCCGGGAGTCCGTCGTCCTGGTGCGCAACACCGGCATCCTCCCGCTGCCGGCCGGCGGACGGGTCGCCCTGGTCGGCCCGGCCGCCGACGACCCGATGGCCCTGCTCGGCTGCTACTCGTTCCCCAACCACGTGGGTGTCCACCACAGCGATTTCGGGCTCGGCCTGGCCATCCCCTCACTGCGCGACGAGTTGGCCCGACGCGTTCCGCTGCTCACCCACGAGCCGGGCTGCGCCATCACCGGCGAGGACACCTCGGGCATCCCGGCCGCCGTCGCCGCGGTCGCCGCCGCCGACGTGTGCGTGCTGGCCGTCGGCGACCGGGCGGGAATGTTCGGCCGGGGCACCTCCGGCGAGGGCTGCGACGCCGCCGACCTGCGGCTACCCGGCGTGCAGGCCGACCTCGTCCGTGCCGTCCTGGCCACCGGCACGCCTGTCGTCCTGGTGTTGATGACCGGTCGCCCGTACGCGTTGGGCCCGGAGTTCGACGGCGCGGCAGCCGTGGTGCAGGCGTTCTTCCTCGGCCAACTCGGCGCGCAGGCGCTCGCCGAGGTGCTCACCGGCGCGGTGAACCCCTCCGGGCGGCTGCCGGTCAGCGTTCCCCGTGACGCTGGAGGGCTGCCGAGCACCTACCTCGCACCGCCGCTCGGCCGACGCAACAAGGTCTCGTCGATCGATCCCACTCCGGCGTACCCGTTCGGCCACGGGCTGAGCTACACCACCTTCGAGTGGTCCGACCCCGTGGTGGTCGAGTCGGCGAGCGCGCCGGGGGACGAGCCGCCGGCCTGGCCGGTCGACGGCGAGGTGCGGGTACGGATCACCGTCGCCAACACCGGCGACCGGGCCGGCACCGAGGTCGTGCAGCTCTATCTGCACGACCCGGTGGCACAGACCACCCGTCCGGTGGTCCGGCTGATCGGCTACACCCGGCTGCCGTTGGCGTCCGGCGAGGTGGCGCACGTGACGTTCGGCGTACCGGCCGACGTGGCGTCGTTCGTCGGCCGGTCCGGCCGGCGGATCGTCGAGCCCGGCAGGGTCGAGCTGCGGTTCGGCCGGTCCAGCGCCGACACGGTGGCGACCCTGCCGCTGCGCCTGGTCGGCGCGGAGCGCGAGGTCGGCCACGAGCGGGAGATGCTCACGTCGGTACGGGTCGAGCCCCTCGTGGCCGTCGCGCAGTCGGCATAGGAGGCGCAGGATGACATCGACGATGCGGCCACCACCGCCGGCGCCACCCGCTTCCCGCGCCGAGGCGCGGAGTTCCGCGCCGCAGCCGCCGCGCCGCCGCAGTTGGCGGCAGGCGCTGCGCCGGGACTGGCAGCTCTACTCCCTCGCCGTCCTGCCGTTGGTGTTCTTCCTGGTCTTCCGGTACCTGCCGATGATCGGCAACATCATCGCCTTCCGCCGTTTCAAGCCGGGCGGCAGCATCTTCGGCGAGTACTGGGTGGGGCTGCGGTACTTCCGGATGTTCCTCAGCGACCCGACGTTCTGGGAGGTGTTCACCAACACCCTGGTGCTCGGCACGCTGACCCTGCTGTTCTGTTTTCCGCTGCCGATCGTGCTGGCGCTGCTGCTCAACGAGGTCCGGGCCCGCCGCTTCAAGCGGTTCGTCCAGTCGGTGTCGTACCTGCCGCACTTCCTGTCGATCGTGATCGTGGCGGCGATGGTCATGCAGTTGACCTCGATCGACGGCACGGCCAACCAACTCGTCCGGCTGTTCGGTGGGGACGCCGTGGCGTTCCTGCAACAACCGGAGTGGTTCC
The DNA here is from genome assembly GCF_040675155.1 of Micromonospora sp. NPDC049645. Lineage (NCBI taxonomy): Bacteria > Bacillati > Actinomycetota > Actinomycetes > Micromonosporales > Micromonosporaceae > Micromonospora > Micromonospora sp. NPDC049645. The sequence goes on from NZ_JBFAOI010000031.1 coordinate 13,611, forward strand.
GCACCATCTACGTCTCGTCCGAGGTCTGGCAGACCGTCGGCTGGGGCACGATCCTCTACCTCGCCGCCCTCACCACCATCGACGAGGACCTGTACGAGGCCGCCCGGATCGACGGAGCCAGCCGGCTGCGGCAGACCTGGCACGTCACGTTGCCCGGCATCCGGCCGACGATGGTGACGCTGCTGATCCTCAACATCGGCAGTTTCCTGGCGGTCGGGTTCGAGAAGATCCTGCTGCTCTACAACCCGCTGACGTACCCGACCGCGGACGTGGTCTCCACCTATCTGTTCCGGATGGGCTTCCAGTCGAGCAACTTCAGTTACGCGGCCGCCATCGGCCTGTTCGAGGCGGTGATCGGGCTGATCCTGGTCCTGTCGGCGAACCTCGTCTCCCGTCGCACGGTGGGGACGAGCCTGTGGTGACCCTCGGCGCGAAGACCGACGCCCCGAAGACGCGTGGGCCGGTGGACGGTCGGGGTTACCGGGTCTTCCGAGTCGTCAACACGGTCGTCCTGCTCGGCGTCGTGGTCGTGACGTTGTACCCGTTCCTCAACATCGTGGCCCGGTCGTTGAGCGAGGAGGCGTACATCATCGCCGGAAAGGTCAGCGTCGTCCCGCGTGGGTTCGACCTGACCGCGTACCGGCTGGTGATGTCCGACTCGATGTTCTGGACGAACTACCGCAACACGGTGGTGTACACGGTGGTCGCGACGCTCATCTCGATCGTGTTGACCACCTGCTACGCGTACGTGCTGTCGAAGCCGCAGCTCAAGGGGCGCGGCGTGCTCGTCGGTGTCGCGCTGTTCACCATGTTCTTCTCCGGTGGCCTGATCCCCAACTACGTGCTGGTGACCAGCCTGGGGATGAAGAACACCATCTGGGCCGTGGCGATCCCCAACGCCATCAGCGTGTTCAACCTGCTGGTGATGAAGGCGTTCTTCGAGAGCCTGCCGAGCGAGCTGGAGGAGGCCGCGGCGGTCGACGGGCTGAACACGTACGGCATCCTGCTGCGGATCGTGCTGCCGCTGTCGAAGGCGATCGTCGCCACGATGGTGCTCTTCTACGCGGTCTCCTTCTGGAACTCCTGGTTCACCGCGTTCCTCTACATCGACCAGCAGGATCTGCTGCCGGTCACCGTGTACCTGCGCAACCTGATCGCGGGCGCCACCGACGCACAGCAGTCCGGCGCCGCCGACGCCGATGTCGTGCAGGCCGCGGCCACGCTCCAGGCCGTGACGATCGTGCTCACCACGCTGCCGATCCTGGCGGTCTACCCGTTCGTCCAGCGGTACTTCGTCTCAGGCGTCATGCTCGGCGCGGTCAAGGGATGACGGCGGGCGCCGCACCGCTCCACCTCCGAACCCCACCACCGAAAGGACGAGCCATGCTCCACAGAACGGGGCGCCGGGTGGCGATGGCCACCGCGGGTCTGCTCGCGCTCTCCCTTGCCACCGCCTGTTCCGAGGACCCCGGCGAGTCGAAGGACCTCTCCGAGAACCGGGTCGGCGCGATGGCCACCTACGGCGTCGGCGACCAGTTCAAGGCCACCGAGCCGCTGTCCTTCTCCACCCTCTACAACAACCACACGTTCTATCCGCTGAAGGAGGACTGGCTGTTCTGGTCGGAACTCACCAAGCGGACCAACGTCAAGATCGAGCCGGTGGCCGTGCCGCTGAGCGACTACGAGCAGAAGCGCAGCCTGCTGATCGGCGCCGGGGACGCGCCGCTGATCATCCCGAAGACGTACCACCCGCAGGAGGACGCGTTCGTGGCCTCCGGGGCGATCCTCCCGGTGAGCGACTACCTGGACCTGATGCCCAACCTCAAGGACAAGATCTCCAAGTGGAACCTCAAGCCGGAGATCGACAACCTGCGGCAGGCGGACGGTAAGTTCTACCTGCTGCCCGGGGTGCACGAGAAGCCCACACAGGACTACACGGTGCTGGTGCGCACCGACATCATGCAGGAGCTCAACCTGGCCGTCCCGAAGACCTGGGACGAGCTGTACACGGTGCTCAAGGCGATGAAGGCGAAGTACCCGAACGTCTACCCGTACTCCGACCTGTTCAGCAAGCCCAACCCGGCCGGCGCTCTGCTGAACATCCTCGGCTCGGCCCACGGCACCCAGGCCGGCTGGGACTACCAGCACGCCACCTGGGACCCGGCGGCGAAGAAGTTCAGCTACACCGGCTCGTCCGAGCAGTACAAGCAGATGGTCACCTACCTGCACAAGCTCGTGGCCGAGGGCCTGCTCGACCCGGAGAGCTTCACCCAGACCGACGACCAGGCCCGCCAGAAGCTCGCCAACGGCAAATCGTTCGTGGTCACCGGCAACGCGCAGACGCTGGTCAACAATCACCGTCCCGACCTGGCCAAGACCCTGCCGAACGCGAAGATGGCGAAGATCCCGCTGCCGATCGGCCCGGCCGGCGAGATCAATCCGTTCCCCCGGCTGGAGAACGGCATCATGATCTCCACGAAGGCCCGGGAGAGCAAGAACTTTGTGGCCATGATGCAGTTCATCGACTGGCTGTGGTATTCCGACGCCGGCATGGAGTTCGCCCGCTGGGGTGTCGAGGGCACCACCTTCACCAAGGACGCGTCCGGCAAGCGCTCGGTCACCGCCGACGTCGACTTCCTCGGGATCAACCCGAAGGGCACCAAGCACCTGCAGAAGGACTTCGGCTTCCACAACGGCGTCTTCGCCTACGGCGGCACCCCGGACCTGGTCCGCGGGTTCTTCTCCCCGGAGGAGCTGGAGTTCCAGAAGGTCATGGACGCCCGCAAACCGAGGGAGGTCCCCCCGCCGCACCCGTTCACCGACGAGGAACGCGAGCAGGTGTCGCTCTGGGAGACCCCGCTGAAGGACTTCGTCACCCAGAACACGCTGAAGTTCGCACTCGGCCAGCGCCCCCTCAGCGAGTGGGACGCGTACGTGGTCGAGCTGAAGGCGAAGAACTCCGAGCAGTACATCGATCTGGTCAACAAGGCGTACGAGCGGTTCCAGAAGAACAACGGCTGAGTGGCGCGGAGTCCGGTCGGGTGGTTCCCCCGCCCGACCGGACTCCCGGCAAGCGTTCGGCCACGTCGACCGGAGGGAGCGACCGTGAGTGGCGCGACCCGGGCCTGGCGACAGTTCGGCGACGGGCCACTGTCGCGGGTCGCCTCACGCGTCTACACCCTGCTCGTGGTCGAGCTGTTGCTGCTGCTCACCACCCTGCCCGGCCTGCTCCCGTTGGTGCTGCTGGGCCGCGACCCCAGCAACCTGCCGCTGGTCGCGCTCCTCCTGGTCCCGGTCGGCCCGGCGATCTCCGCCGCCCTGTACGCGTTGCGCCAGCAGGGACCCGACCTGACCGACCTGCGTCCCGCCGCCCTGTTCTGGCGCGGCTACCGGGCGAACGTCCTCGGGGTGCTGCGCGTCTGGGTGCCGACGCTGTCGTGGTTGGCGGTGCTCGGCGTGAACCTCGCCTACTCCGGTGCGGTCGGCCTGGCGAGCTGGTGGGCGGTGCCGCTGGTCCTGATCGCGGTGGGGGTGACACTTTGCGCGGCCAACGCCCTGATGATCACCTCGCTGTTCGACTTCCGCACCCGGGACGTGCTCCGACTGTCCGTGCACTTCCTCGTGCGTTCCCCCGCTGTCACCGTCGGCAACGCCTTGCTGCTGACCGCGGCGGCCGGGATCACCGCGGTCACCTCCGAGGCGGTGCTGATGTTGCTCGCGTCGATCGCGGTCCTGGCGTACCTGCGGGTCAGCGACCCGATGATCCACCTGATCCGGAAAGAGTTCACCACATGAGCCTGCCGGGCCGGGCCAGCGAGAGAAGGAGGACAGGTGAACGCCGAAGAGTCGGTGGAGTTGGAGCAACTGATGTTCGTCGAGGACCCGGTGGATGGTGACGAGCCGCGCGTCCACCCGGCCTGGCTGCCCCCGGAGGCGTTCCGGTCGCTCGGCGCGCGCCGCGTTCTGGTCCACGGTGACGGGTTGCTCGTCGACACCGTCCTCCACGAGGTGTCGCGTGCCTGCGCGCGTTACGGCGGGCGGGTGTGGCATTCCCCCTCCTGGGATGTCGACGTCGACCTGGTACTCGCCCTGCGGGGCGCCGACGAGCTGCCCAACCCGGCGGTGCAGGCGGCGCGCGCCGCCGCGGCGGCGCTGATCGAAGGCGCCGACGGCGAGCGGCTCGGCGACGAGGGTTTCCTGCTGGCACGGGCCGGTGACGTGACCGTGGTGCTGGCCGACGCGCCAGCCGGCCTGCTGTACGGGCTCTTCCACGTGGTCCGGCTCTGCGCGGCAGCCTTCGATCCGGCCCGCCCGGCGGAGCGGCACCGGCCCGCGCTGCGTCGGCGGATGCTCAACCACTGGGACAACGTGGCCGTGCACCCGGTGATGGGCCAGGTCGAACGGGGGTACGCGGGTGGCTCGATCTTCTGGCAGGACGGTCGTGCGCGCGGCGACCTGGCCCGGGTGCGCGAGTACGGGCGGCTGCTGGCCTCCTGCGGCGTCAACGCGATCTCGGTGAACAACGTCAACGTGGCCCGTACCGAGGCGCTGCTGCTCACCGAACGGCTCGGCGACGTGGCCGAGATCGCCGACGTGCTGCGTCCGTACGGCATCCGGGTGCACCTGTCGGTCAGCTTCGCCGCGCCGGTGGTCCTCGGTGGCCTGCCGACCGCAGACCCGTTCGACCCGGCGGTGCGGGCCTGGTGGGCCGCGACCACCCGGCGGGTGTACGAGCGCATCCCCGACTTCGGCGGCTACCTGGTGAAGGCCGACTCGGAGGGGCAACCCGGCCCGTTCACGTACGGGCGTGACCACGCCGACGGTGCGAACCTGCTGGCCGAGGCGCTGGCCCCGCACGGGGGAGTGGTGCACTGGCGGGCGTTCGTCTACAACCACCACCAGGACTGGCGGGACCGGTCCACCGACCGGGCCCGGGCCGCGTACGACCACTTCGCCCCGCTCGACGGGCGGTTCCGCACCAACGTGGTCGTCCAGGTGAAGTTCGGCCCGGTGGACTTCCAGACCCGCGAGCCGGTCTCCCCGGTGCTCGCCGCCATGCCGGCGACCCGGTTGGCGGTGGAGTTGCAGGTCACCCAGGAGTACACGGGACAGCAGCGGCACGTCTGCCATCTCGGCCCGTGGTGGAGTGAGGTGCTGCGCTTCGCCCCCTGGGGGCCGGGTGGGCGGACGATCGCCGACGTGGTCACGGGTGAGACGGCGGCGGGCGGCGGGCTGGTCGCCGTGGCCAACGTCGGCGACGACGTCTTCTGGACCGGGCATCCGTTGGCGCAGGCCAACCTGTACACGTTCGGCCGGCTGGCCTGGGATCCCCGTCGGGATCCGACGGAGATCCTCGACGAGTGGATCACGCTGACCTTCCCGCCGTCGGCGACGGCCGACGCCGAGCTGGTGCGGCGGACCCTGCACGAGATCATGGACGACTCGTGGCGCACCTACGAGCGCTACACGGCCCCGCTGGGCGTCGGATTCATGGTCAACCCCGGCGACCACTACGGCCCCGGCGTCGACGGGTACGAGTACACGCGGTGGGGCACCTACCACTTCGCCGACCGCGACGGCGTGGGCGTCGACCGCAGCCGGGCGTCGGGCACCGGCTTCGCCGGCCAGTACCCGCCGTACTGGGCCCAGGTGTACGAGTCGGTCGAGAGCTGCCCCGACGAGCTGCTGCTCTTCTTCCACCACGTGCCGTACGGTCACGTGCTGCACAGTGGCTCCACCGTCATCCAGCACATCTACGACACCCACTTCGCCGGGGTCGAGGAGGTCAGGGCGATGCGGCGACGGTGGCAGACGTTGCACGGGATGATCGACCCGAGCGTGTACGAGCGGGTCGCCGAACGTCTCGACGAGCAGGTGCGGTGTGCCACCGAGTGGCGCGACCAGATCAACACGTACTTCTTCCGCAAGTCCGGGGTGCCGGACGGGCGGGGGCGACGCATTTACTGATCGGCGGGGCCTGGCCGGACGGTCGGGCCTTGCTTCGCCTCGTGCTCGGCACCTTCCGGGAACCTTCCGATAATTGCTCGCAAGCCATTGCCGCTGACCACGCCCGCCAGGGTCGGTTGCTGCGCAGGTGACCACCGAATCCCTTGCCGCGAAAGGTTTCCGGAAGTCTTGACAATCGAGGGCGCTCGATTGAAGCTGACATGGTCACGCGAGCCGCGGTCAAGGTCGGGCGAAGGGCAGTCCTCGACTTAAGTCCCCTTCCACGCGCCTTTTTCGCAAGGGATCGCGACGATGACACTGAAGACAAGGACGCTTGGCGTCGCCATGGCGGCCGTGACGCTGGCCGCCGCCGCGTTGACGTTCGCCACCCCCGCGTCGGCGGCAACGCTCACGCAGGTGACCAACTTCGGCACCAACCCCACCAACCTGCAGATGCACCTGTACGTACCGGACCGGGTGGCGACCCGACCGGCGATCCTGCTGGCCCTGCACTACTGCACCGGGACCGGCCCGGCGTTCCACTCGGGCACGCAGTACGCGTCCCTCGCCGACCGGTACGGGTTCATCGTGATCTACCCGTCGGCCACCCGCAGCAGCAAGTGCTGGGACGTCTACTCGCCGCAGGCGTTGCGCCGCGGCGGCGGCAGCGACCCGGTCGGGCTCATGTCGATGGTCGACTACGTGCGGCAGCGCTACTCGGCCGACCCCGCGCGGATCTTCGCCACCGGCACCTCCTCCGGGGCGATGATGACCAACGTCATGCTCGGCGACTACCCCGACGTGTTCGCGGCGGGCGCCTCGTTCGCCGGGGTGCCGTTCGCCTGTTTCGCCACCGGTGGCACCTCGGAGTGGAACAGCGAGTGCGCCAACGGGCAAGTCGTCCGAACCGCGCAGCAGTGGGGTGACCTGGTCCGGGGGGCGTACCCCGGTTACACCGGCCCGCGGCCTCGGATGCAGATCTGGCACGGCACCAACGACGAGACGCTGCGCTACCCGAACTTCGGCGAGCAGGTCAAGCAGTGGACCAACGTGCACGGGTTGAGCCAGACCCCGACGTACACCGACACCCCGCAGTCCGGTTACACCCGCACCCGCTACGGCGGCAACGGCCCGATGGCGCCGGTCGAGGCGATCAGCATGCAGGGTGTCACGCACAACCTGCCGGTCGACGCCGCGCAGGTGATCCGCTTCTTCGGGCTGGACGGCTCCACCCCACCGCCGACCAGCCCACCGCCGACGACTCCACCGCCGACGACCCCACCTCCGACGACTCCACCTCCGACGACTCCGCCGCCCACCGAGGGCGCGTGCCGGGTCGGCTACACGGTCAACGCCTGGAACAGCGGTCTCACCGCGAGCGTCGCCATCACCAACACCGGTGCCACCGCCGTGAGCGGCTGGGCGCTGACCTTCACGCTGCCCACCGGGCAGCGCATCACCAGCGGCTGGAACGCCCAGTACGCCCCGGCGAGCGGTGCGGTGACCGCCCGCAACGTCTCCTACAACAGCACCATCGCCCCGAACGCGACGGTCGAGATCGGCTTCCAGGCCACACATGAGGGTGGCACCGGCAAGCCTTCGTCGTTCGCCCTCAACGGTGCCGCCTGTTCGGTGTCCTGATCCCTCTTTCCCACCCACCACAAAGGAGTCACACGATGAGAGCCGTGAGATGGAAGGCGGCATCGAGAGCCGCCATCGCGCTGACCGGCGCGGGTGCGCTCGCCGCCGGCGTGGCGCTGTTCCTGACGACGCCGGCCGCCGCCGGAACGACGCTGGGGGCGTCCGCTGCCGAGAAGGGTCGTTATTTTGGTACTGCGGTGGCGGCGGGTCGGTTGTCGGATAGTGCGTACACCACGATTTTGAACCG
>NZ_JBFAOI010000032.1:0-20316 GCF_040675155.1 Micromonospora sp. NPDC049645
GGTGCCACCTGGACCAACGACATCAGCCACGGTGAGTTGCTGCGGACCAGCGCCGACCAGACGATGACGGTCAACGCGTGCAACCTGCAACTGCTCTACCAGGGGCGTTCTCCCAGCTCCGGCGGGGACTACGGGCTGCTGCCGTACCGGCCGGGTCTGTTGACCCTGCAACGCTGACCCGGATCAAGCTCGACTGACCCGCGACGGGCGGGCTCGGCGTCACGCCGAGCCCGCCCGGATCACGTTGCGGTGTGGCCCAGCCCGGCCTCAGCGGACGGGCGTGCCGGTGACGCAGGTCAGCACCCGGCCCTGACCGCGAGTGGTGCTCGACGTCGTCGTGCTGAAACCGTGCGTGTCGAGCAGCTGTGTGGTCGCGGTGACGTTCGCGATGGCATGCACGGCGGTGGGTCGCTCACCGAAGACGTAGAGCCGCCCTCCCGGTGCCAGCAGACTCCGCATCCGGGCGATCTGCTGGGCCGCGTCGCCCAACCAGAAGAGGCTGACGTTCACCGCGAAGACCTTGGTGAAGTGGCCGGTCGGGAGGTCGGCCGACTCGAAGCCGGCCCGTCGAATCTCGGCTCTGCCGGCGCTGATGTGACCGAGGTTCCGTTGGGTCGCGAGTCGCACCATGGTCGCGGCGCGGTCGATGGCGACGATCCGGCCGGTGGTGAGTGCTCCGGCGACCAGGGAGACGGCCGCTCCCCGACCACACCCGATCTCCAGCACCTGATCGTCGGCCGCGACAGCCATGGTCTGCACCGCCCAGCGCTGCCGATGGGCGGTCGTCGCCCGAATCGATTCGTCCGCGGTGGGCGTGCTGCCAACGCTGGACTGACCCGAATCGTGGGTCGAAAGAGTGGACCTCACCACGTCACTCGCCGGTGCCTCTTCTGCTCACACGTCTGATTCCACCCTCTCAGAGGAGTCCGTGCACCGTGTCCTCAGTCACCGCGAGACGGACAGGTGTCGCATCGATCAGTGCACGGGGGCCGGCGTGCCGTCTTCGAGGGCGTCCGTCGAGGCCGGGACGTGCTTCGGAGCGCCGGCGTTCACCATGGCCGCGGAGACCAGGGTCGCCGCGACCACAAAGCCGACCGCGATCCAGTACGCGACCGAGTACCCGTGCATCAGCGCCTCGTTGCGCTCCTGAACCCGCGCCGCCGGGCCACCGTGCGAGACCAGGTAGGTGGCGGCGGAGCTGGTCGCGACGGTGTTCAGCAACGCGGTGCCGATCGAGCCGCCGACCTGCTGCGACGAGCTGATCATCGCGGAGGCGACACCGGCGTCCTTGGGCTCGACGCCGTGGGTGGAGATGCTCATCGCGGGCATGAACGCGGTGCCGATGCCGAGCCCGATCACCGCCTCGGCGAACGCGATCTCCAGGAAGCCGCTGTCCGCGTCGAGCAGCGCGAGCAGTACCAGACCGATCGCGGTGACGAGGTAACCACCGACCATGATCGGCCGGGGGGCGATCCGGTGCGCGAGTCGCGCACCGATCTGCGTGGCCCCGATGGCCTGCGGCACGGCCATCGGCATGAACGCCAGCCCGGCCATCACCGGCGACCACCCCTTGACCTGCTGAAAGTAGTAACTGAGCAGGAGAAACATCCCGAACATGCTGACGATCGCAAGACCAACCGAGAGGTACGCGGCGGCCCGGTTGCGTTCGGTCAGCACGCGCAGCGGCAGCAGCGGGGACGTGACCCGTGCCTGCACCACGACGAAGACCGCGAGCAGCAGCACCCCGGCGGTGAACGACCCGATGGTCACGCCCGCCGACCAGCCGTGGCTCTCGGCGACACCGAACCCGTAGACCAGGCCGACGAGTCCGAGGCTGGCCAGCAGGACCCCGGGGACGTCGAGTCGGGCGCGGTGCCGCTCGCCGTCGTCGTGCACCGTGCGACTCGCGCCCAGGATCCCGACGACCGCGATCGGCACCAGGACGAACATGGCGAAGCGCCAGTTCAGATACTGGGTGAGCAGCCCGCCCACGATCAGACCGACGGCGCCACCGGCGATCGAGACCGCGCTGAACACACCGAACGCCTTCGCGCGCTCCTTCGGCTGCGTGAAGGACAGGGAGAGCAACGAGAGCGCGGCCGGAGCGAGGAGGGCCGCGAACACACCCTGTAGTGCACGGGCGAGCAGCAGCATCGCGGCGTTGACGGCCAGACCGCCGATCGCCGAGGCGATCGCGAAGCCGGCAAGCGCGATCAGGAAGGTGCGCTTGCGCCCGACCATGTCACCGACCCGGCCGCCGACCAACAGCAGACCGCCGAAGGCCAGACCGTACGCGGTCACCACCCACTGCCTGCTTCCGTCCGTGAAGTGCAGCGCCTGTTGCGCCGAGGGGAGCGCGATGTTCATGACGGCCCCGTCGAGCACCACCATCAGTTGAGCGATGGAGATGAACAACAGGGCCTTCCACCGCTGAGGCTCCAGGGCGGGGCGGCCTGTGGGCATGACTGTTCCTTAAGGGTGGTTTGCGCGGATTCTTGCGACCCGGCCAACGCTATCGGCGTTATGGAACACTCACCACAGAATGTGCCTACGGTTACAGCAGTCAGAGGTGGTCAATTGAAGGCTTCTTGGCGGTAAGAATGGGTATCGGAGCGCCTGGGTGCCGTAGCGGGGTGCCCAGGTGTGAGTGCAGTTACTTTGTCGAACGTTCCAGAAAAGGCTAGCGTTCCGTCTCACGAAGCCCCGCGGACCACGTGGCGGCTCATCAGTCGGGTGGATGTGGACGAGATGGCTGGACGGTTGGAATCGAAGGTGCTGCTGGTGACCGGCGGTACGCAGGGCATGGGCCTGGCGTTCGCCAAGCGGGCGGCCACCGAAGGGGCACGCGTCGTGATCGGTGCCCGGGACAAGGATCGGGGCGAGGAGGTGGCCGCTCAGATCAGGAGCGCGGGCGGTACCGCCCTCTTCGTACCCACCGACGTGACGGTCGAGGAGGAGATGGCGCGGCTCGTCGACAGCGCGGTGGCGGAGTACGGGCGGCTGGACGGCGCGTTCAACAACGCCGGCGGCGGCCCGATGGCCAGTGTGCGCGAAGCCGACAGCGACAACTGGCAGCGGTCGCTCGCCCTCAACCTGACGAGTGTCTTCTACGGCCTGAAGTACCAGCTCCCGGCGATCATCGCCGCCGGCGGTGGCGCGATCGTCAACAACGCCTCGGTCTCCGGCGTGAAGGGCGACCCGACCCAGGCCGCCTACAACGCGGCGAAGCACGGCGTCATCGGGCTGACCCGCTCGGCGGCCCTCGACGTGGCGCGCTCCGGTGTGCGGGTCAACGCCCTGGTCACCGGGCTGATCGACACGCCGCTCTGGCAGGGCGTGGTCAGCCAGGCCCCGGAGGTCGCGGAGCGCTACCTGTCGGCGCAGCCGACCGGACGAGCCGGCACGTCCGACGAGGTCGCCGCGCTCACCGCGTTCCTGCTCAGCGACGAGGCCACCTTCATCAGCGGCGCGTCCATCGCCATCGATGGTGCCCTCACCGCCTGACGCGGTGGGGTCCGGCCCGGGGCGGCGGCTCAGACGGCCGCCGCCACCCCGGACCGGGCAGTGCGTCAGGCGATCCGATAGGCCCGTTGGATCGTCTGGGTGACCGTGTTGCCGGCGGTGTCGGTGGCCGTCAGCCGCAGCGAGACGAACCCGGCCCGGCGCGGATGATTGATCAGAGCGACGTTCCGGAGCACCGGCAGGGCGATCCACGTCCGGCCGTCGTCGAACGACGCGGAGACGCCGAGCGTGCGGTTGGACGCGGCCGTCGAGCCGGCCTGCCGGTCCAGCGCCACCGGAATCGTCGTGATCCGGCCCGTCCGCGCCGTGTTGGTGTCGTCCAGCACGGGCATCGGACGGGCCGTCGTCAGAGGCAGCCGGTGCGGTGACGTGGTGTGCGCCGAGGTGAAGGTCCAGGCCACCGAGATCGACGTCGACAGGGTGTCCGGGGCGCCCCGGGTGGTGGTCGCCTCCAGACGGTAGGTGGCCTGCTCGGCGGGCACCGCGAAGTCGGCCCACGGGCTGTCCGACGTGCCGATCTCCCTACCGTCGCGCAGCAGGCGCAACCGCACCGGCTGGTCGTCGCGGCTCGCGGGGCGACCGGTCGCGTCACCGAACAGGGGCAGCGACGCGATCGAGATGGTGTCGCCGTCGCGGCCCGCGTACCCCAGAGGCGACAGGGTCGGTGCCTGGGCCACGGTGGGTCCGAAGGGTGCCGCGTTCCAGGTCTGGGCGTACGTCCGGCCAGACGTGAAGGTCGAATCCTGCGTCGTCGAGTTGTCCCCCTCGACGAACGTGGACGTCCAGACGATGCCGCCGTCGGTGTTGTAGTACTCGGTGCCCGTGAACGGGAGATCGACCGGCGTGTTCGACCCGATCGGGCCCGAGCCTCCGGGCGCCGACGCGCGGTGCATCCGGGTGGCCGTCGTCGTGCTGGACTGGCTCCGGTAGGTCGCCCGGACGGTGGCCACGTTCTTCGGCGACAGCTTCCTGGTCAGGCCGGTGAACATGTCGCCGTGCCGGACGTACGCCAGGTCGTAGGTGTAGGGGCTGTTGCGGAAGGTGCGGTCCTTGCCCGGTCGCGCGAGCCCGACGCCCAGCGTCGCGGTGAACTCGGGCGCGGTGACGGCGGGCCCGATCCGGCCGAAGAAGACGTCCGCGAAGGACGCTCCGCTGAGTTGGACGCCCGGATAGCGCAAGCCGTCGTCCCAGTTGGCGCTCACGTTGATCGAGGTTGGGGCGGCGTCACGCTGCGGCACGGTCACCGCGACCGGCCTGGCGGCACGGGCGTCGACCGCCTCGGTGACCGGGCCGCGTACGTCCAGAACCGGCTGGGCGAGCAGAGTCGACACGGCACCCTCGTGGATGGTGCTGTACAGCGCGTAGCGACCCTTGGGCAGCCGCAGGACGCCGCCGCCCGGTGTCGCGGCGAGGGTGCTGAACTCCCCGGTGGCCAGGTTCGCCGCCACGGTCGTGTACTCGGTGGCCGGCTGGCCGTCGCGCCCGGTGTGGTCGAGCCGTACGTCGTAGCTCTCGATCTCACGGTTCAGCGCGAACGGCGTCCGTACCCGCAGGTCGCCGGCACCGGTCGCGGTCAGCGCCCCCTGGTAGACGCCGTCCGGGGCGTCCACCCGGGTGTCCACGGTGATCGTCGCCTCGGCGCGGCCACCGGCCGGCACCACGAGCGTGGCCGGGCTGACGGTGAGCATGCCGGCCGGGGCCGGAGCGATGGCCAGCGTCAGGGTGACCGGCGTGGTGCCGCTGTTGCGGTAGCCGACGATTTGGGTGATAGGGCTGTCGTCGGCGTGCGGCCAGCGCTGCACCGGGAAGTCGATGGCGGCGACGTCGGCGGCGACCGGCTGGGCGACCGCGCGGGCGATATCGACCCGGCCGGCGCCCTGCTCGTAGATGGTGTCCGCGCCGGTCGGCTTGGCCGAGTCCATCAGGGCGGCCTTGAGCTGCGGGCCGGTCCAGTCCGGGTGTTGCCCGGCGAGGATCGCGGCGCTGCCGGCCACGTGCGGGGTCGCCATCGACGTACCCGACATGGTGGCGTAGTCACCGCCGGGAGCGGCGGCCACGATGTCGACGCCGGGTGCGCTGATCTCGGGCTTGATGTGGTTGTCGCCGACGCGCGGCCCTCGGCTGGAGAAGTAGGCCCGCTGGTCGTCGGCGTCCACCGCGGCGACGGCGAGAGCGTCGTCGGCGGAGGCCGGCGAGGAGACCGACTTCGGTTTGCCCTCGTTGCCGGCCGCGACCACGAAGAGGGTGCCGTACCGGTGGCTCAACTCCTGGACCGCGGTCTCCAGCGGGTCGAGGCCGGGCGCGTCGTCGCCGCCCACGCTCAGGTTGACCACCCGGGTCTGCGGCGCGAGCCACTGCATTCCGGTGACGATGTCCGAGTCCTGGCATTCGGTGGTGGCGCAGACCTTGCCGACGAGCAGCTTCGCTCCCGGCGCCACCCCGCGGTACCGGCCGCCGGACGCGGCGCCGCTGCCGACGATTGTCGACGCCACGTGAGTGCCGTGGCCGACCGTGTCACTGGGGTCGTTGCCGCCGGTGAAGTCCCGGACCTCGGCGAGGTGCCCGGCGAAGTCGGGATGGCCGGCGTCGATTCCGGTGTCCAGCACGCCGACGGTGACGCCGGTGCCGTCGAAACCGGCCTGCCACGCCGCCGGGGCCCCGATCTGCGGCACGCTCCGGTCGAGCGAGACCTTGCGCTTGCCGTCCAGCCAGATGTGAGTGACCCCCGCGGTGAGGGTGCGCGCCGAGGCCGTCGCCCGGGTGAGTGACGCCCAGAGTGTCACCCGGTCGTCCCGGTCCGCCCGGACCGCGAGCGCGTGGGCGGCCGGCAGGTCGGCCCGCACCCGCCCGGCACCCGTGGTGGTCGCGGTCCGCGCCCGCGCCGCCGCGTTCTCGGGGTACGCGACCAGCAGCGGCAACTCGGGGGCCCGGTCGTCGTAGCCGAACTCGCCGAGCGTGGTGAGGTCGAACAGCCGCCGGTCGAGCCGTCCGTCGCGCACCAGCGGCATCGCATCCACCGGGATGACGTACTGGTGGCCGTCCTCCCGGCTGCTCACGAACCGCATGGCGGCCCGCCCCGACCCCCGCTGGATCTGCGGGTGACCCGCCGCGTCCAGCGACACGCGGTCACCGGTGATCAGGGTGAACGTCCCGGAGGCGCCGGGGGCGGGGGCCGCCGGCTGCTCCTGCGCGCTCGCCGCTTGGGCGGTCAGGCCCGCCGCCACCAGCGCGGTCGCGAGTACGCCGGCTGTCAGGGCGCGTCGTTGCCGTCGTCGCACATCGTCCTCTCCGCCACGGGCGTCTCCCGGGTCGGCACGATGACGCCTGGCCAGGTCACAAGGTTGATCACCACTGGTGTGACGGCGGTCACAATCGAGCCCCGCGATGACGCGTCCGGTCCAGCCGGGCGAGTTCGATGCGGCGGTGACCAGGGAACGAGGCAGGGGAGGGCACCGGTCGGATGCGTGATGCCGAGGAGTTCGACGCCCTCTACGCGGCCTGCGCGGGTCGGGTCGTGGGTCACGTGTACGCGCTCACCGGCAACCGTGCCGAGGCGGAGGACGCCGTCGCCGAGGCGTTCATGCGGGCCTGGCAGCGATGGCCGACGGTGCGGGAGGCGGACAGCCCGGAGGCATGGGTCCGCCGGGTGGCCTCCCGGATCGCGGTCAGCAGTTGGCGCAAGGCGTTCAACCGGGTACGCGCACATCGCCGGGCCGCGGTCGACCAGAGCGTGCCCGGACTGAACGAGGATCACGTCGCGCTGTTGCAGGCGCTGCAACGGCTGACCGCCAACCAGCGCCGGGCCGTCGTGCTGCACCACCTCAACGATCTCACCGTCGCGGAGGTGGCCGCCGAGATGCAGGCCCCCGTCGGAACCGTGAAGGCATATCTCGCCCGCGGTCGGAGAGCGATGGCCGGGCTGCTGACCGATGCGCACCAGGAGGAGAACTCCCATGGCTGATCCGCGCGACGATCTCACCGCGATCGTCGACGAGGTCCGGCGCGTCACCACGCTGCCGGGGGCCGAGACGTTGCGGCGGCGCAGTGACCGGCGTCGGCGGCGTCGGGTTGCTGTCGGCGCGGCGGGGCTGGCCGTGGTGGCCCTCGCCGCTGGCAGCGCCCTGTTGCAGACGCGGACCGGCGTCGAGTCACCGGGTGTCGGCCCGGCCACCCAGGTCGCGCCGTCGGTGGTCCCGTCCCCGAGCACCCCGACCGCTCCGGTCGCTCCGGTCGGACCGCAGGAGATTCTCGACGGTCGGCGGCAGGTCCAGATCGTGTTGCCCGGTATGCGCGGAGCCACGTTGGCGATCGACCGCGATGGCGATCAGGTGCGGGCCAGCAGCGAACAGGGCATCGACGATCGGGCGCTGTGGGTGTTGCGCCCCGAGGGGGACCGGTACCGGATCCTGCTTGCATCCGGTGCCAGCGCCGTCTGCATGACCGTCGTGCACGACGCGGCGCCGGGCAGCGTACGCGGCCGGGCGTGCGACCCGGCCGCCTCGACGCAGCTCTTCCGGATCGATCAGGTCGCCGACGGCAGTTACTCGATCTTCCAGGGCAAGCGCTACGTCCAGGTGGTCGACGGCACCAATGCCCTGGTGCCGGACCTGCCCGAGGGCCTCACCACCACCTACGAGTTCGAGGACCGGGGACCCGCCCCGCGCTGACTGTCGAAACCCGCTCCGATAGCTGGTGCCGGCGCGCGGCTGCGACCACGTTTCCCCGAGCGTCAGAGCCAGACCACGATCCCGGTCAGGTCGTTGAGGACGGCGGCCACGCCCGCCCGGATTGCCGCCGCGCAGCGCTCGGCGGTGAACGAGTTCGCGTCGTACGTCGAGGACATGCCGAGCCCCTCCCCGCGGAACGACGCGCCCTCCCAGTCGACCGCCGTGACGTTGTGGGTGGGCTCGGCCAGCTCCGCCCCCACGACGAGGAACTTCTCGTCCAGGTGGTTCGGGGTGACCAACGCGAGGGGGTCGATCAGGTCGTTGCCCGCGCTGACGATCAGGTCCGGACCCATCTCCATCGCCTTGGCGATGCTGCTGACGGCGTCGTGTGCGTTGACGACGATGGTCCGCAGGTCGACGTGCTCGTCGTCGGCCCACTCCTTGACCGCCGTCACGAGTGCCCTGGTCGGGTCGTCGTCGCCGCCGGTCAGCAGGACGACCCGGTAGTCCTTCGGCGGGTGGACGCCGGCCCACGAGCCGGGCTGCGGCGTGATGGTCGCCTCCGGCGCGGGCTTCGTGGCGGGGTCGACGAATCCCGGACCGAGTGTGCCGATGGCGCTGGGCACCGGGTGTGGCTCCGACCAGTCGTCACTGGAGCTACAGGCGGTGACCAACGCGGCGGTCGCGGCCAGGATGGCAACGGCCTGAAGCGGGGGGCGCAAGGTGATCGTCCTCCGGGTGGTGGCGGAAAGTGCGGGTACGTCTTCGTATTCCTATCTCAATTCCGGTCGCCGGCAATCGCCGAGTGGGCGACCGGGGGTGTTGTTCTCCGGCGGTTCGTCGGTGCGCGGGTTGCTGTTCACCCGCGACATGCAACGTGCACTGGCCAACTGAGGGAGTCGAATGTCAGGCCGAATCCGCCGTACCGTTATCGTCGCCGCTGTCGGTTTCGCCGCACTGGTGGTTCCGTTTCTGGGCGCCGAAGCGGCGTCCGCGCACGGCTTCTCGTCGACCGTTTACGCGAAAATCGCAGCGGGAGATGAGGGTCACATCCGCACGACGGTGGAACTCGAATACGACCTCCTCGTCGTGTCCGCCGCGGATGCCGGCGACGACGATCCGCTCTTTCAGAGGGGAACGGCCGCGTTCGAAGCGGGCGACACCGCTGCCCAGGCCACTGCCCTGAAGGAGCACGCGTCGACGGTCCTGAGGTACGTCTCCGACCGGTTCTCGGTGAGCGCACGAAGCGAGGGCTGCCAGCCGGTCCAGGTGGGCGACGCGACCATCGGCGAGCGCGAGGGCGTGCCGTACGCGAATCTGCTGCTGGACTGGACCTGCCCCGAGCGGGTCGACGCGCACGAGGTGCGCAGCGGTCTCTTCCCCGATGGCGAGGGTTACGTCAAGGGCACCAAGACGATCGTCACCTACGAGATCGACGGCCGCTCGGGAAGCGCGGCGCTCGACAGCGCCAACCCTTCCTTCTCCACCGGGCAGGCCTGGTACCAGCGGTTCGGTGAGTTCTTCCTCCTCGGTGCCGAGCACCTGCTGACCGGCATCGACCACATCCTGTTCCTGCTGGCGCTCATCGCCGGATCGCGGCGCCTTCGCGAGATCGTGCTCGCGGCCACCAGCTTCACCCTGGCGCACTCGGTGACGTTCATGCTCGCCGCCCTCGGCCTGGTCGAGGTGCCGGGGGTGATCGTGGAGCCGATCATCGCGTTGTCGATCGCTGTCGTCGCGGGCTGGCACCTGTGGGGGATCTGGCGTCGCGGTGAGCACGCCACGGACCTGGAGGCGACCGGGCGCGGCCACCTCAGCCTGGACCGGGCCGGCTGGATCCGCCTCGGCGTGGTGTTCTGCTTCGGCCTCGTGCACGGCCTGGGCTTCGCCGGTGCGCTGGGCATCGACGAGGCGTGGTCGTGGACCCTGCTGTGGTCGCTGCTGGTGTTCAACGTCGGCATCGAGGCCGTTCAGTTGACGATTATCGCCGTCGTCTTCCCGCTGCTGTTCGTGCTGCGCCGTCGTGCGCCGAAAGCCGGACTCTGGGCGACCGGGGCCGTTTCTGCGGTCGTGTCCACTATGGGGCTGATCTGGTTTGTCCAGCGCGTTTCGGGATCATGAGTAAGGCTAAGTAGTTCGTGAAGTGCAGTCTTTCGCAAGATCACGTTCATGAACGGTTCATCGGGTGGCGAAAGCGTGGAATTGCTTCCCCAGTGTCGGGTGAAGGCACATCCATTTCTCTATTTGAAAAGGGAACAATGTCGATGACATTGAGCACCTCGACATGGGTCTCCGGGCCCATGCGGCGGCGCCTGGTCGCCGGGGTCGCAGCCGGGTTCCTCGGAATGGGCGCGGCCCTCGGAAGTGGCCTGCTGGCCACCGCGAGCGCGGCCGAGTCCACCACGATCAGCAGCGTGATCCTCGGCGTCGGCGCCAACGAGACCCAGCGCATCGTGACCTGGTACTCCTCCGCCGACACGGCGCAGAAGATCCAGCTCGCCCCCACCGCCGAGATCGTCAACGGCGAGTTCCCGGCCAGCGCCGTCAGCTTCGACGCCGTTGGTGCGGCGAACACCTCCACCACCGGCTTCAACCGGCACGCCACGATCAGCAACCTGCGCGAGAACACGGCGTACTCGTACCGGGTCGGCGCCGAGGGCAACTGGTCCCCGGCATACGCCTTCAAGACGCAGGACTTCGAGGGCGACTACGACTTCCTGTTCTTCGGCGACCCGCAGATCGGCTCCTCCGGTGACCGGCTGAAGGACCAGGCCGGCTGGGAGGACACCCTGAAGGTGGCCACCGCGGCCAACCCGAACGCCGAGCTGCTGGTCTCCGGCGGCGACCACGTCGAGTCCGCGAACGACGAGGGTCAGTGGACCTCGTTCATGGCGCCCGACCAGCTGCGTCAGTACCCCCTCGTCGCCACCATCGGTAACCACGATGTCGGCGGCAAGTCCTACGAGCAGCACCACTTCACCCCGAACACCGACCGCACGGCCCCGTACTACGACAACGGGAACCCGGCGGGCACCAAGTCCGGTGGTGACTACTGGTTCGTCTACAAGGACGTGCTGTTCATCGACATCAACAGCAACAGCTACAAGCTGCCGACCGACGGCAGCAACGCCGGCGACGCCGCGCACGTCTCGTACATCACCGACGTGGTGAACAAGCACGGCTCCGAGGCCAAGTGGAAGGTGCTGGTCTACCACCACTCCATCTACTCGCCGGCCAGCCACTCGACCGACACCGACAACAAGCAGCGGCGGGAGGACTTCACCACGGCCTTCTCCAACCTCGGCATCGACATGGTGCTGCAGGGGCACGACCACAGCTACTCGCGCAGCTACTCCATCAAGAACGGCCAGAAGGAGAACCCGGCCGAGAAGCCGGGTGCAGCCGACGTCTTCCCCGGTCCGGGTGGCGTCATCTACGTGACGGCCAACTCGGCCTCCGGCTCGAAGTACTACGACATCAAGAAGCCGGACGCCACCGGCACCGGCATCCGCGGCAACGGCCCGGACCCGCTGGACCCGGACAAGTTCTGGTACAACTCGGTGCAGAACCAGGAGCACGTGCGCAGCTACGTCAAGGTGCAGGTGCGCGGCGACAAGCTGGTCCTGGCGAACGTGCGCAGCGGCACCTGCGCGGCGCCGAACGCGGCCGTCGAGGCCGGCCTGTCCTGCGTCAACACCCCGGACGGTCAGCCGGTCGGCTCGATCGTCGACAACGTGACCGTGCACCCGTTCAACGGTGACGGCCAGGCCATCCAGGTCAACGTGCCGAACCCGGCTCCGGGCGAGTTCGGTTGGACGATCGACGGCTACAACGGCCTGGTCGACCTGGGTACCGCGCAGGAGCGCAACGGCGCCTACTTCGAGGCGACCGGCAAGATCAACCCGATCCTCGTGTCGGACAGCCGCCGCTCGCTCGCCCCGTGGTCGATCTCGGCCAACGTCGGCGACTTCCAGGACGCCGACAAGACGTTCTCCGGCTCCTACCTGGGCTGGAACCCGTACGTGCTGGACGGCGGCGCGGGCGCCGAGGCCGGTGCGCCGGTCCTGTCGTCCTACGACGACCAGGGCAAGGGCCTCTCGGTCTCCAGTGGGCTCGCCGCGGCCGCGCAGGGTCACCCGCGCGGCGGCGCCAAGCTCGGTGCCGACCTGGATCTGAAGATCCCGGACAGCATCGCGAAGGGTAGCTACCGCACCACCCTCACGATCACCGCGCTGAGCAGCTGATCGAACAGTTCCATCGGGCGGGGTAGGCACCTTCGGGGGCCTACCCCGCCACCCATGTGCGATCCGTCCAAGATCACCTCAAGGAACCGACATGTACCCGTCCGTAACGCGCTGGAAGACCACGCCCGCCGCGCTCCTCCGTACGACCGCACTGTCCCTGCTCGCCGTCGTCGCGGCCGTCGGTGTCGGTGCCGGTCCCGTCCTGGCCGCGGACGGTGACGTCGCCTGGACGGTCCGGACGGCCTCCAACGGCTACGGCGAGGCCCGGTCCAGTTACAGCTACAACGTCAACCCCGGCGGCGCCGTCGAGGACGCCATGGTGGTGGCGAACCACGGCAAGGCGCCGCTGACCCTCTCCGTGTACGCCGCCGACGGCTTCACCACCGACGCCGGCCAACTCGACCTGCTCACCAAGGACAAGAAGTCCGTGGCGATCGGCGCCTGGGTGAAGGCGAACGCCGGCAGTGTCGTGATCCAGCCCGGAAAGACCGCCCAGGTTCCCTTCAAGATCAGCGTCCCGGAGAACTCCACGCCCGGGGACTACGTCGGCGGCATCCTCACCGCGCTGACCCAGGCCGACCAGGCCCAGGGGATCAATGTCGACCGGCGCCTCGGCATCCGGATCAAGTTGCGGGTGGGCGGCGAGCTGAAGCCGAGCCTCGCGATCGAGGACCTGCACGTGACGTACGCCGGGTCGGCCAACCCGTTCCGCAAGGGTGACGCCACCATCACCTACAAGCTGCACAACGTCGGCAACGCGGCCCTGTCCGGCCAGCAGGCGGTGACGGTCTCGGGTCCGTTCGGCCTGCTGCGGGTACGGGCCGCGGACATCGCCGCGCCGCCGGAGCTGCTCCCGGGTGAGAGCTGGAACGTGACGGTGCCCGTACACGAGGTGGCTCCCACCATCTCGCTGGCCGCGACCGCGACCCTGACGCCCCTGCTCACCGACGCCTCGGGCTCCACCACCTCGCTCAAGCCGGTCGAGGTCACCGCGCACGGCTGGGCCCTGCCGTGGATGCTGGTGCTGGTGCTCGTCGTGCTGATCGCCGTGCTCGTCGGGGCGTACCTGTACCGGCGGCGGACCCAGGCGCAGCGCAAGGCGCGCGAGGACGCCCGGGTACGCGACGCCGTCGAGCAGGCGCTGCGTGGCCCGGAACCGCAGACCTCCTGATCGCGGCCGGTCAACTCGGCTGGCTTCGGCCGGCGGCGGCGCTCGCGCGCTGGGTCAGGCCCACCGCGAACGCGATCACAGCGATCACCAGCACCGCCGCCGGCACGGATGCCCAGGTCGGAGCCGTTCGCAGCACCACCGTGCCGAGCACGGCGCCGACCACCAGCCCCGCCAACCGGCCGACGCCACCCACGTCGGCGAACCGGTGCGGGTCGACGACACGACGCCGAACCAGCTCGGTCAGCGAACCGGTCAGGTAGGTGGTGGAAGCGCCACGTACGCCGGCACCCACGGTGATCACACTCTGGATGCCGCTCGACACGGCCGCCATGCCCAACAGCACGAGGCCGAAGCCGTACCCGGGCCGGGCCGAGCAGGCCACCCAGCCCACCGTGAACCCGAGCAGCAGCAGCGCCTCGGCCCCCGTCACCACCGCGGTATGGCGGTTCCAACCCGGCGGGGTGTGCCGCAACGGCACGGTGGCGGCGGCCACCCCCACCGCGTACCCACCGACTGCCACCACCGCCCCCGCGAGTGAGCGGGCGTCCGCGGTGGCCAACGCGTGCCCGAAGTGCACCAGGTTGCCGGTGATCACGCTGGCGAAGTAGCCGTTCAGCCTGGTCAGGCAGATCACGTCGACGCAGCCGGACGCCGCCGCCAGTGCCACCAGGAGCCAGGCCGTGGCTCGCGTCGACGGAGGAGCGTGCACGATGCCCCCTCCGTCGATCCTTCGGTCGGCGCGACCCGCCCGGCGCGGTACGCGGACATTCCCGTGCCCGCCCCGGCTACGCCCGCACGACCTGCCCGGCGCGCGCGTTCGCCCTTGTGGGTGAACGACGCACAGCCCCGGGCCACGGCCGTTCCCGAGCGGGCATGCTGCGACGGTGACGCCGGCACGGAGAGGGAATCCACATGGTTGACGGGGATGTGCCAGAGCGGATGCAGGCCGCGGCCTTCGACGAGTTCGGCGGGCCGGAGGTGATCACCCTGCGAAAGTTGCCGGTCCCGCAGGTCGCCGACGACGAGGTGCTGATCAAGGTCTGGAGCGCCGGCGTCGGGGTGTGGGACGCGTACGAGCGGGAGGGTGTGCTGGTGCCGGAGGGCTCGGCCCTGCCGATCGTGCCCGGCTCCGACGGTGCCGGAACCGTCATCGCGGCCGGCAGCAAGGTGACCGGCCTCGCGATGGGCGACCTCGTCTACGTCGCCGCCACCACCCGGCCGAAGGGCGGCTTCTACGCCGAGTACGCCGTGGTCAAGGCCGCGTACGCGGCGAAGGTGCCCGACGGCGTGCCCGCCGAGCACGCCGGCGCCATGCCCACCGACGCGCTGACCGCGCTGGCCGGACTCGACACCGTCAGCCTGTCGGCCGGCGACTGGTTGCTGATCTTCGGAGCGAGCGGCGGTCAGGGCCACCTGGCCGTGCAGTTGGCCAAGCGGCAGGGGCTGAACGTCATCGCCGTGGCGTCCGGGGCGGACGGCGTCGCGCTGGTGACCCGACTCGGCGCCGACGTGTCCCTCGACGGCCACGGCGACATGACCGACGTGCTGGCCCGGATCCGGGACGCGGCCCCGTCCGGGGTGCACGCCATCCTGGCGATGGCCGGCGGCAAGACACTGGACCAGCTCACCGAGACGCTCGTCGACGGCGGTGTGGTCGCGTACGCCCACGGGGTGCGGCCGGAACCGCAGGAACGGCCCGGTGTGCTGGTCCGCGCGTACGACGGCGAATCGAACCCTCGACAGTTGCAGCGCCTCAACGAACTCATCGAGGCGGGGCCGTTCGTGGTGCACGTCGCGGAGACGTTCCCGCTGGGCAAGGTGCGCGAGGCGCACCAGCGACTCCAGTCGTCCTACTCCGGCAAGCTCCTGTTGACAGTGGCCTGAGACCTCAGCCGACGCGCTGCTGCGGCACGCGTACCGATGCCATGCCGGCCGCCGTCGCGGCCTGGATGCCCAGGTCGGTGTCCTCGAAGACCAGGCAGGACTCCGGGGCCACGCCGAGCTGCTCCGCCGCGAGCAGGAACGCCTCCGGGTCGGGCTTGGCCCGCGTGTAGTCGTCGGCGCAGACCAGCACGTCGAACCGGTCGAGCAGGCCCAGCGCGTCCAGAGACGCGGTGACCGACGCGCGGGTGCTGCCGGAGACGACGGCGAACGGGACCCGCCGGTGCGCGTCGTGGATGTGCGCCAACACCTCGGGCACGGCGGCGAGCTGCGGCAGCAACTCCTGGTAGTAGCTCTCCCGGCGCTCGACGACGGCCTCGACCGGCATGGCCAGACCCTGCTGCTCGTTCAGCTCGACGATGATGTCGGCGGTGGGCCGCCCACCCCAGGCGTAGAAGAGCTCCTCCGGGAACTCGCAGCCCCACTCCTCAAGGGCCCGCTGCCAGGCCAGGTAGTGCAGCGGCATCGAGTCGACGATGGTGCCGTCGCAGTCGAACAGGTACGCGGCGAACGGCCCGGGTGGCAGCGGCAGACTCACCCTGCGAAGGGTACAGATCTTCCTGGCCGGCCCGCCCGGACGTGCTCACGAAGGACGCGGTCGCGTCGAGTGGAGTCCTTCGTCGCGTTGGTCCGTCCGCCGCTCGAACCAGGTCACCCCGACCAGGAAGGCGGTCAGCAGGATGAGCGCCGTCAACGGCGGCAGGGATCGGCCGATCGGCAGCAGGACCAGCGGCAGCAGCGCGGCGACGACCTGCCTCGGGTACACCGCGCGGACGGTCAGTCGACGAAAGGCCAGCCTGCCGAGCAGGTAGAGGGCGCTGCCCCCGTACAACGCGGTTGCTGTCTCCCAGCCCAGCCGGCCGGGATGCGCCGACTCCTCGGTGAGTCCGGCGATCACCTCCTCGAGGCCCAACGCGACGAAGATGGCGCCGATGATCAGCGCGGAGTGCCCGAGGCCGTACGCGTCGCCGGCCACGCTGGCCCGCCGCTCGCCCGGCAGGTTCCGGACGGCCTCCCGGGCGGCGGGCGCCAGCCGATCGAAGTAGAGCCACCACAGGCACACCGTGCTGGTGAGGCCGAGCAGTGCGGCCACCAGGGCGGAGCCGACCGGCGCCATCGCCCGTGGGCCTGCGCCGGCAGAGATCAGGGACTCACCAAGCGCGATGATGAGCACCAGGCCGAACCGCTCGCTGAAGTGGTCCACACTGCGCAGTTGCCACGGCCGGAGGGCGGACGCGATCCGGGCACCGCCGATGTTCAGCAGGAACGCGACCGTCCAGAGCGCCGTCTGGGCGGCACCACCGAGCACCGCGCCGATGACCAGCGGAACCCAGCCCAGCACCACCGGCACGGCGAAGAACCGCAGCGTAGAGCGCAGTGCGGGATTGCTCGTGCTCGCCCAGAACAAAATCACGAGCTGCACGGTCCGGCCGACCACGTAGGCCAGGGCGAGGGTCAGTGGCGCGTCGAACAGCTCCGGGCCCTGCTGCCACGCGTCCGGCAGCACGAGCGCGGCCACGAAGATCGCCGCCATCGCGACCAGGGTGGCCGCGCGGACCGGGCCGACGTCGGGCCGGACCAGGTTTCCCACCCAGATGTACGGCGACCAGGAGTAGAGCAGCAGTAGCAGGAGGAGCAGCCCCTGGGCCAGGGTGAGCGCGCTAGGCGAACCCGCCATGAACGTGATGACCCGGGTGAGCGCGAAGACGAAGACCAGGTCGAAGAAGATCTCGAACGTCGTCGTCCGCTGCGTCGTCCCCGCCGGATGAACGTCGACAATCCCCCTCATCCTCGCATTCTGCGCCGTATAGCTCGGCGGTTCAGCGGGTCTACTCGCCCAGCGACGCCCACCCGGCATCACCTCGCCGACCGGACGGCCCCCTCAGGTCGAGGCGTCCGTCCGGCGCCGGCTCCGCTCAGCCCGCCGCCGCACCTGCTGGTACGCGCCGGTCAGCCCCATCGCCCGGCGTACCTCGAGCACGGTCTGGCGCACCTCCTGGCGGGTCCGTTCGGTGCCCTCGACGATCAACCGGTCGACCAGACCCCGATCCGCCTCGATCTCGGCCCGGCGCTGCCGGATCGGCGCCAGGAACGCCTCCAGCGCGACCACCAGCCGTTCCTTGACCTCCACGTCGCCCACCCGCCCGGCCCGGTAGCGCCGGGCCAGCTCGGCCACCTCGTCCCGGTCCGGATTGAAAATCTCGTGGTACGCGAAGACCGGGTTGCCCTCCACCGTGCCCGGCACGTCGGCCCGCACCCGGTTCGGGTCGGTGTACATGCCGAGCACCTTGCGCCGCACCGTCGCCGCGTCGTCGGAGAGAGCGATCGAGTTGCCCCGGCTCTTGCTCATCTTGGCGGCACCATCGGTGCCCACCAGGCTCGGCGTGTCCGACGAGATCAACTCGGGCACCGGGAAGACGGGACCGTACAGGTGGTTGAACCGTCGGGCGATCTCCCTGGTCACCTCGACGTGCGCGGCGTTGTCCCGGCCGACCGGGACCACCTCCCCCTTGACGCAGAGGATGTCCGCGGCCTGGAGCACCGGATACCCCAACAGCCCGTACGGCATCTCCTCCTTGCCGGCGTCGCGGGCCATGTCCTTGAGCGAGGGCACCCGTTCCAACCGGGGGACGGTCACCAGGTTCTGCAGAAGGGTGTTGAGGTCGCCGACCTCCGGGATGGCCGACTGGAGGTAGAAGGTCGCCCGTTGCGGGTCGACCCCGGCGGCGAGGATGTCGGTGACCATCTCGCGGGCGTTACCGGAGACCCGGTCGATGTCCTCGCGGCGGTTGCGGGTGGTGAGCATGTGCAGGTCGGCGATGATGAAGAAGCTCTCGTACCTCCGGTGCAGCCGTACCCGGTTGGCGATGCTTCCGACGTAGTGGCCGAGGTGCAGGCGTCCGGTGGGCCGGTCGCCGGTGAGCATTCGTGCGATGGACATGGTGGTGCCTCTCGTTGTCGGGGGTAGGTGACGCGTGGGCGCGCGCCGACAGGGCTGGCTCAGCCCTGTCGGTCAGCGGGATCGACTCAGCGAGCCGCCCGCCATCGCGCACCGGCGCGGAACCGCAGACCACCGGCACGGAGGACGTTCAGAAGTTGCTCACGGCCGCCGCCGGAGCTGGGCGGGATCTCGGGCACGGCACCGAGGAAGCGGTCGTCGACCAGCTCGACCGCCTCGGATGCGCAGGTGCCCGTCCGGACCACGGACTCACATTACCTGCGGTCCGTCGCCGGTGGAGACAGGTAGCTTTCGGCGTAGTAGGTGCCGACACGCTCTCGATACTCGGGGTCGGCCGAGTCCGGGTCGAACGGTGGCGCGTCCTTGATCTCCTGGCGGGTCCGGTCGACGTGCACGACGCGTTCCTGATGATCCACCCGCGCCACCGTCCCGGCCGGCAGCAGCACCTTCTGGCCGAAGATCCAGGGCCCGGTGTCGACCACCAGGTGCCCGGCGTCCGCCTCGTCGCTCGTCTCGTCGATGGTGCCGATCCGTCCGTCGCTCGCCTGCACCTGGTAGCCCACCAGGTCGACGGGCGTGCCGGGCCCGGGAGCGTCCGGGCCGTCGTGCCGACCCTGCTCGCTGTCCGGAGGAGTCATCGAGGGAGTGCTCTGGGTGTACCCGCCGGCCAATGCGGACGGGTCACGCCAGGCCCAGGGATTGAAGGTCGAGGGTTGCACGGGGCACCTCCAGGGGGACGGTCCTCAGCTGTCCCCCTTCGCAGTGCCCACCCCGTCGCCAAGGGAAACAGCTCGAACGCCGTAGATGGGGCTTCCCGTTCAGGAGCGGCCACGTGCAGGGTTGACCGCGCGGTTGCCGGCGTGGCCGGCTCGCCTGTCGCGTGGCTGGTCCGCCTGCGTGGCTGGTCCGCCTGCGTGGCTGGTCCGCCTGCGTGGCCGGTCCGCTGACCAGGCGCGCTGGCATACTCGGGTGCCATGGTGCTGTCGCGAGGGTGGGCCGTCTTCCTGGTCGGAGTCGGAGTCTGGACCTGGGTGATCTGGCCGAGGTTCGCGGTGGCCATCTGGCAGGACCCGCGGTCCTGGGCGTCCGGCACGGTGGCCGAGGGTGCCGCCACCAGCTTTCTGTGGGTGCACGCGCTGCTGATCGCCGCGTCCCTGGCGATCGGCACGACCGTCGGCGTCCTCGGTCTTCGGGCCTGGTTCGCCGCCCGGCGACGGCAGGTGTCCTGACCCTGGCCACCACCGGTGGGTGCGGGAGAGGCTTGACCTGGGAAAGTCGCTCGCGAACCGGAATGTGACGCGCGCCGCTACCCGCGGATTTGACGATCAAACCCGCGGACGCGTAACTTTCTCTCTGCCAGCGCGGAACGGGGCAAACGGGACGAAAGTTCTGGAGCACCGAGACGGGGTGGTACCGGGTCTGGCAGGGGTTCGCTCCTGCGGGGACACGGTCCGGGCGGGGCTTGCCGGATCGGCCGCGAGGCGGATTTGGTGCGGCGAAGCCGACCGGGTAAGGTTCACGACCGGCAGGGAACCGGGCGAGACTGCGGGAAACCGCAGCGGCCGGTCTGCCAAATCCGACGACCTGACGCAGCGGTTCGCTGCTGCGTGAGTGCGCCGGCGCTGACCCGTACGAAGCATGACAGACCGGGACACACGGTTTGACACGGCGAAGACGGTGAGGTAACGTAGTAAAAGTGCCCGGCGCGAGAGCGGCGGGACACGGTACGGAAAAGCCCCGGTTGGGGTTCCACTGAGGTGGGGCTTCTGGTCGGTGTGTGGTTGTTCTTTGAGAACTCAACAGGGTGCTTGT
>NZ_JBFAOI010000033.1:0-12869 GCF_040675155.1 Micromonospora sp. NPDC049645
GACCTCGTCGGCCAGTACTGGAACAGCTGACCCACACGAGAACAGCAGGACACCGACCGCTGGCCGGCACCCACCACCGGGTGCCGGCCAGCGGCGTACCCCGGTCAGTTCTTGTGGTTGTGGTTGCGCCAGATGTCGATCAGCGCGGCGATCAGCGCGAGCACGATGATGCCGGTCGCCAGCGTGAGGGACCGTTCGAAGGCAGTGGTCCAGTCGTGACTGGTGGCGAGGGACGAGAAGAACATCGACCCGACGGCGGCGATGCCGGCGGCGGCCCCGATCCGTTGACCGGTCTGGAGCATGCCCGCGCCGCTGCCGGCCTGCCCTACCGGCACCTCGGAGAGGGTGATCGTCTGGTTGGGAGCGATCACCAGGCCACTGCCGATGCCGGCGACGAGCAGGGGGCCGGCGGTGACCCAGGGCGCTGGGGCGTGCGGCGCGAGGTGCAGCGCGATCACCGTCGCGGCCAGTCCGACGATCACGGCGAGCAGGCCGATGGCGACCAGTGGCCGGCCGAAGCGGTTGACGATGCGACCACCGAGTACGGCGGCTGCCGCCGAACCCAGGGCGAACGGGGTGATGGCGAGGCCGGAGACGAGCGCGCTGTAGCCGAGACCCATCTGCAGGAACAGGGTGTAGATGAAGAAGATCGCGGTGAAGCCGCCGAAGTAGACGAGTGCCAGGATCGCGCCCAGGGTGTACGACTGGAGGCCGAACAGTCGAAGGTCGAACAGGGGTGGGTTCTGGCGGGCGTACCGCCGCTCCCAGAGCCCGAAGGCGACCAGCACCGCCAGGCCGGCCGGGATGAGAGCCCATTTCCACGGGGTGTGCCACTGCTGCTCCTGCACCAGTGGCAGCAGCACCAGGACGACCCCGACGCCGAGCAGCAGGACGCCGACGGGGTCGAGTCGACGCCAGCCGGGCTGACCGGTGGGGCGGCCGGGCAGCAGCCGCCAGCCGAGGATCACCGCGACGACGCCGACCGGCACGTTGACGAAGAACACCCACCGCCAGCCGTGTTCCTCGCCGCCGATGGCGATGAGCAGCCCGCCGAGCAGCGGCCCGACGGCGGTGGAGATGCCGATGGTGGCGCCGAGCAACCCGAACGGGCGGGCCCGTTCGGGCCCCCGGAAGAGCTGTTGGATCAGCCCGATGACCTGCGGGTTGACGATGCCGGCGGCGGCGCCCTGCAGCAGTCGGGCGATGACCAGCCACGTCGGGGAGGTGGCGAGGCCGGCGAGCGCGCTGGTGATGGTGAACAGCGCGATGCCGAAGACGAACGCGTTGCGCCGGCCCCGGGCGTCACCGAAGCGGCCGGCGGGGACGAGCGCGAGGCCGAAGGTGAGCGCGTACCCGGAGAGGATCCACTGCAGGTCGCTCGGCGACGCGTGCAGCGCCCGGTCGATGGACGGCACGGCGACGTTGACGATGCTCACGTCGAGCAGCGTCATGAACGCGGCGACGAGTCCGACGCCGACCGCCTGCCAGCGTCGTCGGTTCTCGGCCGCGCTCACCGGCTGCGGCGGCTGGGCCGTGCTCATCGCGCCCCCCGTCGACCCTCGGTCATGCATGGTTGACCGCTACCCGGGTCTGCGGGGGGCGAACCGTGCCGGTTGGTTCCGCGACTCACGCCATCTGGCGGGCGCAGAACCGGGGGCCGAAGTCGAGGCCGGCCATCGGTGAGTCCTCGCGGTGCAACAGGCCCTTCTCGGTGAGCAGGTGCAGGGGACTGCCCACCTGCTCCTCGGTCAGCCCGGACTCCTCGGCGATCAGGTCCGGGTAGGGCACCTGCCCGCGTGCTTCGAGTGTGGTGACCGCCTGGTACACCCGTTGCTCGGCCTCCGACAGTTGCACCTGCTGCATGGTTCCTCCTTCGCTCGTCCGCCGTCGCGGCGGCGGTTGCCGTGCGCCGGTTACCCCCTCGGTGCCCGAAGATGCGCACCCGATCGGGCGGTCGCCACGACAGCCGGTCCGGCGGTCGCGGCGGGGTCGTGCCCTAGGCTGCTTCCGTGATCGTTTGGGATCTCGTCGTCGTCGGCGCTGGCCCGGCCGGGCTGTCCGCGGCACATGCTGCTGCCCGTGCGGGCGTCTCCACCCTTGTTGTCGAGCGCGCCGCGCACCCGCGCTACAAGACCTGCGGCGGTGGCCTGATCGGCACCTCCCTGGCGGCCGTTCAGGATCGGATCGAGGTGCCCGCCCACGACCGCGTGGACCGGGTGACGTTCACCCGCGACGGCCGCCGGGAGTTCACCCGCCGCAACGCCAGCCCGGTGGTGACGATGGTGCGCCGCGAGGAGTTCGACGACCGGCTGCGCGAGGCGGCGGTCGCCGCCGGGGCGCAGCTGCGCGAGCGGGTCGCGGTCCGCGCGATGGAGCAGGACCCCGAGGGGGTACGCCTGCGGCTGGCCGACGGTACGACGATCGCGGCACGCACCGTGATCGGGGCGGACGGCTCATCGGGGGTGACCGCCCGGCACGTCGGGGTCCGGTACCGGCAGGTGGATCTGGGTCTGGAGTTGGAGATTCCGGTGCCGCCCGCCGAGCAGGAGCGGTGGCGGGGTCGGCTGCTGCTGGACTGGGGCGCGATGCCGGGCTCGTACGCCTGGGTCTTCCCGAAGGGCGACCGGCTGACCGTCGGTGTGATCGCTGGCCGGGGCGCGGGGGAGGGGACCCGCGACTACCTGCGGCGGTTCGTCGACCGGTTGGGCCTGACCGGGCTGCCGGCGGAGCACGACTCCGGGCACCTGACCCGTTGCCGTACGGAGGACTCACCGTTGCGCACCGGCCGGGTGCTGGTCGTGGGGGATGCGGCGGGGCTGCTGGAGCCGTGGAGCCGCGAGGGCATCAGCTTCGCATTGCGTTCCGGCGGGCTGGCGGGAGCGGCGGTCGCGGACGGGGATCTGGCCGGGTACGAGCGGGCGGTCGCCGAGCGTCTGCTGCCGGAGATGCGGGCGGGGTTCCGGCTGCTCGACGTGTTCACCCGCCGCCCGGACGTGTTCCACGCCCTGTTGGCGACCCCGCCGGGCTGGCGGATGTTCGTCCAGTTCTGCCAGGGGCGGGCCAGCTTCGACGAGATGCTGCGGCGTCGCCCCATCCGGGCAGCCCTCGCGGTGCTCGACCGGTTGTCCCATCCACCGCACCAAGCCACCCCCATTCACCCAGGATCCTAGGACGCCTTACGAGGTGTGCGCGGCTACTGGCGGCGAACGGCCCCCTCGCCGGAGAATCGCAGGGGAGTGAGGGGAGTCGCCAATGGCCGAGCAGCCGTTCACCGACGACGAGTACGCGTTCCTTCGCCACGTGCGCTTCGGGGAACTGCCGCCTGCCGTCCGCCCCGACGACCGGGTGGCTCTGACCGAGACCGATCCGGGGCGCGACCGGGCGGAGAGGACCGAGGACCCGATCCGCTGGAACGTTCAGGGCTGAGAACGCGCGACGGGCCGCGGGTGTCGCCACCCACGACCCGCCGACGATCTGCGATCAGAAGACCGGCACGCCCTCGCGGACGAGACGCCAGTTGGGCTGGAAGAAGTCGGCCGGGTCGATCGTGCCCCGAGCCTGCGCCCAGTCGATGAGCAGCTGACGGATCTCCTGCTGCGCGTTGTAGACCTGGGTCTTCACGATGCCGGGGAAGTTACCGCCGCCGCTGCGCCGGTAGTTGTTCACCGCCACCACGAACTGGGCGCTGTCGGCCACCGGAGTGTCCGTGCCGGCCAGCACCAGGCGGGTGATCCGCTGCCCCACCGGCCGGGAGATGTCGATGTCGTAGTCCACGCCGGAGAAGACGTCGTAGTTGTAGTCCGGCACCGCCGGGTCACTGATCTGCTCCGGGTCGACCGGGGCGCCCGGCGCGAGGGTGCGGAAGAACTTCGCCGAATACTCCAGGTACGCGCGCACCTCGGCGCCGCTGAGCACGACCGCCTCAAGGGTGTTGTCGTACACGTACAGGCCGGCCACGTCCCGGATCTTCACGTCACCGGCGGGGAAGACGGCGGTGCGGCTGAACGGCGCCGCGATCGACAGCACCGGCAGGTCCGCGTACGCGGTGCCGGCCAGCGCCGCGCCGACCACCTCGGTCTGCACGTGGTTGATGAAGTCCAGGATCGGCGTGTCCTTGTACCGCGACTCCGCCGCCGACAACTCCACCGTGGACGTCGCGACCACCTGGTTGACGTACGCCACGGTCTTCTGGTGCTGGGCCCGTACGGCGGCGAGCACCTTCGGGTCCTCGACCACCGTGTTGGTGTTCAGCATGGTGGCGGCCTTCTTGGTGATCGCCCACCGGCCCCGCTCACGGGCCAGGGTGAAGTCCATCCGGGTGAGCCGCTGGCCCCACTTCGACGGCTCGGAGAGCAGCACCTGCGCGCCGGTGCGCTCGTTGGTGACGAACCGCTCGACCACCTCGTTGTGCGCGTGACCGAAGAGGATCGCGTCGATCCCCGGCACCTGCTGGGCGATCAGCGCCACCGGGTTCTCGTTGGGAAGCTCCGGGCCGTAGCTGGAGGTGCCGCTGTCACCGCCGTGCGCGGAGATCAGCACGAGGTCCGCGCCGCGAGCCCGCATGATCGGCACCCACTTCGCCGCGGTCGCGATCATGTCGTCGAAGCGCAGCTTGCCCTCGACGTTGCCCCTGTCCCAGATGGCCACGCCGGGGTTGGTCAACCCCAGGATGCCGACCCGCAGGGTCGGCGCGGCGAAGCCGAGAGAAACCTTCTTGATGACGTACGGCAGGAAGGCCGGCTTGCCGGTCTTCGCGTTGACCGCGTTCGCGGCGAGCGCCGGGAAACCGAGCTGACGGATCCACAGGTCCAGCAACGGCAGACCGTAGTTGAATTCGTGGTTGCCCAGAGTAACCGCGTCGTAGTCGATGACGTTCATGGCCCGTGCCATCGGGTGCTTCTCCCCGGTGGCGGTGATGGGCTCCTGCTTGGCGTAGTACGTGGCCAACGGCGTGCCCTGGATCGTGTCGCCGGCGTCGAGCACCAGCGTCGCCTTGCCGCGCCGCTCCCGACGGATCTGGTTGATCAGGGTCGCCAGCTTCGCGACGCCGATGTCGTTCTGCTTGCTGTCGTCGTACTCGGCGTCGCGGTAGTAGTCCCAGTTGTAGACGTTGCCGTGCGTGTCCGACGTGCCCAGGAGGGTGAGGTCCCAGGTGCGCGGGCGGGCCGCGCCGGCCGCCTGCGCGGGCGCGGCGGCGATCAGCGGGGTGGTCGCCGCGGCCGCCGCGGCGACGAGCACCTGGCGGCGCGACGGGCCGGAGGGAGAGGTCATGACGTGCCTTTCCATGGGGGTGGACGCGCCTCGTGAGCGCCTTGCGCACCATAACCAGCACCCGACACGCCCGCCACGGCAGCCCCGACCGGTACAGCGGTTTCCATGAGCCGACCTGGGGTAGGGCGGTTCGGGACGAGATTCGCGGGTGAGCGCCGCTTCCCGCGCGCCAGAGGAGATATCAGTGAGCGAGGACCAGCACACCCAGCAGGACCCGACCAGCCAGTACGGCCAGCAGTCCGGTCAGCCCGCACAGCAGCAGTCAGCGCCCGGCTCGACCGGGGAGATGACCCCGAAGCCGGACCACGGCGAGGAGTCGTACCGGGGCAGCGGCAAGCTCGACGGCAAGCGGGCGCTGATCACCGGCGGTGACTCGGGGATCGGCCGGGCGATCGCGATCGCCTTCGCCCGGGAGGGCGCCGACGTGCTCATCTCCTACCTCGGCGAGGAGGAGGACGCCGACGCCCGGGAGACGATCCGGTTGGTCGAGGACGCCGGCCGGCGGGGCGTCGCCGTGCGTGGTGACATCACCGACGAGGCGCACTGCCAGGAGTTGGTCGATCGGGCGGTGCGCGAGCTGGGGGGTCTCGACGTCCTGGTGAACAACGCCGCGTACCAGATGTCGCAGGACAAGGGGATCCTGGGCATCAGCACCGAGCAGTTCGACCGGGTCTTCAAGACGAACCTGTACGCGATGTTCTGGCTCTGCAAGGCCGCCATTCCCCACCTGCCCGAGGGGTCGGCGATCATCAACACGTCGTCGATCCAGGCATTCGACCCGTCGCCGCAGCTGCTGGACTACGCCACCACCAAGGCGGGCATCGCCAACTTCACCAAGGCCCTCGCCGCCGACCTCGCCGATCAGGGCATCCGGGTCAACGCGGTCGCGCCGGGCCCGGTGTGGACGCCGCTGATCCCGTCCACCATGCCGCAGGAGAAGGTGAAGCAGTTCGGCACCGACACCCCGGAGGGGCGTCCCGGTCAGCCGGCGGAGCTGGCGCCCGCGTACGTCTTCTTCGCCTCGCAGGAATCCAGCTACGTGACGGGCGAGATCCTGGGGGTCACGGGCGGTCGACCGACCAAGTGATCCACCGCGCTGCTTGCTGATCCGGCCGGGCCGTGCGGTTCGCCCGTGCGGCCGGGCCGTGCGGTTCGCTGCGGCGGTCAGCGCGGCCAGGCGGCGAAGCGTCGGCGGACCTCGGCGACGTCGGCGGCGCCCAGGCCGTAGCGGCCGAAGCGCCGGTCGGACAGTCGGTCCAGGTAACGGCCGGCGGCGCGCACGTCGTCCGGATCCAGTGCGGGGTCGACCTGCCGTGCCAGCACCAACAGTTCGGTCACGTCGTAGTGGTCGAGGACCGCCGCCACGTCGATGAAGTCGCGAACCTCCCGCCGGTTGACCAACGCCGCGATCTTGTTGGCCACCAGGTCACGGACGTCCATCACTGGCCCGAGGTCCATCACCACCGGGCTCTGCTGGCGGTCCAACCGGGCGAGGCTGAGCCGGATCTGCCGCCCGTCGCGGCTCACCACGAAGTCCTTCATGTCCTGCTCGTACCCGTCGAACAGCTCGGCCAGCTCACTGTCCGGGTCGGCGTCGCTGACGACGAACCCGGCCCGCTCCAGGGCAACCCGTACCCCGGCGGACGCTGCCGCCGCGGCACCCTCCACGTCCGCGAAAAGGTCGACGTCCTCCGTCGGCCGGGCGACCAGCCCGTGCGCCGCCCACGCCACGCCGCCACCCAGAACGAACCGGTACGGCCCGGCGGCGGACAGCGCCACCCGGGCCACCTCCCGGTAGAACTCGTGCAGATGAGGCTCGATCACGCCGCGCGCAGGCCGCGGTGCCGGCTCTCCCACGCCTGGCGTACGCCCCGGGGCAGGTTGAGCAGTCGCCACACCCGGCGCAGCGTCCGCCCGTTGATCAGCGCGCGCAGATCCTCGGCCCGGGTGGTCTCGCGAAGCACGTTTTCGTACATCCAGAGCAGCTGGTCGGGGTCGCCGAGATCGAAGGTGCGCTCGGCGTTCCACATCAGCCGCACCGGCAACTCCACCACCCCTCGGGTGGGGCCGGTCAACTCGGCGAGCGTCCGCGCCACCACGGCGGGGCGACCCGGGCGGGCCAGGAAAGCCACGCCGGTCGCGGTGGGGGAGACGGCCTGCATGGTGTCAGGGTAACGCCCACCGGAGCCGGTGTCGCTCAGGTCGATCCCGACGCGTTGGTCAAGACGCGCCGCCCTGGTCGTCATCCCCTGGAGGTTTGTCCGTTTCGCGCGAGGGTGGTGCGGTCGGCACGTCGTGATCGACTCGAATTTCATGATGTCGCGGTGTCCGGTCGTCCGGGATGCCCCGACTTCTGTGAACCCGAGTCGATCACGGCGGGCCGGGGGCGGATTGACGCCCTAGGCTGGGCGCGGGGTGGGTGGTTTGTCCGTGACTGGGGTCTGTGGGTGGTGACCGGGCGCACCCGTGGGCTGGAATCCTGGCCGGGGCGGGGGCGTTACATACCCTGACGATCGCAGGACCACCGGCCCGCCGCGAAGGGCTGTCGCGCACTTGGGAATGCCGGCCAACGCCCGGTCGTTACGTGTCCCCACGATCGACCGCAGGTAGCGCCCCGATGGATGGGCGGCCCCGGAATGACCCCGGTCCGCCGGTCGTTACACAGGGACCCGGCGCCACGAGCCCCCCGCTCACCCGGCTGCCGACCCCGACGCCCGACAGGGCGTCACCCCCTAAGACTTTCCCCTTTTTATGTGCAGCGCCGGACGAGGTGCTCACACCCGTTACTGCCATCCCCCCGGTTGGAGTGCGGGTGTTCTACCCCCGAAGGAGCTACCCCCATGAACACGATCTTCCGTAAGAGCATGCTGTCCGTTGCCGGTCTCGCGTTCGCCGGTGGTGTCTTCGCCGGCCCGATCGCCGCCCACGCCAACCCGGTGGATGCCAAGCCGGTCGCCGTGGCCGTGCAGTCGGCGGCCCCGAAGCCGCAGGGCGACCAGTCCCACATCAGCTTGAACGACGAGCAGACCGCCAACGCCAAGGCGATCATCGCCGCCACCAAGAAGGCCGGTCTCCCGGAGCGGGCCGCGGTCATCTCGATCGCGACGAGTCTGCAGGAGTCGAAGCTGGAGAACCTGGGCCACCTCGGCGACATGAACGACCACGACTCGCTGGGCCTGTTCCAGCAGCGCCCGAGCTCGGGTTGGGGTACGCCGGAGCAGATCACCGACCCGGCCTACTCGACCACCGCGTTCCTCAAGGGCCTGAAGCAGGTCGACGGGTGGCAGGACATGCCCCTGACCGACGCCGCCCAGACCGTGCAGGTCTCGGCGTACCCGGACGCCTACGCCCAGTGGGAGCAGCAGGCCACCGACCTGGTCGCCCAGCACTGGAACAGCTGACCCACAGCACCACAACACGGCACGGGCACAGCACCACAACCGACCGCTGGCCGGCACCCGCAACCCGGGGTGCCGGCCAGTGGCATGTTCGTGCTCGCGGGGCGCATGACCCAAGCCGCGGTGCGATCGCGGACGGGCGCGGTGGGGTGTGGGAACAACCTCGGGGGCGGGCTGGTTGTGGACAGTGTCGGTGTGACTCAGTGTCCCCGGGCCTCACCCAAATTGCCCTCGCGGAATACCGTTCGGCTGGAGCCGCGTCGTGCCACTCGCCGAGAGGCGACCTGCACACCGACGTCAGCGCCGCCCCCGGCCCACCGGCCGGGGGCGGCGCTGTCTGCGTTTCCCGGTTCGCGAACCTGCCTCAGTTGACCTATGTTCAGAGGGTCGCTCGCGTGGGAGGGGGTGTCGGGGTTGGGTCTACGGACCTTCATCGAGGGCTGGCCGGTCTATCGCCAGCTCACCGGCACGGACCCGCTGGGCCGTGGCGCGGCGGCGCAGTCCGCCCGTTCGGCAGCGTTGACCGCCCGGACCGAGGACGCCGATGGCGTGGCTCGTTCGGTGTGCCCGTACTGCGCCGTTGGTTGTGGTCAGCGGGTGTTCGTGAAGGACGGGCGGGTCAGTCAGATCGAGGGTGACCCGGACAGTCCGATCTCGCGGGGTCGGCTGTGTCCGAAGGGCGCGGCCAGCAAGAGCCTGGTCACCAGCCCGCTGCGGCAGACGACGGTCCGCTACCGCCGGCCGTACTCGACGCAGTGGGAGGACCTGGAGCTCGACACCGCGCTCGACATGATCGCCGACCGGATCCTCGCCGCCCGCGAGCAGACCTGGGAGGACGTCGACACGCAGGGTCGGCCGCTCAACCGGACGCTGGGCATCTCCAGCCTGGGTGGGGCGACGCTGGACAACGAGGAGAACTACCTCATCAAGAAGTTGTTCACCGCGATGGGGGCGCTCCAGATCGAGAACCAGGCCCGTATTTGACACTCCGCCACCGTCCCCGGTCTGGGGGCCAGCTTCGGTCGTGGCGGTGCGACGGACTTCCAGCAGGACATCGCCAACGCTGACGTGATCGTCATCCAGGGTTCGAACATGGCTGAGGCGCACCCGGTGGGTTTCCAGTGGGTGATGGAGGCCAAGCGCAAGGGCGCGAAGGTCTTCCACGTCGACCCACGGTTCACCCGCACGAGCGCGGTGGCTGACTCGTACCTGCCGATCCGGGCGGGCACCGACATCGCGTTGCTCGGCGGGGTGATCCGCTACATCCTCGACAACGAGTTGGACTTCCGGGAGTACGTGCTGTCGTACACCAACGCGGCGACCATCGTGAGCGAGGAGTTCAGCGACACCGAGGACGGCGACGGCTTCTTCTCGGGCTTCGACCCGGAGACCGGCGCGTACGTGCAGGACAGCTGGCAGTACGAGGGGCACGAGGGTTCGTCGGGCAGTGGGCACACCGCCCAGGAGCGGGACAGCGCAGCGGGGTTGACGCACGAGTCGCACGGCGCGCCGGTGGGCGGGCAGACCCGACGCGACGAGACGCTCCAGCATCCGCGTTGCGTCTACCAGATCCTGAAGCGACACTTCGCCCGTTACACGCCGGAGATGGTGGAGCGGGTCTGCGGTATCCCGCAGGAGAAGTTCCTGGAGTTGGCGCAGGCGTGGACGGAGAACTCCGGCCGCGACCGCACCGGCATGCTGATCTACTCGGTGGGTTGGACGCAGCACAGCGTGGGGGTGCAGTACATCCGCACCGGGGCGATCATCCAGCTGCTGCTGGGCAACATGGGTCGCCCCGGTGGTGGGGTGATGGCGCTGCGTGGGCACGCCAGCATCCAGGGCTCGACCGACATTCCGACGTTGTTCAACCTGCTGCCGGGTTATCTGCCGATGCCGCACCACGCGGAGCACCCGACATTCGACGAGTGGGTGGACAGCATCCGGCACCCGGGGCAGAAGGGGTTCTGGGGCAACGCGCGGTCGTTCGCCGCCAGCCTGCTCAAGGCGTACTGGGGTGACGCGGCGACGCCGGAGAACGACTTCTGTTACGGCTATCTACCCCGGCTGACCGGTGATCACGGCACCTACCAGCAGGTGCTGAACATGATCGACGGGAAGATCCGAGGGTATTTCCTGCTCGGGCAGAACCCCGCGGTCGGCTCGGCGCACGGTCGGGCCCAGCGGCTCGGCATGGCCAACCTGGACTGGTTGGTCGTCCGGGACCTCTTCATGATCGAAAGTGCGACGTTCTGGCAGAACGGGCCCGAGGTCGCCACCGGTGAGATCGTGCCGCAGGAGTGCCGTACCGAGGTGTTCTTCCTGCCCGCGGCGTCGCATGTGGAGAAGGAGGGCACCTTCACCCAGACGCAGCGGTTGTTGCAGTGGCGGGAGAAGGCGGTCGAGCCGCCGGGCGACGCCCGCTCCGAGCTGTGGTTCTTCTACCACCTGGGCCGAAAACTGCGGGAGAAGCTGGCCCATTCGCCGCTGCCGCGCGACCGGGCGCTGCTCGACCTCACCTGGGACTACCCCACGCACGGTCCGCACGCGGAGCCGAGCGCCGAGGCGGTGCTGCGCGAGATCAACGGGTACGACGTGACGACCGGCCGCCCGCTGTCCGGTTTCGCCGAGGCCCGCGCGGATGGCTCCACCGCGATCGGCTGCTGGATCTACAGCGGGGTGTACGCCGACGGGGTGAACCAGGCCGCCCGGCGTAAGTCCCGGCACGAGCAGGACTGGGTGGCGGCCGAGTGGGGTTGGGCGTGGCCGGCGAACCGGCGCATCCTCTACAACCGTGCCTCCGCAGACCCGGACGGCAACCCGTGGAGTGAGCGCAAGCGCTACGTGTGGTGGGACGCGGACAAGGGTGAGTGGACCGGTTACGACGTGCCGGACTTCGAGAGGACCAAACCGCCGTCGTACCGGCCGCCAGCCGGCGCGTCCGGGACGGAGGGCATCGCCGGCGACGACCCGTTCGTCATGCAGGGCGACGGCAAGGGCTGGTTGTACGCGCCCAGCGGCGTCCTGGACGGGCCGCTGCCGACGCATTACGAGCCGGTCGAGTCTCCGGTGCGTAACCCGCTCTACGGTCAGCAGGCCAACCCAACCCGCAAGATGTACGCGCACCCGGTGAATTCGGTGAACCCGAGCCCGCCGCAGCAGCACGCTCAGGTGTTCCCGTACGTGTTCACGGTCAGCCGGCTCACCGAGCACCACACCGCCGGTGGGATGAGCCGGACCGTCTCGCCGCTGGCGGAGTTGCAACCGGAGATGTTCGTCGAGGTGTCCCCGGACCTGGCCGGTGAGGTCGGGCTGACGCATCTGGGCTGGGCGCACCTGGTCAGCGGTCGCGCGGTGATCGAGGCGAGGGTGCTGGTCACCGACCGGCTCACCCCGTTGCGGGTGGACGGTCGGATCATCCACCAGGTGTGGTTGCCGTACCACTTCGGTTTCGAGGGCCTGGTGACCGGCGACTCGGCCAACGACCTGTTCGGCATCAGCCTGGACCCGAACGTCCTGATCCAGGAGAGCAAGGTCGGCACCTGCGACGTGCGGCCGGGCCGCCGCCCCACCGGGTCGGAGTTGCTCGACCTGGTGGCCGACTACCAGCGGCGCGCCGGGATCACCCCGGGCCGGCACGCCCCGGCCGTGACCACGGACGATGAGGGAAAGGAGCACGGTGCTTCCTGACCCGAACAGCCTGTACGGTCCGTTGGACCCGGCGCCGGACGCGGGCTACGAGAACGCGCCGCCGCGGATGGGGTTCTTCACCGACACCAGCGTCTGCATCGGTTGCAAGGCCTGCGAGGTCGCCTGCAAGGAGTGGAACGGTGTGCCGGAGAGCGCCCTGGACCTGCTGGGCATGTCGTACGACAACACCGGCGCGTTGACCGCGAACTCGTGGCGACACGTCGCGTTCATCGAGCAGCCCCGCCCGGCCGGGCACCGCGCCGCGCCGGCGGACGTCCTCGGCGCGCCGGTCGACGCCGGCCCCGACCGGCCGGTCGACGCGGGACCGCAGTTCCTGGGCATGCCGGGGGCGCAGCCGCCGGGGCGGGGCACGGGCGTCGAGGGGCGCACGGATTTCCGGTGGTTGATGATGTCGGACGTCTGTAAGCACTGCACCCATGCGGCGTGTCTGGACGTGTGTCCGACGGGGTCGTTGTTCCGGACGGAGTTCGGCACGGTGGTGGTGCAGGAGGA
>NZ_JBFAOI010000034.1:0-9984 GCF_040675155.1 Micromonospora sp. NPDC049645
CGCGGCGAGCAGGGCGAGGACCTCTACGGCTGTTTCCTGTCCCGGCTCCGGGCGGTCAGGCTTGGTCCCTGCGCCGGGCACGGCGGGCCCCCGCCCCCGTCGTGGTCCCGGCTTCCGCGGAAGTGCCGCCAGCGTCGGTGGGTTTTGATCTTTGGTGGTTCCCGGTCGACGTCGGGTCTTCCGTCTGGGGTGGGGGTGGGGGTTACCAGCCTCGGGCTTTCCACTGGGGGAGGGCGGGGCGTTCCGCGCCCAGGGTGCTGTCCTTGCCGTGGCCCGGGTAGAACCAGGTGTCGTCCGGCAGTTGGTCGAACAGCTTGTGCTCGACGTCATTGATCAGCGCGGCGAAGCGCTCCGGGTCCTTGTCGGTGTTACCCACCCCACCGGGAAACAGACTGTCGCCGGTGAACAGGTGCGGGGTGCCGGCCGGGTCGCGGTAGAGCAACGCGATCGAGCCCGGGGTGTGCCCCTTGATGTGGATGACCTCCAGCGCGCAGTCGCCGACCGCCACGGTGTCGCCGTCGGTCAGACGCTCCGCCTCGATCGGCAGCCCCGCCGCGTCGTCGGCGTGCACCAGCGCGCGGGCGCCGGTCTTCGCGACGACCTCCTCCAGCGCCACCCAGTGATCCATGTGCTGGTGGGTCGTCACCACGGCGGTGAGCCCGCCGTCGCCGATCAGGTCCAACAGGCGGGGTGCCTCGTTGGCGGCGTCGATCAGCAACTGCTCACCGGTGCCCGTGCAGCGCAGCAGGTAGGCGTTGTTGTCCATCGGGCCCACCGACAGCTTGCTGATGGTCAGCCCGTCCAACTCCCGTACCGCCGGCGTGCCGCCGTGGGTGACGTCTCCGCTGTATGTCATGAGTTCTCTAGATCCATTCCGGTGGAGTAGGTAGGGGACCGTCGGGGGTGACGGAGAGCGGGGCGCCGTCGGCGCGGCCGATCAGCCAGGCGGCGAGGTCGCCGACGGGGCCGGAAACGACCGGGGCGCCGCCGCGGTCCCCGATCACCACCTCGTGCTCGCTGCCGTCGAGGCGCAGCACCATCGACGGCGGTGTCGGACCCATGGCGTGGTGACTGGCCGCCTCGCGCAGCAGGCGGTGGGCGAACGTGTCCGACCAGTCCGCGGCGTGGTAGTCGGCGGCCAGGTCGAGGTGGTGCACCTCGATCTCCCGCAGCCGACCCCAGACGAGCAGCGCGGCCGGCCACGGGCCCTTACGCGCCTGCACCGTCGCCGCCCAGGCATCGGCCGGCATCACGGCGACCGCCTCGGCGAACAGATCCGCGGTGCGTCGCAGATCGTCCAGGTGCTCGGCGGGTGAACGGCCCGCGCCGGATTCGATGTCCGCCGCGCGGGCCTGCAGCGAGGCGTACATCGGCAGTGCCTCGCCGGTGCGGGCGGCGGTGAGCAGGTTGACGAAGCCGTCGGCGTTGCGCGCCACATGCGTCAGCACATGGCCGCGCGACCAGCCCGGCAGCAGCGACGCGGCGGCCAGGTCCGCGTCGTCGAAAGAGGCGGCGGTACGCAGTAGACGGCTGGTGGCCGCGTCCACCTCGCCCATCAGTAGCAGCGGATCCGTGGTCACCCGTCGACCCTAGCGGTCCGCCGCCCGTGCCGTCGCCGGGGAAATCGCTTTCGGCGCGTCGGCGCGCGACCTACCGTCAGCGGCAGACGCGGCACCGGGACATCGGACGGAGGTGGTGATCATGCCGGACGTGGCACGCGTGTTCCGCCATCACCAACTTTCGACACCGATGAGGATGCCATGACGATCGATCTGACCGCCCTCGGCTGGGACGCCGAGCGGGTGGCGTACGCCGCGCGACGCGGCGAGCACCAGCCGGGCCGGGTGGCCCGGGTGGACCGGGGGGTCTGCACGGTGCTCACCGCGACCGGCCCGGTCCGGGCCAGCCTGGGTGGGGCGGTGCTGGCCGCCGCGGCGCGCGACCCGTCCGCGCTGCCCTGCGCCGGGGACTGGGTGCTGCTCACCAACTGGCCGGACCGCCGCGTCACCGTGGAGGTGGTGCTGCCGCGGCGAGCCGCACTGATCCGGCGTACCGCCGGCAAGGACGCCAGCGGCCAGGTGCTGG
Organism: Micromonospora sp. NPDC049645; assembly: GCF_040675155.1. Lineage (NCBI taxonomy): Bacteria > Bacillati > Actinomycetota > Actinomycetes > Micromonosporales > Micromonosporaceae > Micromonospora > Micromonospora sp. NPDC049645. The sequence continues at coordinate 2,086 of NZ_JBFAOI010000034.1, forward strand.
CCGCCAACCTCGATGCCGCCGCGGTGGTGGAGCCGGTGCACCCCGAGCCGGATGTGGGCCGGATCGAGCGACTGCTCTCCCTGGCCCACGAGTCCGGGGCCCGGCCACTGGTCGTGCTGACGAAGGCGGACCTCGCGGCCGACCCGTCCGCGCTGGCCCGCCAACTGGCCGCGGTCGCCCCCGGGGTGCCGGTGTTGCCGGTCAGCGCCGAACGGGGCGTCGGGTTGGACCCGCTGCGCGCCGAGGTGGCGCCCGGCCGCACGCTCGGTCTGCTCGGGCCGTCCGGGGCTGGCAAGTCGAGCCTGGTCAACGCCCTCGTCGGGGCGGTGATGATGCCCACCCAGGCGATCCGGCGTGTCGACGGCAAGGGTCGACACACCACCACCTGGCGGGCTCTCGTACCCATCCCCGGTGGCGGTGCGGTGATCGACACGCCGGGCGTGCGGGCGGTCGGCCTGCTCGACGGTGCGGCCGGGCTGGACCGGGCGTTCGCCGACATCGCCGGGCTGGCCGAGGGCTGCCGGTACGCCGACTGCGGTCACGACGGCGAGCCCGCCTGCGCGGTCCGGGACGCGCTGCACAGCGGGGAGCTGTCCACCCGTCGCTGGGAGAGTTGGCGGCGGCTGCAGGGCGAGGTGGCCCACGAGAGCCGCCGGCGGGAGGCTCGGATGGCGGCGGAACGGCGCGGCGGGTGGCGTTCGGCCCGGCGTCGGGCGGCGCGTCCGCCGACGCCCGGCGGCTACTGACCCGGGGGTCGGGGCGACGCCTGGCTGTGCGGCCGACCGGTCTGAGCTGGGGGAATGTGCGGGCGGGGGAAACTGTCACACCTCGGGGCTAGAGTTGCCGAGGCGTGTTTTCCGCGCCCGCACGACCGCTCATTACCGCCCAGAGCGGGACAGATCCTTCGCTTCGTCTTCTTCCGGGAGTACACGCAACGTGGCCGACCGACTGATTATCCGTGGCGCACGCGAGCACAACCTGCGTGACGTCAGTCTCGACCTGCCCCGGGACGCTCTCATCGTGTTCACCGGGCTGTCCGGGTCGGGCAAGTCGAGCCTGGCCTTCGACACGATCTTCGCCGAGGGGCAGCGCCGCTACGTCGAGTCGCTCTCGTCGTACGCCCGGCAGTTCCTCGGCCAGATGGACAAGCCCGACGTCGACTTCATCGAGGGCCTGAGCCCGGCCGTCTCGATCGACCAGAAGTCCACCTCGCGCAACCCGCGTTCGACCGTCGGCACCATCACCGAGGTCTACGACTACCTGCGCCTGCTCTACGCCCGCATCGGTGAGCCGCACTGCCCGGTCTGCGGCGAGCGCATCTCCCGGCAGAGCCCCCAGCAGATCGTCGACCGGGTCCTCGCCATGACCGAGGGCACCAAGTTCATGGTGCTCGCCCCGGTGATCCGGGGCCGCAAGGGCGAATATGTCGACCTCTTCGCCGAGCTGCAGGCCAAGGGTTACGCCCGGGCCCGGGTCGACGGCGTGGTGCACCCGCTGACCGAGCCGCCGAAGCTCAAGAAGCAGGAGAAGCACACCATCGAGGTGGTGATCGACCGGCTCACCGTCAAGCCGAGTGCCAAGCAGCGGCTGACCGACTCGGTCGAGGCGGCCCTGGGCCTGTCCAGTGGCCTCGTGCTGCTCGACTTCGTCGACCTTCCCGAGGACGACCCGGACCGGGAGCGCCGCTACTCCGAGCACCTGGCCTGCCCCAACGACCACCCGCTCGCCATTGAGGACCTCGAGCCCCGGGTCTTCTCCTTCAACGCGCCGTACGGTGCCTGCCCGGAGTGCACCGGCCTGGGCACCAAGAAGGAGGTCGACCCGGAGCTGCTGGTTCCCGACCCGGAGCGCAGCCTGCGCGAGGGCGCCATCCAGCCCTGGTCCACCGGGCACAACCTGGAATACTTCCTGCGGCTGTTGGAGGCGCTCGGCGAGGCCCAGCACTTCGACATCGACACGCCGTGGCGGGCGTTGCCGGCGCGGGCGCAGAAGACGATCCTGCACGGCTCCGACGACCAGGTGCACGTGCGTTACCGCAACAAGTACGGCCGCGAGCGCTCCTACTACACCGGCTTCGAGGGCGTGGTGCAGTGGATCGAGCGCCGGCACTCCGACACCGAGTCCGAGTGGTCCCGCGACAAGTACGAGGGCTACATGCGCGACGTGCCGTGCGCGGCGTGCGGCGGTGCCCGGCTCAAGCCCGAGGTGCTCGCTGTCACCCTCGCGGGCAAGAGCATCGCCGAGGTGTGCAACCTGTCCGTGGGGGAGTGCGCCGACCTGCTCGCCGGCATCGAGCTGACCGACCGGCAGAAGATGATCGCCGAGCGGGTGCTCAAGGAGATCAACGCCCGGTTGCGGTTCCTGCTCGACGTGGGCCTGGACTACCTGTCCCTGGACCGCCCGGCGGGCACCCTGTCCGGCGGTGAGGCACAGCGCATCCGGCTGGCCACCCAGATCGGCTCCGGCCTGGTGGGCGTGCTCTACGTGCTGGACGAGCCGTCGATCGGGCTGCACCAGCGCGACAACCACCGGCTGATCGAGACCCTGATCCGGCTGCGTGGGCTTGGTAACACGCTGATCGTGGTGGAGCACGACGAGGACACCATCCGCACCGCCGACTGGATCGTCGACATCGGGCCCGGCGCGGGCGAGCACGGCGGCAAGATCGTGCACAGCGGTTCGGTGCCGGCGCTGCTGAAGAACAAGGAGTCGATCACCGGGGCGTACCTGTCCGGGCGGCGGTCGATTCCGACGCCGACCGGCCGCCGCCCACAGGATCCGGCCCGGGAGCTGGTGGTGCACGGCGCGCGGGAGCACAACCTGCGCAACCTGACCGTCTCGTTCCCGCTGGGTCAGTTGATCGCGGTCACCGGGGTCAGCGGCTCGGGCAAGTCGACGCTGGTCAACGACATCCTCTACGCGGTGCTGGCCAACCAGATCAACGGCGCCCGGCTGGTGCCCGGCCGGCACACCCGGGTCTCCGGTCTGGAGCACGTGGACAAGGTCGTCGGCGTGGACCAGTCGCCGATCGGTCGGACGCCGCGTTCCAACCCGGCCACCTACACCGGCGTCTGGGACCACGTCCGCAAGCTCTTCGCCGAGACCACCGAGGCGAAGGTACGCGGGTACGGCCCGGGTCGGTTCTCCTTCAACGTCAAGGGCGGGCGCTGCGAGGCGTGCTCGGGTGACGGCACGATCAAGATCGAGATGAACTTCCTGCCCGACGTGTACGTCCCCTGCGAGGTCTGCAAGGGCGCCCGGTACAACCGGGAGACCCTCGAGGTGCACTACAAGGGCAAGACCGTCTCGGACGTGCTGGAGATGCCGATCGAGGAGGCCGCCGAGTTCTTCTCCGCCATCCCGGCCATCCACCGGCACCTCAAGACGCTTGTCGACGTCGGCCTGGGCTACGTACGCCTCGGCCAGCCCGCGCCGACCCTGTCCGGCGGTGAGGCGCAGCGGGTCAAGCTCGCGTCCGAGTTGCAGAAGCGCTCCACCGGGCGAACGGTCTACGTGCTCGACGAGCCGACCACCGGTCTGCACTTCGAGGACATCCGCAAGCTCCTGATGGTGCTGGAAGGACTGGTCGACAAGGGCAACACGGTGATCACCATCGAGCACAACCTCGACGTGATCAAGACCGCCGACTGGCTGATCGACATGGGCCCGGAGGGCGGTCACCGGGGTGGCACCGTGCTCGCCACCGGCACCCCGGAGGAGGTCGCCGAGGTGGCGGAGAGCCACACCGGCGAGTTCCTGCGCCAGGTGCTCAAGCTCGACGGGGCGGCCAAGGGCGCGGCTGCCGCCACCACCCGGGCCGCCAAGGCCAACGGCGCGACCAAGACGCGGGCCAGCCGCAGGGTGCCCGCCGGCGCGCGCTGACCTCCGTGCGTGTTCTGGGGCGGGGCGGGCCGATCACGGCCCGCCCCGCCCCATTTGCCGGTCGAACGGATGCCGCGATGAACCATCCGGCACAGTTGCCCGTGTGGAGAAGTGTGGCCGGCCTTCGACCGGCGCAGCGGGCTAGAGAGAGGCGAGGCATGAGTGACGATCAGGCGCTGACCGGTCCGGGTACGCAGACCCGTCGTACCCTGCTCACCGGCGTCGGGGCGGTCGGCGCGGCCGTCGTGCTGGCTGCCTGCGGCAGCGACGACGACGGCGGCAGCGGCAGCGACGCACCCACCAGTGCCGGCCCGGCCGTGCCCAGCACCGGCGACGCCGGCGGCGGCGACCGGCAGAACGCCCAGTCGCTGGCCTCCACCGCCGACATCCCGGTCGGCGGCGGCAAGGTCCTCGCCGCCGAGGGCGTGGTGATCACGCAGCCGAGCCCGGGGCAGTTCAAGGGCTTCGACCCCATCTGTACGCACCAGCGGTGCCCCGTGTCGAATGTTGACGCCGGCACGATCAACTGCACGTGCCATTTCAGCAAGTTCTCGATCGAGGACGGGTCGGTGAAGGCCGGACCGGCCACCAAGCCGCTGCCGCCCAAGCCCGTCAAGGTGGTCGGCGACCAGATCTCATTCGCCTAATAGCTGGCGCCGGTTAGAAATTGATCGGCGAGGCTCTCCTCGGGAAAGCCGTGGATGGATTCTCGCTGAAATGACGTAGGTTGCCGTGGCGCCGACAATAAATTGTCGTTGTAACCGACGCTGTTCGTCTAATGCGCCCCGGGCCCATCTCATCGGGCCCGGGGCGCATTTCCGCTATTGGCGCGAGACCGGAGGGCTCCATCCGGTCATGGCGGACAGCCCGCCGGCGGGTTCTACGCCGGCAGGCAGATGGCTAGGCCGTCCCCAGTAACCGCGCAGTACGGGCCGTAGTTGCGGCCGCCGACGCCAAAGCCGGTCCAGGAGCCGTTCGCGACACTGCTGGTGGTGCTCTTCAGCACCGAACCGCCCGGACTGCTCAGCAGCCGGAGGGTGATCGTCTTGGCGGAACCGCTCGTGTTCTGCACGTTTGCAGCGGCAGTGCGGCTGGTCACGTTGTAGGAGACGCAGACCTGTCCGGTGGTGTTCGGCCGGCAGACCTGGTAATAGTCGTCCGCGTGGGCGGGCAGCGCCGGCAGCAGCGACGCGGCAGCCACCACGCCGACCACGCCGAACCTGCCGGGCCAGGGCCGCCGCCGGGCCGACGTAGTTTCGCTCGCGCTGATAATCTCTGACATCTCGTCCCCTTCCGCCGGATGCCCGCGGACAGCGCAGGCATCACTGCTTCGGATTGCACGATGCAGTGCCAGGGAGAGGCGGTCGATGCTTCGAGCGCGCAATTTCGGACAGGGTGAATCTGTGGAACGCGTCAGGCATCGATTGTCCCCCGTGGACACCGAACCATCAATCACTTCGGTGATCGAAACCTACCGAGTTCGAGCTGTCGATGTCAATGTTTCCATCGAATAAGGGTGATGACGCAATCGGTTGGCGATGTGCGACGGCGGCCTCCCGGACGTGCGCGGTCCGCACTAACGAGAATGTAATGGTCGATCGCGCGACGCCGTCCGCGCTCGTCGGCTGGACGGCAAGGTCTGCCGTGGCGGCGGACGGCGACGTCGATGTCGATGCCGCTGTCCGTGAGTGCGCGGCGGGGACGATCTGGGCTGTCAGGGCCGAAGGCTAGTCTCGGAGTGTGGCTGACCCCTCGACCTACCGTCCCGCACCCGGCACCATCCCGGAGCTCCCGGGGGTCTACCGCTTCCGCGACGGCACCGGCCGGGTGATCTACGTCGGCAAGGCGCGCAACCTGCGCAGCCGGCTCAACTCCTACTTCGGCGACGTCTGGAACCTGCACGAGCGCACCCGGCAGATGGTCACCACCGCCGAGTCGGTGGACTGGATCACCGTCGGCACCGAGGTCGAGGCGCTCCAGCAGGAGTTTACCTGGATCAAGCAGTACGACCCCCGGTTCAACGTCCGCTACCGCGACGACAAGTCGTACCCCTATCTCGCCGTGACCCTCGACGAGGAGTACCCACGGTTGCAGGTGATGCGCGGCGCCAAGCGCAAGGGCGTGCGCTACTTCGGTCCGTACTCGCACGCCTGGGCCATCCGCGAGACCCTCGACCTGCTGCTGCGGGTGTTCCCCGCGCGGACGTGCTCCGCCGGCGTGTTCAAGCGAGCCGGTCAGGTCGGTCGTCCCTGCCTGCTGGGCTACATCGGCAAGTGCTCGGCGCCGTGCGTCGGCACCGTCTCCGCCGACGAGCATCGGGCCATCGTCGACGGGTTCTGCGACTTCATGGCCGGTAAGACCGACACCATGGTGCGCAAGATCGAACGCGAGATGACCGAGGCGAGCGAGCAGCTGGAGTTCGAGCGAGCCGCCCGGCTGCGCGACGACGTGGCCGCGCTGCGCCGGGCCATGGAGAAGCAGACCGTGGTGCTCGGCGACGGCACCGACGCCGACGTCGTCGCGTTCGCCGACGACCCGCTCGAGGCGGCCGTGCAGGTCTTCCACGTCCGCGACGGCCGGGTCCGCGGCCAGCGCGGCTGGGTCGTGGAGAAGACCGAGGACCTGACCACCGGCGACCTGGTCCACCACTTCTGCACCCAGGTGTACGGCGGCGAGCACGGCGAGACCGACGTGCCCCGGGAGCTGCTGGTGCCCGAGCTGCCCGCCGACGCCGACGCGCTTGCCGAATGGCTCTCCGAGCACCGGGGCAGCCGGGTGTCGCTGCGGGTGCCGCAGCGCGGCGACAAGCGTTCACTGATGGAGACGGTGGAGCGCAACGCCAAGGACGCGCTGGCCCGGCACAAACTGAAGCGATCCGGTGACCTGACCACCCGGGGCAAGGCTCTGGACGAGATCAGCGAGGCGCTGGGCATGAGCACCTCGCCGCTGCGCATCGAGTGTTTCGACATCTCCCAGATCCAGGGCACCGACGTGGTCGCCAGCATGGTGGTCTTCGAGGACGGGCTGCCCCGCAAGAGCGAATACCGGCGGTTCATCGTCCGGGGTGCCACCGACGACCTCTCCGCGATGTCCGAGGTGCTCCGGCGGCGCTTCGCCCGCTACCTGGACGCCAGGGCCGAGACCGGTGAGGTGGGTGTGGAGTCGGCCGACGACCCGGCCGCCCCGCAGGACGCGGTCGAGCCACAGGTCGGCGTCCTGATCGATCCGACTACCGGCCGGCCACGGAAATTCGCGTACCCGCCGCAGTTGGTGGTCGTCGACGGCGGTGCCCCGCAGGTCGCGGCCGCCGCGCAGGCCCTCGCCGACCTGGGCATCGACGACGTGGCCCTGTGCGGGTTGGCCAAGCGGCTGGAGGAGGTCTGGCTCCCGGACGACGAGTTCCCCGTCATCCTGCCGCGCACCTCGGAGGGCCTCTACCTGCTGCAACGGGTGCGGGACGAGGCCCACCGGTTCGCCATCACCTTCCACCGGCAGCGCCGCTCCAAGCGGATGACCGAGTCGGCGCTGGACCACGTCCCCGGCCTGGGGGAGGTGCGGCGCAAGGCGCTGCTGCGGCATTTCGGCTCGCTCAAGCGACTCTCGGCCGCAACGGTCGAAGAGATCACCGAGGTGCCGGGAGTGGGTCGGCGCACGGCCGAGGCCATCCTGGCCGCCCTCGACAAGGACACGAAAGTCGGCGACGGCGCGGAGGCGAAGCCCAGCGCCTGAACGCTGCCCCCTCGCTCGCCCCCGGCTGGAGGCTGTTCACGCCGACCGTCGTGGTTTCACCGATGCTGGGAGCTTCGGACGTCACCGGCTGGGCGTGCACGAACCGCGCGTCGATCATGGAGTTGTGGTGCCTCATCAATCGGGCATCGGGGAATATTGCGCCCACCACGACTCCTTGATCGACGCCGGGGGTCGGTCGGGACAGCCCCGTCTGGTGGCGCTGGCGTCCCCCGTTGGGGTGGCTTGTCGGGTTTGGTCGGTGGTGTCGGGTGGTCGGGGCCACCCCGG
>NZ_JBFAOI010000035.1:0-8490 GCF_040675155.1 Micromonospora sp. NPDC049645
TTTAACATCCTCCTCCCCCCAATTTTCACACCCCCCCCGGGTGCCCTGTTTTTTTTTGTGTTTTTGGGCGCCCGCCACTCGGGGGGGGGCCCCCCCCCCCCCCCCACCACAACTCCATGATCGACCCCGGTCAGGGGGTGGACGCGGGGCGGAGTTCGGCGAAGTGGCAGGCGGACGGGTGGGGGTCCGCTGCTCTCGGAACGGTTTGGGGATCTTCCTTGGCGCAGATGTCCTGGGCCTTCCAGCAGCGGGTCCGGAAGTGGCACCCGCTCGGCGGGTCGGCCGGGCTGGGCACGTCGCCGACCAGCCGGATCATGTTGCGCTGGTCGCGGGCCTCCGGGTCCGGCACCGGCACGGCGGACAGCAGAGCCTGGGTGTACGGGTGGGTGGCCCGCTCGTAGATCTCGTCCTCGGTGCCGATCTCGACGATCCGGCCGAGGTACATCACCGCGACGCGGTCGGCGATGTGCCGCACCACGGACAGGTCGTGCGCGATGAAGATGTACGAGAGCCCCAGCTCGCCCTGGAGTTGCTTGAGCAGGTTGATCACCTGGGCCTGGATGGAGACGTCCAGCGCGGACACCGGCTCGTCGCAGACGATGATCTCGGGCTTCAACGCGAGGGCGCGGGCGATGCCGATGCGCTGACGCTGACCGCCGGAGAACTGGTGCGGGTACCGGTTGATGTGCTCCGGGTTGAGCCCGACCAGGTCCAACAGCTCCTGGACCCGCTTGCCCTTGCTGCCCTTCGGCGCGGCATCCGGGTGGATCTCGAACGGCTCGCCGATGATGTCGCCGACGGTCATCCGCGGGTTCAGCGAGGTGTACGGGTCCTGCATCACCATCTGCATGTTGCGGCGCAGCCGGCGCAGTTCGCCGCCGGAAGCCTTGAACAGGTCCTTGCCCTCCAGGGTGGCCCGTCCGGAGGTGGGCGTCTCCAGCCGCATGAGCAGCCGGGCGAGGGTGGACTTGCCGCAGCCGGACTCGCCGACCACGCCGAGCGTCTCGCCCCGACGCAGCTCGAAGCTCACCCCGTCGACGGCCTTGACCGCCCCGATCTGTCGCTGGAACAGCACGCCCTGGGTGATCGGGAAATGCTTCACCAGGTTGTCGACGGCGAGGATGGTCTCGCCGCGGACCTTGGTGGGGTTAGTGGGCGACGCTGTCATCACGGACCTCCTGCGCGAAGTGGCAAGCGCTGGTCCGGCCGTCGCCGAGAACCAGGTCGTGCGGCACCTCGTCCACGCAGACCTGCTGGACGTACGGGCACCGGGGGTGGAACGGGCAGCCGGACGGGATGCGCATCAGGTTCGGTGGCAACCCCTTGATCGTCGACAGCTCCTGGCCGCGGACGTCCAGGCGCGGGATCGACTCCAACAACCCCTTGGTGTACGGGTGGGCGGGCGCCTTGTAGAGCGAGCGGACGTCGGCGTGCTCGACGATCCGGCCGGCGTACATGACCGCGATCCGGTCCGCGACACCGGCGACCACACCGAGGTCGTGGGTGATCAGGATCATCGCCATGTTGAGTTCCCGACGCAGGTCGGCCAGCAGGTCCATGATCTGGGCCTGCACGGTCACGTCGAGTGCCGTGGTGGGCTCGTCGGCGATCAGCACCTTCGGGTCCAGCGCCAACGCCATGGCGATCATGACGCGTTGCCGCATACCGCCGGAGAACTGGTGCGGGTAGTCGCCGATCCGCTTCGCGGCACCCGGGATCTTGACCAGATCCATCAGCTCGACGGCCCGGCGTCGGGCGTCGGCCCGGGACATGCCGGCGCGCTGACGCAACGTCTCGCCGATCTGCCAACCGACCGGGAAGACCGGGTTGAGGGCGGAGAGCGCGTCCTGGAAGATCATCGCGATCTCCTTGCCGCGTACCTGCCGGCGCTGCTCCTCGGAGCGGGTGAGCAGGTCCTCGCCCTGGTAGAGGATCTGGCCGGAGCGGATGAACGCGGGCGGGGTGTCCAGGATGCCCATGATCGCCTGGGCGGTGACCGACTTGCCCGAGCCGGATTCGCCGAGCACCGCGAGGGTCTCGCCGGCATCCAGGTGGTACGACACGCCGTTGATCACCCGGGCGACACCCTCGTTGGTGCGGAACTCGACGTGCAGGTCCCGCAACTCCAGCAGGTGACCGCCCTCGGGTGTGGCGGAGGCGGGCGTGGGATTGACAGTCATGGCTGTACTTGCCTTTCGCTCGCGACTGCGGGGCTCGCTTCGCTCACTCCTCGCGCTCGCATGGAGGGATCACCGCAGCTTCGGGTCGAAGGCGTCACGGATCGCGTCGCCGAGCATGATGAACGCCAACACGGTCAGCGCCAGGAAGGCCGACGGGACGATCAACGGGGTGGCCGCCTCCCGCATGTGGATCCGGCCGGTGTCGATGTCCTGGCCCCACGAGATGGTGGGTGCCTTCAGGCCGATGCCCAGGAAGGAGAGCGTCGCCTCGGCCGCGATGAACGAGCCGAGCGCGATGGTCAGCACGACGATCGCCGGGGCCAGCGAGTTCGGCAGGATGTGCCGCCACATGATCCGGCCGTTGCCGGCGCCGAGCATCCGGGCCGCCGCGACGTAGTCCTGCTCCTTCGCGGTGATCACCGAGGACCGCACCACGCGGGCGGCGGTGGTCCAGCCGAGCAGGGCCAGCACGAGGACGACCGCGCCGATGCGAGCCCACTGGCTGTCGCTGGTCACCCGCTTGAGCAGGACGATCGCGGCCAGCAGCAGCGGGATGCCGAGCACCACGTCGATCACCCGGGAGAGCACCGCGTCGACCCAGCGGCCGAAGTAGCCGGCCAGCATGCCGACCACCAGCGCGATGATCCCGGTGCCGAGCGCGGCGAGGGCGCCGACCAGCAGCGACGCCCGGGTGCCGTAGACCGCCCGGGAGTACGTGTCGCAGCCCTGGAAGTCGTACCCGAAGATGGCCCCGCCGGACGGCCCGGCGTGCTGCCGGGAGAGCAGGCAGTCGTTCGGGTTGTTGGCGGTGAACACGCCGGGAAGCAACGCCATCAGGGTGAAGATGACGACCAGCGCCAGCGAGATCCAGAAGATCGGGTTGCGGCGCAGGTCGCGCCAGGCGTCTCCGGCCAGGCTGCGGGGTTTCTGCGCGGCGCCGACCTGGTTGGGTGTGCCCGGCTCGCCCGAGGGGCCACGCCGCGCGGCCTGGTTCTCCGTGGCCGCCACGGTCTCAAAGTCGCTCATGCCTGCTCACTCATAGCGGATCCTCGGGTCGAGTACGGCGTACAGGACGTCCACCACCAGGTTCGAGACCAGGTAGACCACGACGAGCACGCTGACGATGCCCACCACCAGGGGGCCGTCCTCGGTGCGGATGCCGCGGAAGAGGTTGAAGCCGACGCCGGGGATGTTGAAGACGCCCTCGGTGATGATCGCGCCGCTCATCAGGTTGCCCAGTTCCACACCGAGGAAGGTGACCACCGGGATCAGTGAGTTGCGCAGCACGTGGACGACGACGATGCGGCGCTTGACCAGGCCCTTGGACCGGGCGGTCCGGACGTAGTCCGCGCGCAGGTTCTCCGCCACCGAGGCCCGGGTGAGTCGCAGGGCGGTGGCCAGCGACAGCGAGCCGAGCACGATGCCCGGCAGCAGGAGCGCGTAGAACGTCGGCTCGGAACCGGCGGTGGGTGGGAAGAGCTGCCACTTGACGCCCAGGAAGTACTGCGCGAGCGGCGCCAGCACGATGGTCGGGATGCCCAGCACCAGCAGGGTCAGCACCAGCGTCGAGTTGTCGAAGATGCCGGCCCGGCGGATGCCGGCGAGCACACCGGCGGTGACCCCGAAGATGATCGCCACAGCGAGGGCGATGAGCGCGAGCCGCACGGTGACCGGCCAGGCCGACTGGAGGATGTCACCGATGTTCCGACCGGTGAGTGACTGGCCCAGGTTGCCCTGGAGCAGGTTCTTCACGTAGTCGAAGTAGCGGTAGAAGAAGCCGCCCACGCCCGTGGCGTCCAGGTGGTACTTCTCGGTCAGGTACGCCCGTTGGGCCGGTGTCACCGGCCGCTCACCGGCCAGCGCCTGGATCGGGTCGCCCTGCCCGGCGAATGTCAGCGCGTAGACGATCAGGGTGGTCCCGAAGAAGGCCAGGACCATCTGCAGTAGGCGCCGCAGGATGTAGCGGAACATGCTTAGCAGTCTCTCCGGAAATGTGCGAAAGGGTCGCAGGACGGCATCTCTGGTCGTACCCGAAATATCCGAGACATCCGTCCGGCCCGGGGGAGCCGGCACCACCGACGCCGGGTTCGCCGCGGCGACCCGCACCCGGTGGTGCGGATGGGGCCACCCGGGCTTCGTCGCCCGGGTGGCCCGCACCGTGGTCAGCTCAGCTGGCTGCTTCGATCTTGACGAGGTTGACCCGCTGGAACAGGTCCATCTCCACGTTCTTGACCTTGGACGAGTGGCCGAACACGTTCTCGCCGAAGCGGAGCGGGATCACCGGCATGTCCTTGGCCAGGATGTCCTCCGCCTGCTGGTACTTGGCGATTGCCTCGTCCTGCGTCTTGGCGGCGGAACCCTCCTTGACCAGCTTGTCGAACTCCGGGTTGCTGTAGCCGTAGTAGTTCGACGAGCCGTTCGTGCTGTACAGCGGGCCGAGGTAGTCCTCCATGGTCGGGTAGTCCATGACCCAACCCATCCGGAACGCACCCACCGGCGTCTTCTTCTCGACCTTGGTCAGCAGGTCGGCGAACTTCGGCTCGGCCGAGCCGACCGCGTCCACGCCCAGGTTGGCCTTGAGCTGGTTGACCGTGGCGTCGACCCAGTCCTTGTGCCCGCCGTCACCGTTGTACGAGATGACGATCTTCGACGGGCCGCCGGCGGCCTGGTAGAGCTTCTTGGCCTCGGTCGGGTTGAACTCGCCGGCCTTGCCCGCGGTGTTCTCCCGGTAGCCCGGCAGGACCGGCGAGACGAAGGAACGCGCCGACGTCTGCGAGCCCTTGAAGACCGACTTGGTGATCTCGTCACGGTCGATCGCCATCGAGATGGCCTTGCGCACGTCCGGGTTGCTGTAGTCCTTGTCGAACGTCGGGAACGCCAGGAACTGGAACGACGACATCGGGCTGGTCTGGTACCGGTCACCCAGGTCGGTCGGCGCGGTGCTCAGGCTCTCGGTCGGGATCGTGGGCAGCACGTCCAGGTTGTCCGCGAGGACGTCCGCGTAGGCCGCGGTGAGCTGCTGGTAGATCCGGAACTCGATGTCCTTGACCTTGGGCTTCTCGCCCGGGTACGCGTCGTAGCGCTCGACATCGATCTTGCTGTCGTGCTGCCAGGTGCCCTTCATCTTGAAGGGGCCCTGCCCGATCGGGGCCTGCTCGTAGGAGTCCTTGAGCACGCCCGGCGCCGAGAACGCGGCCTTCGGCATCGGGAAGAACGCGTTGTAACCCAGCGTCGTCTTGAAGTCGATGTACGGCTCGGACAGCGTCGCGGTGAAGGTGAGGTCGTCGACCTTCTTCAGGCCGGACATCTCCTTGGCCTTCGGCGCCTTGCCCTGCAGGTCGGCGTAGCCAGCGATCTTCTCGAAGAAGAAGTTGCTGTCCTGGCCGTTCGGGGCGTACGCGCCGTAGTTCCAGGCGTTGATGTAGTCGTCGGACGTGACCTTCTCACCGTTGTGAAAGGTGAAGCCGTCCTTGAGCTTGATCGTCCAGACCTTGTTGTCGGACGAGGTGATCGACTGCGCGGCGACCTCGTACGGCTTGTTCTGGGCGTCGTAGTCGACGAGCGGGCTGAACAGGCCGGCGAGCACCTGCGACCCGGACGTCTCGGTGGTGTTGGTGGGAACCAGGTGCTTCGGCTCGGCGATCTGAATGCTGACCGCCGAACTGTCGCTGCCGCCGGATCCACCGTCGCCGCCGCTGCCGCAGGCCGCGAGGCCCAGCGTCACCGCGAGCGGGAGGGCGGTCCAGGCGGCGAGTCTACGAACTCGCATTGAGCCTCCTCATCTCCTCACGCTGCGCAGTCAGGCCCGACGCTGGGTTACGCTGCGCAACAAGCGGTAACGGTAGGTCGGTGATGCGCCTTCGACAACGGAGCGGTTGCGGGTGGATAACGGTCCGGGGGTGCCTCCCTTGCCGAGGGCGAGCAGACCTGCTAGGCAAAACCGGGTTTGCTGAGGTGGAACCCCGAATTTGCGGACGTATGACGGGATGGTCGGGCCCGTTCGGGTCAGGCCGGGAGCGTCTGGGGCGACCATCCGGTCTGCGCGTTGCCGGCCCGGCCTGTCTGGTTCGACAGTGATCGAATCCACAAATCCTCACTGAGAGTGACGAGCGACACGTCACTCACGGTTATGGGGCGGTGGTCACGGTTCGGCGTGGCCCGGCTGCCGGGCCGCGGCGCGGCGGCATGGTGGCGCCGGACAGTCGCACCGGCGGTGGCCGGCCCGGAGCGAGGTCGTCCGAACCGTGGGCGGCGGCCGTGAGACGATCTGGGGGTGACGGCGACGCTTCTGGACGGCAAGGCAACCGCGGCGGAGATCAAGGACGAGCTGCGCATACGGGTGAAGGCGCTCGCGGAACGCGGCATCACCCCCGGGCTCGGCACGGTCCTGGTCGGGGCGGACCCGGGCAGCCAGGCGTACGTCAACGGGAAGCACCGCGACTGCGCCGAGGTGGGCATCGCCTCGATCCGCCGCGAGCTGCCGGCCGACGCCACCCAGCAGCAGGTCGACGACGTGGTGGCCGAGCTGAACGCCGACCCGGCGTGCCATGGCTACATCGTCCAGCTGCCGCTGCCGGCCCACCTCGACACCCAGCGGGTGCTGGAGTTGATCGACCCGGACAAGGACGCCGACGGCCTGCACCCGGTGAACCTGGGTCGGCTCGTCCTCGGCTACGACGGCCCGCTGCCCTGCACCCCACGCGGCATCGTCGAGCTGCTCCGCCGGCACGACGTGGCGCTGCGTGGCGCCACCGTCGCGGTGGTCGGTCGGGGCAACACCGTCGGTCGACCGCTCGGCCTGTTGCTCACCCGACGCAGTGAGAACGCCACGGTCACCCTGTGCCACACCGGCACCCTCGACCTCGCCTCGCACACCCGCGCCGCCGACATCGTCATCGTCGCGGCCGGCGTACCGGGTCTGCTCACCCCAGACATGATCAACCCCGGCGCGGTGGTGGTGGACGTCGGCATCACCCGCGTTATCGGCGCGGACGGCAAGGGGCGCTACACCGGTGACGTGGACCCGGAGGTGGCCGAGACGGCCGGGGCGCTGGTCCCCATGCCCGGCGGCGTGGGCCCGATGACCCGGGCCATGCTGCTCACCAACGTCGTGGAGCGCGCCGAGCGCGGCTGAGGTGTACGGCCGTAACCGTCCGCCCCTGGCCCGATCGGTGCCAGGATGACTGATACGGTCCGGAAAACCGACTGGTATCAGGGAGTGGGACGACCATGGGTAAGAAGGTCACTGTCGTCGGGGCTGGCTTCTACGGCTCCACCACCGCACAGCGCCTGGCCGAGTACGACGTCTTCGACACCGTAGTGATCACCGACATCGTGGAGGGCAAGCCCGCGGGCCTCGCGCTCGACCTCAACCAGTCCCGGGCCATCGAGGGCTTCGAGACCAAGGTGGTCGGCGTGACGACCGGCCGCAACGGTGAGGGCTACGAGGCCATCGAGGGCTCGGACGTCGTCGTGATCACCGCTGGTCTGCCGCGGAAGCCGGGCATGAGCCGGATGGACCTGCTGGAGACCAACGCCAAGATCGTCCGCCAGGTCGCCGAGAACGTCGCCAAGTACGCCCCGAACGCCGTCGTCATCGTGGTCTCGAACCCGCTTGACGAGATGACCGCGCTGGCCCAGCTCGCCACCCAGTTCCCGAAGAACCGGGTGCTCGGCCAGGCCGGCATGCTCGACACCGCCCGGTTCAGCAACTTCGTCGCCGAGGCGCTGAACGTGCCGGTGGCGTCGGTACGCACGCTGACCCTGGGCTCGCACGGCGACACCATGGTCCCGGTGCCGTCGAAGAGCACCGTCAACGGCAAGCCGCTGCGTGACGCGATGCCGGCCGAGCAGATCGAGGAGCTGGTCGTCAAGACCCGCAACGGTGGCGCCGAGGTCGTCGCGCTGCTCAAGACCGGTTCGGCGTACTACGCCCCGTCCGCCGCCGCGGCCCGGATGGCGAAGGCCGTCGCCGAGGACTCCGGCGAGGTCATGCCGGTCTGCGCCTGGGTCGACGGCGAGTACGGCATCTCCGGTGTCTACCTGGGTGTCGAGGCCGAGATCGGCGCCGAGGGCGTCAAGCGGGTCGTCGAGACCGACCTGGACGCCGACGAGCGCGCCAGCCTCCTGGAGGCGGCCGAGGCCGTCCGCGCCAAGCAGGGCGACATCTCCAGCATGTAGTCCCCCGAACCACCGCACCACCGCGAGGGCGCGCCGGCCAAGCCGGCATGACTGCCGTCGGTGAGTGGTTTGGGGCCGGGAGCAGCGGGGTTGGGATCGAGCAGAGCAGTGGACATGGGACCTCGCAGGG
>NZ_JBFAOI010000036.1:0-6681 GCF_040675155.1 Micromonospora sp. NPDC049645
CATTGATCTGAACGGCCTGCGCAACATCGAGTTCGGCGTGACCGAGGACGAGCTGGCCCGACGCGGCATCCTTCGGACCCGCCCGGCCGGTCAGCCCCACGTTGCTCAGCACGGGCCGGCACCCTCGTCGAAGAGGCGGCGGGCCCAGTCCGCGTACCCGGCGATGGTTTTCCGGACCGTGCGCCCGTCGTGCAGGAACAGGTACGCGCGGTCGCCGCTGCGGGCGAGCAACCCGTCGAGGCGGTGCGTCCCCTGTGGAGCGCGGAGTCGGCTGACCTCGGGGTAGCGGTCCCAGACCTCGTCGACGGGCGAGCCCGCCGTGATGCCCTCCGGTGTCCGCATCGGGTCGCCGACCCAGAGCAGCACGAGTTTGTCCTCCATGAAGACCGGGCTGACCGTGTCATGGCCGGCGAGCACCGGCCCGCAGGCATCCAGGCTGGTCCGCAGGATGCCGCGTCGGGCCAGCTCGTCCTCGGTCACGCCGAACTCGATGTTGCGCAGGCCGTTCAGATCAATGATTTCCACGCTGCCGGCGGGCCGGCCCTCCGGAATCGGTCCGGTTGGCGGCACGCCGCTGCCAGCGATCGAGGCAGCAGTCATCAGCGTGGCGATAAACGCAAATTGTCGCAATTTCATGGAATCCCCCAGTCCCCAACGGAACGGGAGCGTTCAGGTTGCTGCCGATCGTCGGATTACTGGTTTTCCCATTGCTCGACCAGCTCATCCCAGTAGTCGGCGCTGAGTCGACGCCGCCCGTGCGCCAGCCAACCCTCGGTGTTGCGCTCCAGGTGCAACCCGAGTTCGGCGAACGGGTCGATCCACGTGCCGGGTTCGACGCCCAGTCGGGTCAACGCCCCGTTGATCGGCCACTGCTCGCGCGGCGCATCCAACTCGTCGTCGAAGCGTGGACCCCAGGACAGCGACCCGCCCAACCACACCGCCGCCGACTGGTAGCCGACGCCACCACCGAACTCCGCCTCCAGGTAGGCCACCGGCCCCGACTGCGACCAGCGGGCCAGCACCTCGGCCAGCGTCGGCGACAACACCAGGCCGAACGGGTACTCCGCGCTCCGGTCGTCGGTCGCGAAATCCGGCAGCGACCCGGTCAGCTCCACCACCAACTGCGGCGTGATCGGCAGCAACGCGAAGTCCTGGCGCAGCTCACCGAGGACCGCGTGATCCAGCTCGGCGGTCTGCTCGCGGAGCAGTTCAACATCCGCAACCACCGCGCTGAGCTGGTAACCCATCGATCCCTCCGCCGTCCACAGCCTGTGGATAGAACATGTGTACGACGGATTCCGGAGGCCGTCGGCCCCTCGAACGCTACCGCTTGCTCCCCCGCGCCAACGTCGGTCGAGGGCCGTTCAGGGCCGCCGGGCGAGCTGGGCGACGAACGCGTGCCACGCCGCGGGCGCGAAGGTGAGCGCCGGAGGCGGGTCCTTCGAATCGCGTACGCCGACGACGCCGGGCAGCCCGTGCTGCCGCGCCCGTGCCCGTGTCCACCTGTAGAGCTGCCCCGTCTCTGGGGCAGCTCTACAGGTGCGCATCCTGGGCATGCCCCCGGGCGGCCCCGAGCGTCAGGGGCGCCAGATTGCCACGTCGATGTCGCGTCGCCGTTCGGCGAAACGGTCGTTCCGCGCCGCCGAAGTCAAGAGGTGGCGCAGGTCCTCCGAGAAGGCCGGGAGTCGGTCGGCGAACAGGTGTGGTGCCGCACTGGAGAGCGAGAACACCGCCGAGACGATCTCGTCGACCGAGCGTTGCACCACCATCCCCTGCGTGACGGTGACCCGGGTGGGCCCGCTGAAGCCCGCCGCCCGCATGATCTCCCCCTCACCGGACGGAGTCCCCGTCGGCAGCCACCCCTGCCCGGCCCGGCGGACCGGTCCGAGGTAACGCGCGACCAGCTCGTCGACCTGCTGCCAGGGCGGTCGGGGGCGCGAGCAGGAGCGTCAGCGATCCGGGGCCACAGCCGACATCGAGGAGCCGACCGGTGCCGTCGAGGTCGAGTGCGGTGTCGATCGCCTCGGCCAGACTGGGCGGATAGGGCATTCGGCCGACGGTGTAGTGGCCGGCGCTGCCCGCGTACAGAGTCTCGTCCCATTCCCAAATTGCGGCAGCCATGACGTCGATGAGACCACAGGGCCAGGCGTGGGGACGGTCACCGACTCGCAGGTGGACAGTCGTGCAGGCGTTCTCATGTTAATCTCGCTGCGCTAGGCATGATCACCTTGAGCGACCGAGGGGACACATGACGGCCGAGGTTCCACCTGCGGGGGGATTGCTGGACCCGGGCGGCGCCATGGATCGGCTCGCCGCGTGGAAGGGTCGCCTGGACCAGTTGGCGACCGCCACCGACGCGATGAGCGACCGCATCCAGGAACTGCGAGTGACGGTCGCCGACGGCAACGGGCTTGTGGAGGTCACTGTCGACTCCGTGGGCGCGCTTGTCGATCTGCGACTGGGGCAGCGGGTGCAACGTGTCGCCCCCGACGTCGTCGCCCGGACGATCATGGCCACCATCGCCGACGCCAAGCGGCAACTGGCCGACCGCGCCCAGGGGATCATCGCGGACACTCTGGGCACCGAATCGGCCGCCGCGCGCGCCATCGCCGAACGCGTCGGGCAGCAACTGCGCGACGCCGAGCCGTCGGTGGGCGGCCCGGACGAGCAGCACGGCCGGTGGTAAGGCCGTGAGCAGCGGATTCGAGGTCGACGCCGAGCAGATCCGCCAGCACGCGCGCAACATCGAGGCCCTGCGGGCGCGCTTCGGGGCGGTCAAGAACGCCAGCGCGCACATCACCCAGGACGACGCGGCGTACGGGCTGCTGTGCGGGTGGATCTCCGGGATCCTGGAGGGCCGGCACACCCGGCAGGACGAGCTGATCGCGTACGCCGAGGAGAACCTGGCCCTGGTCGTGAAGGGCCTGGGCACCACCGCCGACAACTACGCCAACGCGGACGTGGACTCCCACGACACGATCCGCAAGGTCGGCAGCCAACTGGACCCGGCGTCATGACCGACGCCTCGCTGATCGCCGACGTCCAGTCGACCCGTAAGCCCTGGACCGGCGCGGCCGCGGCGGACAGCTTCCAGGGCCTGGTCGACGCCATCCACAGCGAGGGTTGGGTCGACGACCTGCTGGCCGGTGCGGCGTTCGGCGTGGAGGCCGTGGCGACGGTGCTGGACCCGTTCAGTGCCCTGCTCGCCAACGGGCTGGGCTGGGCAATGGAGTACTTCGAGCCACTGCGCGAGATCCTCGACCAACTCACCGGCATGCCCGACGTGGTGACCTCCCACGCG
Organism: Micromonospora sp. NPDC049645; assembly: GCF_040675155.1. Taxonomy (NCBI): domain Bacteria; kingdom Bacillati; phylum Actinomycetota; class Actinomycetes; order Micromonosporales; family Micromonosporaceae; genus Micromonospora; species Micromonospora sp. NPDC049645. The sequence continues at coordinate 3,302 of NZ_JBFAOI010000036.1, forward strand.
GCGACCTGGAACAACATGGCCGCCGAGCTGGAGAGCATGGCCACCGACCTGAAGACGCACCTCGGGGCGGACATGCCCGGCTGGCAGGGGCAGGCCGCCACGGCGTACCAGGCGTTGATGGCGCACAACGTCACCGGGATCGACGCGCTGAGCGGCATCTCCGCCGCGATGGCCGCCGCGACCCAGGCCGCCGGGAACCTGGTGGCGTTCACCCGCGACATCGTCCGCGACCTCATCGCCGACCTGGTGGCGCGCGTGATCGTGTGGGCCATCGAGGCGATCTTCGTGGTCACCATCCCGGCGATCGCCGCGTCGATCGTTGCGGCAGTGGTCAAGTGGGGCGGACGCATCCTCACCTACGTCGGCGCCCTGATCATGAGCCTCACCAACCTGTCCAAGCTGCTGAACGGCTAGGGCGCAGACGATGGCGAAACCCAAGACGCCTCCCGGCGGGAACGGTGACGGTGGAACGACCTCGCGGCCGGGTGACGGCGACAGCGACATCCCGGGGCAGCGGCACCGCACCTCCACCGAGGTGCCGGAAACCGTCACCGGCGGGCAGGACATCGCGGCCGAGGAGTTCAAGCTCGGTCGGCCGGGTGGCGACTCCGCCGACCCGCCGGGCCGTCCGTCCGGCGGGGACGACGATTACCAGACCCCCAAGCCCGGCACCCCCGAGTACGAGCGGCGGTTGGAGGAACTCGCCGCCGACCCGGCCCACAACGGCAACATCAGCGCCAAGTCCCGGATCGAGGCCGAGGTCGGGCTCGCGGCCGAGGCGGAGGGAAAGATTCCGGGGCCGATCCAGCGGGCCGAACTCGACAACTCGGATCCCGCATTCCAGAAGGACCAGGGTGAGTTCGTCGATTCCAACGGGGAGAACTGGGACGTCAAGTCGCCAAACGATTTGTTCCCGGCCGGACGGCGGGCTGGTGAGCCGATGCCCGAGGGTATGAGGGGCCGCTACGATGGCGAGGAGTTCGAGCAGAAACTCGCCGACGAGGTCGCCGGTGGACAGAACGTCATTCTCAACACCCGGAACCTGTCGCCGAGTGCGTTGGCCGACCTCAAGGCGCGGGTCGCTGATCGACCGGAGTGGGACGGCAAGGTGGTGTTCGACAAATGAGTAGGTACAAGCGTGCCAGCGGCGACGTGCTCCGCTGGCCAGACAGCCCCGACGCTAGGGAAGCGCTTGAGGAGTGGTTCGCCGACCCGTCGCCGACAGCGTACCTGTCGGGGGATTTTCTTGATTTTCGCGGGGCGGACCTCAGCCGTCTCGACCTGGCCGGCGCCTATCTCGCCAATTCCCACCTGGTCGGCGTCCGATTCGAGGAGGCCAACCTCGGCGACGCCAACCTGACCAACGCCGAGTTGCGGGGCGCGGATTTCTCCTTCGCCGACCTGGCCAAGGCGGAAATGGTCGGTTGCTCCGCCGGTGAAGCGCTGTTCCGCTCGGCTCGGCTGTTCGCCGTGCAGCTCGACGACGCCGTTCTGGAGGGGGCGGATCTCCGGCACGCCATTCTCAATTCCGCCAAGCTCTACAAGACCGATCTGCGCGGTGCCAACCTGGAGTTGGCCAGCCTGCGCTGGTGCACGCTGGGCGGCACGAGCATGCCGACGGTGCTGACCGGCGCGAGGATGTTCGGCTGCCAGTTCGAGGGCGCGAAGGGGGCCGTCGTCGGCCCGGTCCTCGTCGACGAGGACGCGACCCGCTCCCTCGGCGGCGCCGAGTTGGAGGCGTGGTTCGCGGGGCAGGGCGCGGAGCACGTCCAGGTGGTGGGCTGACAGGTGGTGGGCTGACCCCACCACGGAGACGACTCAGGGCCGGTCCCCGTGGGGGCCGGCCCTGTCGTTCGTGCTGCTCAGGTGAGCGGAGGATACGAGATTCGAACTCGTGAGGGTGTAATCTCGGCGGATTTTATGTCCAACTGTCTTCGATGATGGTGGGCCGGTCCCACCGGCCCACCATCATACTCAGAACATGTGAATTTCCCGCGTCTGTCCATCCGGGCTGACCACGCGAAGTGACTCTCCAGCGTCAATCATCCGTTGCACCCATGCATACAATTGCACTGCGCGGTTAATCGTCTCGGTCTTATTGTCTCCGGTAGACTCGCTGACTTCTTCTAGTGCGGCCATTGTTCGAGGAAGCAGATTGACGGTTACCTTCGTCAGAGATCCTCCATTGCCTCGCGTCGTCGGTGGCCCGGGTGGCGCCTGATTTCCCTCAGGCACGAGCTGCTGCCGTTCGACGTCTTCGTCGCGATTCGCTGCTACGGTGCTCTCTGGAGCGGTGGCTGTTGGCATCGCTTCTCCTCTTGTCGACCCTCACTCGGGTCCAGCCCTCCCCGTGGGCTAGCCCCGCACCCGACTGAGGCCTCTGCGGGAGTCTGGGGTGGCGTGCACGCACCGATCTGATCACCCCCGGGCCTTGATGATCATTCGCTACGTCAGTACTACCTTGCCGGACGGTTGTCCTGGAAGGCAACCCCAGGCCGTATGATATACGGCTCTTAACTGGTCTGATGGGCTTAACGACGGAGGGTAACCGCTGGTTTCGGCCTCAAGCGTCCCGGTTTGGCAGAACCAGGACACCCACCCCACGTGGTACGGTACCGCCCGAGTCAGAGGCGATCAGAACCAGCTTCTGTACCTCTGGAAGCTGGTCGGAGGGTCTCGTACGTTGCATCATGGTGAACCTTCGACCCGAAGGACAGGTTCATGTCCAGCAGGAACAACACAAGATTGGCGCAAACAAGGGTGGACCTTACGACCACCGAGCGCCAGCCGGACCCCTCGGATGAACAGCGAGGGCGTCTGAGGATTCACCTCAAGGGGGTCGAGTGGGAGGGGGGCAACCTCTCGTCGGCGGGGGTTACTGCCGTAGTCGGGCTCTTTCTCGCCGGTGGGCTTGCGACCGCGACCGTGATCGGTGCCTTCCAGGCCGCATCAGACGATGTGCTTGCTGTGCTTCTGGGGGGCGGGGTCCTCGTCGTGGCGATCACGATCGCCACCATCATTCTTGTCCGAACTGTCAGCGGAGACGGACAGCGTGTCCGATTGGGCTCACGTGCAGCCTCAGCGAATCGGGCGGGCAATGGTTGGCGGGGCGGCGACCAGCAGGGCAAGGTGGTGCGTCGACGCCAGGGTCGCTAGAGGAATGTCTACGGTGGGTGGAAAGCGGTGCGGCGGCAACCGCATGTGGCTCTTCAGCCTCGGCCCTGTCTAACCCTAGAGGGGTGTGCGAGTTGAGCACCTCCGCCTGGCTCAGGCCGTGCGAATGGGGCTGAACCAAGGCGGCAGTCGTAGTAGAAGCGGCGAGGCCGCCCCTCGCGAGGGGCGGCCACGCCGCTTCTACTACGACTGCCGCCTTGGTTCAG
>NZ_JBFAOI010000037.1:1714-3743 GCF_040675155.1 Micromonospora sp. NPDC049645
CTGGGTTTGGTGTGGGGCGGATCGGGTTGTGGGTTGGTCGTTTGTTGAGAATTGCACAGTGGACGCGAGCATCTTTGTGGTCAAGTTGTCAAGGGCGAACGGTGAATGCCTTGGCACCAGGAGCCGATGAAGGACGTGGGAGGCCGCGATAGGCCTGGGGGAGCTGTCAACCAAGCTGTGATCCCAGGGTGTCCGAATGGGGAAACCTGGCACCAGTCATGTGGTGTCACCCACACCTGAACACATAGGGTGTGTGGAGGGAACGCGGGGAAGTGAAACATCTCAGTACCCGTAGGAAGAGAAAACAATTTAGTGATTCCGTGAGTAGTGGCGAGCGAAAGCGGATTGAGGCTAAACCGGCTGCGTGTGATACCTGTCAGGGGTTGCGTGGTCGGGGTTGTGGGACCCCGCTGAACAAGCTGACACTTGTTCGAGGAGTTACAAAGTCAGTGGCTAGTCGAACAGTCTGGAATGGCTGACCGTAGACGGTGAGAGTCCGGTAGGTGAAAGTTGCTGACCTTCTGTGGGTGTTCCCGAGTAGCGGCGGACCCCTGAAATCTGCCGTGAATCTGCCAGGACCACCTGGTAAGCCTAAATACTTCCTGGTGACCGATAGCGGACAAGTACCGTGAGGGAATGGTGAAAAGTACCCCGGGAGGGGAGTGAAATAGTACCTGAAACCGTTCGCCTACAATCCGTCGGAGCCTTGCGGGGTGACGGCGTGCCTTTTGAAGAATGAGCCTGCGAGTTAGTGGCATGTGGCGAGGTTAACCCGTGTGGGGGAGCCGTAGCGAAAGCGAGTCTGAATAGGGCGATTCAGTCGCGTGTCCTAGACCCGAAGCGGAGTGATCTAGCCATGGGCAGGCTGAAGCGCGGGTAAGACCGCGTGGAGGGCCGAACCCACCAACGTTGAAAAGTTGGGGGATGACCTGTGGTTAGGGGTGAAAGGCCAATCAAACTCCGTGATAGCTGGTTCTCCCCGAAATGCATTTAGGTGCAGCGTCGCGTGTTTCTTGCCGGAGGTAGAGCACTGGATGGTCTAGGGGGCCCACAAGCTTACCGAAATCAGCCAAACTCCGAATGCCGGTAAGTGAGAGCGCGGCAGTGAGACTGCGGGGGATAAGCTTCGTAGTCGAGAGGGAAACAGCCCAGATCACCAGCTAAGGCCCCTAAGCGTGTGCTAAGTGGAAAAGGATGTGGGGTCGCATAGACAACCAGGAGGTTGGCTTAGAAGCAGCCACCCTTTAAAGAGTGCGTAATAGCTCACTGGTCAAGTGGTTCCGCGCCGACAATGTAGCGGGGCTCAAGCACACCGCCGAAGCTGTGGCATTCACATTTTATCCTCGCTTGGACTTGATTCCTTGTGCAGGTGTGTGGATGGGTAGGGGAGCGTCGTGCCGCGAGTGAAGCAGCGGGGTGACCCAGTTGTGGACGCGGCACGAGTGAGAATGCAGGCATGAGTAGCGAAAGAAGGGTGAGAAACCCTTCCGCCGGATGACCAAGGGTTCCAGGGCCAGGCTAATCCGCCCTGGGTGAGTCGGGACCTAAGGCGAGGCCGAGAGGCGTAGTCGATGGACAACGGGTTGATATTCCCGTACCCGCGAAAGAGCGTCCCTGATGAACCTCGTTGTGCTAACCACCCGAACTTGGTGAGGTCTTCGGACTGAGCTGGGGGAGCGTGGGAACCTGATGGGTAGTAGTCAAGCGATGGGGTGACGCAGGAAGGTAGCTGAGCCCGGCCGGTGGTTGTGCCGGGGTAAGCGTGTAGGCCGTGTTGTAGGCAAATCCGCAACACATGAAGGCTGAGACGTGATGCCGAGCCGATTCAGGTGAAGTCAGTGATCCTATGCTGCCGAGAAAAGCCTCTAGCGAGTTCTTAGCGGCCCGTACCCCAAACCGACACAGGTGGTCAGGTAGAGAATACCGAGGCGATCGGGCGAACTGTGGTTAAGGAACTCGGCAAATTGCCCCCGTAACTTAGGGAGAAGGGGGGCCGGAGACGTGAAGCCCCGCGCGGGTGGAGCGTTGG
>NZ_JBFAOI010000037.1:3840-5214 GCF_040675155.1 Micromonospora sp. NPDC049645
GCATGGCCGCAGAGAGCAGGGGGAAGCGACTGTTTACTAAAAACACAGGTCCATGCGAAGAAGTAATTCGATGTATATGGACTGACGCCTGCCCGGTGCTGGAACGTTAAGGGGACCTGTTAGCTCTTCGGGGCGAAGCGGAGAACTTAAGCGCCAGTAAACGGCGGTGGTAACTATAACCATCCTAAGGTAGCGAAATTCCTTGTCGGGTAAGTTCCGACCTGCACGAATGGCGTAACGACTTCCCCACTGTCTCAACCACAGGCCCGGCGAAATTGCAGTACGAGTAAAGATGCTCGTTACGCGCGGCAGGACGGAAAGACCCCGGGACCTTTACTATAGCTTGACATTGGTACTCGAATTAGCTTGTGTAGGATAGGTGGGAGCCGGTGAAGTCCATACGCCAGTATGGGTGGAGGCAATCTTGAAATACCACTCTGGTTGATTTGGGTATCTAACTTCGGACCGTTATCCGGTTCAGGGACAGTGTCTGGTGGGTAGTTTAACTGGGGCGGTTGCCTCCTAAAAGGTAACGGAGGCGCCCAAAGGTTCCCTCAGCCTGGTTGGCAATCAGGTGTTGAGTGCAAGTACACAAGGGAGCTTGACTGTGAGACTGACAGGTCGAGCAGGGACGAAAGTCGGGACTAGTGATCCGGCACTTGCGAGTGGAAGCGGTGTCGCTCAACGGATAAAAGGTACCCCGGGGATAACAGGCTGATCTTCCCCAAGAGTCCATATCGACGGGATGGTTTGGCACCTCGATGTCGGCTCGTCGCATCCTGGGGCTGTAGCAGGTCCCAAGGGTTGGGCTGTTCGCCCATTAAAGCGGTACGCGAGCTGGGTTTAGAACGTCGTGAGACAGTTCGGTCCCTATCCGCCGTGCGCGTAGGATACTTGAGAAGGGCTGTCCCTAGTACGAGAGGACCGGGACGGACGAACCTCTGGTGTGCCAGTTGTCCTGCCAAGGGCACGGCTGGTTAGCTACGTTCGGAAGGGATAACCGCTGAAAGCATCTAAGCGGGAAGCCTGCTTCAAGATGAGGTATCCCACCCACCTTTGGTGGGGTAAGGCCCCCAGCTAGACGACTGGGTTGATAGGCCGGAAATGTAAGCCCGGTAACGGGTTCAGTTGACCGGTACTAATAGGCCGAGGACTTGACTACTAAGCTGCTACGCGTCCACTGTGCAACTCTGAACAAGCGAACACCCGTGAGTGTGTGCCGGGGTTGTTTGATATGTTCATAGAGTTACGGCGGTCATGGCGGAGGGGAAACGCCCGGTTACATTCCGAACCCGGAAGCTAAGCCCTCCAGCGCCGATGGTACTGCACTCGTGAGGGTGTGGGAGAGTAGGACACCGCCGGACAATCTTCCAG
>NZ_JBFAOI010000038.1:0-2505 GCF_040675155.1 Micromonospora sp. NPDC049645
ACCGGCTCGGCGTCCCACAACGCCACACCCATGCCCACCCACTGCGCACCCTGACCCGGAAACACAAACACCGGACCCGCCCCACCACCCGCACCGGCCGCGACACCCCGCACCACCACCGGCGACGCGTCCAGATCCCGCAACCCCGCCAGGAACCCGTCCACCTCCCCAGCCACCACCACCGCCCGATGCGCGAACACCGACCGGCCCGCCAACACCCGCCCCACCGCAACCGGCCCCACCTCAGGCCGATCCGCCACGAACCCGGCCAACCGCTGCGCCTGCGCCCGCAACGCCGTCTCGGTCTTAGCCGACAACAACCACGGCACCACCCCGTCGGCCGGCACCACCGGCGACTCCTGACCCGAACCCACCGCGTCGGCCAGTGTGTCCCGCGGCGACTCGAACGGTTCGGCTTCTTCGAGGATGAGGTGGGCGTTGGTGCCGCTGATCCCGAACGAGGACACCCCGGCGCGTCGTGGCCTACCGTTGCCGGGCCATGGGGTGGCCTCGGTCAGTAGTCGCACCGACCCGGCCGACCAGTCCACGTGCGAGGACGGGGCGTCCACGTGCAGTGTCCTGGGCATCAGCCCGTGGCGCATCGCGAGGATCATCTTGATGATCCCGGCGACGCCTGCTGCTGCCTGGGTGTGGCCGATGTTCGACTTCACCGACCCCAACCGCAACGGTTGGTCCGCGGGCCGGTCCTGCCCGTAGACGGCGATCAGCGCTTGTGCTTCGATCGGGTCGCCCAGCGTGGTGCCCGTGCCGTGCGCCTCCACCACATCAACCTCGCCCGGCGTCAACCGCGCGTTGGCCAACGCCTGGCGGATCACCCGCTGCTGCGACGGCCCATTCGGAGCACTCAACCCGTTGGAAGCGCCGTCCTGGTTGACCGCGCTGCCCCGCAACACCGCCAACACCTGATGCCCCCGCCGACGGGCATCCGACAACCGCTCCAACACCACAACCCCGACACCCTCACCCCAACCCGTACCGTCAGCCGCGTCCGCGAACGGTTTACACCGCCCATCCGCCGCCAACCCACCCTGCCGGGAAAACTCCACAAACGCACCCGGAGTCGCCATCACCGCTACACCGCCGGCCAGGGCCATCGAACACTCACCCGACCGCAACGCCTGCGCCGCCAAATGCACCGCGACCAACGACGACGAACACGCCGTGTCCACCGACACCGCCGGACCCTCCAGGCCCAACGTGTACGCCACCCGCCCCGACATCACACTCGCCGCATTGCCAGTAAGGAGATGTCCCTCGCTACCGGTCTGCCCGTCGCCGATCACCGAGATGTAGTCCTGCCCGGTCGTGCCCACATACACACCGGTGTCCGACCCACGCAGCCCGGACGGGTCGATCCCCGCCCGCTCCAACGCCTCCCAGGAAACCTCCAACAACAACCGCTGCTGCGGATCCATCGCCACAGCCTCCCGCGGACTGATCCCGAAGAACCCCGCGTCGAACAACGCCGGATCCGTCAGGAACCCACCCTCCCGGACGTAGCTGGTCCCCGACCGCGCCGGATCCGGGTCATACAACGACTCGACATCCCAACCCCGATCCATCGGCCATGGCCCGATGGCGTCGTCACCCGCGGCAATGAGATTCCAGAACTGTTCCGGGGTATCTATGCCGGCCGAGAACCGGCAGGCCATCGAGACCACGGCGATGGGCTCAGTCACCCGATCCTGAATCTCGTGCAGGCGTCGCCGGGTCTCCAGCAGGTTGTCCGTGGCCTGTCGCAGATATGTCCGCAGCTTCTCATCGTTGCTCACGCCGTTCGCCCTCCCTCGGAGCTTACGATCTTGTCGAGAACGTCGAACAGCTCGTCATCGGAGGCCGCATAGGTGTCGATCACCGGGATTGCCTCGTGGCCGCCCGTCTGGGCCTCGAGCCTGCGCACCAGCTCACGCAGGCGGTCCGCCAGCTGCGTTGGATCTCTGCCATCTCCCGGGGCCAACGTGCGTATAGCCTGCTCGATCCGGTCCAAGTCGGACTGCAGGGCATTTGCGGGCGTCTTCTCCTCTGGCACAACTCGCGTCCACAGCTCGCGGCCGAGTTCGGCGGGGGTGGGGTAGTCGAAGACCAGCGTGGCCGGCAGTGACAGCCCGGTCGCGGTGGCCAGCCGGTTACGTAGTTCCACCGCGGTCAACGAGTCGAAGCCCAGTTCGCGGAACGCGCTGTGCGGGTCGATCGTCGTTGGGTCGGCGTGGCCGAGTACGACGGCGGCTTGTGCGCGTACCAGTTCCAGGACTGTTCGCTGGCGTTCCTCGACTCCCATAGCGGCCAGCCTGGTGGCGAGGTCTACTCGCGTGTCGGTGGTGGTCGCGGCCCGGCGGGCGGTCCCGCCGGCCAGCGTTTGCCACAGCGGTGGCACAGCACCGGCGCCGGTACGGCGTAGTGCGGGCAGGTCCACCCGGATCGGTACGAGTTGCGGTTGGTTGGTGCGTATTGCGGTGTCGAACAACGCCAGGCCCTGCTCGGAGG
>NZ_JBFAOI010000039.1:0-2091 GCF_040675155.1 Micromonospora sp. NPDC049645
TCTGGTCGGGCAGTCGTTGGCGTGGGGGCTGTGGGCCCAGCAGTCGGAGATGACCGGGCACCTCGACGAGGTCGACCTGGACCGGATGCGACGCAGCGGTGTCCTTGCCCTGTCCTCCGAAGAGGGCTTGGCGTTGTTCGACGCTGCGGTGCGTACTGACCGGGCGCAGTTGGTGCCGATGCGGGTGGACCTGCCCGCGCTGCGTCGTACCGGCGCCAGTGGTGTGCCACCGTTGTGGCGGGTGTTGGCCGGCGGGATCGCCCGCCGGGCGGCGATCACCGCCGATGCGCCGGTGGATCTGGCCGCCAGGTTGGCCGTTATGGGAGTTGAGGAACGCCAGCGGGCAGTCCTGGAACTGGTACGGGCGCAGGTCGCCGTCGTACTCGGCCACGCCGACCCAACGACGATCGACCAGGACAGCGCGTTCCGCGAACTGGGCTTCGACTCGTTGACCGCGGTGGAACTACGTAACCGTCTGGCCACCGCTTTCGGGCTGTCGTTGCCGGCCACGCTGGTCTTCGACTACCCGACACCGGTGGTGTTGGCCAGGTATCTGCTGACCGAGTTGCTCGGTGAGCAGACCGACGTCGTCGCGCCGGTGGTGGTCGGTGCCGGTGTTGATGAGCCGGTGGCGATTGTGGGGATGGGGTGTCGGTATCCGGGTGGGGTGGGTGATCCGGACGGGTTCTGGCAGTTGCTGCTCGAGGGTGTCGACGCGGTGAGTGGTTTCCCCGCCGATCGGGGTTGGGATGTCGAGTCGTTGTATGACCCGGATCCGGCGCGGTCGGGGACCAGTTACGTCCGGGAGGGTGGGTTCCTGACGGATGCGGCGTTGTTCGACGCGGGGTTCTTCGGGATCAGTCCGCGGGAGGCTGTGGCGATGGATCCGCAGCAGCGGTTGTTGTTGGAGGTTTCCTGGGAGGCGTTGGAACGGGCCGGGATCGACCCGTCCGGGCTACGCGGGTCGGACACCGGCGTGTATGTGGGCCTCATGTACCACGACTACGCCATGCAGTTGGCGGCGAGCCCGGCCGAGACCGACGGATACGGCACCGGGACCAGCGGAAGCGTGGCCTCGGGGCGGGTGGCGTACACGTTGGGCTTGGAGGGTCCGGCGGTGTCGGTGGACACGGCGTGTTCGTCGTCGTTGGTCGCGGTGCATTTGGCGGCGCAGGCGTTGCGGTCGGGTGAGTGTTCGATGGCTCTGGCCGGCGGTGTGACGGTGATGGCGACTCCGGGTGCGTTTGTGGAGTTTTCCCGGCAGGGTGGGTTGGCCGCGGATGGGCGGTGTAAACCGTTCGCGGACGCGGCCGACGGTACGGGTTGGGGTGAGGGTGTCGGGGTTGTGGTGTTGGAGCGGTTGTCCGATGCCCGCCGGCGGGGGCATCAGGTGTTGGCGGTGCTGCGGGGCAGCGCGGTCAACCAGGACGGCGCTTCCAACGGGTTGAGTGCTCCGAACGGGCCGTCGCAGCAGCGGGTGATCCGCCAGGCGTTGGCCAACGCGCGGTTGTCGCCGGGCGAGGTTGATGTGGTGGAGGCGCACGGTACGGGCACCACGCTGGGTGACCCGATCGAGGCACAAGCGTTGATCGCCGCGTACGGGCAGGACCGGCCGGCGGACCAGCCGTTGCGGTTGGGGTCGGTGAAGTCGAACATCGGCCACACCCAGGCAGCCGCGGGCGTCGCCGGGATCATCAAGATGATCCTCGCGATGCGCCACGGGCTGATGCCCAAGACACTGCACGTGGACGCCCCGTCCTCGCATGTGGACTGGTCGGCTGGTTCGGTGCGGCTACTGACCGAGGCCACACCATGGCCCGGCAACGGTAGGCCACGACGCGCCGGGGTGTCCTCGTTCGGAGTCAGCGGCACCAACGCCCACCTCATCCTGGAAGAAGCCGAACCGCCCGGGAGCGTGCAGGACGCCGAACCGTTCGAGTCGCCGCGGGACACACTGGCCGACGCGGTGGGTTCGGGTCAGGAGTCGCTGGCGGTACCGCTGTCGGGTGGGGTGGTGCCGTGGTTGTTGTCGGCTAAGACCGAGACGGCGTTGCGGGCGCAGGCGCAGCGGTTGGCCGGGTTCGTGGCTGA
>NZ_JBFAOI010000040.1:0-1427 GCF_040675155.1 Micromonospora sp. NPDC049645
TCGGCGGTGGTGGGACACAGTCAGGGTGAGATCGCGGCGGCGTGTGTGGCCGGTGGCCTGTCGTTGGACGACGGGGCTCGGGTGGTGGCGTTGCGCAGCCGGGCGATCGTGGCCTTGTCGGGGTCGGGGGGCATGGTGTCGGTGCCCGCGCCTTTGCACGAGGTGCAACAGCTGATCACCGGGTGGGGTGAGGACCTGTCGGTCGCGGCGGTCAACGGTCCGGCGCAGGTGGTGGTGTCTGGGACCACGGCGGCGTGTGAGGAGTTCATGCGGGCGCACGCGCAGTTGGGTGTGCGGCGGATCGCGGTGGATTACGCCTCCCATTCGGTGCAGGTAGAGGCGATCCGTGACCGGCTGCGCGCAGACCTGGCCGACGTGCGGCCTGGTGGGGGGCGGGTGCCGTTCTACTCGACCTTGCAAGCGGCGCAGGTCGATACCGTCAGCCTTGACGGTGACTACTGGTACCGCAATCTGCGACACACGGTCCGGTTCGCTGAGGTGGTCCAGGCACTGACCGAAGCCGGTCATGAGACGTTCGTGGAAGTCAGCTCGCATCCGGTGCTGACCATGGCGGTGGAGCAGGCCGGTGAGGACCTGGTCGTGACTGGCACCCTGCGTCGTGACGACGGCGGACGGGAGCGGTGGCTCCGCTCGATGGCCACCCTCCACGTCGCGGGTATCACCATCGACTGGACCCCGACCTTTGCCGGTGACCTGCCCCGACGCGTGCCGCTGCCAACATACCCGTTCCAGCGCCAGCGCCACTGGCTCCCGGACACGCTGGCGGAGTTCCCTGGCCGCAATAGCGCCGCGATCGACCAGTCCCAGGACGCGGTCGAGCGGCATGACATCGAGGCCGGCGCGGCCACGCTCGACCTTGCCGAGACCGAACGCTCCGCGATGCGGGACCGCCCTGGTGAAGCCGGTGTGAGAATCGAGCCGGCAGCGGGTGGGGGCGAGTGGCAACTCCTTGACCTGATCCGTACCCATGCGGCCGCAGTGCTTGGTCATGCCGGGCCGCAGGATGTCGACGCTGACCGGAGCTTTAGGGAGCAGGGCTTCGACTCATACGCCACCATCAAAATGTGTGACCGACTCGCCGCGGTGACAGGGCTGCGGCTGCCGACCACCCTGCTATTCAACTACCCCACGCCCGTGGCGCTACAGGAATACCTGCAGCAGCGGTTGGACGGGGCTTCTGAGCCGGCAACTAAACCGGTCGCCGCAGCCACTGTGCTCGACGAGCCGGTGGCGATCGTGGGGATGGGGTGTCGGTATCCGGGTGGGGTTGGTGACCCGGACGGGTTCTGGCAGTTACTGGTCGAGGGTGTTGACGCGGTGGGCGAGTTCCCCGCGGATCGGGGTTGGGACCTGACGGCGCTGGACGGCCCCGGCCGGCAGCAGTCGGGGGCCTGGTACGGGACATT
>NZ_JBFAOI010000041.1:0-1424 GCF_040675155.1 Micromonospora sp. NPDC049645
GTGCCCGTGCCGTGCGCCTCCACCACATCAACCTCGCCCGGCGTCAACCGCGCGTTGGCCAACGCCTGGCGGATCACCCGCTGCTGCGACGGCCCGTTCGGAGCACTCAACCCGTTCGAGGCGCCGTCCTGGTTGACCGCGCTGCCCCGCAACACCGCCAACACCTGATGCCCCCGCCGACGGGCATCCGACAACCGCTCCAACACCACAACCCCGACACCCTCACCCCAGCCTGTGCCGTCGGCCGCGTCCGCGAACGGTTTACACCGCCCATCCGCGGCCAACCCACCCTGCCGGGAAAACTCCACGAACGCACCCGGAGTGGCCATCACCGTCACACCGCCGGCCAGGGCCATCGAACACTCACCCGACCGCAACGCCTGCGCCGCCAGATGCACCGCGACCAGCGACGACGAACACGCCGTGTCCACCGACACCGCCGGACCCTCCAGGCCCAACGTGTACGCCACCCGCCCGGACATGACACTCGCCGCGTTGCCGGTAAGGAGATGTCCCTCGCTACCGGTCTGCCCGTCGCCGATCACCGAGATGTAGTCCTGCCCGTTGGTGCCCACATACACGCCGGTGTCGGACCCGCGTAGCCCGGACGGGTCGATCCCGGCCCGTTCCAACGCTTCCCAGGAAACCTCCAACAACAGCCGCTGCTGCGGATCCATCGCCACGGCCTCCCGCGGACTGATCCCGAAGAACCCCGCGTCGAACATCCCGGCCCCGGAAAGGAATGTCCCGTACCAGGCCCCCGACTGCTGCCGGCCGGGGCCGTCCAGCGCCGTCAGGTCCCAACCCCGATCCGCGGGGAACTCGCCCACCGCGTCGACACCCTCGACCAGCAGCTGCCAGAACCCGTCCGGGTCACCAACCCCACCCGGATACCGACACCCCATCCCCACAATCGCCACCGGCTCATCGCCATCCGCACCGACCGCCACCGGCGCGACAGTCACGGCAGCGCTCTTGCCAAGCAGCAGGTCCGTCAGATGGTCGGTCAACACCTCCGCACTGGGGTAGTCGAGGACCAGCGTGGCTGGCAGTGGCAGTCCGGTTGCGGTGGCCAGTCGGTTGCGTAGTTCCACCGCGGTCAGCGAGTCGAAGCCGAGTTCGCGGAACGCCCGGTCAGGTTCGATCGCTTGGGCGGTGTCGTGGCCAAGGGCTGTGGCCGCGTGGGTACGTACCAGCTCGAGGACTCTCTGGTGGCGCTGCGGATCGGTCAAGGTCCGCAACTGGGTGGCCAGTGCTGAATCATCGCCCGGGCCGGCCTCGGCGTCGGTGACGGCGGCTTGGACCTCGGGTAGCCCGGCTAGGAGCGCACTCGGGCGTGCGGAGGTGAACGCTTGGGTGAACTGGGCCCAGTCCACGTCAGCCACCGCGAGGAAGTCCTCGCCCCGACCGACCGCCTCGGCCAG
>NZ_JBFAOI010000042.1:0-1410 GCF_040675155.1 Micromonospora sp. NPDC049645
CGCCCGCAACACCGTCTCCAGCCGCTGCGGCGTCAACGCCTCGATCACCCCGTCATCAAGCACCCCCGCGGTATGCACCACCCCCACCACCGGATGCCCGGCCGGCACCGCCGCCAACACCCCCGCCAGAGCATCCCGGTCAGCGACATCACACGCGGCCACCTGCACCCGCGCACCCAACTCAGTCAGATCCTCGACCAACTCCGCCGCCCCCGCCGCGGCCAGACCCCGCCGGGACAACAACAACAGATGCCTGACCCCGTGCGTGGCGACCAGATGCCGGGCCACCAACCCACCCAACACCCCAGTCCCACCAGTGACCACCACCGTGCCACCCGAATCCAACCCATCCCGCAACCGATCAGAGCCAGGCAAAGACAACCGACCAGCACCACCGGCCCGGGTCAACCGCCGGACATACAAGCCACCAGCACGTACCGCGATCTCCGGCTCACCACTGTCGGCCACCGCCGCCAGGACCCTGCCCAACTCGCCACCACGGTCGGCGTCATCGTCGGCTCGCCGCCGGGCCGCCTCCAGGCCGTAGTCGGCGTCGTCCAGACCGGGGTCGGTGTCATCGTCCAGACCGGGGTCGGTGTCGTCGTTCAGAGCGGGGTCGGTGTCGTCGTCGAGGTCGAGGTCGAGGTCGAGGTCGAGCAGGATGAATCGGTTGGGGTGTTCGGACTGCGCGGAGCGGACCAGTCCCCATACCGCGGCCGCGGCCAGGTCACTGCCGTCGGTAGCACCACGGGTGATCACCACCAACCGGGAACCGTCCGTGGCCGGATCAGCCAACCATTCCTGAACCCACCCCAACACCAACGCGCTCGCCGCGTGCGTGGCCTCAACAACACCACCGGCATCGGCATCGGCATCGGCCGGGGCCGGTAGCTCAGCCACCACGAGCGTGGGCAGCTCACCATCGATCTGCCCGTACCGTCCCCAGATCGGCTCGGCAGTCACCGACATGGCATCAGGCTCCGCGGCGGGTTCCGTGTCGGGTAGGGGTACCCATTCCACGGCGAACAGTGACTGCGCCGCGTCCGGTACCCCGCCGGCCAGTTGGTCGGTGGTGACCGGCCTCAGCACCAAGGAGGTCGCGGTCAGCACCGGTTGGCCGGTGGTGTCGAACACGGCCACCGCGACAGCGCCGTCGCCGGCCGGTGTCAACCGGACCCGTAGCGTTCTCGCTCCGGTCGCGTACAGCCGTACCCCACTCCACGTGAACGGCAACACCGCCTCGTCGTCGAGCAGCCCGGTCAACCCGATCGGGTGCAACGCCGCGTCCAACACCGCCGGATGCAACCCGAACCCGTCCGCCGCGACGTGCTCGGGCAGTGTCACCTCGGCGTACACCTCCCGGTCGGAACGCCACACCGCCCGCAATCCCTGAAACACCGGCCCGTACAC
>NZ_JBFAOI010000043.1:0-1285 GCF_040675155.1 Micromonospora sp. NPDC049645
CCATGCAGTTGGCGGCGAGCCCGGCCGAGACCGACGGATACGGCACCGGGACCAGCGGAAGCGTGGCCTCGGGGCGGGTGGCGTACACGTTGGGCCTGGAGGGCCCGGCGGTGTCGGTGGACACGGCGTGTTCATCGTCGTTGGTCACGGTGCATCTGGCGGCGCAGGCGTTGCGGTCGGGTGAGTGTTCGATGGCCCTGGCCGGCGGTGTGACGGTGATGGCCACTCCGGGTGCGTTCGTGGAGTTTTCCCGGCAGGGTGGGTTGGCCGCGGATGGGCGGTGTAAACCGTTCGCGGACGCGGCTGACGGTACGGGTTGGGGTGAGGGCATCGGGGTTGTGGTGTTGGAGCGGTTGTCCGATGCCCGTCGGCGGGGGCATCAGGTGTTGGCGGTGTTGCGGGGCAGCGCGGTCAACCAGGACGGCGCTTCCAACGGGTTGAGTGCTCCGAATGGGCCGTCGCAGCAGCGGGTGATCCGCCAGGCGTTGGCCAACGCGCGGTTGACGCCGGGCGAGGTGGACGTGGTGGAGGCGCACGGCACGGGCACCACGCTGGGCGACCCGATCGAAGCACAAGCGCTGATCGCCGTCTACGGGCAGGACCGGCCCGCGGACCAACCGCTGCGGCTTGGATCGGTGAAGTCGAACATCGGCCACACCCAGGCAGCAGCAGGCGTCGCCGGGATCATCAAGATGATCCTCGCGATGCGCCACGGGCTGATGCCCAAGACACTGCACGTGGACGCCCCGTCCTCGCACGTGGACTGGTCGACCGGATCGGTGCGACTACTGACCGAGGCCACCCCATGGCCGGCCAACGGTAGGCCACGACGCGCCGGGGTGTCCTCGTTCGGGATCAGCGGCACCAACGCCCACCTCATCCTCGAAGAAGCCGAACCCGCACCCGCACCGGACACGGGGTTGGGTGATGAACCGGCTCCGCTGCCGGCCGACGGGGTGGTGCCGTGGTTGTTGTCGGCTAAGACCGAGACGGCGTTGCGGGCGCAGGCGCAGCGGTTGGCCGGGTTCGTGGCTGACCGGCCCGAGCTAGGGCCGGTTCCGGTAGGGCGGGCGTTGGCGGGCCGGTCGGTGTTCGCCCATCGGGGTGTGGTGCTTGGTCAGCATCGGTCGGTGTTGGTGGATGGGTTGCAGGCGTTGGCCGCGGGTGTTCAGGCGCCGGGGGTGGTTGCGGGGGTCGCGGGGTCGGGTCGGCTGGCGGTGGTGTTTTCCGGGCAGGGTAGCCAGCGGATCGGGATGGGCCGGGGCTTGTATGAGGCGTATCCGGT
>NZ_JBFAOI010000044.1:0-1118 GCF_040675155.1 Micromonospora sp. NPDC049645
CGCAACACCGTCTCCAGCCGCTGCGGCGTCAACGCCTCGATCACCCCGTCATCAAGCACCCCCGCGGTATGCACCACCCCCACCACCGGATACTCCGCTGGCACCGCCGCCAACACCCCCGCCAGAGCATCCCGGTCAGCGACATCACACGCCGCCACCTGCACCCGCGCACCCAACTCGGTCAGATCCTCGACCAACTCCGCCGCCCCCGCCGCGGCCAGACCCCGCCGGGACAACAACAACAGACGCCTGACCCCATGCGCGGCGACCAGATGCCGGGCCACCAACCCACCCAACACCCCAGTCCCACCAGTGACCACCACCGTGCCACCCGAATCCAACCCAGCCCGCAACCGATCAGAGCCAGGCAGGGAAAGCCGGCCAGCACCACCGGCCCGGGTCAACCGCCGGACATACAAGCCACCAGCACGTACCACGATCTCCGGCTCACCACTGTCGGCCACCGCCGTCAGGATCCTGCCCAATTCGCCACCACGGTCGGCGTCATCGTCCAGACCACGGTCGGTGTCATCGTCTAGACCGGAGTCGGTGTCGTTATCGAGGTCGAGCAGGATGAATCGGTTGGGGTGTTCGGACTGCGCGGAGCGGACCAAGCCCCATACCGCGGCCGCGGCCAGGTCACTGCCATCGGTAGCACCACGGGTGATCACCACCAACCGGGAACCGTCCGTGGCCGAATCCGCCAGCCATTCCTGGACCCAACCCAATACCAACGCGCTCGCCGCGTGGGTCGCCTCGACAACGCCAACGCCATCGGCATCGGCCGGGGCCGGGGCCGGGGCCGGGGCCGGGGCCGGGGCCGGTAGCTCGGCGACCACGAGCGTGGGCAGCTCACCATCGATCTGCCCGTACCGTCCCCAGTCCGGTTCGGTAGCCACCGGCGCGGCGGCGGGTTCCGTGTCGGGTAGGGGTACCCATTCCACGGCGAACAGTGACTGCGCCGCGTCCGGTACCCCGCCAGCCAGCTGGTCGGTGGTGACCGGTCGTAGCACCAAGGAGGTGGCGGTCAGCACCGGTTGGCCGGTGGTGTCGAACACGGCCACCGCGACAGCGCCGTCGCCGGCCGGTGTCAGCCGGACCCGTAGCGTTCTCGCTCC
>NZ_JBFAOI010000045.1:0-1000 GCF_040675155.1 Micromonospora sp. NPDC049645
CTGCCTACCTACCCGTTTGAGCATCAGCGGTATTGGCCGGCGGTGCGGGGTTTGCCGGTGCGGGGTGTGGATGGTGGGTTTGATGCGGAGTTTTGGCAGGCGGTGCAGCGTGGTGACGCGGCGGCTTTGGCTACGACGTTGGGGGTGGATGAGCAGGGTTTGGCCATGGTGCTGCCGGGGTTGTCGGCGTGGCAGCGGGCCCGTCAGGACCGGCGGCTCATTGACGCGTGGCGGTACCGGGTTGTGTGGGAGCCGTTGACCGGTGGTCCTGAGGCGGTGTTGAACGGTACGTGGCTTCTGGTGTATGGCGCGGATCTGGTGGCTGATCACGCGGGGTCGGGGTGGGTCGGGCTGGTCGAGCAGATTTTGGTCGGTCATGGTGCGCGGGTGTTGCCGGTAGCTGTTGATGGCACCCGGGTGGGGGTGGCTGCGGCGCTGCGGTCGGTGATGGCCGGGTTGGACACGCCCGGGTTGGGTGGGGTGGTGTTCCTGCCCGGTCGGGCGCCGGTGCATGAGTTACTGGCGTTGTTGCAGGGCCTGAACGACGCCGACTTGGGTAGCGACGCGGCGGGTGTGTCGGGGCGGGTGTGGGTGCTGACCCGTGGCGCGGTCGGTACCGGTCGGTTCGACGTTCCCGCTGATCCGCTCCAGGCTCAGGCGTGGGGTTTGGGTCTGGTCGCGGCGTTGGAGTATCCCCGCCGTTGGGGTGGTCTGGTTGATCTGCCCCCGGTGTGGCCTGACACGTCGCGGGACGCGGCTGCGGCAGCGCGTCGTTGTGCCGCGGTACTGGCCGGGTGGGGTGGTCAGGATCAGGTCGCGGTACGCGCCAGTGGTGTGTATGGGCGCAGGTTCGTGCATGCCAGGGCGGATGAGTCGCCGCGGGTGTGGGAGCCGCGGGGCACGGTGTTGGTCACCGGTGGTACCGGTGGTCTGGGTGCACACGTGGCTCGGTGGGTGGCCAGGCATGGCGCGGAGCATGTGGTGTTGATCTCCCGCCGGG